>CAVWQS010000010.1:0-341331 GCA_963757155.1 uncultured Alphaproteobacteria bacterium
GTGGAGTCGAGGATGGCGGCAGATATCTTCGGGTCCGTCACGATCCGTGACAGCGTGATGGCCCCGATCATCGCCGACAGCGCGACCAGGGCTCGCCCTTTCGCCGAGTTCGGGATTCGTCCGGCTATACTCTGCAGCGATGATCTCGGCGAGCTTGAGAACGCCGGCGCTTGCCGCGGCCCGCGTCTTGTCGCCGCTCCGCGCCAGCTCGCTGCCCAGCCCGGCCAGCAGGCAGCCTTCCGAGGGATTGTCCCTATGGACCGTCGAGAGATAGCTGGCCGCCATCTCCTTCAGCCCGCCCTTCCCAAAGTCAGGGCAGGCAGCGGCCCCGCCCACTTCGGCTTCCATTCCCGCGGCGCAGGCTTCGGCAACCAGCTGGTCCTTCGAGTCGAAATGCCGGTAGAACCCGCCATGGGTCAGGCCGGCCGCCGCCATCAGCTCGCAGAGGCCGGTGGCATGGATGCCGTTGCGGCGAAATTCAGCGGCGGCAGCCCTGACGATCCGGCGTCGCGTTTCGGCGGTTTCGAGCTTTGACTTCTTCATCCGGCGCCCCTCCCACTCACGAGGCTTTCGGCGGCTCTCATGGGGCCGCCGTCATTATCTTTTGATTGTATTAGACATCTAAACCCATGTCGAATGCCGGAGGTTGCCAGGCCGCCGCCACTGCCGCGTCCTCTCATAGTGCCTGGTGGTCGACGGCCGTCATCGGAATCACGTCCTCGACGCGCGTGCGCCGCCTGCCGCCGATCCGGCGAACCACGGTGTAGAAGACGGGCGTGAACAGCAGGCCGAAGCCGGTCACGCCCAGCATGCCGAAGAACACGGCCGTGCCCAGGGATTGGCGCATCTCGGCGCCGGCGCCGGTGGCGACCACCAGCGGGGCGACGCCCAGGATGAAGGCGAAGGAGGTCATCAGGATCGGACGAAGCCTTGTGCGCGCCGCCCGCACCGCGGCCTCACCCGCGGATGCACCGGCCTCCTCCGCCTGGCGCGCGAATTCGACGATCAGGATCGCGTTCTTGGCGGCGAGGCCCACGAGAACCACGAAGCCGATCTGGGCCAGGACGTCGATCGACATGCCGCGGGCCAGCAGGCCCGTCACCGAGGCCAGAAGGCACATCGGCACGATCAGCACCACGGCCAGGGGCAGCTTCCAGCTCTCATATTGGGCGGCCAGCACCAGGAAGACGAGGAGGGCGGCGGCGCCGAAGACGAGCAGGGTCGGCGTGCCCTTCTGCTGCTGCTGAAAGGCGAGCTCGGTCCATTCGAAGCCGATGCCGGGCGGCAGAACCTGGTGGGCCAGCTCCTCCATCCGGTGCAGCGCGGTGCCGGTGGCGACACCGGGGGCCGCTACGCCCATGACCTCGGCCGCCGGGTAGAGATCGAAGCGCGGCACGCGATAGGCGGCGGTCTCGTCCCGGAGCCGGGCCACCGTGCCGATCGGCACCATCTCGCCCGTGGCGTTGCGGGCCTTGAGGCGCTGGATATCCGCGCGAATCCCGCCGGAAGCTGCCGTCGGCCTGGGCGATCACCTGGTAGGTCCGGCCGAGATAGTTGAAGTCGTTCACATATTGCGAGCCCAGATAGACCTGCAGGGTGTTGAACACATCCGTGGGCGTGAGCCCGACCTTCTGGGCCTTCTCGCGATCGATGTCGGTATAGACGGTGGGCGAGCGGGTGCTGAACAAGGTGAAGACGCCGGCGAAGGCCGGATCCTTGTTCGCGGCGGCGACCAGGGCCTGCGCCGCATGGGCGAGCGCATCCGAGCCGAGCCCGGCGCGGTCCTGCACCATCAATTTGAAGCCGCCGGCACTGCCCAGGCCCTGGACCGGCGGCGGGGGAATGGTCAGCACATAGGCGTCCTGGATCACCGACAGGCGCTTGCGCAGATCGGCCAGCACCGTGGCGGCGGTCACGCCCTCGAGCTTGTGGTTATAGAGCGTGGGCAGGCCCGAGAAGATCGTCCCGGCATTGGAGGATACCGTGAAGGTGGTGGCATCCAGCCCGGCGAAGGGTGCGACATGCTCGATGCCCTTCGTCTTCAGGATGATGTCGACCGCCCGTTTGACGACCGCCTCCGTCCTGTCGAGGGAGGCACCGGGCGGCAGCTGCAGCACGGTGATGAGATAGCCCTGGTCCTGCTCCGGGATGAAGCCCGTCGGCGCGCGGGAGAACTGGACGCCTGCCAAGCCGATCAGCAGCGCGTAGATCACGAGCACGAAGGCCGTCACCTGCACCAGGCGGCGGGTCAGGCGGCCATAAGCGTTCGACAACCATTCGAAGCCGCGGTTGAAGCCGTCGAAGGCCGCCATGACGAGGCGACCGAGCCCGAAGCCACGCGCCTTATGGGCCGGCCGGTGCGCCTTGAAAAGCACGGCGCAGAGGGCGGGGCTGAGGGTGAGCGACACGAAGCAGGAGATCACGGTCGAGGCCGCGATCGTGACGGCGAACTGGCGGAAAAACTGCCCCGTTATGCCCGAGAGGAAGGCCGACGGCACGAACACCGCGCAGAGCGTCAGCGCGATGGAGATCAGCGCGCCGCCGACCTCGTCCATGGTCGTATGGGCGGCCTTCGCGGGCGTCATCCCCAACCGGATATTCCGCTCGACGTTCTCGACCACGACGATCGCGTCGTCCACGACGATTCCCACGGCGAGCACGAGTCCGAACAGCGACAGGTTGTTCAGCGATATGCCGAGCGCGTAGAGAACGGAGAACACGCCGACCAGCGAGACCGGTATGGCGATGACGGGAATGATCGCGGCGCGCCAGTTCTGCAGGAACAGGAACACGACGCCGACCACGAGCAGGATCGCCACGAAGATCGTGGTGATCACCTCATCGACCGATTTGCCGACGAAGATCGTGGGATCGTAGATGACCTTGTAGCCGATGCCCGGCGGGAAATCCTTCGACAGGGTCTCCATGGTCGAGAGCACTTCGCTCTCCACCGCCAGCGAGTTCGCGCCGGGCTGGGCGAAGATCAGCAGCGGTATGCCGGGGCCGCGATCCATATAGGCGGTCGAGCCGTAATCCGCGGCGCCGATCTCGACGCGTCCGACGTCGCTGAGGCGCGTCACCCGTCCCTGATCGTCGGATTTGAGGACGACATTGAGGAATTGCTCCGGCGTGGACAGCCGGCCCAGGGTCTGGACGTTGAGCTGATAGGCCTCATGCGTGGGAACCGGCGGCTGGTTGAGGACGCCGGCCGAGACCTGGACATTCTGGGCCCGCAGCGCGGCCAGGACTTCGCCCGCATTGAGACTATGGGCCGCAACCTTGTCCGGATCGAGCCAGATGCGCATCGCATAATCGCGGGCGCCGAAGAGCTGGACATCGCCCACCCCCGGCAGGCGCGCCAAGGCGTCCTTCACATGCAAGGTCGCGTAGTTCGAGATATAGAGACCGTCGCGCGAGCTGTCGGGCGAGATGAGATGGACGGCGAGCAGGATGTTGGGGGTCGACTTCCGGACCTGCACACCCTGGCGCTGGACGTCCTCGGGCAGCCGGGGCAAGGCGTCCTGGACGCGGTTCTGCGTCAGCATCTGGGCGACGTTCAGGTCGGTTCCGATCTGGAAGGTCACCGTGATCGTGATCTTGCCGTCGCCGGTCGACTGGCTGCTCATATAGAGCATGTTCTCGACGCCGTTGATCTCCTGCTCGAGCGGCGTTGCGACCGTCCGCGACACCGTTTCGGCCGATGCACCGGGATAGATCGTCGTGATCTGGACCGTCGGCGGCACGATTTCCGGATATTGCGCGACCGGCAGGATGGCGAGGGCACCGAGCCCGACCAGGGTCACGAAGACGCTGAGCACCGTGGCGAAGATGGGCCGGTCGATGAAGATATGGGCGAGGCGCATGGCGATGTTCCCGTCCTAACCCCGGTCGGAGGTGGCGTCGTAATGGACCGCGCCATCCTGCGGGGCGACCTTGGAGCCCGGGATGGCATACATCAGGCCGTCGATGATCACGCGGTCGCTCGCGGCAAGGCCCGATTTGATGACCCGCAGCCCGCCGCGAAGATCCCCGGTCTCGACGAGCTTGGGCACGACGGTGCCGTCGGGGGAGACCGTCATGACCATATGCTGCGATTGATCGAGCATCACCGCGGAGTCCGGCAGGAGCAGGGTGGGGGCGGGGGGCGAGACCGCCAGGCGGATCCGCGCGAACTCGCCGGGCACCAGGAAGAAGTCCGGATTTGGCACCGAGGCGCGGGCATGGATGGTGCCGCTCGAACGATCGAGGGCATTGTCCACGAAGTCGAGCGAGCCCAGCCGCGCGAAGTTCGTCTCGTCGCTGAGGCTGATCGCGACTTGATCGGCCGTCGTTGCCGGGAGATGCGCGCGTTCGCGCGAGAAGGTCAGATAGTCGGATTCGCTCATGTCGAAGTCGAGATAGATGGGGTCGAGGGAGACCAGCGTCGTCAGCAGGGTCGTCGGGCTGGTGGCGGCACGGCTGCCGGCGATCAGGCTGCCGATCGAAACCAGGCGCGCCCCAATGCGGCCCGTGAAGGGGGCGGTGATATGGCAATATTCCAGGTCGAGCTTGGCGTCGCGGATCTGGGCCTTGGCGTCGTCGATGGCGGCCTGGGCGGCGGACTGCTCGTCCATGCGCTGGTCGACGGTCTCGGCGGTTCCGAAATTACTCTTCTTCAGCGTCTGGGCGCGAATGAGCTCGCTGGTGGCAAGGGTAAGGCGCGAGGTCGCGGTCTGGAGCTGGGCGGTCGCCTGGGCGAGCTTGATCTCATAGGGGCGCGGATCGATGACAAAAAGGAGATCGCCCTTGTGGACGATCTGTCCGTCCTTGAAATGAATCTCGGTGAGCGTGCCGCCGACCTGCGCCCGCAGCTCGACGCGATCGATCGCGGAGAACTGGCCGAGGAACCCAACCCGCGTGTCGACATCGCGCAGCAGCGGCTTGCTCACCGTGACGGACGCAAGCGGCATCGGGGCCGCGGCAGCGACGGGGCCGCCGTCGCGATAGGAGACGCCATACCAGGCGGCGGCCGCGATCGCTATCACGGCCAGGCCCAGGACCCAGGGCCACAGCTTGGATTTGGTGGTAGCGGCGTCCTTTCGGGTGTCGGCGTCCGACCAATTGGTGATTTCGTTCATGTGGATGCCCCGTTGATGCTCAAAGGCCCATTCGCTGTCGTGAAGAGGACACCCCCGCGTCCCGTGACGCCGGCTGCATCTGCGCCGCCGGCCTTGACGCGGCGGCGTCGAAAGTCAGATGAAAGTCGACATCTATCGTCGGGGATAGATGATAATCGACATATAAACCGTCAAGGGGCGCCGTGCGGGGACGCCCCGACTGAGGCCGATCGGCAACAGTCGGCCGGGGGAGCCGCGGGCAAGTCCTCGATATGGCCCCGGCGGAGCCTGCCCGAGGCGAAGGCGGAGCGACGGCCAAAGGGGCGACAGATTGCCGCAGAACACCGGCATCACACGTCACCAATGGAGGCATCCGATGAACAGTCTCAACGGGAAGGTTGCCATCGTCACCGGCGCATCCAAGGGGATCGGCGCCGCGATCGCCAAGGGCTTGGCCGAGGCCGGCGCGGCGGTCGCCGTGAATTATGCGTCCGATCGAGAAGGCGCCGAGCGGGCGGTCGCCGATATCCTGGCCAAGGGCGGCAAGGCGGTTGCCATCCGGGCCGACATGTCCAAATCGGCCGAGGTGAAACAGCTGTTCGAGGAAACGAAGAAGGCCTTGGGCTCGCCCAATGTGCTCGTGAACAACGCGGGCATCTTCGAGTTCGGGCCCGTCCAGGACATCAGCGAAGCGCAATTCCACCGCCACTTCGACATCAATGTCCTTGGCACGATGCTGGCTATCCAGGAGGCGCTAAGGCACTTCCCGGCAGAGGGGGGCAGCATCGTCAATATCAGCTCGATCGCGAGCGAAAGCCCGGTGCCGAATTCGAGCCTCTATGCGGCGACCAAGGGCGCGGTGGACGCGCTGACGCTGGCCCTCGCCAAGGAGCTCGGGCCGCGGAAGATCCGCGTCAACACCGTCGCGCCCGGTTATACGGACACGGAGGGCAATCAGCGGATCGGCTTCGTCGATAGCGCCGCGGCAAAAGCCATGGTCGCGGCCACGCCGCTCGGCGGCCGGTTCGCCCGGCCGGAAGAGATCGCGCCGGCGGTCGTCTTCCTGACGTCGGACGACGCAGCCTGGCTGACCGGAGAGCGCCTCAACGCGTCCGGCGGCGTGCATTGACCTTCGGATGCCCTGTCCGAGCGCCAGGCGCCGCGAGCCCTTCGCTTTAAGCCGATCGACAACCCAGCGCCGGACCCATGGCTCCGTGGGCCGCAGATAGAGGAAGGTCATGTCCCAATCGGAACGCTTCGACGTCGTGATCCTCGGCAGCGGACAGGGCGGCAAGCTCCTGGCCTGGCACCTCGCGCGATCGGGGCAGCGGGTTGCCACCGTGGAGCGACGCTGGGTCGGCGGCTCATGCCCCGCGGTCGCCTGCATGCCGAGCAAGAACGAGTTGTGGAGTGCCAGAGTCGCGCATCTCGTCCGCCACGCCGATCGGTTCGGCACGATGACGGGGCCGGTCACGACCGACATGGCGAAGGTTCGCGGCCGCAAGCAGGCGATGATCGAACGCGAGATCGCCTTTCATCTGAACGCCTATAAGACGAGCGGCGCCGAGCTGATCATGGGGAGCGGGCGTTTGGTGGCGCCGAAGACGATCGAGGTGACGCTGAATGATGGCGGAACACGTCTGCTGAGCGGTGATCAGGTCGTGCTCAACCTGGGATCGCATGCGGCAATCCCCGGGATACCCGGCCTCGATGCCGCTCGGCCGCTCACGCATATCGAGGCGCTGGAGCTCGACTATCTGCCGGCCCATCTGATCGTGCTCGGCGGCGGCTATACCGGCATCGAGCTGGCGCAGGCCTATCGTCGCTTCGGCAGCAGCGTGACGATCATCGAGCCCGGTCCCCAACTCATGAGCCGGGAGGATCCGGACGTTGCCGATGAGATCCAGCGTATCCTGAGCGGCGAGGGCATCCAGATTCTGTTGGGCGCCGAACCGATCGATGTGCATGGCCGGTCCGGAGAGGACGTAGCGGTTGCCGTGCGCACGGCCTCCGGTGAAAAGAAGATCGAAGGCAGCGACCTTCTCGTCGCCGTCGGGCGCATCCCGAACACCGCCGGTATCGGGCTCGAGCAGGCCGGCGTCGAGCTCGATGCTCGCGGCTACATCCGCGTCAACGAGCGTTTGGAGACGTCCGCCGCCGGTGTCTGGGCGATCGGCGAATGCGCCGGCAGCCCGCAATTCACGCATGTGTCCATCGACGACTTCAGGATCGTCAGGGACAACATGGCCGGCGGTAGCCGCAGCACCGGCGACAGGCTTGTTCCCTACGTCATGTTTACCGACCCGCCTCTGGCTCACGTCGGGCTGAGCGAAGGCGAAGCACGGCGCCGGGGTCTCGCCGTGCGTGTCGGGAAGCTGGCGATGAGCAGCGTGTTGAGGACCGAGGCGACGGACGAAACCGACGGATTCATGAAGGTCGTCGTCGCGGGAAGCGACGACCGCATCCTCGGCTTCACGATGATCGGCGCCGAGGCCGGCGAGGTCATGGCCGCCGTCGAGACGGCCATGCTGGCGGAGCTTCCCTATCCGAAGCTCCGCGAGGCCGTCATCACGCATCTGACGATGGCGGAGGGGCTGGGGCCGCTCCTTTCGAATGTGCCGCCTCGGTAAGCGGCACGACCACCCTCTTGGGCGATCAGGCCTGGACCTCAGCCGGGATGGATGAAGCTTCGCGCAAGGCGGCCCATTGCAAGAGCGCATCGAGGGCGGGGCAGAGGGCTTGGCCCCAATCCGTCAGGCAATATTCGACCTTCGGGGGCACCTGATGATGGACGATCCGCCGCACGACCCCATCGACTTCCATCTGGCGCAGCTGCTGGATCAGCATTTTCTGGGAGATGGCGGGGATCGCCCGCTCCAGATCCGAAAAGCGCCGCACCTTGCCGCCGAAGAGGTGGAAGAGAATCACCAGCTTCCAGCGGCCCTCCAGGATCTTTAGCGCGGCCTCCACCCCCTCGGCCGCCGAGGAAGGCGTGAGGGGCTCGGCCTTACCCGGGGGTAAGTACCCTACTTTTTTGTCTGTTCTTGCCATCCGGAGAGCCTATTTCCATCTCCTCGACATCACAAGGGAAGCAAGAGGAGCCCCGCGATGTCGATAGAACTGCCTGCGCCGATTGCCGGATATTTCGCCGCCGAGAACAGCGATGACGCCGAGGCCTTGACGGCCTGCTTTTCGCCGGATGCCGTCGTCCGGGATGAGGGGCGCAGGATCCAAGGCATCGCCGCCATCAAGGCGTGGAAGCGCGAGGGGAAGGCGAAGTATCAGCACAAGATCAAGGTCATTGCCGCGGACGAGACCGGCGGCGAGACGATCGTGCGCGGTCTCGTCTCGGGAAATTTTCCCGGCAGCCCCATCGAGCTCGCTTTCGCCTTCGTCCTCAAAGACGGAATGATCGCGGCGCTGGAGGTCCGCCCCTGACCTCTGCGCCGAGCTTCTCCGGAGGGTATCCGTCTATGGCCGGGTCGCTTGGGACTCCCCGGCAAGGAGAGCATGGCGGCAAAGGTCGTAGATCTGGCGATGGATCTGCTCCAAGACGCTCCATGGCTGGCCGTCGACGAACATATGCGTGCGCGGTATCGCGCCGCTGCGGTCCGACGCCACGGCTCCGCCCTCCCATACCGCGGCCTCCAGAAGGCGGCGGCCGAACTCCGGCCTGAGCGACTCCAGCATCGCCCCCGGCGCGCGCGGCCATAGCAAGGCGACGGCGCCCAGCAGGGCGGCACCCGACCAATTGGATACGCCGCCGACGATCGGATGGTCGCAGCCCACGCGGCACCAGATCTGGTCGCCGCGCGGAATGCTGCGGGCCACGAGCTCATAGGGCAGGCTGCCCATGCCGATCTCATTGCCCAGATCGCCGATGCCGATGGTCGTCCAGGGCCCCGCGTTGAACAGATTTTCGAGGGGCGCATTGCAGTCCGTCATGTCGACGCCTCGCGCGTCGCGCGGGCAACCGTCGCGCGACGGTCCGCAGCGCTCGATGGCGATGACATGGGTGATGGGCGGGCGCTGCCGCCGCCAGGCCTCTTCGACCTGTACCAGCGGGGTCGCGCCGTCGCTGCCGTCCGGGCGCATGGACACGACGTCGATCGGGATGTTGTGCTGGGGATCGGCGGCGGCTGCGGTCGCCAGGACGACCCGGGAATTGACGAGATCGGTGGCGATCCGGCAGGGAATGCCGGCCGCTGCGAAGCCCGCGGCCAGCATCGCGGCCCCCGGCGGCCCGTCGGTCTCGCAGTTCGGCGGCTCGCCGTGACCCAGATAGAATCCGGTGATGATGGCGATGCTGGGCGAGGGATGCCGCGCGATGGAGGCCGCCGCCCGGGCGAGATTGCCGCGGGTGAAGGCGGCGAGCGGGGCGATATTGCGCCGCTGGACATCCTGACCGGACAGCCTCTCGATCTCGGCGATCGCGCGATCCGCAGCATCCATGGCGGGCTTCCGGGCGGAAGTTTCTGCAAGGGAAATGGGCAAAGGAAGGTCAATTAGAGGTGGCGCCCGGAAGAAAGTCAATGCGAGGCGGCCCCGAAGGGCGGTCGGCTATTTCGACCTGCCGCGTGCCGCGGCCTATTTTGACTTGCCCCGGGCCGCGACGGGCCAGACGGCCTCGACCCGTCCCTGGCGGATTCCGACGATCTCATCATGCAGATGCACCGTCGTATCGGAATAGCCGACGATGAAAGCCAGGCGGTCGCCGATCTCCGGCGTCGCGCTGGGGCTCTCGAGCTCGATGGTCGTGTGCTCCGCCGACAGCCGCATATGGCGCACCGGCGGCAAGCCGATCGGCTGCGGCATGGCCGCGTCGCCGCTCATGGATTTCTTGCCGGCGTCGAGAACGATGCGGGTCGGCGTCGGGCGGCTCGTCACCGTGGCCAGCAGGGTCAGGGCATAGGGGAAATCGACGTGATACTGGTTGCGATAGTACAGGTCGGAGAAGATCCCGCCGCCCAGCTGCACCTCGGTCACGCCCGGCTGGCGCGCGCAATAGGGGAAGGTGCCGGTGCCGCCGCAGCCCACGATCTCGACGGGGTAGCCCGCCCGGCGGCAGGCATCGGCGCTCGCCGTCAGCAGGCCGATCGCCTCCGCCACGGCCTGCTCCTTCTTGACCGGATCGGCGATGGCCACGGCCTGGCTCTCCCAGGCGGTCAATCCGCGGAAGGCAAGCCCGGGACGCTCCGCGATCGCCTTGGCCATGGCCACGACAGATTCTCCCGGCGGGACGCCGGCCCGTTTCATGCCGATGTCGACCTCGATGACGACCGGCAAAATGCGGGCGCGGGCGCGCGCGGCCTCGGCCAATTCGCCCAGGTTCACGAGGCTGTCGATCGCGACGATCGGATCTGCCAGGTCGAGAAGATCGACCAGGCGGCGAAGCTTGATCGACCCGACGATCTGATTGGCGATCAGGATGTTGCGGATTCCTGCTTGCGCCATGACTTCGGCCTCGCCGAGCTTGGCGCAGGTGACCCCGATCGCCCCCGCCGCCAGCTCCTTGCGGATGATGCCGATCGTCTTCTGGCCTTTGATATGCGGGCGCCAATGAACGCCATGCTGGCGGCAGACCGCGGCGATGCGGGCGACATTGGCCTCCATCACATCGAGATCGACCAGCAGCGCCGGGGTGTCCAGCGCCGCCATGGCCGAGCCGATCGGGACGGGGGACGCGGTCATTTGGGCGCCGGCGCCAAGGCCGCGGCGGCGTAGGAGTCCTCGACGAGGCGCAGCGTCTCCAGATTGTCCCGCACATCGGTCTCGAAGGGTTCGCCGCTGATCAGGCAATCGACGAAATGCCGGATCGCGCCGTCGAAGCTTCCCTGATAGTCGCGGGCGAAGTCGAAGCTCTCCTGCCGCCCAGGGGTGCCGAGCAGCCGCAGCTCCATGCCCTCGAAGATGGCGCTTGCCTTGCTGCCGACGACCTCCAGGCGATCTCCCGTGCCTGCGGGGAAGCCGGGCGCGTCCATGGCGCCGCGCAGGGTGACGGGAGCGCCGGCCGCCGTCTCCAGGAAGATTGCGGCGAGAGTCTCGCCCCGGACTTCGGCCAGGGTGTGGGCGGTCCGGGCATTTACGATGCTGAGCGGTCCGAACAGCCAGCGAAGCACATCGAGGTGATGGATGAGCACCTCGGCGATCATCAGCCGCTCCTCCTTCGCCATGAAGGGCTGGCGCTCCAAAATGGGGCGCCGGCCCGTGGCGTCCGGCAGCAGGCCCGAGGAGAGGGTCGCCATATCGGCCTGCAGCAGCTGGCCCGCCTCGCCGGACTCGAGCCAGCGCTTCAGGCTTCGATACCAGGGGCGAAAGCGCCAGTTCTCGTGGACCATCAACCGCGCCTTGCCCGCCACGCGCCCGGCAAGCGCCTCCCCGGCCGCAAAGGTAGGTGCCAGGGGCTTCTGACAGAGCACGTCGATCCCGCGGGCCGCGGCGGCCTCGACCAGCGCCGCATGGGTTTCGCGAGGCGAGGCGATATCGACGGCGTCGAGCGCCTGCCCGGCGAGCATTGCGTCGAGATCGCTGTAGACGGCGGGGATGGCAAATTCCGCGGCGCGGCGATTGGCCTGCGCGAGGTTGGGATCGCAGAGCGCGACGACCTCCGCCCGAGGGTCACGGGACCAGGCGATGAGATGGTAGTGGCTGATCATCCCGGCACCGGCGAGGCCGATCCGCAACGGCGGCCGTCGCGCCGATTTCGCTGTCGCCGTCATGCCGCAAATCCGAGCAGGCGGGCGGGATTGCGCCGCAGCACCAGATCGCGATCGGCGGCATCGGGAAGCCAGCGTTCGAGAGCCGCCAGGGCATCGCCATAGCGGATGCCGTGGCTGAGGCCGAGGAAGGGCCAGTCCGAACCCCAGACACAGCCCTCCTTGCCGAAGGCCGCGAGCAGGGCCTCGACATGCCGGTCGAGCTCGCCGAGGCGATCGGGCCAGGCGGCGGTTCGGAAGGGGGCGGAGAGCTTGACGGCGGCGCGGCCGCTGCGCCCGAGCTCGAGCACGGCCTGGAAGCCGGGTGCTTCGAGGCCGGCGGCGAGATCGCCGATGCCGAAATGATCGACCAGGATCTTGACGCCGCTTTGCCGAAGCAGCGGACCTGCCGCCTGCCATTGCTCGTCCCGCGCGAAGACCTGGGCAAACCAATCCAGCGTCTTGAGGCGCGCCAGCAAGCGCGCCATGCCGGGACCGGCCATGGCGGCGGGATCGAAGTTGACGAGATTGAAGCGAAGGCCGACCACGCCCCGGTCGGCCAGGTCCTGCAGCTCCCGGTCGGATTCCTCACCCGAGATCACGGCGATCGCCTTGTACCGCCCGGGCGCGGCCGCCATCGCATCGAGCATGGCGGAATTGTCGAAGCCATAGCCGCTGGGCTGAACCAGCAGCGCATGAGCCACGCCATGGGCGTCGAGCGTGGCCGCCAGCGCCTCGCGCGTGCCGGTTTCATCCGGCCGTGGCGTATAGCCCAGGCCCGGGCGGAAGGGGAAGCGCCCGTGGTCGATGATATGCAGATGGCAATCCACGATGCCGGTGTCTTTCATGGCCTTCCCTCAGCGCTTCGGGCGATCGCCTTTGTCGTCACCGGATCGAAGAGATGGATGGCTGTCTTGTCGAGGAAGAGCCGCGCTTCCTCGCCATGGCTCAGCATCGTGTCGCGGCCGATGCGGGCGGTGATTTCCTCGCCGGGATTGCCGACGGCGAGCATCAGCAGGGTCTCGGCGCCCAGGGGCTCCACCGCCAGGATTCGCGCCGTGATCGGCTGCATCCGGTCCGAGCCCGGCGCCGGCGGCGCCTCGTAGAGATCCTCCGGCCGCAAGCCCACCGTCACCGGCCCGTCGACATAGGGGGCGAGCGCGGCGGGCGAATAGCCGGGGATCTCGAAGCTGCATCCCGCCATCGACAGGAGAACCCGGGATTCCCGTCGCTCCAGCCGCCCTGCCAGGAGATTCATGGGCGGATTGCCGAGGAAGCGGGCCACGAAGGTGTCGGCGGGATTGCGATAGACCTCCAGCGGCTTGCCGATCTGGACGACCTCGCCCTTGTTCATGATGCAGATCCGGTCGCCCATGGTCATGGCCTCGACCTGGTCATGGGTGACATAGATCGTCGTCGTGCCGAGCTCATGCTGCTGCTTGACCAGCTCGTTGCGCGTGGTGACGCGCAGCGAAGCGTCGAGGTTGGAGAGCGGCTCGTCGAACAGGAAGACCTTGGGATCGCGGACGATCGCCCGGCCCAGCGCCACCCTCTGGCGCTGGCCGCCGGAGAGGGCATGGGGCTTGCGGGCGACGAAGGGGGCGAGCCCCAGCTTCTCGGCGACGCTTGCCACGCGCCGGTCGATCTCTTCGCGCGGCATCTTCCGCCGCCGGAGGCCGAAGGCGAGATTCTCCCGGACCGTCATATGCGGATAGAGCGCATAGGACTGGAAGACCATGGCGATATCGCGATCCTTGGCCGGGACATGATTGATGGGGCGGCCGTCGATGGCCACGGTACCGGAGGTGATCGGCTCGAGACCGGCGATCATCCGGAGCGCCGAAGATTTGCCGCATCCCGAGGGGCCGAGGAGAACCATGAACTCGCCATCCGCCACCGTCAGGCTCATATCCTTGACCGACGCTTCCGTGGCGCCGTCGTAGCGCTTGCACAGCCTGTCTATGGTTACGACCGCCATATATGCTCCTGGTTTCACTTGTGGGCGACTAACGGACCGCACCGGCCGTCATCCCTCTGATCATGATGTCGGAGAAGAAAGCGTAGATGAGGATGATCGGCGCGATGGAGATCATCAGCCCCGTGGCGATCATGCCCACGTCGAGCTGATGGGCGCCCATGAAATGCATGATTCCCAGCGGCAGCGTGCGCCGGTCGTCGTCGGTCAGCAGCACGATGGCGTAGAGGAACTCGTTCCACAGGATGATGAAGTTCAGCATCACCGTGGTGAAGACCGCCGGCAGGCCGATCGGCAAGGTGATGCGCCAGAAGATCTCGAAATCGGAATAGCCGTCCATCCGCGCCGCATCGAACAGATCCTGGGGCAGCTGGGCGAAGAAGCCTTCGAGGATATAGACGGTCATCGCCATCTGGGTCGCCACATAGGCGACGATGAGGCCGGGCAGGGAGTTGTAGAGCCCGAACTGCAGCAGGATCTGGAACAGCGACAGGATCAGCAGCTGCGGCGGCAGGATCATGCCGCTGAGAATGGCCAGGCGCACGGCGCGGCTGCCGCGGAAGCGATAGCGGGCCAGGCAATGGGCGGCCATCGACCCGAAGATCGTGAGCAGCAGCACGGCGCTGCCGACCACGATCAGGCTGTTCCAGAAATAGGTGCCGTATTTCGATACGGTCCAGGCATCGAGGAACTTCCCCCAATGCGCCGGGATCGGTAAGGCATAGGGGCTGTCGAAGATCTCCGGCGTGGTCCGGAGCGACATCGAGGCGACCCAGAGGAAGGGTCCCCCCGTGACCAGGGTATAGAGGATCAGGAACAGGATCAGCGGCGAGCGGCGGAGATGGCCGAGCCAGAGCCCGAGGGCATGCTGCTTTCCGAGGTGCGACAACATCCTCAGAACTCCAGCCTGTCGCGCTGGCGCAGCAGCCGGGTCATGAGCAGGACGAAGGCGATGATCATGACCGACCAGAGCACGGCGATGGCGCTGGGATAGCCGAGGTCGAAGGTGTTCCAGTCGAAGGCGCGCTTGTAGACATAGGTCGAGACCGTCTCGGTCGACCACAAAGGCCCGCCATTGGTCATGATCCAGACCAGGTCGAACATCATCATCTTGCCGATGAAGGAGAGCACCAGCAGATTGACCAGCGTCGGGCGCAGCATCGGGATGATGATGTAGACGAGCTTGGCGAACCAGCCGCAGGAATCGAGCTCGGCCGCGCCCAGCACCTCGCCCGGCAAGGCGTAGAGCGCCGCCAGGCAGATGATCATGTTGAAGCCCAGCCACTTCCAGAGATGGGTGACGAGGACGGCCCAGAGGGCGGTCGAGGGATCGCCAAGCCAGGATTGCTCGAGGAAGCCGAGGCCGAGCCAGTGCAAGGCGACATTGATGAACCCCCAGTCATAGTCGTAGAGCCAGACCCAGATGATTCCGACCACGACATAGGACATCAGCACGGGCGTGAACCAGATGATCCGCAGGCTGCGGGCGAAGGGCGGGCGGGCGAAGAGGCAAAGCGCCAGCAGCAGGCCCCCCAGCACATCGGCGATGGTGCCGACGATGGTGAAGGCGACCGTATTGCCGACCGCGCGCCAGAAGACGGGATCGTGGGTCAGGATCTCGGCGAAGTTCTTCGTGCCGACATAGGTCGCGACGTTATGCGGCCCGATCACATGCACGCTGTTGTAGAAGGTGCGCAGCACCGGATAGAGGGTGAAGGCGGCGAAGATGATGAGGGCGGGGGCGAGGAAGGCAGCGATGGTGGCGCGCGAGGCCTGATGCGAGCCCACGACGGAGGTGCGGCCGGTGGCGGCAACGGGCTGGATAGAGGCAGTCTCGGCCGCCATGGGGTCACCGGTTGGTGGAAGACGAAGCAGGGAGCCGCGGCCGGCGGGGCGGGGTCGCCGCCCGGCGCCGGCCGTTGCCAGGAAAAGCGAGGCTATCCCTTGTAGCACCCCTCGTTCATCATCTTCACCGCCTCGGCGACGCTGAGCAGCCCACCGGGGAAGGCCTTGTTCATGACCTGGACGAAGCTGTCCTTGCATTGGCCGCTCAGGATATCGACCGGCATGCCGGTGAAGTATTTGGCCCCCTTCTGGCGATCCATGAGCTCGGTGAAATAGGCGGCATAGGGCCCGGTGAACTGGAGGTCGCCGGTCTTGACGGCGGTCTGCAGATAGACCGTCTCGATCCAGCGCTTGCCCATCTCCGGCGTCGCCAGCTCATTGAGATAGGCGGCCGCGAGATCCTGATGCTTGCTGGCGGCGTTGATGGCGAAGCTGGCGCCCACCGCCACCGTCTTGCACTCGTTGCAGGCCGCATCGTCCATCGCCGGGAACTGCATGATGCCGATCGGGAAGTCCTGGGCCTGGCCACCCTGATCCACCGGCACGAAGGCGCGGCCGGTGTAGAAGCTGCCCATGGGGAACATGAGCGATCCGGGCTTCTGGTAGAAATAATGGTGCGACTCGCCGAGCTTCAGCGTCATGAAGTTCTTGGGATAAGCGCCGGCGTCGACCAGCTGCTTGACCCAGGTGAAGACGGCGACGACGCGCGGATCCTCGAAGGAGAGCTTGCCGGCGAGGAGCTTGCCGTAATCGTCGAGGCCGAGCTTGCGCAGCAGCGCCTCGCCGAGGATATAGGCGCCGGGATAGGGCCGGTCGCCCACGCCTGCCGCGATCGGCGTCATATCGGCGGCACGCGCCTTCTTCACGAGGTCGAGGAACTGGGCCTGGTCGAACTGGTTACTGGCCGGCAGGGAAACGCCCAGCTTCGCCAGCCGGTCCTTGTTGTAGTAGAGCTCGACGGTATAGGCCTCCTCAGGCAGCGCCCAGGTCTTGCCGTCATGGGTCCAGACCTGGCGGGCCCAGTCATAGATGTTGTTCCAGTTCACCAGATTGTCGAGCGGGACGATGAAGCCGTTGGTGATGTATTCGGTCTGATCCGGCTCCAGGTAGAAGACATCCGGTCCCTGGCCGGCGGGCAGCGCGGTGCGGAGCGCGGTGTAGAGAGCGTCCTTCTCGTACCAAGTGATCTTGACGTGGACGCCGGGATGGCTCGCCTCGAGATTGCGTGCCGCCTGCTCACGGAGAGCGACCTTGGCCGGCTCATCGGCTTCATGGGTCCAGACGGTTATCGTCGTGTCCTCGGCTTTCGCCGCCGGCGCCATCGCAACGGCCAGCGCCAGCGACGCGGCGGCGATCAACAAGCTTCTCGGTCGTTTCATGATTGTCTGCTCTCCCCGTGGCTTCGGCATCCCGGCGCGGCCGGCGGCCGCATCGCTTCGGCGCCGCTTGAGTCCAGGGTAGGGGGGCCGGTCGATTGGAACAAATTGAATTAATCGCGCAATTTCGATAGGATTATCCTTATCGATGCGCGCCACGTTGAATCAGCTCGAGGCCTTCTACTGGATCGCCCGCCTCGGCGGCTTCCACGCGGCGGCGGCGCGCCTCAACCTCACTCAGCCCACGGTCAGCTTGCGCATTCGCGGGCTCGAGGAGGCGCTGGGCGTCAGGCTTTTCGAGCGCGCCGGCCGCCAGGCGGGCCTGACGACCGAGGGCCGCCATCTGCTGCCCCAGGCCGAGCGGATGATCGGCTTGGCGGAGGAGCTGCAGATGAAGACCGCGCTCAGCGATCCGCTGCGCGGCCGCCTGCGGCTGGGCGCCCCGGACAGCTTCGGCCTTACCTGCATGCCGAGCCTTCTCGCCTCGCTCAGAAAGCAATTCCCCGAGCTCAGCGTGGCGCTCACCATCGACAACTCCAGCGTGCTCAGCCAGCGGCTGAACGATCGCGAGCTCGATATCGCCATTTTGGCGGATCCCGAAGTGAAGGCGCATGTCGGGCAGGAACCGCTGGGCACCATCGAATGCGCCTGGGTCGCCAGCGCCCGGCTTCGCCTGCCCGACAGGCCGGTCCGGCCCGGCGACCTGCTTCGCCATGAGATCTTCACCAATCCCGAGCCGTCCAATCTGATGACGCTGCTGCGGGACTGGTTCTCCACCGCCGGGCTCGAGGTCGCCCGGCTCAGCACCTGCAACAGCCTGTCGGTGATCCTGCGGCTGACCATGGCGGGCGCGGGCGTCAGCCTGCTGCCGACGGCGATCCTGCCGCGGCGAAGCGGTGCCAATGGCTTGCGGATCTTACGCGCGCAGCCGCAGCTCGGCCGGCCGCGGCTGTTCGGCGCCTACCAGCTCGACAGAGCGGGGCGGACCGTCGATGCGGTGTTGGAGACCGCGCGGCAGGTGATCAGCCGGTCGAGCTGGATCGGCTCTCTCTGAAGCTCGGGGGAGCCGCTCGTCAGGGCTTCGGTTTGAAGAGCGCGGCCTCGGCGGCCAGCACCCGGTCGATCAGGAAGTAGAGGCTGTAGGACTGCTGGTCGCGCTCGACCTCGAACCTGTCGTAGGAATGGCCGCCTTCCGATATCAGGGCCTGCTGCCGCGGCTCGTATTTCAGGTAATGCAGGAAGTCGTATTCCTCCGTCACCGAGATCACGGTGAGGGCGGCCGCCGGCGTATGTCCATCGCCGGTCCGAATCGACTTCAGCAGGGCCGTCGCGATATCGCCCTGCTGGCGAGCACGGGTATCGTCGCCGAGATACTGATACGCGAAATCGCTGATCATATGGGCGGCGATATCCGTATAGTTCTCGTCGAGGATATGCTGGGCCTCGGCTAGCGCCGTCGCATAGTCCCGGGCCTTATAGGCGGCGAACATCTTCTTGCGCTTGCTGCTGGTGACGGCGCCGAGGGGGTCGAAGTTCGGCGTCTCGGCATAGGCGAAGCGCAAGGCCTGCCAATCCACGGGCTGGTCGCCCTGCTTGGCGATCTTGACCAGGGCTTCATAGCGGGCCGTGGCATCTTCGGCGGCAAGATCGCTGGAAAAGGCCGCGACGAGCAACAGGACGAGCCAGACACGCCGCATAGTTGAGCCCTCCCCGCAGGTGCATCCTCGATGCGCCCGCAGTCTAGCCCAAATCCGCGCGCTATTTGTAGCTGGCCGAGAGGTTCCGGGCCGGCAGGATGACCTCGGTGGCGAGACCGAATGCCATCAGCACCCGGATCGTCATCCAGGCGAGATCGACTTCCCACCATTTATGGCCATGGCGCGCCGAGGTGGGGGCGGCGTGGTGGTTGTTGTGCCAGCCTTCGCCGGCGGCCAGCAGGCCGATGATCGGATTGTTGCGGCTGCGGTCCGGTGTCTCGTAATTCCGATAGCCCCAGACATGGGTTACGGAATTGACCGACCAGGTCGTGTGCCAGACCAGCACCGTGCGCAGCGCCCCGGCCCAGATGAAGAGGCTGGCGCCGAGCTGGAACGCCTGGGCGACGCTGCCACCCGCCAGCAGGTCGCCGACGAAGCCCAGGATGAAGAAGGCCACCCAGGAGAGGAAGGTGATCTTCATCCAGTTCTTCCGCCGTTCGATCATGGCGTAGAACGGATCGCGCATGAGGTCCTTCGCATAGCGCTCCGTCATGACGCCGGGCCTCATATCGGGCGTGCGGACCAGCAGCCAGCCGAAATGGGACCAGAAGAAGCTCTTGAGCGGTGAATGGGGATCGCGCTCCTCATCGGCGAAGCGATGGTGACGGCGATGGACGGCCACCCAGAAGGCCGGCGAGAACTGCAGGCAGCAGGTTCCGAGGAAGGCGAGGCTGTGCTCGAGCCAGAGCGGGCAGGAGAAGCTGCGATGGGCGAGCAGGCGGTGAAATCCGAGATTGATCCCGAGGACGCCGAAGACATACATGCCCGCGGCCAGGAGAGCGACGCCGGTCCAGCTGAAGAACCAGGGAAACAGCGCCAGGAGGGCGAGGGAATGACAGAGGATGAAGCCGATGAGGGTATCGGTCTTCAGCTTCACCTTCACCTTTGGCGCGATCTGTGAGCCATCGCGATCCGACACAGGAATCGGACCTGCCGGAGTGGCCGGCAGTTCTTCGAGCCTGGGCGCGATAGCGGAATTCAGATCCAGCTTCGTCAAGCAATCCTCAAACTGGCGCGAGCAAATGAGAGCCCTTCGGACTGTCCGGATGCCCGGAAACGAGGTGCCGAAAGCGGCCAGCTTTTCGGGTAGGAGCGAGGGCCCTGCCCGATCCGATCATTGGCGGGGAGGATTGGCGTCGGATCGCTGGCGTAGTTGAAAACCTTATCTACCGATCCGGCGGGTTAGTCAAAGCATGGTTTAAGGCGAAAAAAGGGCCGGCGGAGGTCCTGCCGGCCCTGTCCCTGGTGTTGCGCCGGCGCTAACTCGGCGCAACAGGCGGCTGGTTTCGGCGCCTCGTCATATTCGTCATGGCGGCGCATCCAATCCATATTGCCCGTCTCGTTCCGACCCCTGGGCGCGCGATCGAGGATCATATAGGTGCCGATCAGCTCCTCGGGTCCCCGGGCATAGGTGGAATAGCTGTGGAAGATCTCGCCCGTCTCGTCGTCCTTAGCGAAGGCGCTGAGGCCCGGCAGCTCGTCATTGCCTTCGGCGGCATCCAGCATCTCGAAATTGTAGAAGACCTTGTCCTTGGCCAGATCCTCCTTGGTGAAGGAGACCTGGTGATCGCAGTTGAAGTCGCTGCCGCCAGAGGAGACCCAGGGAAAGCGCCAGCCCATCCGCTTCTTATAGGCCTCGATCTTGGCCAGAGGGGCGCGTGACACCGCGACCATCGTGACATCGTGATGCTGGAGATGCGGCAGGGCGCCGTCGATATGGTCGGCCAGGAAGGAGCAGCCGGGGCAGCCCGCCTTCCAACTGGGACCGAACATGAAATGATAGATCATCAGCTGGCTGCGGCCGTCGAAGAGCTCGCCGAGCGTCTTCTTTCCCTGCGGCGTCTCGAAGACGTAGTCCTTCTCGACCTTGACCCAGGGCAAGGCGGTGCGCTCGGCGGTAAGCTCGTCCCTGAGCCGGGTGGCCGCCTTCTCCTTGGCCAGGAAGGCCTTGCTGGCGGCGAGCCATTCCTCTCGTGACACGACGGGATTGCAATTCATGAATCTCCCTCCAATGAGCCGCTGCTTGACAGAATAGGTTGATATCAACATTATCTGCCGATGTCAAAGGCCGTGGCAGTTCCCTTCGAGACGACGCTTCTGGTTCGCGACCACTGCCTCTGTCTCCACCTACAGCGCTCGGCGCGGAAGATCGCGCGCCGCTTCGACGAGGCCTTGCGTCCCGTCGGGCTGACCAACGGGCAGTTCTCCTTGCTCATGTCGCTGAACCGGCCGGAGTCGCCCGCCATGGGGGCGGTGGCCGCATTGCTGGCCATGGATCGCACGACCCTCACCGCGGCGCTGAAGCCCCTGGAGCGCCGCGCTTTGGTGATGGTGACGCCCGATCCCGCCGACAGACGCAGCCGCCGGATGAGCCTCACCGCCGCCGGGCGGCGCCTGCTCGCACGCGCGGTTCCGATCTGGGAGACCACCCATGCGGCGATCGAAGACCTGCTCGCCGACCGCGATCCCGCCCTGGGCGCAGGCCCAGCTGCAGATCGATTGCGGCGCAATCTGCGGGCGCTGTCCTGAGGGCGTCCAGTCGGCGTCGATTTGACCTAACCTCGGCGCCATGACCCAAGCTTCACCTGCCGTCGATTTGCCGCCCTATATGGGGCTGACGGCCCGAGCCCACGCTTCCCGGCAGCTGGTATTTCGATCCCACCCACCACCTGCGGGAGATGGCGGACATCTGGTATCGCGAATGGCTCTGCGTCGGCCGCGCGGAGGAGATCGGCATGGCTTCTCCCGGCAAAGCGCACGCCGACCCCCCTTCAAATGCCCCCTTCAAATGCTTCCGAATCCCGACTATTAATCGTCGCCATGGGGAGCAGTATTCAAAAATCATTCGCGCCGGCACCCGTCGATCTCGAAGACGTCGAGGGATTTACGTCGGCTTTGGGAAAGAAATCACACACGAGCGCGGAAGGCGCATTGCGTCTCACCCTGATCGAGGGTGTGCGCTATCGCCTCCTGCGACCGGTGTCGCATCGCGATGGTCATCTGAGCGAAGCCTTTCGAGCCGACTGGGGCATGACGGAAGCCCCTATTGTCCAAGTAAATGTCACGGTCACATTCCCCGGGCGGATCCGGGCCTGGGGCATCCACCGTTTCACCGTCGATCGTCTGTTCGCGTCAACCGGTTCGCTCTGCATCGTCTGCTATGACGGACGCCGCGAATCGCCCAGTTTCGGTCGCACGAACGAATTCCTGCTGGGTGAGCGTAATCAGGGCCTGGTCGTCATTCCGCCCGGCGTCTACCACGGCTGGAAGAATCTCGGCAGCGATGAGGCGACGATAATCAGCATGCCCAGCCGCCTCTACGACCATGACGGGCCCGATCGCTGGGAGTTGTTATGGGATTCCGATGAGGCCCGGAAAATCATCCCTTATCAGTGGCCATGATTTTCCGTTCTTGATTGCCTCGGCGTTTGCCGGCGCAGGCAGCTCTTGAGATGGCGCCACGCTTCAGCGTTCTGATTCCCACGCACAATCGCTCCGCCCTCCTTCGCCTCGCCATCTCGAGCGTACTCTCGCAAACCGAGACCGATTTCGAGCTGCTTGTGGTCGGCGACGGCTGTACGGACGATACGGCTGACGTCGTCGCCAGCTTCGACGATGCGCGCATTCGCTGGTTGGACCTGCCGAAGGCACCCCATTTCGGATATGCCAATCGCAATGTCGCGCTGCGGCTGGCCGCCGGCGAGTACATCGCATTCGTGACCGACGACGACCTGGTGTTTCCCGATCATCTCGCGTTGCTCGCAGCGACCCTCGAAGAATCGGGCGCCGAATGGGTTTACAATCGGCCGCTCTGGGTCACGACCGACGGCTTGGTCGTTCCTTTCGCAAGCAATCTGCTGAACGCCGACGAGCTCGATCGGTATATCAATTACCGCAACCACATTCCCAGTACCTGCGTGATGTATCGGCGCAGCTGCTTGGACAAATACGGCTACTGGCCGGAGGATGTCCCTTCTTCCGGAGACTGGCGGTACTGGATTCGAATCATCGAGGGTGGTCATAGGGCCAACCTCAGCTATTGTCCCACCCCCAGCGTGCTTCATTTCAACGCCGCCTGGAGAACGACGCCGGAGACGCAGATAAGCCATGTGACGGCGGCGCGCGAGATCGCGGCAGGAGGCTCGTGGTGGCCGGCCGCTCTGAAGGTCCCGATGTCCCCAGGGGCGGTCGAGCAGATCGTGTTCTACGAGCTGATCCGGAGCGAAGGTTACATAGACCGGCTCCGCCGGGCCGTCACCCAGGTCGTCGAACGGCTGGCGTGGATGCAGTTGGACGAGACGCCCGAGATCCATCTCCGGTTGCGCGAGGAGCTGAGGCAGACGCAGCACGAGCTGACGGTGGCACGGGCGCAATTGGCGGCGAGCGTTGCCTACGCTGCCGAACTCGACCAGTTCATCTCGACACAACGCGATCAGGCGACCAGAAAGCTTGCCGGCACTGCAACGTCGAAGGCGGTTATTGCCGAGAAGACAAGCGAGGTCGCGAGCGCCTCGCGGCGATGGACCGCACCACTTCGCGCATTGCGGAACCTGGGTCGCCGGAAAGAGTGACGGGGCGGCCGCGGCTCGGCGACGGGGAGTCCGGGCCGGCGGGTCAGGCGAAAAGGGCCGCTACCAGGGAATCTCGGCCCCGTCGTGATTGAGGAAGCAGCCAGATTGCGCCGGTCCGATCCGCGGCAGCAGGTCGATCAATACCTCGACCCGCTCCTCGGCGGAGACCGGTGCGCCGGGCCCGCCCATTTCGGTCCTGACCCAGCCCGGCGTCACGAGACCGACGGTGATTCCCTTGCCCGCGACCTCGCGCGCGAGAGTCCGCATGGCGGCGTTGAGGGCCGCCTTGGAGGCGCGATAGGCGGCGATTCCGCCATCGGCGTTTTCGCCGATGCTTCCGAGGCGGCTGGTCAGGCTCACGATCTTTCGCCCGCCGGCCTCGATCTGCGGGAGCAGCGCCAGGGTCAACCGCATGGTGCCGATGACATTCACCTGAAAGACTTCGGCCCAGGGGTCGATCGTCTCGGGCCCGCCCATGGGCGCCCTCGAGTCGAGCAGGCCGGCGCAGTTGAACAGAAGATCGAGGGGCGGCGAGCCGATGCGCGCCGGCAGGCTATCGATCGATCCCGCATCGCAGAGATCCAGCGCCACGCCGCGGATATCGCCGGAGAGACCGCCGAGCGATTCCGGTTTGCGCGCCGCGGCCCAGACCATCCAGCCGCGCCGGGCGAAGCTTTTGACCAGCGCCAGGCCCAGGCCCCGATTTGCGCCGGTCACCAGGACGGAAGGCATCTCGTTCGCTCCTGCAAGCTTTCAGGGAAATCCGCTTTCACGGCGCTTCGTCAATGTGCCGGCATCGGAATATAGACCGGTGGCGCGCCGGTAAATTTCATCGCCTTACGGATTGCCGCATCATCGGCCCCATAGGGCTTCAAATAGACATAGTAGGGGTCGTCGCGCTCGACGATGTCATCTTCGGGGTCGCTGCGCTGGCTGATCAGCATGTCGTTGTCGAAGCGGATATGCATATAGCCGGGGATGAGCTCCGCCCAATCCCTTAGATTGGGCTCGAAGATCGTCTGGAAGCTGTATTTGTCGGTCAGCTTCACGACCGTCGTGGACTGGCCGCTCGGCGCATGCGCCGGCACTTCATGCCAGACAAGGCCGGATTGCTCGAAGACCCGGACGGGGCTCAGCATCACATAGAGGGGATGCTCGGGGTCCAGGTTCTGCAGAGTCTGGGTCAGGCGATAGGATTTTCCGTCGGGCTCATAGGCAATATTCACCAGATCGACGAAGAGGTTGGCGAAAGCGGCTTGTTGGAGCCGGAGATCTGCTTGGCGCTTCTGCTCCAGTTGCCGCTGCTGATACCAGCCGACGCCGAAGTCCAAAGCGAAGACCACCACCATGACCGTGACAAGGCCGATCGCGACCCGGGATCTGAGCAGGCCAAGCCCCCGTCCCAGGCGGATCCGGGCTCCCCCGCTTGTCGCACCGTTCCCTTTGCGCGTGCCACGCCGGCGCAGTTCTTCGAGCAGGGTTCCCTTGGCGCCATCCGCCGCGAGTGTCGAACCGCCGACCTCGGCCAGGCGCTGCTCCAGGGCACGGGATTTCGCACGCTCCTCCCGAAGATCCGTCCAGAGGCCAAGGATCACCCGATCCTTCTCCGCGGGGGAGAGAGCACCCAGATCCAGCGGCCGCTCGTCGCTCGTCATGAGACCAGCCGACCATCGGCGATATGCAGGATCCGACCTGCCTGCTCCGCCAGGCGGAGATTATGCGTGACGACGATCAGCGTCATGCCGCGATCGCGATTGAGCGCACGGAGCTGGTCCATCAGCTCGAGCTCGGACTGCTCGTCCAGGTCGGAGGTCGGCTCATCGGCGAGGAGCAGGGCGGGAGCATTGACCAGAGCGCGGGCGATCACGGCTCGCCGCTGCTCTCCGGCCGAGATTTCCGAGGGATAGGCATCGAGATAGTCGGCCAGGCCCAGCTGATCCAGCAATTCCGCCGCCGTTCCATAGGCCGCTGCCGCCTCCATCCGACGGCCTAGCAGCGCCGGCAGCGCCACATTGTCGATGACCCGCAGGCTCCCCAGCAGGCTCGCGAATTGAAACACGAAGCCGATCCGGTGATTGCGGAAGGCCGCCAGCCGGGCATCGGAGAGGGACCAGATGTCGGTGCCCTCGATATGGACCTGGCCCCGGCTCGGCCGGCTGAGGCCGCCGATCATCGCCATGAGAGAAGACTTTCCGGAGCCCGAGCGGCCGACGATGGCCGCGAATTCGCCCGGGGCAATCTCGAGGTCGATCCCCCGGACGGCTTCCACCACACCCCTCTCGGTCGCATAGACCTTGGCGAGATTGGCGCAGGCGAGCACTGGCTAGCCCTCCGACCGGATGAGATCGTAGGGCTCACGGCGGCTGGCTCGCCAGGCAGGGAAGAGCGCCCCGAGGGCACCGATCAGGGCGGCGAGCAGAATGCAGGCCAAGGCGATGAGAAAGGTCGTGCCCATCCCCAGCCAGACGAAGGGGATGCCGATGCCCTCGAGATAGTAGACCAGGGAATGCTCGAAGAAGCGCATGAGCAGCACGCCCAGCACGCAGCCTATGATCCCGCCGACGGCCGTTGCCATCACCGCCTCGGTCAGCAGCATGCCGATGATCTGGCCGCGCCGCGCACCGATCGCCTTCAGCAGCCCGAGCTCCCGGCGCCGCTCGGTGATGATGGCCGAGAAAAGGACGCTGACCATGGCCCCGGTGCTGATGAACATGACCACCATCAGGGCGAGAACCCCATCCAGCAAGGCTGCGAGCCCCTGACGGATGGAAGTCAAGGTCGATCCGCCGGCGACGACCTTGAGATCGGGAAAATTGGCAAGAACCGCGAAGCGAACTTGTTGCACCGAAGCACCCGGCGCGAGCTCGATCAGCACGCCGGACAGCTTGTTGGGCTCCAGCGGCGCCTTGGGGCCGCATATCCGCAGCATCGTCTCGCGCAGCCCAGCCAATGTTTCGAAGCTCATGAAGATGCCGTTCTCATGGGTGCCGACGGCGGTCTTGCCGAGCCTCCCATAGACCGTGAGCGGCTCGCCGAAGACGAGCAGCTCGGCGCCCACGCGCTCCTCCCGGCGCGCGCCCACGATGACGTCGCCCTTGCGAAAAGGCCGATCGAGCTTCTCCTCCAGCCAAGGCTGGACCGTGATATCGCGCGCCGGGTCGAAGGCGATCAGGTCGACGCTTTCATGCTGATGTCCGGTGCCGGCTGCATCGGTGCGGAAGATCAATTGCGGCGCCACCCGTGCGATACCCCTGAGATGGGACAGCCGATCGAGGATGCCGAAATCGAGAGTGAGGTCCGTGGGCTCCGCCGTCAGCAAGGCGGCGGTGATATTGGTCAGCGTGCCCTCGGGAACGATGAGCATATCGGCACCCAGCCGGGTGAAACCGACATCCATGCTGCGCTCGATGCTTTGCATCAGCACCGCGCTGGTGAAGACGGCGGCACTGCAGATCGCGACGGCGGCGAAGAGAAGGAGAGTGCGAGCCTTGCGTCGCCCGAGATTCTGCAAGGCGAGGCTGCCCAGCAGGAAGCGGATTCCGGCTTCCGCCGGTGGACGCCGCCGCGCGCCGCCCTTTTGATCGGTCCCGGCCTCCGCCATCGATGCCTACCTGGCGTCGGCCCTAAGGCCGGGGATATCCCGCATTCGGCAGCGCTAGAGCGTGCACGAACGGGTGTGCTTCATATGCTCCAGCTTGGTCGGGATGATGACGCAGTCGTGATGGCCGCCGTTGCTTGGCAGGATGCCCATCAGCTCGTCAGTCTCGGTGTCGATGACGGCGATGCCGCTCGACAGCCGCTGGAAGCCGCTGAAGGGCACCAGGACAAATTTGCCGTCATAGGTGATGGCTGGAGTCTGAAGGTCGGGGCCGATGCCCTGGATTTCCTTCTTGATGGTCCAGGTCTTGGTATCCACGACCATGACGCCGCTGGCGGCCGGTGCCGGATGCAGGACCGAGAGATAGAGCTTTGACCCGTCGATGGAGAAGACCATGTGGAACGGGTTGGGGTATCTGCCGCGCCACAGCGGATCCTCGATATGGGCGATCTTCTTCCACTTGGTGGGGTCGGGATCGCTGCTGTCGAAGACGCCGCAATTGTTCTCTCTGAGATTGTTCATCATGCAGAGGAAATTGCCGTCCGGCGAGAAGCCGATCTCATGGCCGGGGGAGGCGATCTTGTCGAAGACGACCTGCCAATGATCGTCGTCGATCCGGGTCACGGGATACTGGGCAGGCGAATCCTTGTTGAACTGGACGAAAGCCACGGGATCGAAGTTCTTCTCCCGGTCGAGGATGGCGATGCCGCCGCAGAGGCGAACCACGGTGGCGGCCCAGCGTCCATTGGGATGCCAGATCGTGCCGTCGGCACCGGAAAGGGTATGGGGCGATTCGCCGGGGATGGTTCCCTCCTCGACGAAGAGCTCGCCCATCGGCACCATTTCCCATTCGATCTTCTGGCCCTTGGTGCCGAGGTAGTCGAACTTTCCGGTGGTCTGGTCGGGATAGATCTTGGAGATCGTCAGCGTGCCGCCATGCTGCCAGCAATCCGCGAGATTGGGCGAATTGCCTACCCAGTCGAACTTCAGCGCCGCCATGACGCGCGAGGTCATGCGATCGAAGCAGGCGGCGATGTCCTTCTGCCCATCGGTCACGAAATAGCACTGGGCATCTGCCGGATTGATGGTGACATGGACGCCGAGCCCGAGCCCCGTGGTCTCGGCGACATTCTCCATCAGCTCCATCCGCGACCCATCATAGCGAACCCGATAGATGTTGAAGCCGGGCTCCGGGCTTGGTGATGTTCGTGGGAATGCCATAGATCAGGCAGTTCGCGCCGCCCTGGGTGCTGTTGATGAATTCGAAGGAGTGATAGGGGTCGGCGCTGGGGAAGGCGCAGAGATGGTGCGAGATGGGATTGTAGTCGCCGTAGTTCCAATACCAGATCGAGCCGAGCACCCGGTTCGAATGCAGGTCGATGGCATAGGTGCCGCCGCCCATTTTTGTCGGCAGCAAGGCGACCCAATGTCCGAGGTTTCGGCCGCCGATATCGGCAGCGGAGTCCGTCATCTCGCGGACGATGCTCTGCTTCTGCGCACCATAGCCGGTGCCCGCGCCCGCGCTCTTGTCGGCTGAGCCGCCGGTCAGCGAATAGCCCAATGCCGCGGCCTCGCCGGCGACGGCGGTGCCGGCCACGACCTTCAGGGCGTTGCGCCGGCTCAGCGTGAATTTCTTGCGGGGCAGCGGGGGCAGGACAGGCGCAATCTGCTGCGCCTTCTCCTCGAGATAGACCTGGAACTCGCGATGGTCCTTTTCGGTAACCTCTACCTTGCGCCTCAGATATCTCTCGACCTGCGCATTGGCGGCGAGAGGTTCCGGCGTCATCTCGATCTGCGGATCAGGGGAGCTTTCATCCTTGGCGGCGGTTGTCTTTTCCGGCTCCGACATGGATTGGCTCCCCCCTTTTGCGTGCGACCCTCGAATCGACGTGAAGCCAGCAATCCGAGCGGTAAAATAACGTTGCCAGACGAGTTTCGCGAAGTCAACATGACCAAGCATCCGTAGGTTGTAGCGGATGCGAGACGCGCTCATGGCTCGTTATCCCAGTATTCATGATGTGCGGATCGGCGGGAGGGAGAGCCTCGTCAGTGTCGGGTGGAACAAGCTGCCATGAGTGATCCCTTCCTGATCGCGAGCATCGCGCTGGCCCTCTCCGTGCTGGCGTCGGCCGTCAGGATGGTCGACTGGTTCCTTCACAGCGATCCCAAGGTCCTGGCCAAGACGATGCGCTGGGCGATCATCGCTTTGGCGCTGCTGTCGGTTCCCCTGCTGGTCTGGCTCCTGCTCAGGGAACAATGGGTGGCTGCGACCGGTCTTCTCGCTGTCATGGTCCTGCTGCCGGCCTTCCTGGGCCGCGGTTCGCTGTTGCAGCGCTTCGGCCTCCACCGCCGTCCCGTGCTGGACGATAGTCCGCCCTATAGGGGTGGCGGCGATCCCGGGTTCCCCGGCTTCGGCACGCCGGATTCCGATCTCGTGCGCCGCTCGGCGGCGGTGCTGGAGGCCTATCTCGGGCGGCAGGGCGGCGGCGAGACGGGCAGCAGCCTGGCGCTCACGGCGATACCGGGGCGCGCCGGGAAAGAGAGCGAGGACAGCGGCGGTGTCGAAGGCTTCGGCGCCGAGCCCATGTCGGCGGGCGAGGCGCTGGAGATCCTGGGTCTCGATCCCGGCGCCCGGGATTGGGAGATCAGCGCGGCCCATCGCCGCCTGCTGCAGAAGCTCCATCCCGAGAGCGGCGGATCGAGCTATCTCGCCATCAAGGTCGATCAGGCCCGGGATGTCCTGCTGCGCGGCGGCGCCCGGCAATTGCGCCAGCTGACCACGGAGCTGCCGCGCAAGCCCGGCCCTCGGCGCGAGCAGTCATAGATCGCAAGCGGCCCTGGTCAGGGCCCCGGCGGCGACTCCAGCCCGTAGGTCCGGCGCACGACATAGAGCGGCCGGCCCTTCACCTCCTTGAAGATGCGTCCGATATAGCTGCCGAGAATCCCCAGCGACAGCAGCTGCACCCCGCCCAGGAACAGAATCGCCACGATGATCGATTCATAGCCGGGCACATCGATGCCGTAGAAGGCCGCGCGCAGCACGCGGACCACGCCATAGATCATGCTGAGCCCGGCAATGAGGGCGCCCAGCACGCTGGAGATCCGCAGCGGCAGATCGGAGAAGGCAGTGATGCCGTCCAGGGCATGGGTCGTCAGCCGCCACATTCCCCATTTGCTCTTGCCGGCTTGGCGCTCGCCCTTCTCATAGGTCACGCCGATCTGGCGAAATCCCACCCAATGATAGATGCCCTTCATGAAGCGGGTTCGTTCGGGCAGGCGCCGGATCGCCCGGACCACGGCCGAATCCATGAGCCGGAAATCGCCGGCCTCGGTGGGCAGCTCGATCTCGGAGGTCAGGCGGAACAGCAGGTAGAAGACGTTGCGCGCCAAGCCGGCCGAGCGGTCCCGGCAGGCCGCCCTTGCCGCGGATCATATAGACGACGTCATAGCCTTCGCGCCATTTGGCCCAGATGACGGGCAGCATCTCCGGCGGGTGCTGCATATCGGAATCCATCAGCACCACCGCATCGGCATCGCAATGGTCGAGGCCGGCGCTGAGCGCGTATTCCTTGCCGAAGTTGCGGCTGAGGTCGATCACCTTGATGCGCGGATCGCGCTCATGCTCGGCCAGAAGCTGGGCCAGGGTGTCGTCGCGGCTGCCGTCGTTGACGCAGACCAGGCTCCAATCCGTGTCGATGGTCTCGAGGACGGCCGTCACCCGGGCGATGAATAGGGCGGATTGCCGGCCTTCGTTGTAGAAAGGTGAGACGATTCCCAGGGTCGGACGCCGGCCGGCTGCGCTTGTCATGAGCCCATTATAGGCAATCGGACGCCCAATTCGAGGTTTGCAAGGCGCCGGCATCCGGGGGTTGCAACCAAATCGGCCTTCGTCCATTGCACCAAGGGGGAATTCGACTGAACCGAAATATCACCGGCTGGACATGGAAAAACACCTGCGTACCCGGGGCGAGGCGGGTCACCAAGACATGCCAGATGCGGATTCGGATCGCTTTTGCGAGGGGGGAATGACAGGGACCTGGCCGGAAGGCGGCGGAGAGTTGGGGGCCCTGATCCGGTCCTTCGACTGGGCGGGCACGAGCCTCGGGCCCAGCAGCCGATGGCCCCAGCCGTTGAAGACCGTCACCGACATGCTGCTGCGCTCGGCCGTGCCGATGGTTCTCCTCTGGGGTCCCGACGGGATCATGATCTACAACGACGCCTATGCGGTCTTCGCCGGCGGCCGGCATCCGCGGCTGCTCGGCTCCAAGGTGCTGGAGGGCTGGCCGGAGGTCGCCGATTTCAACCGCCGCGTCATGGCGGAGGGGTTGGCCGGGCGCTCGCTCTCCTTCACCGACCAGGAGCTGGTGCTCTATCGCAAGGGCGTGCCGGAGAAGGTCGCGCTGTCCCTGGACTACAGCCCGATATTCGGTGAGGACGGCCAGCCCGCGGGTGTGCTTGCGATCGTCCTCGAGACCACGGAGCGCGTCCGCGCCGATGGGATGGCCTACGAAGCCGAGCAGCATTTCCGCCTGCTGGTTCATGGTGTCACGGACTACGCCATCTATATGCTCGATCCCACGGGGGTGGTGTCGAGCTGGAATCCAGGCGCCGAGCGCATCAAGGGCTATCGGCGCGAGGAGATCGTGGGCGACCACTATTCGCGCTTCTATACCGAGGAAGATCGCGTGGCCGGTGTGCCCGTCAGGGCCTTGGCCATCGCGACCGCGACCGGCAAATACGAAAACGAAGGCTGGCGCCTGCGCAAGAACGGCGAGCGCTTCTGGGCCAGTGTCGTCATCGACGCGATCCGGGCGGTGGACGGGACGCTGGTGGGCTTTGCCAAGGTCACGCGCGACATGACCGAGCACCGCAAGGCCCAACAGGCTCTCGAAGAGGCGCGCGAGGCCCTGTTCCAGTCGCAGAAGATGGAGGCGGTCGGCCAATTGACCGGCGGCGTGGCCCATGACTTCAACAACATGCTGGCGGGAATCATCGGCGCCATGGAGTTGCTGCGTCGCCGGATCCGCTCCGGGCGCTATGCGGAGACCGACAAATACATCGATGCCGCGGTGACCTCGGCCAATCGCGCCGCTGCATTGACCGCACGCCTCCTTGCCTTCGGCCGTCGCCAATCCCTCGACGTCAAGCCCGTGAATATCAATTCCGTCGTCACCTCGATGGTTGATCTCCTGGGGCGCACGATGGGCGAGGATATCGGGCTCGAGACCCGGCTGCGTCCCGATCTCTGGCCGGCGATGACCGATGCCAATCAAGTGGAGAACGCGCTGCTGAACCTGGCCATCAACGCCCGGGATGCGATGCCGGAAGGCGGCAAGCTGACGATCACGACGGATGGTGTCGCCCTTGATCTGACCGATGTGGGCGGCCCCGGGGTGGGGGACTACGTCGTCCTGCAGGTCGGCGATACCGGGCAAGGCATGGCGCCGGAGATCCTGGCCCGCGCCTTCGAGCCCTTCTACACCACCAAGCCGCTCGGCCAGGGGACCGGCCTGGGGCTGTCGATGATCTACGGCTTCGCCAAGCAGGTGGGCGGCCATGTGCGGATTACCTCCGAGCTGGGCCAGGGCACCACGGTCCTTCTCTACATGCCCCGCGCTCGTGTGGCTCACGCCGAGAAACTCGAGGAGGCCGATGCCGGCGAAACGCCTGCCGGCGCCGGGGAGACGCTTCTGGTGGTGGAGGATGATGGTTCGGTCCGGGCGCAGGTCATGGATTTCCTCACGGAGCTGGGTTACGCGGCGATCGAAGCCCAGGACGGGGCCTCGGCCCTGCCGGTGCTCCGGGGTCGGCGGCGGATCGATTTGCTGGTGACCGATGTCGGCCTGCCCGGGGGCATGAACGGCCGCCAGCTCGCCGAGATGGCCCGGCAATTGCGACCCGGGCTGAAGACGTTGTTCATCACCGGCTATGCGGAGGGGGCGGCCTCCCGGGCTCGTTTCCTGGAACCTGGCATGGATCTGATCGCCAAGCCTTTCACCCTCGATGCCCTCGGGGCCAAGATCCGCCGGATGATCGAAAGCAAGCCGACGGCGTAGGCGCTCTTTCGGAACAAAGCACGGACGACACCCAAGATCTGGAGGGCAACTCGGAGGAGGGGTCTGGATTTAGGGGTTCTATCTTCCCCTCGACCAACCCGCGTGAGCGTTTCAGCTCAGCTCGCTGACCTGATACCGGGCTTTGGCGAGCCATTCCGGCTCGATCTCGATGCCCCAGCCCGGCTCCGGCGAGATGGTGACGTGGCCGTCCTCGATCCCGTAAGGATCCCGGCGGAAGACGCCGTATTGCCACGGGTAATAGTCCGGACCTTCGATGGAGAATTCGAGATATTTCCCGGCATTGGGCAGAGCGGCCAGCAGATGCATGGTGAAGAGCGTGACCAGGCCCAGATTGGCGGCATGGGGCGTCACCTTCAGCCCCGCGGCCTCGGCCAGCTTGGCGACCTTCAGGGCGCGGCCGATGCCGCCGACATAGAGGACATCGGGCTGGGCGATATCGACGATGCGCTGCCCGCAGATGACCCGCCAGATCGAGAGATCGCAATCCTGCTCGCCGCCGGTCACGGCGATGTCGAGGGCTTCGCCCACTTGCCTGGTTTGCTCCAATTCCCAATAGAGGCAGGGCTCCTCGAAATGCTCGACGCCCTCGGCCGCCAGCAGCTTGCCGACCTCGATGGCGCGGGAAGGGGAGAAGCCGCTATTGGCATCGACCAGCAGCGCGGCCTTCGGCCCCAGCGCGCGGCGCACCGCCGGCACGATGGCCTCGGTGCGGCCCGGCCATTCATCGACGTCATGGCCATATTCCGCCGCGACCCGGAATTTGAAGGCATCGAAGCCGAAGCGGTCGCGAAGCTCGACGAAGCGCGCCGCCTCCGCCTCGGGCGTGATGTCGCGCCGCATGGAGGAGGCATAGGCGCGCAGCTTGCCGGGCTTCCCGCCCAGCAGCGTCACCACGGGCTTCTCCTGGCGCTTGCTCTCGAGATCCCAGAGGGCCGTATCCAGCCCCGCCATGGCGCGCTTCAGATAGGCGCCGGGGAATTTATGCTCCTTCTCCTCGACGCGATCGATCAGGGGATCGATGGGCCAGGCTTCCTCGCCCAACACCCAGGGTGCCGCCTGGCGGTGGAAGACATCGGCGGTGATGTCGGAATTATAGGTGGAGAGCTGACCCCAGCCGAAGCTGCCGTCCTCCAAAGTCGCGCGCACGAAGGCGATGTAGCGCGTGCCGAAGGTCTCGAGGCGCTTGATCCGCATGGCGGCGGCACTAACTCGTCTTGGAATGGCCGAGGCCATCCCCAAGGGTCGCTCGCATGTTTTCCCCGCTCCCCTATTATTCCCCGGTGCCTTGACCCGTCATCCGGCGCCGGCAACGATCCTATGGCGGCCGGCCTTTGGCAAATGAAGCTTTCTCTTATCATTTGTTGGGAAAACCGGAGGTGCGCCCCATGAGAATGCCCGACCCGAATGCGCCCGAATGCGATTGCGGCGTGCTTGAGAGGCTATCGAAGGAGCCGGGGGTTCCGATCGTCTATGACCCGGAATTGAACGAGTATCATATTCAGACGCCTGACGGCGGCCGCAACATGATGATGCACCACTGCTTCTTTTGCGGAGGACGGCTGCCGAAATCGCGCCGGGCCGATTTGTTCATGCATATTACGGAGGATGAACGGATACTGCTTTGGGCGATGCTCAAGGACATCCAATTCCTGCCGGACCTTCTTGCCGCCTTTGGCCCTCCGGATCGTGACGAACCGATGGGCATCGGCGAAGGCAAAAGGGTGGACGACGGTGGGCTTCGAATGACCTACCATCGAACGCTCACCTATTGCAGCCTCTCGCCGACCGCAGATGTGCTGGCGGCCTTGGATCTCGACGGCCGCGTCCAATACTCGTTCTGGCCCAAGCCAATTGACGGGGCGAAGAGCTAAGGCTCTCCTACTATTTTCTTTTCGTCATTCCCGCGAAAGCGGGAATCCAGGGCCAAGGAATTCGCTGGTTGCCCTGGATTCCCGCTTTCGCGGGAATGACGGGAGGAGGAGAAGGCGACACTTGGCACGGGATTCTCGGCGCCGATCGAACGGACGCTAATCCGCTCCGCCGCGCCCATAGACGCCGCCCTCGGTGACGACGAAATCCACGCGGCCATCGGCCAGCGCCCGGGCGCATTCGTCGGGACTGTTGATGATCGGCTCTTCATGCACATTGAAGCTGGTGTTGATCAGCACCGGCACGCCGGAGAGTGCCTTGTAGGCGGCGAGGATGTCGTAATAGAGCCGGTTCTGCGCCCGCTCGATCACCTGGGGGCGGGCCGTGCCGTCGACATGGACCACGGCGGGGATGCGGCTGCGCCATTCCTCCCGCACGCCGCAGGTGATGGTCATGAAGCTGGCGGCGCGGCGCTTGACGGGGCCGAGGTCGAAGACGGTCTCGACATCCTCGTCCATCACCACCGGCGCGAAGGGCATGAACTCGCTGCGGGAGAGGCGGTCGTTGAGGGTCCGGTTGATATCGGCATCGAGCGCCGAGGCCATGATGGAGCGCGCGCCCAGCGCCCGCGGCCCGTATTCCATGCCCTTCACATAGATGGCGACGATGCGGCCCTGCTGCAGCAGCTCGGCGGCGCCGGCGACCGGGTTCTCCGCCACGCGGTCGAAGCGCGGGTCGCGATCGAAGGTGGCGTCGATGGCGCCGTTGAAGTCGCGGCCGTAGTAGAGTGTCTGCAGGGGCCAGCGTGCCGCCAGCCAGCGCTCCATCCCGTCGCGCTCCAAGAGGAACTGCAGCACGGCGCCCGCGGCCAGCCCCTGGTCGCTCATCGACGGATAGATGAAGACTTCGTCCAGGGGCAGTTCCTCGGCCAGGCGCTGATTGAGGCGCACATTGGCGAAGACCCCGCCGGAGAGCCCGAGAAAACGCAGGGGATGACGGGCGAGGATGCGGCCCACGGAATCGATGATGACATTCTCCAGCAGGAGCTGGACCGAGGCCGAGACATCCTCGCGCCGCGCGCCCTGGGCGAGATCGAAGATATGCTGGCGCATGGCCGGGTAGCTCGGATAGTCGCTATGGACCTGGCCCTGGTCGTCGACCCGGAAATGCTTGATGAGGGCGTCATAGAGGGTGGGCTTGCCGAAAGCGGCGAGGCCCGTCACCTTGCCTTCATGGCGGAAGGGCAGGAATCCCAGGGCCTCGGTGGCATAGGCATAGGCCTGGCCCAGGCTGTCGACGCGCCGGGGCCGCTTCAGCTCCGCCTCGCCGCCATAGAGCTCGGTCAGCTGGCCGTCGCGGAAGAGCCGCATGGAATACTGCACATTGTCGCCCCCGCCATCGGCGGTATAGAGCAGCGCCTCGGACCAGCCGGTATGGAAGAGGCAGGGAAGGGCATGGGCGAGATGGTGATTGCAGAAGGCGATCGCGGCGCTCGGCGAGAGGTCGAGCTCGCGCTTGAAGCGCTTGCCGTCGAACATGGCGGCGGAATCCGTCCGGCCATAGCGGACACATTCGTTCTCCATGTATTTATGGCGTTCGCGGCCGAGGCGCCGGCGGAGCTCGAAGGCGATGTGCCGCCCGGGAGGAAAATGGCGGAAGAGACGGGTGGGAAACATGCCCCGCGCCATGGCCACGGCGCCGATCTCCGCGCGCTTGCGCCCGGCGATGGCCAGGCATTCGTCGATGGCCTCGGTCGGTATGCGTCCGCCGTCGCCCTTCTTGCGGGTGACGCGCTCCAGCGGCACCGCCGCCAGCATCCGATACTCATCGAACAGGCAGGCGCAGGCATCGTGGCTGCCGGAATTGATGCCGAGAATAAGCATGGGGAAGGGTTCAGGCCGCTCGCAGGGCTGGCAATTGGGGAGCCGAACCTAACCCCGAACGGCCCCCGGAGAAACGGCTTTCTTGCCGCGGATGTTCCCCTCGATGTTCCCTGCCATGACCGCCTCCGAGGGTCTGCTTTCGCGCATCCGCAGCGGTCTCCCCGGTCTGGCCTGGCCGCCCATCGTCACCGGCCCTCTCGCGTCATTGGTGGCCCTGGCGCGCCAGCTCGAGGAAAGCCAATGGCTGCCGGCGGCCGAGATCGAGGCCCGGCAGCATCGCCAGCTCGTGGTCCTGGCGACCCATGCGGCGGCGCATTCACCGCATTTCGCCCGCCGGCTGGCGGCGGCGGGGCTGGCGCCCCGCGATCTCGCGACGCCCGAGGGGCTTCGGCGCCTGCCCGTGCTGCGCCGGCGCGAGATCCAGCAGGCGGGATCGGATTTCTACTGCTCGGCCATTCCCGAGGGCCATGGGCCGCTGCGGGAGAGCCGCACCTCCGGCTCGACCGGCGAGCCGGTGATGATCCGGCGGACGGCGGTCAGCCAGCTTTTCTGGCGCGCCATCAGCCTGCGCTTCCACGCCTGGTCCGGGCGCGATCTCACCAAGCGCTGCACCACGATCCGCGTCGACAATCACGAGGTCAGGGTGCAGCCCCATTGGGGGGCACCCTTGAACCTGCTGTTCGAGACCGGCCCGCTCCAGGCGATTCCCACCAATATCGACATTGCCGAGCAGGTCCGGCTCCTGGCGGAATTCAAGCCGGACAGCCTGGTGGTCTATCCCAATAATCTCGATGCCATCCGCCGCCATTGCCAGCGCAGGGGCATCGAGCTTGCGGGCATCAGCCGCATCCTGACCATGAGCGAAACCCTGTCGCCCACCGTGCGGGCGGCCGCGGAAGAATTTTTCAAGGCGCGTATCTTCGATTGCTATTCCTCCGGTGAGGTCGGGCTGGTCGCGCTGGAATGCCCGGAGAGCGGCCTCTATCACATCATGGCCGAGACGGCGTTGATGGAGGTGCTGGACGAGAACGGAAAGGCTTGCGGGCCGGGCGAGACGGGGCACCTCGTCCTGACGGATCTCAGCAATTTCGCCAGCCCCGTCATCCGCTACGACATCGCCGATTATGCCGAGCGCGCCGCGGCCTGCCCCTGCGGCCGGGGCCTGCCGAGTCTCCGGCGGATCGTCGGGCGCGAGCGGAATCTGCTGCGCCGCCCCGACGGCCAGCGCTACTGGCCGAAGCTGGATGTGGAGGGTTATCGCGAGGTGGCGCCGGTGGTCGAGCACCAGCTCCTGCAGCGCGAGATCGATCTGCTGGAGATGAAGCTCGTGGTGGAGCAGCCGCTGACATCAAAGCAGGAGAAGGATCTGGCGGCGGTGGTCAACGACGCCATCGGTTATCCTTTCCGGATCCAATTCACCTATTTCGACAGCGAGATCCCGCGCAGCGCCAGCGGCAAGTTCGAGGAATTCCTCTGCCTGCTGCCGGATGACGCGGCCTAGACGCTCATTCTCTTCCGTCACCCCGGCGAAAAGCCGGGGTCCAGGGGCGAGCGGCAAGCACCCTCCTTGTGGCCCTGGATTCCGGCTTTCGCCGGAATGACGAGAGGGGATATAGGACGCCGGGGTTGAGCCTGTCATCGCCCGCCCGCTAGACTGCCGCCGCCAACAGAGGAGCCTCCCCATGAAGTCTCGCGAGATCGGCCGCACCGGCCTCCATGTCACGCCGCTCGGCTTCGGCGGCGCGCCCTTGGGCAATCTCTTCGCCCCGATTGCCGAGACGGATGCCCGCGGGACCGTGGAGACGGCCTGGTCGAAGGGCTGCCGCTATTTCGACACCGCGCCCTATTACGGCTTCGGGCTCAGCGAGCGGCGCGTGGGCGATGTGCTGCGCGAGCATAAGCGGGATGATTTCGTCCTCTCGACCAAGGTCGGCCGGCTGATCCAGCGCGGGGCCAATACCGATCCGATTGCCTCCCAATTCCACACGCTCATGCCCTTCCATGTCGTCTTCGACTATTCCTATGACGGCATCATGCGCTCCATCGAGGGGAGCTATCAGCGCCTGGGGCTCGACCGCATCGATATCCTGCTGCTGCATGATCTCGGCGAGGCGGAGCATGGCAAGGAGCTGCCCCGCATCTTCAAGGGAGCGATGGAGGGCGGCTATCGCGCTTTGGCGGAGCTGAAGCGCGCCGGGCAGATCCGCGCCATCGGCATGGGGGTGAACGAGGTCGGGATCTGCGAGCAGGCCATGCGCCACGGCGATTTCGACTGCTTCCTCCTGGCCGGGCGCTACACCTTGCTGGAGCAGGGCGGGCAGGAGGAGCTCTTCCCCGCCTGCCGGCGCAAGGGGGTCTCCATCATCCTGGGCGGGCCCTTCAACTCCGGCATCCTGGTGCGCGCGGGCCAGGCCGATGCGACCTACAACTATGCCGCGGTGCCGCCGGAGATCCGCGCCCGGGTCGAAAAGCTGCTCGAGGTCTGCCGCGCCCATGGCGTCTCGCTGCCGGCCGCGGCCTTGCAGTTTCCCTTGGCCAATCCCGTGGTGGCCAGCGTGATTCCCGGCGCCCGGACGCCCGCCGAATCGGCGAGCCATTGGGAGATGCTGAGCGCCAAGATCCCGGCCGCCTTCTGGGCCGAGCTGCGCGAGCGCAAGCTGCTCCATCCCGGTGTGCCGGTGCCCGGCGACGCGGCCTGATCATTCCCTCGGCATGACCGGTCTCGAGGAGAATATCGACGCGCACCAGCATTTCTGGAGCCTGGAGCGCGGCGACTATCACTGGCTGAGCCTGGATATGGCCCTGCTCTACCGCGATTTCGGGCCGGCGGAGCTGGCGCCTTTTCTGCAGCGTCACGGGATCGGCGGCACGGTACTGGTGCAGGCGGCGGCGACGGTGGCCGAGACGGAATACATGCTGGCGATCGCGGGGAAGACGGATTTCGTCAAGGGCGTCGTCGGCTGGATCGATTTCGAATCGACCACCGGCCCGGCCGAGATCGACCGGCTGGCCGAGCATCCGAAGCTCAAGGGCCTCCGCCCGATGATCCAGGACATTCCCGATCCCGAATGGATGCTGCGGGCCGCGGTCGGGCCGGCGGTCGCCCATCTCCAGCATCTGGGCCTCAGCTTCGATGCCCTGGTGAAGCCCCGCCATCTGGAGCCTCTGCGGCGCTTCCTGCGGCTCTATCCCGAGCTCGGGATCGTCATCGACCATGGCGCCAAGCCCGATATCGCCGGGGGCCAGTTCGAGGATTGGGCCCGCGAGATGCGCGAGATCGCGCGCCACGATCATGTCTATTGCAAGATCTCGGGCCTCGTCACCGAGGCGGCGCCCGATTGGCAGCCAAGCGATCTCACCCGCTATCTCGATCTGCTGCTGGAAGCCTTCGGGCCCACCCGGCTGATGTGGGGCAGCGATTGGCCGGTGGTGGATCTGGCCGGCGGCTACGACCGCTGGCGCGACGCGGCGCTGGACTATCTCGCCCGCTTGGGCCATGACGAGCGCCGGGCCATCCTGGGCCGCACCGCCGCCGAATTCTATCGGCTGCACGAATGAATCGGGGAGCCGGAAATTGGATCGATTGAAGGGCAAGCGCGCGGTCGTCACGGCGGCCGGCCAGGGCATCGGGCGAGCCTTCGCCGAAGCCTTCCATCGCGAGGGGGCCGAGGTGCTGGCCACCGACATCAACGAGAAGGCGCTGGCGAGCCTCGCCGGCATGGCCACCCGCCGCCTCGACGTGACCGATGGTGCGGCCGTGGCGGCGCTGGCCGCCGAGCTCGGCGCCATCGATATCCTCGCCAATTGCGCCGGCTATGTGCATCAGGGGACAATCCTCGATGGCACCGAGAAGGATTGGGACTTCACCTTCGATCTCAACGTCAAATCCATGTATCGGATGATCCGTGCTTTCCTGCCCGCCATGCTGGAAAAGGGCGGGGGATCCATCGTCAACGTCGCCTCTGTCGCCTCCAGCGTGAAGGCCGTGCCGAACCGCTGCGCCTATAGCGCCAGCAAGGCGGCCGTCATCGGCCTCACCAAAGCCGTCGCGGCGGATTACGTCGCCAAGGGTATCCGCTGCAATGCCATCTGCCCCGGCACCGTCCGGAGCCCCTCCCTTGATGAGCGGATGGCCGCCCTGGGCGGCGATCCGGCCGAGGTGCGCCGCGCTTTGCCCAGCGCCAACCCATGGGCCGCCTCGGCGAGCCGGCGGAGATCGCACATCTCGCGGTCTATCTGGCCGCGGACAAATCCAGCTTCACCACCGGCGCCATCCACGTCATCGACGGCGGCTGGACGGCTTAAGGCAAGTTTCTCCTTCTCGCGCTCTTCCCCGAGCAGCGCCTCTTCTACCCTCTACCGCGCTTCGAAGCGGGAGAGGGAGGGGGACCCATCGCGCAAGCGATGGGGAGGGTGAGGGCTTTTCCAGGTTCCTCGCTCGCAAAACCCTCACCCGCCCTCCGCTACGCTCCGGGCACCCTCTCCCGCTTCGAAGCGCGGTAGAGGGGAAGTAAGGGCGAGAAGCGCTCCAGACAGGAAGCGCGGCTTTGTGACGCGCTATCCCTTGTCAGCTCCGACTAATATACTAGTATCTATCTGCCTTCGCTCAAGCCGCAGAGACGAGCTTCATGGTCAAGATCACTGGCTGCCGCGCCCGCGACATCCGCTTTCCCACCTCGCGCCAGGCGGACGGCTCCGATGCCATGAATCCCGATCCCGATTATTCGGCGGCCTATGTGGTGCTGACCACTGACCAGGCGGGGCTGGAGGGGCATGGCCTCACCTTCACGCTGGGTCGCGGCAACGAGCTCTGCGTGGCGGCGATCGAGGCTCTGGCGCCGCTGGTGGTCGGCCGGCGGCTTGCCGACATCACCGGCGCCATGGGCGTCTATTGGCGCGAGCTCGTCTCGGCGAGCCAGCTGCGCTGGGTCGGGCCGGAGAAGGGCGTCATCCATCTGGCGACGGCCGCGATGGTCAATGCGCTCTGGGATCTCTGGGCCAAGCTCGAAGGCAAGCCGGTCTGGCGCCTGGTCGCCGAGATGTCGCCGGAGGAGTTCGTCCGCCTCATCGATTTCCGCTATCTGAGCGATGCGCTCACGCCGGAAGAGGCGCTGGCGATCCTGAGGACCCAGGAGTCCGGCAAAGCAAAGCGCATCGCCGAGCTGGAGGCGAAGGGCTTTCCCGCCTACACCACCTCGGCCGGCTGGCTGGGCTATTCCGACGACAAGCTCCGCCGTCTCTGCCGCGAGGCGGTGGCCGACGGAATGGATTATCTCAAGATCAAGGTCGGCCGCGACCTGGCCGACGACAAGCGGCGCTGCGCCATCCTCAGGGAGGAGATCGGCCCCGACCGCTTCCTCATGATCGATGCCAATCAGATCTGGGATGTGGGGGAGGCGATCGACTGGGTCACCGCGCTGGCACCCTTCCGCCCCCTCTGGATCGAGGAGCCGACCAGCCCCGACGACGTGCTGGGCCATGCCGCCATCCGCAAGGCGGTGAAGCCGCTCGGCATCGGGGTGGCGACCGGCGAGATGTGCCAGAACCGGGTGATCTTCAAGCAGCTCATGCAGGCCGGCGCGATCGATTTCTGCCAGATCGATTCCTGCCGTCTCGGCGGCGTCAATGAGGTGCTGGCGGTGCTGCTGCTGGCGCAGAAGTTCGGGATTCCCGTCTGCCCCCATGCCGGCGGCGTCGGCCTCTGCGAATATGTCCAGCATCTCGCGATGATCGACTTCGTCTGTGTGGCCGGCAGCATGGAGGGCCGCGTGCTTGAATATGTCGATCATCTGCACGAGCATTTCTTCGATCCCGTGCGGATGCGTGCCGGCCGCTACATGCCGCCGGAAATGCCGGGCTACAGCATCACCATGAAGCCGCGGAGCCTGGACAAGTTCGAGTTTCCAGGCGGCGCCGCCTGGGCGGTGCAGGGCTCAACCGCTCAGGCCTGATAGGCCGATCGGCACATTGTCTCTTCGCCGCTGCGGTGGACCTCTTCGCGGCGGTGGTGGCAGGGCAGATAGAGCATGATCGAGGTTCCCTGGCCGAGCGCGCTCTTCAGCTCGACATAGCCGCGAAACCGCTCGACGAAATGCTTGGTCATCGTGAGCCCCATGCCCGTTCCCCGGCCCGCCGGCTTGGTGGTGTAGAAGGGATCGAAGGCATGCTCTGCCACCTCGGGGGCCATGCCGCCGCCGGTGTCGGAGACCCGAATGCCGATGTAGCGTCCCTGGCGCAGATTTGCCCTCTCGGCGCCGAGCTCGGCATGATAGGTCTCGATGACCAGCCGGCCGCCGCCGGGCATCGCGTCTCGGGCATTGATCGCCAGATTGAGCAGCGCGTTCTCGAGCTGGTGGGGGTCGCAAACCGTCGAGGATGGCCCCTCGGCCAGCGCGAGGGCGAATTCGATGCGATCGCCCAGCGTAAAGCGCAACAGAGGCTCCATCGCGGCGATCAGCTTGTTCACGGTGACGGGCTTCAAATCGGGGCGGTGCGGTCGCGAGAAGGCGAGCAGGCTATGGGTAAAGGCCGACGTCCTGTGGAGAGACATCTGGGCCAATTGCAGCAAATCCGAGATCTCGCTTGTCTGCCCCCGGTCGATCCTTGTCTGCATGACATCGAGGGCACCCGCCACGCCCTGCAGCATATTGTTGAGATCATGGGCGAGGCCGACCGTCATCTGCCCGAAGACCTCCATCTTGCGCGCCTGGCGCCGTGCCTCCTCGATTTGCGGCGAAATGCATGACATGGGTCGGCCCTCTCTGCATTTGCGGGACGGGGCGCGGCTGCGGCGCGCCGTCTTCCGGGGATCCGATGATTGCCGCGATCCCCGAGCTGACTTCTACGTCACCGCGGCGCGTCTACCGAGTAAGTTGGCGTGAAACGGCGTGAAACCTGGCGAAGTGGGCCCCTGGCGCACCAACTCCGCCTATCAGCGCCTCGGCAAAAGGACGTATGCTGAGCGCCTATAGCGCCAGCGATGGGGCGGCGGTGCGTGACGGAACTCTCCGGATATCTGCTCGAGACCTTGCGGGAAGGCCGTGTCTTTACCCTTTACCGGGGCCGGCAGCCCGGCAACGCCGTGCCGCTTCTGCTGCTGGCCCCGGTCTCCGCGCAGCAGACCCCCTCGGCTCTTGGACAGCTCGAGCATGAGTTCGCTCTCGCGCAGGAGCTCGATCCTGCCTGGGCGGCGCGCCCGCTGGCACTCGTCAGCCACGACGGCCGTCGGATGCTGGCGCTGGAGGACGCCGGCGGCGATCCCCTCCAGGGGATGCTGGGCCAACCGCTTGAGCTGACGCGATTCCTCCGCCTCGCCATCGCGCTGGCGGCGGCGCTCAGACAGCTGCATGGGCGCGGCCTTGTCCACAAGGACATCAAGCCGGAAAACCTGCTCGTCGACGCCGCCGGCAATGTCCGTTTGACGGGCTTCGGCATCGCCTCCCGGCTGCCGCGCGAGCGCCAGGCGCCCTCGCCGCCCCAGGTCATCGCCGGCAGCTTTGCCTATATGGCGCCGGAGCAGACCGGCCGGATGAATCGCTCGATCGATGCCCGCAGCGATCTCTACTCCCTGGGCATCACCTTCTACGAGATGCTGACGGGGACGCTGCCTTTCACGGCCGCCGATCCCATGGAGTGGATTCATTGCCATATCGCCCGGCAGCCGATGCCCCCGGGCGAGCGGGTGAACGGCATCCCGGGTCAGGTCGCGGCCATCGTCCTGAAGCTTCTCGCCAAGACCGCCGAGGACCGCTACCAGACGGCGGCCGGCCTCGAAGCCGATCTTCGGCAATGCCTCGCGGCATGGGAGGCCGAGGGCCGCATCGAGCCCTTTCCTTTGGGGAGGCAGGATGTCTCCGACCGGCTGCTGATCCCGGAAAAACTCTATGGCCGCGAGGCCGAGACCAACGCCCTCCTTGCCGCCTTCGATCGCGTCGTCGCCCATGGCGCCACGGAGCTGGTGCTGGTGTCGGGCTATGCCGGCATCGGAAAATCCTCGCTGGTCAACGAGCTGCACAAGGCTCTGGTGCCGCCGCGCGGCCTCTTTGCCGCCGGCAAGTTCGATCAGTACAAGCGAAACATCCCCTATGCCACGCTGGCTCAGGCCTTCCAGAGCCTGGTCCATCAGATCCTGGGGAAAAGCGATTCGGAGATGAGCGCGTGGCGTTCGGCCCTGCTGGACGCCCTCGGCGCGAACGGCCAGCTCATGGTCAATCTGATTCCGGAGCTTGCCCTCGTCATCGGCGAGCAGCCGCCGGTGGCCGATCTGCCGCCCCAGGATCGCCAGGATCGCTTCCAGCTGGTGTTCCGGCGATTCCTCGGCGTGTTCGCTCGGGCCGAGCATCCGCTGGCGCTGTTCCTCGACGATCTGCAATGGCTGGATACGGCGACCCTCGATCTGATCGAACATCTCGTCACCCATCCCGAGGTGCGCCATCTGCTGCTGATCGGCGCCTACCGCGACAACGAGGTCGGCGCCGCGCATCCGCTGGCGCGAATGCTGAGGACGATTCGTGAGGCTGGGGGCCGCGACGCCGGGGCGAGATTGCAGGAGATCCTGCTGGCGCCCCTTCTGGCCGCGGATGTGGCGCGGTTGCTGACGGATGCACTGCATACGGAGCCGGGCCGCGCGGCACCCTTGGCCGAGCTGGTGTTCGAAAAGACGGCCGGCAATCCCTTCTTCACGATCCAGTTTCTCGGCGCGCTGGCCGAAGAGGCGCTGCTGATCTTCGAACCCGATACACCGGGTTGGCGTTGGGACCTGCCGCGCATCCGCGCCAAGGGCTTCACCGACAATGTGGTGGATCTCATGGCAGCGAAGCTGAGCCGCCTGCCGCTTGCGACCCAGAAAGCCTTGGGCCAACTGGCCTGTCTGGGAAATCTGGCCGAGACGGCGACGCTGACGCTGGTCCATGGCGGCAGCGAGGCGGAGGTTCACGCCTCCCTCTGGGAAGCCGTCCGTGCCGGACTTCTGCGCCGCGCCGACACCACCTACACCTTCCTTCACGACCGTATCCAGGAGGCGGCCTACGCGCTCATCCCTCAAGGGGAGCGCGTCATGGCGCATCTGCGGATCGGCCGGCTGCTCGCGGCGCGAACCACCGCGGAGGAGCTGGAAGAGAAGATATTCGACATCGTGAACCAGTTCGACCGCGGCGCGGCGCTGATCACCGCGGCGGCGGAGCGCGAGCAGGTCGCCCGGCTCAACCAGATGGCGGGCGCGCGCGCCAAGGCGGCCACCGCCTATGCCTCGGCCCTGCAATATTTCACCGCCGGCCGCATCCTGCTGGCGGAGAACGGATGGGAGGGCTGTTACCGGCTTGCCTTCGATCTCGAGCTCAATCGGGCCGAATGCGAGTATTTGACGGGGGAGCTGGCCTTGGCGGAAAAGCGCCTCGAGGCGCTGTCGGATCGTGCCGAGACCATCATCGACTCCGCCGCCGTCACCTGCGTGCGCATCAATCTCTATACGAATCTGGACCAGAGCGACAAGGCCGTGGCGGTGGGTCTGGAATATCTCCAGCAGCTCGACGGCACATGGTCGCAGCAGACGACGGCGGAGGATGTCCAGCAAGAATACGCTCGGCTGTGGCAGCGTCTGGGATCGGAACCGATCGAGGCGCTGTTCGATCTGCCGCTGATGAGTGATCCGGATCGCCGCGCGACCATGGATGTGCTGACGGTGCTCACCACGCCGGCCTTGTTCACGAATTTGAATTTCTTCCGCCTCGTCGTTTTCCGGATGGCGGCCTTCAGCCTCGAGCATGGCAATACCGACGGATCATGCCTCGCCTACGAGTGGCTGGGCGGCATTCTCGGCAGGTATTTCGGAAATCACCAGGCGGGCCTGCGCTTCGGCGAGCTCGGGCTGGATCTGGTCGAGAATCGTGGACTCGGCCGCCTTCGCGCCCGCGTCTATCTGGCCTTTGCGGTGCATGTCGCTCATTGGTCGCAGCCTCTGGCCGCCTGCCGCGTCTTCCTGCAACGCGCCTCGGAGGCGGCAAGGGAGGCAGGCGACCTCACCTATGCCGCCTATAGCTGCTCCGATCTGAGCGCCAACCTTCTTGCCGCCGGCGCGCCGCTCGGCGACATCGAGCGCGAGGCCAGGGATGGCTTGGAGTTCGTCCGGAGCGCGGCGCGTTTTGGCGTCATCGCCGACATCATGAGCTCGCAGCTCGGTCTTGTCCGCACGCTGCGCGGGCTGACGCGGACTTTGGGGTCCTTCAACGATTCGGAATTCGACGAAGGCCGCTTCGAGAGGCATATCGAGAGCAATCCGCAGCTGGCCGTCGGCGCCTCTCGCTATTGGATCCGGAAGCTTCAGGCCGGCGTCTTTGCCGGCGACTATGAATCCGCCGTCAGCGCCGCCTCGAAAGCGGCCGCCCTGATATGGACGGTGCCGACGCAGATCGAGCTGACCGAATATCATCTCTATGGCGGGCTGGCCCGGGCGGGGCGTTGCGATACGGCACCGGCGGCGGAGCGCGCCCGGCATTCGAACGCGCTGGCAGCCCATCACAGGCAGATCGCGACCTGGGCGGAAAGCGGGCCGGATAATTTCGCCCATGACGCGGCACTGCTGGGGGCCGAGCGCGCGCGGCTGGAAGGACGCGAGCTGGATGCCATCGGCCTCTACGAGGAGGCCATTCGGCTGGCACGGGAGCACGGCTTCCTTCAGACCGAGGCCATGGCCAACGAGCTCGCCGCGCGCTTCCATGCCGGCCAGGGTCTCGAGACGATCGCACGGGCCTATCTGCGCAGCGCCCGATCCTGCTATCTCCGCTGGGGTGCGGAGGGCAAGGTCCGTGAGCTCGATCGGCTGCACCCCCATCTGCGGCAGGAAGCCGTCGCGCCCGCTGCGGAGAGTCCGGACGCTACCCGGCTGGAGCAGCTGGATCTCAGGACCGTGGTCAAGGTCTCGCAGGCCGTCTCCGGCGAGATCGACCTGCGGAAACTGATCGACACGTTGATGGCGACCGCGCTCCGCCACGCCGGCGCCGACCGGGGATTGCTGATCCTGCCCAACGACGAAGAGCTTCGGATCGAAGCGGAAGCCACGACCATCGGCGACCATGTCGAGGTCCGTCTCCAGCGAGCTTCCGTCGACTCCGCGATCTTGCCCGAATCAATTCTCCGCTATGTCCAGCGGACCCGGGAGAGCCTGCTGCTGGACGACGCCGCGGAGCATAATCCCTTCTCGGGCGATGACTATATCCGCCGCGGCCATTGCCGCTCGATCCTCTGCCTGCCGCTGATCAAGCAGGCCAAGCTGGCGGGGGTTCTCTATCTCGAGAACAGCCTGGCCTCCCATGTGTTCACCCCGGCCAGGATCGCCGTGCTGGGGCTGCTGGCCTCGCAGGCCGCGATCTCACTCGAGAACGCCAGCCTCTACGCCAATCTGCAGAACGCCCAGGCCTTCCTCGCGGAAGCTCAGCGGCTCAGCCATACGGGCAGCTTCACCTACAATATCTCGAGCAAGGAGATCTTCTGGTCGGACGAGGTCTTTCGCCTCCATGGCTTCGATCCCGACAGCAAGCCCACCATGGACAGGGTCATGGAGCGGGTCCATCCGGACGACCGGAACAAGATGCAGGAATTCATGGACAACACCGTGCGAGACGGCGGCGAGCATGAATGGGAGCACAGGCTGCTGATGCCGGACGGCCTGATCAAGACGCTGCATATCATCACCCATACGAGGACGAACGAAGCGGGGCAGGCCGAATTCCTGGGAACGGCGATGGATGTCACCGCCTTCAAGCAGGTCCAATCGCGGTTGCAGGCCTCGCTGGAGGAGAAGAACGCCCTTCTCAAGGAGGTCCACCATCGGGTGAAGAACAATCTGCAGCTGATCAACAGCTTGCTCAGCCTTCAGGCGGCCAGGATCGCCGATCCGGCCGTCGCGGAGCTGTTTGCCGAAAGCCGCAATCGGGTGCGTTCGATGGCCCTGGTCCATGAGAATCTTTACCGGGCCGGCAATTTCGCCCGGATTCCCATGCGGGCCCATATTCAAAACCTGGCCGCCCATCTGATTCGCGCCTATGGGCTGCAGAGCCGGCATATCGAATTGTCGACCGAGATCGACGACATCGAGCTGGACCTGGACCAGGCCGTTTCCATCGGCTTGATCATCAACGAGCTGGTCTCCAACGCCTTGAAGCATGCATTTCCCCCCAGCGGCGCGGGATCGCCGCGCGTGGGGTCGCTGCGGGTGGATCTCAAGCTTCTGGCCGGAGGTAGCTGCGCCCTGACGGTGAGGGATGACGGCGTCGGCCTTCCGATCGATCTCGATATCGAGCATGCGGCAACCCTGGGCCTGCAGCTGGTCCAGGACCTGACGCAGCAGCTGCACGGCACCCTCGCCATCCGGCGCAATGGCGGAACGACCTTTGCCATGGTCTTCGACGCGGAGGGAGGCGGGCAGCCATCGCCATGAGATCGGGCAGGGGTCAGCGATCGGGCGGTCATCCGTGATGGAGCTTTCCGGATATGTGCTCGAGACATTGCGGGAGGGCCGGGACTTCGCTTTGTACCGGGCCCGCCAATCCGGCAATCTCGTGTCGATCCTGGTGCGCGCACCCCTTCGCGGCCTGCAGACGGCGGCAAGCCTGGCGCGGCTCGAGCATGAATACGCCCTTGCCGGCGAGCTTGATTCCGCCTGGGCGGCGCGGCCCCTGGCATTGACGCGCCATGACGGCCATCGGGTGCTGGTGCTCGAGGATGCCGGCGGCGATCCCCTGGGACGAATTCTCGGGCAACCGCTGGAGCCGGGGTATTTTCTTCGCCTCGCCATCGCCGCGGCGGGGGCGCTGGGCGAGGTTCACCGGCGCGGCCTCATCCACAAGGATATCAAGCCGGCCAATCTGCTCGTCGATGCCGCCGGCAATGTCCGCCTGACCGGATTCGGCATCGCCTCCCGGCTGCCGCGCGAGCGCCAAGCGCCCGCACCCCTGGAGGTCATCGCCGGGACCTTCGCCTATATGGCCCCGGAGCAGACCGGCCGGATGAACCGCTCGATCGACGCCCGCAGCGATCTCTACTCGCTGGGCGTCACCCTCTATGAGATGGCGACCGGCACGCTTCCCTTCACCGCCGCCGACCCCATGGAGTGGGTGCATTGTCACATCGCCCGGCAGCCGATGCCGCCGGACGAGCGGGTCGGCGGCATCCCGGCGCCCGTCGCGGGCATCATCATGAAGCTGCTCGCCAAGACGGGCGAGGACCGCTACCAGACGGCGGCCGGCCTCGAGGCCGATCTGCGGCGGTGCCTGAGCGCATGGGAAAGCCGGGGCGGCATCGATCCCTTCCCGCTGGGCACGGAGGACGGGTCTGAGCAGCTGCTGATCCCGGAGAAGCTCTATGGGCGCGAGAGCGAGATCGAGACTCTCGTCGCGGCCTTCGATCGAGTCGTCGACCATGGCGCGACGGAGCTCGTGCTGATATCGGGCTATTCCGGCATCGGGAAATCCTCGATCGTCAGCGAGCTTCACAAGCTGCTGGTCCCGCCCCGGGGTCTCTTTGCCAGCGGCAAGTTCGACCAATACAAGCGCGACATTCCCTATGCGACACTGGCTCAGGCCTTCCAAAGCCTCGTTCGCCAGCTGCTCAGCAAGGAGGATTCGGAGCTGGGCCGCTGGCGCGACAGCTTGTTGGAAGCGGTCGGCGCCAATGGCTGGCTCATGGTCAATCTGATCCCGGAGCTCGCCCTCATCATCGGCGAGCAGCCGCCGGTCGCCGATCTCCCCCCGCAGGACCGCCAGAATCGCTTCCAGCTGGTGTTCCGTCGGTTCCTCGGGGTGTTCGCTCGGGCCGAGCATCCCTTGGCGCTGTTCCTGGACGATCTGCAATGGCTGGACAGGGCGACGCTCGATCTGATCGAGCATCTCGTGGTGCATCCGGAGGTGCGCCATCTACTGCTGCTGGGTGCCTATCGGGACAATGAAGTCGGCCCCTCGCACCCCCTCGCGCGGATGCTGGCGCGGGTGCGGGAATCCGGTGCGAGGGCGCAGGAGATTCCTCTCGCCCCTCTCCTGCGGGCGGATGTGGAGCGGTTGCTGGCGGATTCGCTGCGCGCGGGGCAGGCGCAGGTCCGGCCGCTGGCGGGGCTGGTATTCGAGAAGACCGGCGGAAATCCATTCTTCGCGATCCAGTTCCTGCTCGCTTTGGCGGAGGAGAAGCTTCTGGCCTTCGATCCCGCCGCTTCCGGCTGGCGCTGGGACCTGCCGCGCATCCGCGCCAAGGGGTTCACCGACAATGTGGTGGATCTCATGGCGGCCAAGCTCGGCCGCTTGCCGCCGGCGACTCGGAGGGCGCTCGGACATCTCGCCTGCCTGGGAAATGCCGCCGAGATGGCGACGCTCGCCCTCGTCCATGGCGGGTCCGAGGAAGGGATGCATGCCGCCCTCTGGGAAGCTGTCCGGGCGGGCCTCGTCCGCCGCTCGGACCGCGGCTACGCCTTCCTTCATGATCGCATCCAGGAAGCGGCTTATGCGCTGATCCCCGAGGGCGAGCGGGTCACGGCGCATCTGCGGATCGGCCGGCTGCTCGCCGCCCGGACCCCGCCGGAGGAGATCGAAGAGAAGATCTTCGACATCGTGAATCACTTCGATCGCGGCGCGGCGCTGATCGCCACCGCCGCCGAACGCGCGCAGGTCGCCGGATTCAACCTGATGGCGGGCAAGCGCGCCAAGGCGGCCACCGCCTATGGCTCCGCCCGGCAATATTTTGCCGCCGGCGCCGCGTTCCTCCCGGCGAACCCATGGGAAGGGTTCTACCGGCTTGCCTTCGATCTCGAGCTCAACCGGGGTGAGTGCGAGTATCTGACGGGAGAGCTCGCCGCGGCGGAAGGACGTCTGGCGGCCCTCTCGGTCCGCGCCGAGAGCGCCGTCGACTCCGCCGCCGTGACCAGCGTGCGGCTCAATCTCTATACGAACCTCGACCAGAGCGACAACGCGGTCGCCGTCGGCTTGGATTTTCTACGGCGAGTCGACGACACATGGCCGCTGCATGCGACGGCGGCGGAAGTCCGCCTGGAATATGATCGGCTTTGGCAGCGGCTGGAGCTCGGCTCGATCGAAGCCCTGTTGGACCTGCCGGTGATGAACGATCCGGACCGGCGCGCGACCATCGAGGTGCTGACCATGCTCACCTCGCCGGCCCAGTTCACGGATCCGGACCTCTTTCGCCTCGTCGTCGTGCGGATGGCGGCCCTCAGCCTGGAACATGGCAACACCGATGGATCCTGCTTCGGCTATGCCTTGCTGGGCGCCATCCTCGGAGTCGATTTCGGCAACTACAAGGACGGCTTCCGCTTCGGCCGGCTTGCCCTGGATCTGGTCGAAAAGCGCGGACTCGACGGCCTCAGCGGCCGCGTCTATCAGGTCTTCGCTCTCCACGTCGCCCATTGGACGCAGCATCTGGCGAGCTGCCGAATCTTCCTGCGCCGCGCCTTCGATGTGGCGCAGGAGGCCGGCGACCTCACCTGGGCGTCCTATGCCAGGGTCGATCTGGTGACGAACCTTCTCGCCACCGGGGAGCCGCTGGGCGAGATCGAGCGCGAGGCCGATGACGCGCTCGACTTCGTGCGGAGCGCGCGGTTCGGCCTCATCAGCGACGTCATCGTCGCACAGCTGCGGCTCATCCGGACGCTGCGCGGGCTGACGCCGGATTTCGGCTCCTTCAACGACGCGGAATTCGACGAAGACCGCTTCGAGCAGCACCTGGAAAGCAATCCCCGGCTCGGGGTTGCCGCGTCGCGCTACTGGATCCGCAAGCTGCAGGCCCGCCTATACGCCAACGACGGCGCATCTGCCCTGGCCGCGGCCGAGAAGGCCGCCGCCTTGCTTTGGACCCTGCCGACTCAAGTCGAGCTGCCGGAGTACCATTTCTACGCGGCCTTGGCCCACGCCAAGGGCTGCGAGGCGACGTCAGGCGACGCGATGGGGGGCGAGGAGCGGCGGCGCCATCTGGAAGCGCTGGCGGCCCATCACCGGCAAATGTCGATCTGGGCCGAGAGCGGCCGCGAGAATTTTGCCCATCGCGCGGCATTGCTGGGCGCGGAGACGGCGCGTCTGGAAGGCCGCCCGCTGGACGCCATGCGCCTCTATGAGGCGGCGGTGCGATCGGCGCGCGAGCATGGGTTCATCCAGAACGAGGGCCTTGCCAATGAGCTGGCCGCGCGCTTCCACGCCGCGCGCGGCTTCGAGGCGATCGCCCAGGCTTATCTGGGCCAAGCCCGATCCTGCTACCTGCGGTGGGGCGCCGAGGGCAAGGTCCGCCAGCTCGAACGGCTCCACCCGCATCTTCGCCACGAGCCGCCGGCGCCGCGCGGTGATGGCACGAGCCTCACCTCCGTCGAGCAGCTTGACCTGGCGACCGTGGTCAAGGTTTCCCAGGCGGTCTCCGGCGAGATCGACCTCCGCAAACTGATCGACACCCTCATGGTGATCGCACTCCGCAATGCCGGCGCCGACCGGGGCCTGTTGATTCTGCCCTCCGGGGACGAGCTTCAGATCGAAGCAGAAGCCATAACCGTCCGCGACAAGGTCGAAGTCTGGTTTCGCCGTCCGCCGCTGGGACCCACGGAGCTCCCCGAAGCGGTCCTGCGCTATGTCGTGCGGACCCGGGAGAGCCTGCTGCTGGATGACGCCGTGGAGCAGAATCCCTTCTCGGGCGATCCCTATATCCGCCAGAGCCAATGCCGGTCGATCCTTTGCCTGCCGCTGATCAAGCAGGCCAAGCTGGCCGGCGTTCTCTACCTGGAAAACAGCCTGGCCTCCCATGTGTTCACCCCGGCCAGGATTGCCGTGCTGGGGTTGCTGGCCTCGCAGGCGGCGATATCCCTGGAAAACGCCACCCTCTATGCCGATCTGGCGCACGCCAGGGCCTTCCTCGCCGAAGGCCAAAGACTTAGTCACACGGGCAGCTTCATATACAATATCTCAAGCAATGAGGTTTTTTGGTCGGAAGAGGTATTTCGTCTTTTCGGATACGATCCTGGCGGCCCGATAACATCGGACATGCTGTTACGACGCGTTCATCCGGAGGACCGAGACAAGGTCCGGAACTTCATTGACGACACGCCTCGGGACGGCGGCGAGTATCAGCTGGAGCACCGGTTGCTCATGCCGGACGGCTTGGTTAAGACAGTCCATGTCATCGCGCATATAAGGATGAATGACTTGGGCCAGCCGGAGTTCATGGGAACGGCGATGGACGTCACCGCCTTCAAGCAGATCCAATGGCGGTTGCAGGCGTCGCTCGAGGAGCGGGATGCCCTGCTGAAGGAGGTCCACCATCGCGTGAAGAACAACCTGCAATTGATCAGCAGCCTGCTCAGCCTTCAGGCGGCCCGGATCGCCGATCCCCCCGTCGCGGAGCTGTTCGCGGAAAGCCGCAACCGGGTTCGCGCGATGGCCCTGGTGCATGAGAACCTCTACCGCGCCGGCAATTTCGCCCGGATCCCCATGCGGGCCCATATCCAGAACCTGGCCGCTCATCTGATTCGCGCCTATGACCTGCACAGCCAGCAGGTCGGCCTCTTGACGGAGGTCGACGACATCGAGTTGGACCTGGATCGGGCCGTATCCACCGGCTTGATCATCAACGAGCTGATCTCCAACGCCTTGAAGCACGCCTTTCCGGCCGGCCGCCCGGGGCAGGTGCGGGTCGTCCTCAAGCTGGTCGACGGGCAGCGGTGCCTCCTGGAGGTGACCGACAATGGCGTCGGGCTTTCCCAGGATTTCGATGTCGAGCAGGCGGGCAGCCTGGGTCTGCAGCTGGTTCATGATCTGACGCGCCAGCTGCAGGGCACCATCACCGTGCAGCGCGGCGGTGGAACGCGTTTTGCCATCGCCTTTGGCGCCGGCGGCGCCGCGGACGCCGCCCGATGAGGCCGGCCCGAATCCTCGTCGTCGAAGACGATCGCGTGGTGGCTCGGGACATCGAGCAGCAATTGAGCCGCATCGGACATGTGGTGGTGGGCACCACCGCCCGCGGCGAGGACGCCCTGCCGCTCGCACGAAGCACCCAGCCGGACATGGTGCTCATGGACATCAGGCTGGAGGGCGCCCTCGACGGCATCGATGCGGCCCAGCAGGTCCGCGAGCATTGTCATATTCCGGTCGTGTTCCTGACCGCCTATGCCGACGACAACACCGTGCAGCGGGCCAGCCTGACGGAGCCTTTCGGCTATCTGCTGAAGCCCTTCGAGGATTCCCAGCTGCGGACCGTCATCGAGATGGCGCTCTACAAGCATGCCGCCGAGCGGAAGCTCCGCGAGAGCGAGCGCCGCTTCGTGACCACGCTGTCGAGCATCGGCGACGCCGTTATCGCCACCGACGAGCAGACCCGGATCACCTTCATGAACCCCGTCGCGGAGGTACTGACGGGTTGGCCGCAGGGCGACGCCGCCGGCCGGCCTCTCGCCGAGGTGTTCCGCATCGTCAATGAGGAGACCGGCGAGACCGTCGAAGACCCGGCAGCTAAGGTGCTGCGCCTGGGCACCGTGGTCGGATTGGCCAATCACACGGTGCTGCTCGCCCGCGACGGCAGCGAGGTTCAGATCGACGACTGCGGTTCGCCGATCATCGACGACCACGGCGGGATCACCGGCGCTGTCCTGGTTTTCCGCGATATCGGCGAGCGCCGCAAAGCGGATGACGCGTTACGCCAGGCCCAGGCGAATCTCGCGCGCGCGGGCCGCCTGACGACGATGGGCGAGCTCACGGTGTCGATCGCCCATGAAGTGAACCAGCCCCTCATGGCGATCGTGACCAATGCGGCGACCTGCATCCAATGGCTGACCAACGACCGCCCGAACATCGAAGAGGCGCGCCAGGCCGCGGAGCGCATCATCCGGGACGGCCATCGCGCGGGCGACTTCATCGCCAGCATCCGGGCCCTGGCCCGGAAGTCGGTCCCTCAACGGGCGGAGATGGACATCAACGAGGCGATCCGGGAAATCCTCGTATTGATGCGAAGTGAAATGCGTCGGCTCGACATTGCGATCGAGACGGAGCTGTCCGAAGATCGGGCGATCGTGGTCGGCGACAGGGTCCAGTTGCAGCAGGTCATCTTGAATCTGATCATGAACAGCATCGAAGCGATGAGCATGGCCGACCATCGGGCCCGGGTGATGCGCGTGAGCTCCCGCAGCGACGGGAACGGAAACCTGCTGGTGGAGATCGCGGATACGGGCCCCGGGTTCGGCTCGGCCGAAGGCGAGCGCATGTTCGAGGCGTTCTTCACGACAAAGGCCGAAGGAATGGGCTTAGGATTGTGGATCTGCCGTACGATCGTCGAAGCCCATGGCGGCCGCCTATCGGCATCGTCGGTTCCCTCTCAGGGGAGTGTCTTTCGATTTACGGTTCCATGCTCAAGCGACAAGGTCTCCCGTGACCACACGACCTGACGAAGCCCCTCAGACTGTTGCGGTCATCGACGACGATGTTGATATTCGCGAGGCACTGAGCGGCCTTCTGCGGTCGGTGGGCCTGGGCGTGGAATTGTTCGCCTCGGCGCAGGAGTTCCTCGCCAGTGCCCAGGCGGGCCGGACATCCTGCCTCGTCCTCGACGTCCGGCTGCCCGGGCGAAGCGGCCTGGATTTCTACGACGATCTCGTGAAGGCGAACATGCGGCTGCCCGTCGTCTTCATCAGCGGGCACGCCGATATTCCGATGACGGTTCGGGCCATGAAGGCAGGCGCGGTCGAGTTCCTCACCAAGCCCGTGCGCCATCAGGAACTGCTGGACGCCATCCAGCTTGCGATCGAGCAGAGCCGCACTCGTCGCGACGAGGAGCGCAGCCTCGCCGGCATAAGGGCCGCCTTCCACAGCCTGACACCGCGGGAGCGCGAGGTGATGGCGCTCGTCGTCGCCGGCCGCCTCAACAAGCAGATCGCCGCGGAGATCGGCGTCGGCGAAGCCACGGTGAAGATGCACCGCGGCCAGGTGATGCGGAAGATGCGGGCGAAATCCCTGGCGGAGCTGGTCCGGATGGCCGACAAACTCGACCTCTCCCGTACAAGGTCGTAGCTACCCTCGACCAAAGTAGAGGTCAGCCCTCACCTAGGGCTAAGGCTCGGAGATTCAAGAAGGATTGAGCGGTCTCGTCCGGTGGTGCCATGCTTTCCCGGTCGCCAGGAGGGCTTGCATGTCGCCGACGCCGTTCATCGCATGTGTGGAAGACGATCTGCACGTCAGCGAGGCCATCAAGGGCCTGCTGGAAGCCTATGGCTTCGTGGTGGAGGCCTTCGCCTCGGCCGAAGACTTCCTGGAATCCGGTCGGCTGAAGGCCGCCGGCTGCCTGATTACGGATGTCAACCTTCAGGGGATGTCGGGGCTTCAGCTTCAGGATCGCCTGGCCGCGGTGGGCCAATCCATCCCCACGATCGTCATTACCGGTTTCCCCGATGAGCGGGTCCGCGCGCAGGCGCTGGGCGCCGGGGCCATCGGCTTTCTCGCCAAGCCTATCGCCACGGAGGATCTGCTGACCTGCGTTCGCGCGGCAATGGTAAGTCGTCCGGGTGAAAAAATGTAACTGCGAGACTCCTCATAGGGTCTCGTAGCGACCGTCGGAAGGGGTACGGGACGAGCTAGCAGAGAGGTGCAAGCGTGATGACCCAAGAATTGACGGCACAGCGCTCCCGGCAGGGACCGCCGGATTCCTCGCTTCAACCGGGCATCGAGCAGCTTGAAACGAACCGCGATGAGGGCCAGGCCATCATTCGGTTCAGGCGGTTTCAAGTCCTTCCAGGCGCCCGCCAGCTCCTCGCCGATGGGGAGCCCATCGAGCTCGGCAGCCGCGCCTTCGACCTTCTGGTCGTGCTGCTCGAGTTCCGCGGCTCCCTCATCACAAAAGACGAGATCATGCGCCGCGTCTGGCCGTCGACCGTGGTCGACGAATGCAATCTGCGGGTCCAGATGTCGGCCCTGCGAAAGGTTCTCGGCGAAGACCGCGAGGTCATCAAGACCATCCCGGGCCGCGGCTATGTCTTTGCCCTGGACGTCACCGCGAGAGCGCCCGAGCCGAATGCCTTGCCGCCGCCGGGTCTGGTGCCGGCCCTGCCCGCGCCCGGGCCCATCGGGAAGGTGTTCGGGTCGCCGCGCCGCCCCTGGCCGACAGAACGGCGCTCGCCGCAATCCCATGACGGTACCCCGCCGACGGTCGTGGTCATCGATGACGACCGGGATGTCCGCGATTCGCTGCAAGGGCTTCTGCGGTCGGTCGGCTTGCGCGTCGAATTGTTCGCCTCGGTGCAGAATTTCCTCGAGAGCGACCGCCCAAACCTCCCCGGCTGCCTCATCCTGGACGTCAGGCTCCCCGGGCGCAGCGGGCTGGAGTTCTACGCCGACCTCGTCAAGGCGAATGTGCATCTGCCCGTCATCTTCATGAGCGGCTATGCGGACGTGCCGATGTCGGTTCGGGCCATGAAGGCCGGTGCCGTCGAATTCCTGACCAAGCCGGTCCGCCATCAGGACCTGCTGGATGCGATCCAGCTGGCGATGGAGCCGGCCGACCTGCGCGACGATCCCGCCGCCTAGAGCGGCATGCGATCGGGTCGAATGGCTTCACCCCTGTCGTCATTCCCGCGATAAGCGGGAATCCAGGGCAACAAGCGGGATCGACGGCTTTCGCCGGGATGACGGGATAAAATAGCTCTCTTGATCGCGCTTCCGCCTACAGGATCGCGATCGGATTGCCGGGCGAGCCCGTCGCGCCAACGATCGGCAACGGCGCGAAGACATAAACAAAGACATAAGCCTCTCGCTCCACCAGCCCTTCGAAGGTCATCCCTTCGTGCAGATGGATGCCATGCTTCATGATGAGATGCTGGTGGCAGGGGTGAAACACCTCGGGATCCACCGGCGGCACCACCTCGACGGCAAAATTATCCGCGCCGACGACCGAGACCTGCAGATCGGCGAACCAGCGGGCGCAATCCAGGCCGATGCCGGGGGCGCCGTCATAGAAGGTGGCCGTCTCGGTGAACCAGCGCGAGCCATGGCCGGTCCGCACGAAGACCGCATCGCCGGGGGTGATCGTCGCCTCGGGCACCTTCTGGCGCTCCAGGCAGGCCTTGAGGTCGGCCAGCTGGATCTCCTCCCCCACATCCAGCACGCGGCCCTTCAGCCCCTGGACGTCGAACAGCACGCCACGGGTGAAGAAGGGCGGGGCCTGCTCCATGCCGAGCTTCTTCAGGCCATAGGGCGACCACATATCGGCCAGGGCATTGCCGTTGTAGAAAAGCATCTTGGTCTTGTCGCCCTTCATCCCGCATTGGCAGCCGAGATGGCCGAGGGCATCCATCTGCGGTGCCGATCTGGCCGATCTCGGTGCTGATGAACTCGTCGTTCCAGATCGTGCGGCTGACCTTGCCGTAGGGCCCGCCGGTCGGGCCGCCGGGCATGCGCAGCGCATAGGCGCGGCCGGGGGCGATGGGCATTGCCGATTCATAGGGCCGCCCCAGGCTGACGATCTCCCCGGTCTTGATGAGCCGGGTGGCCTCCAGCACCTTGGCCGGCGTCTGGAGATTGCCGTTGCCACGCTGATCCTCGGGGCCCCAGCGGGAGATATGCCAATCGGGCCCCAGAGCGGGGCTGTCGCCCGCATTTGCAGGAACTTCGGGGCGGCTGCTCATGAGCGGGTTTCCTCTGCTTGCTTGGATTGGGCCAGCGCCGCCACCGCCCGGTCGGCCTCGCTGCCGCGGCGCGTGCGCCGCTGCGAAGCCTGGACCGCAAGACCGACGGCCAGAACCAGCATCGAGCCGTTGAACAGCGGCTCGACGAAGAACGGGGCGCCGAGCTGGTTCAGCCCCGCCACCGTCACCGCCAGCACCGCGACGGCCAGCACCGTGCCCCAGACATTGACGCGGCCCGGCCGGATCGAGGTCGCGCCGAGCAGGGCTGCGGTGAAGGCCGGCAGCAGATATTCCTGGCCGACCGAGCTCTGGCCGATCTGAAGCTGGGATTGCAGCACGATGCCGGCGAAGGAGGCGAGGGTGCCGGCGGCGACGAAGCCCAGGGTCACATAGCGCTTGGCGGAGATGCCGTTCAGCTCCGCCGTGCGCGGGCTGGCGCCGAGGACGTAGAGGTAGCGCCCCAGCGGCAGATATTCGAAGACGATCCAAAGCGCGAAGCTGATGATCAGCGTGTAGAGCGCCGGCGCCGGCACCACCCCGATGCTGCCGGAGATCGCCAGGAAGGAAGGGGGCAGGTCGGCCAGGACCTGCTGGCCGCCGGTGTACCAGGCGTTCAGCCCGTAGAGGATCGTGCCCGTGCCCAAAGTGGCGATGAAGGAATCGATCTTGATCCGGGTGACGAGGAAGCCATTGGCGAGCCCGACCAGGGCGCCCATGAGCAGCACGGCGATGACCGCGGCCCACCAGGGCAGGCCCTGCCCCTGCAGCCCGATCACCAGCACCTGGGAGATGCCGAGGTTGAACCCCGCCGAGAGATCGAAATGATTGGCGGTCATGGGGATGAAGACGGCCAGCGCCACGAGGGCCTGGACCGATTTGTTGTTGAGGATGGACTTGATGTTGAAGAAGGTCGGGAAGGTGTCGGGCCGGAGCAGCGAGAAGACGATGATCAGGATGATCAGCAGCAGCAGCAGCCCCCAGACGGAGATCGCGCGCGTGATGGCCGGGCCGACATAACGCTGCGATAGGCTGTCGCTCATGGCCTGGCTCCTCCCGCCTCCGGTGCCGCCCCGCCCGAGGCATCCGCCGTCAGCCGCTCGATGGTAAGCTCATTGCGGGGAATTTCCGAGACGACGCGCCCGCGGCTGAAGACCAGCGCGCGGTGGCAGATGCGCTCCACCTCCTCGAAATCCGAGGAGAGGAGGAGAACGGCGAGCCCCGCCTTCAGGGATTGCTGGAGCAGATGATAGATCTCCGCCTTGGAGCCGACATCGACGCCGATGGTCGGCTCCTCCAGCACGAGAAGCCGCACCTTCGCCTCCATCCAGCGGGCCAGCACGACCTTCTGCTGATTGCCGCCGCTGAGGGTGGCGACCACGCGCTCGGGATCCTGGGGCCTGACGGAGAAGCGCTTGAGCACGGCGGCGCTGTCGGCCAGCTCCGCCTTGCGCCAGACGGGCTGCAGGACCCTTTTTCCCGTCGCCACGGGATTCAGATAGACGTTCTCGCGGACAACCATGTTCGCCGCCAGGCTTTCCTCGCCCCGCCGGCTGGAGACGAAGCCGATATGCTTGCCCATGGCATCGGCGGGGTCGCTCGGATCGACCTGCCGGCCGTCGAGGGAGATATGGCCGCCCGAGATCGGGATCTGGCCGAAGATCGCCCGGCCGATGGTGTGATGGCCGGCACCCCGGAGGCCCACCAGCCCCAGGATCTCGCCGCCCGTGACCTCGAAGGAGACCGGCCCGACCGCATGCGCCGTGACCCGGTCGACCGCCAGGACGATCCGGTCGGAGGCCGGCAGAGGCCTGACGAAGGCATCGCTCATGGAACGCCCGACGATCTTTTCGACCAGCTCGTCGGGCGAGGTCTCGGCGACAAGCTGGGTGGCGACGCGCCGGCCGTCGCGCAGCACGGTGACGCGGTCCGCGATGCGGAACACCTCGTCCAGGCGATGGGTGACATAGATGATGCCGATGCCCTTCTCGCGCAGGCGCCGCAGCGCATCCAGCAGCCGATTGACGTCGGCCTCCGGCAAGGCCGCCGTGGGCTCGTCGAGGACCAGGATATCCGAGCGGAGTGCCAGCGCCCGGCCGATGGCGACCAGCGAGCGCTCGGCGGCGGGCAGGGTCGAGACCCGGACATCGGGATCGATGCCGCTGCCCATGCTGGCGAGCGCGTCGACCGCCGCCCGGCGGACCTTCGCCCAGGAGATCAATCCTAGCGGCCCCCGCGGATATCCCCGTTGCATGGCGACGTTCTCGGCGACCGTCATCCAATCCACCAGGCCGAGATCCTGATGGATGAAGGCGATGGGCAAGGGATCGATGCCGGGGCGGACGGCATGCCCGTGAAAGATGATCTCGCCGGCATCGGGCGGGTAGACCCCCGCCAGGATCTTGATCAGCGTCGACTTGCCCGCGCCATTCTGGCCGAGCAGCGCATGGACCTCACCAGGCCGGACGTCGAAATCCACATGGTCGAGCGCCAGCGTGCCGGTAAACCGCTTGGTCAGTCCCGGAGACGGCCAGCAGCCGGTGGGTCTCACTTGCTTGCAAGAGCTGGGCTTCAGCCATCGATGCTCATCCCCCTCTGCCGTCATCCCCGCCCACTTCCCCCTCCCCCTGCGGGCCGTCAGGCCCGCGCTTTGACGGGGGAGGGCCGGGGTGGGGGTGGCCGTATTCTCAACAACGCGGTCGATGCAGCACAGACTCATCATGATCCGCGGACGCGGATCTTACCCCCCACCCCAACCCTCCCCCGCAAGGGGGGAGGGGGAGGATGTCGGGCCGCCTATTGCGCCACGCCCCAGATCTCCAGGTAATGCTTCTTGTAGTCGTTGCTGGGGATGAAGGTGTTCTGGTCGCCGCCCTCGGAGTGGATATTCTCCTTGGTCACCAGGAAGGGCGGCTGGACGAAGCCGCTCGGCGGCTGCCCGTGGAAGGCGCGGTTGAGCTCGTCGATGGCCTGATAGGCCTGCAGCTCGATGGGCTCCGACACGGTCACCACCTGATACTGGCCGCCCTTGCGGATGCGGTCATAGGCGGAGCGGTTGCCGTCGGCCGCGATCAGCTTCACCTGATCCGGATCGACGCCGCCGGCCCTGAGCACGGGAACGGCGAAATCCCAATCATTGTCGCCCACCGAGGTGGCGTAGAAGGGCAGGCCGAAACGCTGGACCCAGCTGGTCGTCAGCTGCGGCTGGCGCTGGGCGGCTTCCGAGGCCGGCGAGTTCACATAGTCCAGGACCTTGCAGCCCGGGCATTTCTCGATCTCTGTCTTGGTCGCCATCGATTTCACTTCGGCGATGGCATATTCATTGTGGCTCAGCACCACAACCCGCGCCTTGCCGTCGGAATCGGCGATCGCCCAGGCGGCCTCCGCCTTGCCGATCTCGCGCGGATCCTCCTGGATGTTGACGAAGAGATTCAGATCCGGCTGCGGGCCGGGAAGCCCCGCGGCATGCAGCCCGACGAATTTGATGCCCTGGGCCACGCCGGACTTGATCGGGTCCTTCAGGCTGGCGGCATCGGCGAACATGGCAATGCCGTCCGGCTTGAGCGCGATGGCCTGGTTCATCCCGGCGAGCCAGGAGGTCGGGCTGCCCTTGCCGTCGATGATGGTGACCTTCCAGCCGAGCTTCTCGGCGGCCTGCTGGATGTAGACCCCGTAGAGATGCGAGATGTCGTTCTGCTCGTCGCCTGAAAGAAAGACGATCGACTTGCCTGCATCCGGCTTGGGGGCCGAGGTCGGGCCTTCCCATTTCGTCTGCGGCCCCGCATAGCGCGCGACATCGGCCTTCGCCTGGGCGACGGCGTCCTGCGAACGAGCGGCCGGGGCCAGGATGATCGCAGACGCCATCACGGCGGATGCGGCCACGAAGCTTCTACTTCCCATACGCCACGACATTGGCTTTCCTCCTTGCTTGGTCCCGCGGCCTGATCGTTTTTTGAGATGCGGGATGGTTGAGATCGTCTTCGGCGGATTGACCGCCGCAGCTCGAGCGAATGATCAGCCGCGGCGGGAGAATGATGCTTTCGGGCGGCGCGTCGGGCGCCTGGATTCGGCGCAGGAGCAGCCCGGCCGCCTCCTCGCCGATCCGCCGCGCGCCGATCTCGACGGTGGTGAGGGCCGGGCGGTAATGCGCCGCCTCCGGGATATTGTCGAAACCGATCACCGCGCAATCCTTGCCGGCGACCAGCCCGCGGTCGGCAAGCCCGACCAGCACGCCGAAGGCGCAGACGTCGTTGTGGCAGAGGATCGCCGTCGGATCGTCCCGCGCGCCGGTGAGCAGCCGGCCCACGGCCTTCTCCCCTTCCTCGCGGGTCGGCAGGCAATCGATGATCGGTCCGATGGGCAGCCCGTGGCGCCGGAGGGTCTCGCGATAGGCATGGGCACGGTCGCGGGCGGGCGAGGCCCGCCGCCCGCCGCCGACGAAGGCCAGGCGGCGATGGCCGAGCCTGATGAGATGCTCGGCCGCCAGCGTCATGCCGAGACGGAAATCGGCGCCGACATGATCGCTCACGCGCCGGCCCAGGCGGCGCAGCACCTGCACCACCGGCAGGCCCAGGCGATGCAGCCGCTCGATGATCTCCGGATCCGTCCCTTCGGCCGGGCTCAGCAACAGGCCGTCGACGCGATGCTCGCGCATCCGCTCGATGAAGCGGTCCTGGCGCAGCGGCGATTCCGCCGTATTGGCGAGAAAGGCGACCCATCCGGCGCGATCCAGCGCCTCGTCGATCCCCGCGGTCAGCTCGGCGTAGAAGGGATTGGTGATCTCGCAGACGATCAGCCCGACCGTCTGGGTCAGGCGCGCCCGCAGATTGGCCGCGGCGCGGTCATAGACATAGCCCAGCGAGGTGATGGAGGAGCGGACCCGCTCGCGGGTGGGACGGGCAACCAGCGGGCTGTTGCGCAGGACGAGCGACACCGTGGCGGGCGATACCCCCGCCCGCTTGGCGATGTCCTTCACCGTGGCCCGCTTCTGCATGGTGGTTCCGGCGCTCCCAGCTTCGCCGATCGGGCCGCGCTGCTTTGTCGCGACCTCTCGATTTAGATCGATCTAAATTAAAGACTTTGGCCGGTTCGTCAAGATTGACCGATCAGGAGACGGGGGATGCAGAGGGCACAGGCGGGCCCGCGGATCTCAAATCCCGAGTGCGTTCTTCATCGGCAGCCCGGGCTGGGTGCGGTCGAGCGCCTGGATCTGGCTCTTCTCGTCGACCGACAGCACGACGGCATGAGCCGGTGGATCGACATACAGGCCAACGACGTCCGTGAACTTCTCCAAGAAGCGTGGATCCGTAGAGAGCTTGAACGTCTGTACGCGATGGGGAGTAAGGCCGTGCGCTGCCCAAATTCGTTGCACGGAGCGCAGGCTCACGCCGGTGGCCGCGGCCAGGGCCCGGCCCGTCCAGTGCGTCGTCTCGCCGGGCGGTGCGGCGAGCGTCAGATTGACGACCTGCCTGACCGTCTCGCCCGGAAGCGGTCGCTTGCCGGGTGGCCGCGTCTTGTCGCGCAGGAGACCATCCACGCCTTCATGCATGAACCGCTCCTGCCAACGCCAGACGACCGGCTTCGACAGGCCGGAGCGGCGCACGATCTCCAGTGTCCCGCAGTCCTCGGCGGTCGCCAGGATCACGCGAGCGCGCGCCGAATGCTTCTGAGGAGTGTTACGGTCCCCAACGATCCGTTCAAGACGGACGCGATCCTCCGGGGTAACTTCGACAACGATGCCTGCTCTCATGCCAAGAGCATGGCCCAAGTCACCGCATTCGGGAATCCTCCGAATGCGTCAATCACTAGCCGAACATCTCCGCATGATGCTTCAGCACCACCGACAGCCGGGCATAGGCATCGTCCAGGTGATGCGTCATGGCCTTGGCGGCGCGCTCCGGCTCGCCGCTGGCGAGCGCCTTCAGGATGGCGCGGTGCTGGGCGACCGCCTTGGCCGCATGCTGGGACAGCGGCGTGGAGAGATGGCGCACCCGGTCGAGATGGGCCTTGGAGCGGTTGATGGTGGGCCAGAGGCGCTCATAGCCGCTGAGCTCGCTGATGACGCGGTGGAAGGCGTCGTCATGGAGGATGAACTCCGCATGCCGGCCGCGCCCCGCGGCTCGCTCCTGCAGGGCGACCAGATCCTCGAGCCGCTCGAGCGCCCGCTCGTCCACATGGGGGGCGGCAAGCTTGATGCCCTCGACCTCGAGCGCGCGGCGGATCAGCCGGCCCTGCTCCAGCTGATGGCGGTCGATCAGGGCCACATAGGTGCCGGACTGGGGCTTGATATCCACCAGCCGCTCATCGGCGAGCTGGCGGATCGCGTCACGCACGGGGGTGCGCGAGATGCCAAGCCGGTCGGTGATCTCCTTCTCGACGATCACCGCGCCCGGCGGCAGGGCAAGCGAGAGGATGGCCTGGCGCAGGATGCGATAGACCTGATCGGGGATCGGCGACGAGCGCTCGATCCTGGCATCTTCGGGCAGAGGCGAGCGCGCCGATGTCATGGCACGGGATAGTCGCCTCGCCGCTCGGGGCCGTGCAAGGACGGAATTCTCGGCCATTTCCTCCCGCCTCCCGCGCCGGGGAATTCGGATCGGCGCCGATGTAGAATATTAGTATATCAGAGAAGCATCGCGCCGGGACAAGCGCGGATCTGACGCCGGACGGGACGAGCAGATCCGCCGGCGCCTTCGGCGGCGGCCCAATCGGGAGGAAAGAGATGACAGCAAGGAGACGGGCTCTCTTGGCGGCGGGTCTTGGCCTCTGCCTTGCCGGCGCGGGGATCGATCGCCCGGCGGCGGCCGGGCAGTTCGACGGCGTCACCGTCAACATGATGACCTTCACCGGGCCCCAGATCGCCGAGCCGCTGCAGCGCAGGGCCCCGGATTTCGAGAAGCTGACGGGCGCCAAGATCAACGTCATCACCGTGCCCTTCTCGGATCTGTATCAGAAGCTGCTGACCGACTGGGCCGGCGGCACGAACAGCATCGATGCCGCGGTCTTCGCCCCGCAATGGATGGTCGGATTACGTGACCCCCGGCTATCTCGAGGATATGACCGCCCGGATCGACGCCGACAAGGCCCTGCAGGAGGAGGATGTGGCGCCCTTCTTCCGCGATTTCTCGCAGGCCTTCGACGGCAAGAAGTACATGGTCACCCTCGATGGCGACTTCCAGATGGTCTATTACCGGACCGACGTGCTGGCAGAAGCTGGGCAAGCAGCCGCCGAAGACCTGGGCCGACTATATGGATATCGCCAAGGCTGCCCAGGGCATGGATATGAACGGCGACGGCAAGGGCGACTACGGCTCTTGCATCTCCAAGAAGCGCAATGCCCAGGCCTATTGGGCGATCCTCAGCATCGCCGGCGGCTGGCTGCAATCCCAGGGCACCAAGCAGGGGATCTTCTTCGACACGAAGGACATGCAGCCGCTGACCAGCAGCGAGGGTTTCCGCCAGGCCCTGCAGATCTATCAGGACTCGACCAAATACGGGCCGCCCGACGAGATCAATCTCGACGTCGGCGATACGCGCAAGCTGTTCACCTCCGGGCAATGCGCCCTGAGCCTCGATTGGGGCGACATCGGCACGCTGGCCGTCGATCCGAGCGAATCCAAGGTGCAGGACAAGGTCGGCGCGGTGATCATGCCGGGATCGAGCCAGGTTGTGGATCGCGCGAGGGGCAAGCTGGTGGCTTGCGACGCCAGGACATGCCCCTATGCGATCGACGGCGTGAATCACACGCCCTTCGCGGCCTTCGGCGGCTGGGGCGGGGGCATCAACGCCCATGCCGATCGAAGGTGAAGGATGCGGCCTACGCCTTCCTCTCCTATATGGGCCAGCCGGCCCAGTCGAATGTCGACGTCACCATCGGCAAGACCGGCTTCAACCCCTATCGCCTCTCTCAGTTCAAGACCCTGGATCTCTGGCTCAAGGCCGGGATGAGCGAGAAGGCGGCCAAGATTTATCTCGGCGCCATCCAGGACAGCCTGAACAGCCCGAACATGGCGCTCGACCTGCGCATGCCGCAGAACCAGCGCTATGAGCAGGTCGTGCTCGATACCTCGGTCGCCCGCATGCTGGCCGGCGAGCTCACGGTGGACGCGACCATGAAGACGATCACCGACGGCTGGAACGAGATCACCGACGAGATCGGCCGCGACGCGCAGCTCGCCGCGTACAAGTCGACGCTGGGGCAGTAGGAGGCGTACCGCCTATTTCCCTCGTCATCCCGCGGAAGCGGGATCGAGGGCAACACGAGCATGATGCCGCCTGTTCATGGGCCGGCGTCTCGATTGCGTTATGAAGAAAGCAGAGAAGCGGGACATGAGGTGATGCAGCCGCCCGCCGGCCGGAGAAGCACGAGCATGCAGGGACAACTCCCCGGCCGTCTTTCGACTTGGCTCGACCGGCGCGCCGACCGGCTGTTCGTCTTGCCGGCGGTGCTGGTGATCCTCGCCTTCTCGATCTTCCCCTTGCTGGTCTCAGCATATCTGGCGCTCTCCCGCTTCCAGCTCGTGGCCGGCGGCTATCGGCTGCGTTATATCGGCTGGCTCAATTTCAAGAAGCTGCTGTTCGGCAGCGAGCAGTTTCATTTCCTGGGCGTCTTCGCGCCGGTGCCCTGGTACGGCTGGCTGCTGCTGGCGGCGGGGGCGTGGTTCCTGTTGCGCCGCCTGGTGGCTTATCTGCGGGATGGGCGGATCACGGCGGCGGGAATTCTGGGCCGGCTGATCGGGGCAGCCCTGCTGCTGGCGATCCTCCTGCTCTTTGCCGCGACCTTGGGGCCGGGGGGCCAGTTCGGCTCCCTCGGCGTCACCGTGCTCTATGTCGCCATCGGCGTCGCGGCGCAGTTCGTGATCGGTTTGGGTTTGGCTCTGCTCTGCGCCCAGCAGATCGCGGCCCGCGGCTTCTTCCGCGTCGTCTTCTTCATCCCGCTGATGGTGACGCCGGTGGGGGTGGCCTATACCTTCCGCATGCTGGCGGACATGACCCAGGGGCCGCTCTCGCCCATCTGGCGTTTCCTCGGCCTCGGCGATCTCAGTTGGGCCTCGGCCGCCTGGTCGGCGCGCACCGTGGTGATGGTGGGCGATTCCTGGCAATGGATCCCCTTCATATTCCTGGTCATGCTGGCGGCGCTGGAAAGCCAGTCGCGAGAACAGATCGAGGCCGCTTCCCTCGATGGGGCGGGCTTCTGGCAGATCTTTCGCGACATCACCTGGCCGGAGATCGCGCCGGTCGCCGCGACCGTCTGCCTGATCCGGGTGATCGAGGCCTTCAAGATCATCGACCTGCCCAATGTGCTGACCAATGGCGGACCGGGCATCGCCACGGAATCCCTGACGCTGCATTCCTTCATCGCCTGGCGCACGCTGGATCTCGGCGGCTCGGCGGCGGTCGCCTATATGCTGCTCTTCGTCTCCACCGTCGCCGCGGTCTCCTTCTTCAACTTCGTCATCATCCCCCAGCGGCGGGCCCGCGCATGAGCCGCGCGCGCCCCGCGTCTGGCTGCTTCGATCTTGCGCGCACGGCGGCTGGGCAGCCTCTCGCCGGCCGGCGCTTGCCTGATCTACGGCCTGCTGGGGTTCTGGACGGTGATCGTGCTCTTCCCGCTCTATTGGGTGGTCATCACCTCCTTCAAGCTGCCGATCGATGTCGCCTACCCGCCGAAATATCTGCCTTTCCTGGATTTCCAGCCCTCGCTCCATGCGTGGCGCTACATCTTCGGCGATCTGGGCAACGACACGTTGCGGCCCTATTTGAATTCCCTGATCGTGGCCAGCTGCAGCACGGTGCTCGCGGTGCTGGCGGGCAGCATGGCCGCCTATGGCCTCTCGCGCATCGAGTACAAACCGCGGATCGCCTCGATACTCGCCTTCATCCTGCTGCTGGCCCTGGCCTCGGCCGCCATCAGGTTCTTCCATGTCGATTGGCGGCTCGCAGCGCTGGCGGCGCTGGCGATCTTCTTCCTGGCGGTGCGCGCACTGACCCGACCCGCATTGGCGAGATATGGGCGCCCCCATCTCGGCAACAGCGATATCCTGTTCTGGATGATCTCCCAGCGCATCCTGCCGCCGGTGGTCGCGGCACTGCCGATCTATGTCATGTTCCAGCAGCTCGGCCTGCTGGATACCCGCTTCGCCCTCATCGTCACCTATATGACGGTGAACCTGCCCATCGTGGTCTGGCTGATGTACGATTTCTTCACCGGCATCCCGAGGGATCTGGAGGAAAGCGCCTCGCTCGACGGCGCATCGCGCTATCGGATCTTTTTCGAGATCGTCCTGCCGCTGGCCAAGCCCGGGCTGATCGCCACGGCGCTGCTGGTCCTGATCCTGGCCTGGAACGAATATCTGCTGGCGCTTTTCCTCTCCACCGCCAAGGCCCAGACGATGCCGCTCCTGGTGGCGGCGCAGAACGGCACGCGCGGTCCGCAATGGTGGTACATGTCGGTGTTGATCGTCATCATGATCGCTCCCGTCGTGGCGCTCACCGTCGCGACCCAGAAATACATCGCCAAGGGACTGCTGCTCGGCGCGGTGAAGGGTTAGCCCTATGCCAATCGGGGAATCATGACCGTCGAGCTCGAGGCATCAGCAAGTCCTTCGGCGCCGTGACGGTGCTGCACGAGCTGAGCCTCACGCGTGGCGCCGGCGGAATTCATGGTGCTGCTGGGCCCGTCGGGCTGCGGCAAGACGACGGCGCTGCGGATGATCGCGGGGCTGGAAAGCGTGACCTCTGGCCGGATCCTGATCAATGGCGAGGATGTGACCGAGGTGGCGCCGAAGAATCGCGATCTCGCCATGGTCTTCCAGTGCTATGCCCTCTATCCGCATATGACCGTGGCCGAGAACATCGGCTACCCGTTGGTGATCCGCAAGCTGCCGCGGGCCGAGATCGAGCGCCAGGTGCGCGAGACGGCGGCGCAGGTTCAGCTCGATGCCCTGCTGGAGCGCTATCCGCGCCAGCTCTCCGGCGGCCAGCGCCAGCGCGTCGCCTTGGCCCGGGCCATCGTGCGCCGTCCGGCCGCCTTCCTGATGGACGAGCCGCTGTCGAATCTCGACGCCAAGCTGCGCGGCCATATGCGGGCCGAACTCAAGCATATGCAGCACGAGCTCGCCATCACCACGATCTACGTCACCCATGACCAGATCGAAGCCATGACGCTGGCCCATCGCGTGGCGGTGCTGAACAAGGGCCGGACGCAGCAGATCGATACGCCCCAGCGCATCTATGACGATCCGGCGAATATCTTCGTCGCCGGTTTCGTCGGCTCGCCGCCGATGAATTTCATCGCCGGGGAGATGGCCGAGGGCCGTTTTCGCGGGCCCGACGCCTTCTTGCCTATCGCGCTGCCGGCAACCCGCAGCGGAGTCGAGCTGGGCTTCCGCCCCGAGGACTGCCGGGTCGTGGCGCCGGATTCGCCGGATTGCCTGGTCGCCAGCATCTATTCGACGGAGCTGATCGGCGATCATGTGCTGGTCACCTGCCGCATCGCCGGGCAAGGCGCAGGGACGCTTGCCGGCGCGGCCATCGTGGTCAAGGCCGAGAAGACCTTCGATCGCGAGATCGGCGCGCCGGTGGGAATCCGGGTGCCGGCGGACGAAGCCTATCGTTTTGATCGGGAATCGGGGACGTCTGCAAGCCCTGGAAGTCCGGCCCGCGGGAGAGGTGGGCCGCCGCCGATCGGAGGGGAGAGCCGCGAGGCGCCGATCGACGGCGGACCTGGGGTCTGCCGCAGCCAGGGAGGGCACCGTGGCAGGCCCGATACGCTATACAACGCCGGGCCCTGCCGGGAGTTGCGTCTGAATAGGGAATCCCGTCGCGGAAGGCCGAAAGCCCGCTCGGTTTTCTAATGCTGTGTTTGGGCGATCACATAGCCGGCCCCGGTGCCGACAGCGCCGCCGATGGCCGCACCACACCAGATGCAGCCGCCCGTGAGCGCGGTGACGACCGCACCCCCGGCAGCGCCAATGGCGCCGCCGCTCAGCATCTTCTGCTGCGTGTTGTTCATGCCCGAACAGCCGGCGAGCGTCAGGCTAAACAGCATGACGGCGGCCACAGCACTGCGTTTCATCGCGATCCCCTTATTCCATTGCCTCGGCTCGGCCGCGCGTCCTGCGGCCTCGACCTCCTGGATATAGCGACGGGCGCGCGCCATCCCCGGTGGCAAATAGATGCTAAACAGCTGATTCTCCGCCACTTATTGCCACTTGGCCGGTGCCGCGGCCGGGTCGCGGCAGCGGTCGCGCGGGACAATGGCTGGGCAGTTGTGGCAGGCTCAGACAGGCAGGATCGGCGCCTGTTCATCCTATGGGGGAAGCTCATGACTTCGAATAGATCGTTTGCCGCTCTGGCAATGCTTGGCTTGTTGATCGCCGGGGCAGGCGCCGCCGCGTCGGATGCCGCCGCCGGCACGCTCGACCGGCTGCGCCAGGACAAGACGCTTCGCATCGCTTATCGCCAGGATGCGCCGCCCTTCTCCTTCCAAACCGGCAGTGCGGAACCGGAGGGCTATATCGTCGACATCTGCCGCGCGGTGGGCAAGAGCCTGACGCAGCAGCTCGCCTTGCCCAGCCTCAACATCGTCTATGTCCCGGTGACCGTGACCGATCGCTTCGAGGCGATCAAGCAGGGCAAGGCGGATCTGCTCTGCGAGGCGACCACCGCCACCCTCTCGCGGCGCGAGATGGTCGATTTCTCGCTCGCGACCTTCGTCGACGGCGCCTCGCTCCTGATCCGCATCGACGGGCCGCAGAGCCTGCAGGCCATGGCCGGCCGCAAGATCGGCGTGTTGGGCGACACAACCACCGAGGAGGCCCTGCGCAATTCGCTGAAGGAGGGCGACATCGCGGCGGATGTCGTCCCCGCCAAGACCCATTCGGAGGGCTTGGCCATGCTGGATGCCAACGACATCTCCGCCTATTTCGCCGATCGCGCCATCCTTCAATCCTTGCTCAAGGAGAGCAAGGACCCCAAGAAGCTGATGCTGGCCGATAACTATCTCACCGTGGAGCCCTATGCCCTCGCGCTGCCCCATGGCGATGAGGATTTCCGTCTCGCCGTCGATCGGGCCCTCAGCCATCTCTATCGCGACGGGGAGATCACCAAGATCTTCGCCGCGAGCTTCAAGGGCCAGATGGAGCCCAGCGGCATATTGAAGACGCTCTATCTGATCACCGGCCTGCCGGACTAGCTGCTCCCGGGGGGCGCCGGTCGCGGCCTTTATGGCAGTTCCCGGGCAGTTGCGCCGACAGTCCGCCTAACGCCAGCTGACGTTCCGCTAGGGGATCTCAGTTGCCGCCCGGCTGCTTCTGATTCTGCGGCAGCAGTTTGTTGCCGCCGCCGGCCGATTTCGACCTCTGCTTCAGCTGCGGCTGCTGCTGTTGCTGCTTGAAGTTGAAGTTGCCGTTTTGCGGCGCGAAGGTCTGGCGCTGAGCGCCGGCTTGCTGCTGCTGCTGGACCTTCAAGTTCTGACGCTGCTGCGGCGCCAGCTTCGTAAAGGCCCCGCCGCCTTGCTGGCCGTTGCGGAAGGTCTGGAGCTGCTTCTGCTGCGGCTGCTTCTGCTGCGGCAGCTGCTGCTGCGGTGGGGTCAGGCTGGCCCAGCGTTGATTCTTGCCGGCTTGGCTGCTGCCTTGGCCTGTGCCGTTCTGGCCGATGCCCTGTTGGCCGATAATCGTCGCCTGGCCATGGGTCTGGATCTGGCCTTGCTGCTGGCCCTGGCCATTTTTCGACTGCCAGGCCGAGTTGAAGCCATTGCCCTGCAGCCCCGCCTGCTTGCCGCCTTGCCCCTGCTTCTGCAGCGGCGGCAGGAAGGCCCAGCGCTGGTTGCCGTTCTGGCTGCTGCCGGTGGCGGCATTCCCCATGGCGGTAAAGCCGCGGGCGCTGCCGGCGCCATTGCCGCGGGGCAGGATGGCCGGACCCGGCGCCCCTGGTTTCGCCTGGTTCTGGCTCTGCAGCTTCTGGCCCTGCTGGTTGAAGCCGCCGAAGCTCTGGCCCTGCCGATTGCCCTGCTCGTCGGTGTTGCCCAGGGTGATGATCCGGCTCGTTCCACCCGCGGCTCCCGCTTGGGGCTGGATCCGGGCGCCGTTCTGCTGAGCCGCCGCAAAGTTCGGCAGGCTGCGTCCATTGCCCAAGGTGATGCCGGTCCGGTTGTTCGCCGTGCCCGTCGCCACCTGGGGTCCCGGCGCCCGCGGCCGGCCCGGAAGCTGGCCATTGGCGGGAAGCAGCTGGCCGAACTGCCGCGCCGCGGTCGGGGTGAGGCCCGCGGTGCGCAGCGTCGGCTTCACCGGCACCTCGCCATTGCGCGCGGCCGCATTGGCGAATTTGCTCTGCCATTCGGCCGGGGTGATGTCATGGAAGGAGCGGCCGATGGGCCGCGAATTGCGCATGTCGGAGGCCGCCACCACCGTCGCATCGCGGTGATTCAGGAAATTGCGGAGCGGGATGTTGACGGCCCAGCGGTCGTTGAAGTTTCCATACCTCCCGCCGCCCCAATAATTGACGTCGCGGAAGTAGTGCTGCCCATAGCGATAGGGCGGATACCAGACCTCCCGGGGTCCAAGGGGAATCCAGCCCACCGACGGCCCGCCGCCGAGATTGAGGCCGAGGAGATTGCCGAGGAAGCTGACCAGCGCCGGGGCATAGACCGGCCGGTCGGCGTAACCTCCCGGGACCCAGCACCAGCGATGGTGGAAGTGCGCCCAGCGGCCGTAGTGGAAGGGGGCGAATCCCCAGCTTGCGTCGTCGATCCAGGTCCAGCCCCAGGGCGCGATATAGGCCCAATGGCCGTAGCGATAGGGCGCCCAGTTGACGGAGACCTGCGGGAACCAGGCCGGTCCGTAGTCGGGGGTCTGCTGCCAGTCGCCGTATTGGCCGAGATCCTGGCCACCCGTCATGGCGGGCGGGACATATTGCTGGGTCTGCTGCACGGCCTGCTGCTGGGCCGCGGCAGGCTCGAGATAGGGATGCTCGACATTGTCGGCATAGGCGACGAACTCATCGCGCTGGGCGAGGCCTGTCGTGCCGGTGACCGGGTTCTGCCCCGTGAGCGAGGCCGTCTGCGGCCCGGTGACGGTCATGTTGACCCCCGGGCCTTCGATCTGGGCCGTGCCGTCCAGCGCCGTGACGGTGGTGGGATGGGTCGCGTCGCCGGCGACGATCTCGTAATGGCCGGGCTGGCTGATGGTGACGGCGCCGCGCGGGGTATCGAACTCGAAATTGCCGTCATTGCCGGCGCGCAGATAGACCGCGCCCTGGGGCAGCGACGCCTGGAAGCCCTGATCGTTCAGCGTGCCGATGTCGAGCTCGGTCGAGCTGTCGAGATAGAGGCGGCTGCCGCCGATATCGATCGCCGTATGGGCCTGCGGCTCGGTCCAGAGCGAATTGCCTGATGTGATGGGATAGTTGAGGGTCGCCGCCTCCCATTGGGATTCATCCGAGGTATGGAAGGAGACGGTGCCGGTGATCTGGGCCAGCCGCCCGACTCGGCCGGGCGGATCGCCAGGGTTCGTAGCCGCGGCGTTGGGGTTGGCGGGGTTCTGGGCTGGGGCCGCGCCCAGGACCTGCACGTCCGGCCCGGGACTGGGCGCTTGGGCCGAAGCCGTGCCCAAGGCGGCCAGGGCGAAGCCCATGGCCAGGAGCCCGGAAAGGAGCAAGCGCGGGGAAAACGACGATCGACGGGCGGTCATGGCCTACCTGCCAGTTTCAAGGCGGGGTTGTGAAGGGGCAAACGGCCCGCGACCCGCCATCTCCTTGCACGGCCTGCCGCAAGCTTTCCTGCGTCCGTCGCGCGAGGCATGGTTGCAAATCTAGGGAGGGATTGTGGTGTTTTCGCGGCGATCCCGGCGGTTTCGCGGCAGGCTGAATTTGGTCACCGCGCCCTCCCTCAATCATCGTCCGTGCGGCGGGCCGTTTCGGCGAAAAGCCCGACCCCGCCGAGATCCTCGCGCCGCATCCGGTCCGCTTCCTCGATATAGGAGCGCAGCAGGTCGGATTCATGGACACAGCCGATCAGCCGCGGATCGGTCGGCGACATCACCACCGGGGCGCAATCGAACTCGCCGCCTTCCAGGACGGCCAGAGCGGTGCTGAGGCGATCCTGCTGGGTCAGCAGCTTGGCCGGACGATGGGCGAGGCTCTCCGCCGTGGCCTCTGCCGCGCCGGGCTCGCCGAGCTTGGCATTGACCTCAGCGGCGTCGATGAGTCCGATCAAGGTCTCGTCGGGCTGCTGGACGAAGGCGATGGGCTCGCGCCGGCCGCGGAAGAGGGCGGGCAGTTCGGCGAGCTTCGTGGCCCCCTCGACCCGCAGGATGTCGCGGTCCAGCACCCGGCGCACGGTCAGGTCGTACATGCGCCCGATGTCATAGGCGCCCTTCAGCCCGACGCCCTTCAGATGGAATCGCCAGGTCGAGAAGGAATAGCCGAACCAGCGCCGGGTGCCGACGGTGGCGATGATGACGGCGAGTGCCACCCCCAGGGTCACCGTGTAATCGGAGGTGGTCTCGAAGACCAGCAGGATCATGGTCATGGGCGCGCCCACCACCGAGGCGGCCACGGCGCCGATGCCGACGACGGCATAGGCGGAATTGACGGCCACATCCGCCGGGAAGAAATGGAAGCAGACCAGCCAGAAAGCGCTGCCGAGAAAGCCGCCGATCAGCAGCGAGGCGCTGAACAGCCCGCCGCGGAATCCGCAGCCGATGGAGATGGCCGAGGCGAGGGTCTTGGCGAGCAGGAGCGCCAGCATCAGCCCCAGCGTCAGATGCGTGGTCAGGAGCGTGTTCAGCTCGCCATGGCCCGAGCCCAGCACCTCCGGATGAAACAGGCCGAGGCCGGCCACGGCCAGCCCGCCGAGGGCGGGACGGAGCCAAAGCGGGATCGCGGCCCAGCGGAACAGGCCCTCCACCGTGGTCGCCGCCCGCATCACCCCCACCCCGACGCCGGCGGCGGCAACGCCCAGGGCGCAGAACAGCAGATAGTCGGTGCTGGTCAGCATCGGCGGCGTGACGATGTAATAGATCGGGTTGACGTCGAACACGAGATGGGCGGTCAGCGTCGCGGTGATGCCGGCGACCGCGACTGGTATCAGGGCGCTGACGGCATAGCCGCCGATCACCAGCTCGAGGGCGTAGAAGATGCCACCCAGGGGGGCGTTGAAGGCGGCGGCGATCGCCGCGGCGGCCCCACATCCGACCATGGTGCGCAGCGAGGCCCGGCTCAGCTTCAGGCGCCGGCCGATCGAGCTCGCCACCGCGCCGCCGAACTGGGTCACGCCGGCCTCGAGCCCGACCGAGGCGCCAAGCCCCACGGCACCGACGGTCAGCCCGGAGACGACCAGGCTGTCCTTCAGCGACATGATGCCGCCGTGGAGCGCATTGGCCTCGATCACATCGAGGGCTTCGTGCTTACGCCAGCGACGCAGGAGATGGGCGATGATGCCATAGGCGAGCCCGCCGCCGCCCAGCACCACGAAAGGCCGCCACCAGACGAGCACCGCCTGCTGCAGGGCGTCGTCCCCCGCACCGACGCCGTAGAGGATCTGATGCAGCAGGGAAACCGCCCAGCGCATGGCGATGACCCCGGCGGCGGCGAGAATCCCCGACACCACCGCCAGGAAGATGAGGAAGAGATCGTCGTTGCGGACCTTCTGGCGGAAGCTGCGCCACCGCGCCAGGAGCAACTCGGCCTTCGTCTGCGCTCCGTCGGAAGGCAGGCTCATGCCGAAGGCAGGCTCACGCCGGCCGCCGGCTCAAATCAGCCCGCTGAGCAGCACCACCGCCACGAGCCCCGCCGCCAGGCAGTAATAGGCGAAGGGGTTCAGGGCCTGGAAGTCATGGCGCTTGAAGAAATACATGAGGAAAGCCGTGCTGGCATAGGCGGTGACCGCCGCCACGATGCCGGCGATGACCGACGTGCTGAGCGTGATGCCGGCATCGGCGCCATGATGGATCAGCTTCGGCAGCTCGAGCACCCCGGCCCCGGCGATGATCGGCGTCGCCAGCAGGAAGGAGAAGCGGGCGGATTCGGCATGGGTCAGGCCCGTGGCGAGGCCGGCCCCCATGGTCAGGCCCGAGCGCGAGAGGCCGGGAATCAGGGCGCCGCATTGGCAGCTGCCGATGAAAAGCGCCTGGCGCCAGGTGAGCTGGCCGAGATTGCCCGCCCCCGCCCGCCGGCGCAGCCGCTCGGCGATCAGGAGGACGATGCCGTTGAGCATCAGGAAGGCGGCGGCCACCGTCGGCGCGCCGAACAGGGCGCGAAAGAAATGCTCCAGGGCGAAGCCGATGATCACCGCCGGAATCGTGCCGACGACGATCATCAGGAAGAGCTGCCGGTTCGCCGCCACGGCCGCAGCACCGCCGCGGCCCAGAAGGGCGAAGAGGATGTCGATCCACTCGCGCCAGAAATAGATCAGCAGAGCGGCCGCCGTGCCGAGATGCAGCATGACGAGGAAGGGCAGGAAGGCCGGGGAATCCTGGTCGACGGGCCAGCCGAGCAGGGGTGGAACGATGACGGCATGGGCGAGGCTGCTGACCGGGAATAGCTCGGTCACGCCCTGGAGGGCGGCCAGGAGAATCGACTGCAGCAATGACATGCGGTGGCCCCTATGCTGATAGGGCTGCTGACATAACCCATTGGGCCGGGAGAATCAAAGCGCGACCGATAGCCGCGCCGGGGAGAGCCCTATCGTCGGTTGTGCTGCCCTCGGCAGCCGCCACCTATCGGTCGTTAGCCGCGCCGATTTTCCTTTATGTTCCCTCCCCCCTTGCGGGGGAGGGTTAGGGTGGGGGGTGGGATCCGCGTCCGCGGATCACTACAAGTCTGCGCCGCATCGGAAGCACGATTGAGAATACGGTCACCCCCACCCCGGCCCTCCCCCGTCAAAGCGCGGGCCTCACGGCCCGCAGGGGGAGGGGGAAAAGTAGCGACGGCGATCAACGAGATATGTCCACGCCGCAGGGCTTTCGCAGGGATGGCGGGGAGATAATTGATCCCGTCAGTCGTGATCGTCGGCCATGACCTCGTACCACATGGCATTGAGGATCGCGAAGGAACAGGCGAGGCCGAGACCGAGAACCCAGCTGAAATACCACATGGTTCGTCTCCTCCTCCTTTAATAGCTCTCGTGATCGGCTTCGATCTGCCCCGCCGTCACCCGCCCGCGGAGCACGCGATAGACGAAGCTCGTATAGGCGATGATGATCGGCACGAAGATCACCGCCGCGATCAGCATCACCCCCAGCGTCGTCTGGCTGGAGGACGCATCCCAGACCGTGAGGCTGCTCCTCGGATCGAGGGAGGAGGGCAGGATGAAGGGGAACATGCTGACTCCCGCCGTCGCCACCACCCCGGCGACGCTGAAGGCGCTGGCGACCCAGGCCAGGCCGTCGCGCCGGCCGCCGCGGGTGAAGGCCGCCGCCAGCAGCGCGCCGAGCACGGCGACAAGCGGCGCCAGCATGGTCAAGGGAAAGGCGCTGTAATTGGCGAGCCAGGCGCCCGCCGCCGCCTCTGCCGTCTTGCCCAGGGGATTGGAAGGGCCGTCATGGACGAGAGCACCGGTGATGCGATAGCCCATGCTGCTTCCCGTCCATAGCCCGGCGAGGGCGAACAGCAGGATCAGCAGGAAGGAGGCCAGGAAGGCGGTCCGGCGCGCCCGTCCGGCCACCGGTTCCTCGGCCTTGACCGCGAGCCAGGCCCCGCCGTGCATCACCAGCATGGTGACGGAGACGAGGCCACAGAGCAGCGCATAGGGATTGAGAAGTCCGATCAGCCCGCCCTCATAGGTGAGGCGCAGGGTCTCGTCGAAGCGGAAGGGCACGCCGCGCAGCGCATTGCCGACCGCCACGCCGAAGATCAGCGCCGGCACGAGGCCGCCGAGGAAGAGCAGCCAATCCCAGGTCTCGCGCCAGCGCGGCCCCGGCATCTTGCTGCGGAATTTGAAACCGACGGGCCGCAGGATGAGGGAGCAGAGGACCACGAACATGGCGAGATAGAAGCCGGAGAAGGCCGTGGCATAGACGGCGGGCCAGGCGGCGAAGATGGCGCCCGCGCCGAGGATGAGCCAGACCTGATTGCCCTCCCAGACCGGCCCCACGGTGTTGATCACGATCCGCCGCTCGCTGTCGTTCCGGGCGATGAAGGGCAGCAGCATGCCGGTGCCGAGGTCGAAGCCATCCATGACGGCAAAGCCGATCAGCAGCACGCCCAGCAGCAGCCACCAGAGCACCCGGAGAGTCTCGTAATCGAGGAAATGCATGGCGCGCCCCTATTCCGCCGGCCGCCGGCCGGGATAGCGCGACGGGCCGGGGGTGAGGCGGGCCGTCTCCCCTGCGCCGTGGCCCCCGCCATGGACACTATCCGGCCCAAGCCGGATGTATTTCACCATCAGGTAGAGTTCCACCACGGCAAGGCTCGTGTAGAAGATCACGAAGCCCGCAAGGCTGAATCCCACCTGGCCGGGCGTGATGCTGGAGACGGAGAGGAAGGTCGGCAGCACGCCGTCGATCGTCCAGGGCTGGCGGCCGTTCTCGGCGACGAACCAGCCGAGTTCCATGCTGATCCAGGGCGCGGGGAGAAGGAGCAGAGCCGATCGCAGGAACCAGCGATAGCGGTCGAGGCGGCGCACCATCGAGAGCCAGAAGGCGAAGGCGAAGAAGGCGATGAACAGCAGCCCGAAGCCGACCATGATCCGGAAGGACCAGAAGAGGGCGGCCACATGGGGCACGGTGCTCCAGGCCGCCTGCTGGATCTGCTCGGGCGTGGCGTCGGTGACATTCTCGGTGAAGCGCTTCAGCAGCAGGGCATAGCCCAGATCGCCGACATGGGCGTCGAATTCGGCCCGGGCGGCGCTGTCAGCGGGATCGGTGCGGATCTTGGCCAGCGCCCCATAGGCGATCATGCCGCTCTTGATGCGATTGGCGTAATCGGCGACGAGTTGGTTGATGCCGGGAATCACCGTATCGATGGAGCGGGTGGCGATCAGGCCGAGCACCCAGGGAATCTTGATGGCGTAATGGGTCGTGTGCGCGGCCATGTCGGGGATGCCGACGACGGTGATGGCGGCGGGCGCCGGCTCCGTGTCCCACATCGCCTCGATGGCGGCGATCTTCATCTTCTGGTTCTCGCCGGCGAGATAGCCGCTCTCATCCCCCAGCACCACGACCGACAGCGCCGAGGCGAGGCCGAAGCTCGCCGCCACGGTCATGGAGCGCTTGGCGAAGCCCGGATTGCGGCCCTTGAGCAGGAACCAGGCACTGATCGCCATGATGAAGATCGAGCCGGTGACATAGCCGGCGCTGACCGTATGGACGAACTTCGCCTGGGCCACGGGATTGAAGACGAGGTCGGCGAAGGAGGTGAGCTCCATGCGCATGGTGGCGGGGTTGAACTTCGCCCCGACGGGATATTGCATCCAGCCATTGGCGATCAGGATCCAGAGCGCCGAGAGATTGGTGGCGAGCGCGACCAGCCAGGTGACGACGAGATGACCCACCTTCGACAGGCGGTCCCAGCCGAAGAAGAACAGGCCGACGAAGGTGGCCTCGAGGAAGAAGGCCATTGCGCCCTCGATGGCCAGCGGCGCACCGAAGATGTCGCCGACATAGTGGGAGTAATAGGCCCAGTTGGTGCCGAACTGGAATTCCATGGTGATGCCGGTGGCGACACCCATGGCGAAATTGATGCCGAAGAGCAGGCCCCAGTATTTCGTCATGTCGCGCCAGACCTTCCGGCCGGTCATGACATAGACGCTCTCCATCACCGCGAGCAGCACCGAAAGCCCGATCGTCAGCGGCACGAAGAGAAAATGATACATGGCCGTCAGCGCGAATTGCAGGCGCGACAGCTCCATGGCGACCGTGCTGATCAATTCTGGCCCCCGATCTGCTGGAAATGCGCGGCGACGGTCTCGGCGGTGATGGTCGGCCGGTCGGCCGGGGCGAAGAACAAGGCATAGAGGACGCCAATGCCCACGACCTTCAGGACGAGGACGGCGGAAATCTCCCGCCAGTAGCGCTTGGCCGTGCGTTCTCAACTCACCTGCCGCACCCCCGAACTCGTGAGCATTGAGGCGACCATATTAGACCCGCCCGGAGATTAATGAAGCATGTTCGCCGCCGCTCGACGTTGGGCCGCAAGACCTACGCCCACAAGACTGAACCACGGTCGCGGCAGATCCGTCTTCCATTTACGCCCGACGTCGCGGCGTAGCCCGTCATGGCGGGTCCAAAGGGGGGAGGGACAGCGAACGGCCCCCTCTCCGTCATGGCCGGGCGAAGTCCCGGCCATCCACGTCGTGGTGATCCGACAATACCGCCGAGGTGGGCGACCCCGATCAACTGCCACGCTGAGCGTAGAAGACGGAGTGAAAGATGGCGGCGGAGTCTTGTGTCGCAGTGAGAGGCGGCCCGACGTGGATGGCCGGGACTTCGCCCGGCCATGACGGAGAGGGTGGGCGTTTGACCTGAACCAAGCGTCCCGGTTAGCCGATCTCCACGATGTAATTCCCATAGCCGTCGACGCTCGCCACCTGGCCCGGCAGCAGCAGGAAGGTCGTCGTCGGCTCCTCGATCAAGGCCGGGCCGGAGATGGTCGTGCCGGGCCCCGTCGCTTGGCCGTCATGGACCGGGATTTCGGTCATGCCCAAGGCGGTGCCGAGATAGACCGGGCGGCGGGATTTTGGGGTGGGCGCAGCGGCCCCCTGGGCAGCGGCATGGCCACGGCGGCCCGCACCGCCGGTATTGCCGATGGCGCGCAGCTTCCAGGTGGTGAACTCCACCACGTCGTTCTCGTCCTTGATGGTGTAGATGCGCTCATGGGTGCGGTGGAAGGCGGCGAGCAGCTTGGCCAGATCCCCCGCGGCGAATTCGTCCCCGGGAAACTCGAAAGCCACCTCGATATCCCAGGACTGATAGAGATAGCGGCCCTGGAAGGAGAATTCGAAGGCGCGCTTGGCCGGCTCGAATCCCATCTGGGCCAGAAAGGCATCGCCCTTGCTGCGCAGCCGGCAGATCAGCCGGGCGACGCGGGCGGGATCGAAATCCCGGCTGGTCTGATGCAGGGTCGCCAATTCCTCCCAGCGCACATCCGACAGCAGCCCGCCATAGGCGCTGAGCCCGGCGGCGAGCTTCGGCACCATGTAGCGCTTGATCCCCAGGATGCGGGCCATCTCGGCGATATGGCAGGCGGTGGCCCCGCCGCCGGAGATCAGATAGCTCTCCCGCGGATCGATGCCTTCGTTGACGGTGATGTCCTCGATGGCATTGATCATATTGTGATTGGTGGTGGTGTGGATGGCATAGGCCGCCTCCACCAGGCCGGTGCGTAGCTTCGCCGCCAGCTGTCCCACCGCCGCCTCGGCCTTGGCGCGATCGAGCTTCATGCGTCCGCCGAGGAAATAATCGGGATCGATGATGCCGAGCACGACATTGGCATCGGTCACCGTGGCCTCGGTGCCGCCACGGCCATAGCAGGCAGGCCCGGGCCGGGCGCTGGCGCTATGGGGCCCCACGCGGAGCAGCCCGCCGGGATCGACCCAGGCGATGCTGCCGCCCCCGGCGCCGACGGAGCGCACATCGACCTTGGGAATGCCCAGCATCTCCATGCCGAAGGTGGCTTCGGGCGTGATGACGAGCTGGCGGTCGCGCAGCGCCGAGACGTCGAAGGTCGTGCCGCCCATGTCGACGACGATGACATTCTCCGCACGAGAGAGATGCATGCCGGCGATGGGGGCGAGGGTCGGCCCTGACATGACGCTGTAGATCGGCCGGCGGATGATCTCTTCCGGCGGCATCATGCCGCCGACGCAATTGGCGATCAGCAGCTCCCTGCCATAGCCCGCACCCCGCAGCACATCGGCGAGCTTGGTGATATAGGCCGAGACGATCGGATAGAGCGAGGCGTTGATGGCTGTCGAGATCATGCGCCGGTATTCGCGCGGGATCGGGTTCAGCTCATGGCTCAGCGTGAGCGGAATGCCCGGCCATTCCCGCTGCACGATCTCGCGCACACGCCGCTCATGGTCGGGGTTGACGATGGACCAGAAGAGGCAGACGGCGATGGCCTCGACGCCGCAGCGCTTCAGATGCTGCACGGCGGCCACCACATCCTCCTCGTTCAGCGCCTCGATCTCCTGGCCCAGGGCGCCGATGCGGCCATGGACCTCGACGGTGCGCGAGCGCGGCACATAGGGCGGGGGATAGTTGATATGGGTGGTGAAGGCGCGCTTGCGCGGGGACTCGCGCAAGGTCAGCACATCGGGATGGCCGGCATTGCAGATCAGGCCCACGGGCGCGACCTTGCCCTCCACCAGCGCATTGGTGGAGACGGTGGTGCCATGGACGATCAGATCGGTCTTGGCGAGGAAACCCTCCAGGCTCAGCCCATGGGCTTCGGCGGCGAGGCGGAAGGCATCGATGAAGCCGCGCTCGAACTCGCCCGGCGTCGTCGGCGATTTGAAGATCTCGAGGCCGCCATCATCCGAATGAAGCACCAGATCGGTGAAGGTGCCGCCGATATCGACGCAGGCAACGAACATCTCAACTGTCCTTATCCGCTGAAGCAAGGTTGGGCGTATCCGCCGAAGCAAGGCCGGAGGCTTTGGGTCGCCGGAAGAAGATCGACCCGATCTCGAAATCTCCCACCAGCCCGTCGCGCCGGAAGATCAGGATCAGCAGCAGGATCAGCGCCAGGCCGATCTCCTGCAGCCCGGGAGGTGCGGCGAGGGTAAAGCCGCCGAGATCGATGCCGCGCTCGATGCTGCGGAAGACCTCCGAGACGATGGTCACCACCGCCGTGCCGACGAAGGCGCCGGTCAGGCTGCGCATCCCGCCCACCACCAGCATGGCCAAGGTGACGAAGGTGAGGTCGAGATAGAAGCTGTTGGCGGTGATGGTGCCGAGGAAATGGGCGAAGAGCACGCCGCCCAGCGCCACGAAGAAGGCGCTGACGACGAAGGCCAGCAGCCGCTCCCGCGCGATGTCGATGCCCGAGGCTTCGGCCGCGACCTCGTTCTCCCGCGAGCAGCGCAGCAGCAGGCCGCGGCGCCATTGCTGGTAGAAAGCAGCCGCAGCCAGCGCCACGACCGCGCCCAGCAGCGCGGTCCAGAGGCCGACGAATTGCGGCAGGCCCACCAAAGCGCGGCGCCCGCCGGTCACCTCGTTCCAGTTCTGGGCCACGACATGGACGATCATCAGCATGGCGAAGGTGGCCATGGGCAACGCGATGCCGCGCAGCCGGATGAAGGCCATGCCGATCAGCCAGGCGATGAAAGCGGCGAAGCCTGCGGCGAGAATTGCGGCCGGCAGGGAGGGCAGCTGCAGATGCTCCAGGAAGCCCGGCAGCTGCAGCAGCACATGCTTCTTCTGCACGGTCATGGTGAGGATGGCCGAGGCATAGCCGCCGATCGCCATGAAGGAGATATGGCCGAAGGAGACGACGCCGGAATTGCCGATGAAGATATAGAGCCCGACCACCACCAGAAGATCGATCAGCAATTCGATCACCGTGCGCTGGAAGGCGGGCGCGGCGTAGCCGGCGGCCAGCACGACCAGCAGGAGCAGAACGGAGATCGCCGTCGCGGTCGCGAATTCCACCTTGCCGAAGCGCCAGATGCGGCCCATCGCCTAGACCCTCTCGCGATCGGCGCGCCGGGCGAGGATTCCCTGCGGGCGCCAGAGCAGGAAGGCGATGAACAGAAGGAAGACGAAGGCATCGCGATAGGGCCGCCATTCCTCGGGCAGGAAGGCCTGAAGGGCGACGGAGACGATGCCCAGCAGGAACCCGCCCAGCGCCGCGCCGGGCAGGGAGCCGACGCCGCCGATGACCGAGGCGACGAAGGCCACCAGCACCATATTGACGCCCATCTTGTAGGAGACGCTGCCGCCCTGGGCCACGACATAGAGCGAGACGAAGCCCGCCAGCATGCCGGAGAGGGCGAAGGCGACGGCGATCACCCGGTCGGCGCGGACGCCGACGAGCCGCGCCATGTCGAAATCCTCCGCCGCGGCGCGCATCTGGATGCCGATGGCCGAGCGCTTGAAGAACAAGGTGAGGAGCAGCAGCAGCAAGGCGGTCACGACCACCACGGCGATCTCCAGCCCCGGCACCCTGAGGCTGCCGATCTCGATGCTCTGGTTGAGCCCGCCGAGGAAATCGAAGCCCATGGCGCGGGAGCCGAAGATGAGCAGCACGCTATGCTGCAGCAGATAGGAAAGGGCGAAGGAGGCGATGAGCAGGGTCGCCGGATTGGCCCCGCGCAAGGGGCGGAAGGCGACGCGCTCCATGGCCAGCGCCAGCACGGTGACGATCAGGATCGCCGCCACCGCCATGACGATGTAAGGCTCGCCGGTCAGGACATAGAGGCTGAATCCGCCGCCCATGATCAACTCGCCATGGGCGAAGTTGATCAGCCGCATGATGCTGAAGATGAGCCCGACCCCCAGGGCGGCGAGCGCATAGATGGCGCCCAGGCTGATGGCATCGATGGCGTTCTGGACCAGGATCATCGCGGCCCCGCGCCGAAATAGGCGTCCTCGAATCCCGGCGTGCCGCGCAGCTCCGCCGAGCGCCCGGCCATGACGATGGCCCCGGCATTCATGACATAGGTGCGGTCCGAGGCGGTCAGCGCCACATGCACCGCCTGCTCCACCACCAGCACGGTGACGCCGCTCTTGCGCAATTCGGCGATGACCTCATAGACCTTGCGCACGATCAGCGGCGCCAGGCCGAGGGAAGGCTCGTCCAGCATCAGCAGCTTGGGCGCGGCCATCAGGGCGCGCGCGATGGCGAGCATCTGCTGCTCGCCCCCGGAGAGCTTGCCGGCCTTCTGATGGAAGCGCTCCTTCAGAATCGGAAACAGCGCCAGCATGCGTTCCATATCGGCGGCCGCGGCCCGCCGGTCGCCCCGCGGCGTGGCGCCCAGCTGGATGTTCTCGCCCACGGTGAGCGAGCCGAAGATGCGCCGGCCCTCGGGCACCAGCGAAAGCCCCTGCGCCACCAGCCGCTCCGCCGGCTGGCCGGCGATGGCCGAATCCTGGAAACGGATCGCCCCCCGGCTCGGCCGCACCAGCCCGGCGATGCTGCGCATCAGCGTCGATTTCCCCGCCCCATTGGGCCCGATGACGGCCACGATCTCCCCGGGCTCCACCGCGATGGAGACGCCGCGCAGCGCGACGACGCTGCCGTAGGAGACATGGAGATCCTGGACGGCGAGCATGGCTAGGCGATCTCCGCCAGTTCCGCGGGCAGGCGGCCGAGAAGCCTCGCTCTCTCTACCGTCATGGTCGGCGAAGGCCGACCATCCACGAGTTTGCTCTCCGGCAAGTGGCGCTATTCGTCATCCGCAGCGATCGGCCGCCCCCATTCACGTCATGCTCGGGCTTGTCCCGAGCATCCACGTCTTTGCGATGGTCGAGCGGCGACTGTGGCAGCCAAACTCGTGGATGGTCGGCCTTCGCCGACCATGACGGGAGAGAGAGCGGGGCCTGGCAACTGCGCTGGGCGCATCCACTAGCTCACCTCTTCCCCGAGATAAGCCTGGCGCACCCGCGGGTCGGCGCGGATCGCCGCCGGCGTGCCGGCGGCGATGCTGCGGCCCTGCTCCAGCACATGGATGCGGTCGCAGAGGCTGAAGACCAGCGGCATGCGATGCTCGATCAAGAGAATGCCGCAGCCGATCTCCTCGCGGACCCGGCGGATCACCTGCTCGAGGCCGGTGCATTCGGAATCGTTCAGCCCGGCGGCGGGCTCATCCATCAGCAGGAAGGCGGGCCGCATGGCGATGGCGCGGCCGATGCCGACCCGGCGCTCGCTGCCGAAGGGAAGCGTGCCGGCGACCCGCGCGCCCACGGCGCCCAGGCCCAGCCATTCGATGATGTCGAGAGCGCGCTTTCGTGCCGCTTCCCGGTCGAGCCCGACGGCGACGGCCCCGGCCTCGATGTTCTCCATCACGCTGAGGCCCTTGAACAGCAGCACGCTCTGGAAGGTGCGGGCGAGGCCGGCGCGGCTGCGCTTGAAGGCGGGCCAGAGGGTGATGTCGACGCCGGCGAGCCGCACGCGGCCCTCGGTCGGCGTCTGGAATCCCGTCAGCACATTGACCAGGGTCGTCTTGCCCGCGCCATTGGGCCCGATCAGCCCCAGGATCTCGCCCGGCGCCAGGGACAGGCTCACCTTCTCGATGGCGCGCAGCCCCTGGAAGTCGACGGTGACGCCCTCGACGTCGAGCGACGCGCTCACGTCTTCCTGCCGGACGAGTGACCCCCACCCCGGGAACGGAGTCCCCCTCCCCCCTTGCGGGGGAGGGATGGGGTGGGGGGTGGCCGCATGCTCGCTATTCGCCGCTCAGGAACGCCGCTATTGCGGCACTTCCTGCGCCCGGAACACGCCCATGGAGGTGCCGGACTTGCCGTCCTTCACCTCCATCACGATCATGTCGCGCTGGTAGTTGATATGGCTGTCCGCCGTATAGGTCGTCGGCCCCGCCAGCAGCGGCACGTCCTTGAAGGTCTCGAGCTGGGCCCGGACCTTGTCCGTATCCAGGCTGTTGGCCGCCTCCACCGCCTTGGTCCAGGCCTCGATCACGCTATAGCCGGTGACGGCATGGGAGGTGATGGGCGGCTTGCCGTATTTGGCGATGAACTTCTTCATGAAGGTCTGCATCTCCGGTCGCGGATCGGTGCCGAAGATCGAGGCATAGGTGTCGAAATAGAGGCCGTTCAGCCCGGGGATGGCATCGATCCAGAAATCGCCGTCCCAATCCTCGGAGCCGAGCATCGGCTGGTTCAGCCCCGCGGCGCGGATCTGGCGCATGGCGCTGGAGCCGGCCGGCGGGAAGGAGCACATGACGATGAAATCGGGCTGGCTGGGAAGGCCCTTGATGCGGGTGATCTGGGTCGCGATCTGCGGGTCGTCGCCCCCGAAGGTGTCCTTGCCCAGGAAATTGTCGGCCCCGGCGAGCTGGGTCCAGCGCTTCTGGAAGGTATCGGCGAAGGAGGCCTCGAAGGCGGTCGAGGTATCCTGCAGGATATAGGCCTTCTTCCAGCCCTGCTTGAAGGCGAACTCGGCCATCAGCGCCGCCTGGCCGGGCGAGCCGGTCGCCATGGTGAAGGCGTTGGGGCCGATGCCGGCGGGGCCGAATTTGGGATCCCCGGCGCAGGTGGAGAAGGCGATCAGATTCTTGGAATTGGCGACATTGGCGGCGGCACTGCCGTAATCGTAGTCGCAGGTGACCACCACCATGACGGCGCCCTGGTCGATGACCTGCTGCGCCGCCGTGGCACCGTAGGAGATGTCGGATTTGGTATCGGCATAGACGATCTTCAGCGGCCGGCCGAGGACGCCGCCCTTGGCGTTGATCTCGTCCACCGCCACTTCCATCGCCTTATAGGGACCTTCGTCATAGGGCGCGATGGGGCCCGACATCGCGATCGCCGCGCCGATGATGATGGGATCCGCGGCCCGGGCTTGGCCGCTGCCGAGGAAGGCCGCGAGCGCCATGGCGCCGGCGGTGAGCACGGAAATGCCCAATGCGTGAAGCTTCATGATGCCGCTCCCTGTGGTTTGTTGACGTTGTTCGTGTTGATCGTCGGTAGGTCGTGGATCGTCACTGCAATCGACGCGCGGCGCGCAGCGCCTGCGTCTTCTCGGCATCGACTTCCCAGTCGATGCGATTGGCGGCGGGCGCCAGCGCCACGCCGAAGACTTCTTCCGCCCTGGCGTCGCTCAGCCAGCGCCGGTTGACGTCGGCCGCGACCCGCTGGGGATCGCGCATCAAGGGATCGCCGTAGCCGCCACCGGCGCAGGAGCGATAGACCACCGCCTGGGCCTCGGTGAATTTCTCCATGTGGAAATCGGGCAGGCGCTCGAGCTTGCCGTCGGGATGGCGCTTCCAGCTGCCGCAGGTGAAGCCCGGCCCACCGCCCAGCACGCCCTTGGCCGGGAAGGTGCCGCCATCGCCGCAGTAGTAGATGGTGATATCGCCGGAGAGGGAGCGATAGGAGCCGCCGGTGGCCGGCGCTCCGCAATACTCGCCGGCTCCCATGGAATCCGTGACGATGCGCCGTTCCTCGAACAGGATCGGATACATCGCCTCGTCGACCTCGATGGAATCGCTCACCATCACGCCATTGCCGGCGGTCGATTCATAGGTGAGCCAGCCGTCGTAGCCCTCGAGGCCGGGCCCGCCGGAGAGCGCCATCATGAGCTGGGTGATATAGGCCACCGGCTCCGAGGGGCGGTTGTCGACGCCGGAGACGACGCCGAGCGCCGCGGAGAAATTGCCGCCGCCTTCGGCCATGCCATAGGGCTTGCCGATCTGGGCGAAACAGCATTGCACCGCATTGGCCAGGCGCTCCATGCAATTGCTGGTGGCGCAGGAGGTGCCGATGGGATGCTGCGGCCGGCCGACGACGCAGCCGTCGCGCAGCAGCGGGACGATGCGCCCGGCGCTGCCGTGGTTGTGCGGCATGCTCGAATCGATGTTGTAGAAGACGCCGATGCGGCAGGCAGCCGTGGCACAGGCCTCGGAAAGATTGAGCCCGCCGGGCACGCAATCCGGATTGTCGCGGGCGTCCACCGTGATCAACCCCGCCTCGGGATCGATGGTCACGGTAGCCCGAATGGGAATGCCCTCGTCGCAGACGCCGGGCACCGGATCGTGGCGCACCTCATAGGTGAAGCTGCCCGCCGGCAGCTGGCGGATGGCGGCGATGGCGCGGCGCTCGCCGTAATCCATCCAGGCCTCGATGAAGGCCTTGATCGTGGCCGCGCCATATTGGGCGGCCAGCTCCTTCAGGCGCCGCTCGCCGGTGCGGCAGGCGCCGACCTGGGCGCGATAATCCCCATACCAGATGTTGTTGACGCGGATCTTCTGCATTCCCATGCGGATGATGTCCGCCTTGTCCTTGAAGTTCTCCTGGCTGCGCACGCAGGGGAAATGCATGCCCTCTTCGTAGATGGTCTTGGCATAGGGCAGATAAGTGGTGGGCTCCGGCGCGCCGATATCGGCGTGGTGGGAGCGCGCCAGCGTCCAGAAGAGGGGCTCGCCCTCGAAGAAGACCGGAACGCAGAGCGTCAGATCGGCGTGATGGGTCCCGCCATAGAAGGGGCTGTTGTTGAGATAGGCGTCGCCCTCCTTGATGTCCTCGAAGAGCTCGACGATCGGCCGGGTGGTCAGCTCCAGCGCCGTGATGTGGATCGGCAGCGCTTCCTCGACGCAGACCAGGCGGCTGTCATAGGTGAGGATCCCGCAGGACATGTCGCGGGCGTTCTTGATGACGCTGGAGCGGCTGGCCTTCATGACCGTATTGGTCATCTCGCGGATGATCGATTCGATCCGGCTCGAGATGACCGACAGCAGGATGGGGTCGAAGGTCTCGACCGTGGGAGCCGCGGCCGTCGCCGCGATGGAATGGGTTGCTGCCGCATGCGCGGCAGCGGGCTCAGCGCAATTCATCGCTTTCCCGACCTCCCTAATCCCCGCAAGCCGGCGCGGAATTCGTTTTTGACGCCGCCGGCAATTGTGATCACGCGACATGTGATGCTATGGTCCATGCGAACCATTGTCAACACGCCTAGCTTTTCGGGGGAGGACCCAGGCGCCATGGCCGAGACAGTTCCTAGTCATGCTCAAGTCGTCGTCATCGGCGCCGGGGTGGTGGGGGCCAGCGTCGCCTATCACCTGGCGGCCCTGGGTTGCCGCGATGTGGTGCTGCTGGAGCGCGCCAAGATCGGCAGCGGCACGAGCTGGCATGCCGCCGGCAATATGGAGACCTATCGTGCCGATCCCCTGATCGGCGAGATGATCCGCTACGCCGTCGACTTCTATCCCCGGCTGGAGGCCGAGACCGGCCAGGCCCTGGGCTGGCGCCAGACGGGCCGGGTCATGTTCACCACGGAGTCCGAGCGCCTCCCGGTCTATCGCGGCCTGCCGGCCCTGGGTCGCGCCCGCGGGCTCGAGATCGAATATCTGAACCCGAAGCAGGTGGTGGAGAAGCTGCCCATCGTCAGCGAGAAGGGCATCGTCGGCGGCGTCTGGATTCCCAGCGACGGGCGCATCAACCCGACCGATCTCGCCGTGGCCTTCGCCCGCGGCGCGAAGCTGCGCGGCGCCCGCATCTTCGAGGACTCGGCCGTGACCGGCATGACGGTCAAGGGCGGGCGCATCGCCTCGGTCGTGACGGCGGCGGGCGAGATCCATTGCGAGAACGTGGTCATCGCGGCGGGGCTGTGGTCGCCGGTGCTGGGGCGGATGATCGGCATCAAGGTGCCGCTGCATGCCGTCCAGCATCTCTACATCCTGACCAAGCCGCTCGACGTCGTGACCCGCGACATGCCGCTGTTCCTCTCCTATGACGAGCGGATGTATGGCCGCGAGGATGTGGGCGGCCTGCTGGTCGGCTTCTTCGACCGCAATGCCATTCCCATCACCCCGGCCGAGCTGCCGCGCGATTTCTCCTTCGGCCTGCTCGACGGCAATTGGGACCAGGTCGAGGCCAATATGACCGTGGCGCTGGAGCGCTTCCCGGTGCTGCACAAGGCCGAGATCCGCACCTTGCTCAACGGGCCCGAGAGCTTCACCCCGGATATGCAGATGCTGCTGGGCGAGACGCCGGCGGTGCGCGGCTGCTTCCTCGCCACGGGCATGAATTCCAGCGGCATCGCACTCTCCGCCGCCGCCGGCAAGCTCACCGCCGAATGGATCGTGGAAGGCCGGCCCAGCCTCGACGCCACGCGGCTGGAGAACCGCCGCTTCGCCGACAGCCAGAGCGTGACGGCCTATGCCCGCGACCGCGCGAGCGAGGTGGTGAGCCATATGTGCCGCCGCGCCACGGCGGCGCTGGATTTCGATCAGGCGCGGATGATCCGCCGTTCGCCGATCCATGCCGGGCTGGTTGCGGCCGGCGCGAAATTCGTCACCGTCGTCGGCTGGGAGCGGCCGATCTGGTTCGAGCCTTCAGGGCAGGGCACCGGTGACGGCTATGATCATGTCGCCCGCGAGGTCGCGGCGGCGGAAACCGGCGTCGCCCTCTTCGACCGTTCCAGCGATGCCAAGCTGCGGCTGGAAGGCCCCAAGGCCGAGGCGCTGCTGCGCAAGCTCTCGGGTGCGATCGTCGATCTCGCCATCGGTGCTGTCGTCGCGGCGCCGATGCTGAATTCGCGGGGCGGGGTCGAGGCCCTGCCGACGGTCGTTCGTCTGGGGGCGGAGAGCTTTCTGCTCCTGGCCGGACCGGAGCAGATCACGCGGCTCGCCTCCTGGATCGATTGGCACAAGCCGGCGAGCGGGGTGACTCTCGTCGATGTCACCTCGGGCTTCGCCGCGCTCGCGCTGCAGGGCCCGCGCGCTTTGGCCTTGCTGCAAAGCTTCGGTGGCGATCTCCAGGCCCTCGCCGGCCGGATGCTCGCCTGCGAGCTCGGCTATGCACCCGCCTTGCTTCTGCCGGGCGAAGTGACGGACGGCTTTTACATATTGGTGGCGACGGAGTTCGCCGCCGACCTCCATGAGCGTCTCACCGCCGCCGGTGCGGGTTCTCTCTCTCGCCGGCCGGCAGCCTGGCGCAGGAGGCCCTCGACATCGCCCGGGGCCGGCCGCGCTTCGGCATCGAGGCCACGCCGCAGCTTTCTGCCGTCGCAACCGGGCTCGATGCCGTGCTCGATCCCACCGGCAATCGCGGTTTCATCGGCCGCGGCGCTTTGCTGCGCCAGCGCAAGACGCGCCCGCCTTTGGAGCTCCGCGCCTTCACCCTCGATCGGACCGAGGCCGGGATCTATGCCAATGCGCCGGTGCTGTGGAAGCGCCGCCCGGCCGGGCATATCACCGGTGGCGCCGTCATCCCCTCGTTGGGCAAAGCGGTGGTGCTGGCCTTGGTCAAGCGCTTCGGGGAGGAGGCGCCCTACCGCAGCGTCATCATGGGCGAGGAGCTGGCGATGTCGCCTTACGCGCCACCTCGTTGACTCCGCCGCTCGTCCACCAGTAGGATCACATGGCTTGTGATCACAAGAAACCATCTGGGAGGCTCACGATGTTCAAGCACATCCCGAACCCCTTCATTCCCACCATCAGCGATGGCGTCGTCGTCGAGACGGGCGAGTTCACCACCATCCATGTCTCGGGCCAGGTCGGCCATGAGAAGGTCCTGAAGGTGACGGCCGCGAGCTTCGAGGAGGAGGCCCGCCTCTGCTTCGCCAATGTAGCCAAGGTTCTGGAGCGGGCTGGGGCGGGCATGAAGGATGTGGTGCGGATCACCTGCTACCTGACCGACCTCGCGGATTACGCCGCCTATTCCAAGGCGCGCGGGGTCGCCTTCCCCGTGAATCCGCCGGCGAGCGCCACCGTCCAGGTGGCGGGGCTGCTCGCCAATGCCCGGCTCGAGATCGACGCCGTGGCCGTGATCAAGACCAAACGCTGACCAACAGCCGCTAACGGGGGGCCGTATCCAAATCATGGCGAGCAACAGCATCGAAGAGACCTATCGTGCCCGCACGCCGGGCTCCGCCGAACTCCTGGCGCGGGCGCGCAACAGCATGCCCGGCGGGCTCACCCGGAATTTCGGTTATTTCCCGCCCTATCCCGTCATCCATCAGCGCGGCGAGGGACCCTATCTCTGGGATGTCGACGGCAATCGCTATGTCGATCTGAACTACAACGGCCTCAGCCTGATCCACGGCCATGCCTTTCCCCCGGTGGCCGAAGCGCTGGCCCGGATCGCACCTCACGGCTGGGCCTGGCTCGGCACCTCGCAACCGCAGATCGAATTCGCCGAGACCCTGATCGGCCGGATCAAGACCTTCGAGCGCGTGCTGTTCACGAACTCGGGCACCGAGGCCGGCATGCTGGCGGTGAAGCTCGCGCGCGCCTTCACCCACCGTTCCCTGATCCTGAAGGCGCGCGGCGGCTATCACGGCACCTATAGCGATCTCGAGGCCGGGCTGCACGGTCAGGGCGAGATCCCCGGCCATACGCTGCTCGCCGAATTCAACGAGATCGAGTCCATCGAGCGGGCGCTGGAGCGCTACAAGGGCCAGATCGCGGCGGTGATGCTGGAGCCGGTCATGTATACCGGCGTCGTCATGCCGGCCCTGCCGGGATTCCTCAACCGCGCCCAGGAAGCCGCGCACCGCCATGGCGCGCTGTTCATCCTCGACGATTGCCTGATGTTCCGCCTTGCCCTCGGCGGCTCGGCGGAGAAGTTCGGCCTCGCGCCCGACCTCACCTTCCTCGGCAAATTCATGGGCGGCGGCATGCCGGCCGGCGCGGTGGGCGGCCGGGCCGAGATCATGGACATGGCCGATCCCGCCCGCGGCAGCGAGGGGCTCTATCACGGCGGCTCCTTCAACGGCAATGTGCTGGCGAGCGTCGCCGGCCGCCTCACGGTCGAGCATCTGACCAAGGAGAGCATCGACCGCATGGACGCCCAGGCCGACCGGCTGAAGGCGGCGCTGGAGGCCAAGGCCAAATCGCTGGGCGTGCCGCTCTATGTGCTGAACGAGGGCTCGGTCATGGGGCTCTATTTCACCACCACCAAGCCGCGGCCGGGCTCCGAGCTGCCCAATCCCGATCTCGTCGACCGCTTCCATCTCGCCTGCCTGAACCACGGCGTGCAGATGGGGCCAGGCGGCATGGTCTCCATGGCCACCGCCATCACCGATAAGGCGCTGGAGGAGGCGAGGGAAGGGATGAGCGCGGCGCTGGAAGAGATCGCGCCTTAGGCGCGCGCCCTATTCGAAAGGCCTTTCTTTACCTTCGTCGGATTAGGGCATCAGGGCGGAATGATTTAATCCCACTCTTCCGTCACCCCGGCGAAAGCCGGGTCCAGGGGCGAGTGGCACTCACCCTGCCTGTGGCCCTGGATTCCGGCGTTCGCCGGAATGACGGCAGTGAAGTGGAAAGGCCTTCCTACTCTCGTCGGATGACGACAGTAACACGAGACGATTTAACCTTACTCTTCCGTCACCCCGGCGAAAGCCGGGGTCCGGGGCGAGTGGCAAGGCCCTCGACCGGCCTTCATCAGGGCCTGCCCCTCAGAGCGAGATCCGCCGGCCGTCTTCCGCCGACCAATAGCCGGCATAGATGATCTTCATGGTCTCGAAGGCGAGATCCAGCCCGGCAAGGGGCTGGCGGCCGAGCGCGACGCATTCCATGAAATCCTGGATCTCCTGGAGATAGCCCCGCGTCCATTCCTCCTCCAGGCAGACGAATTGCCAGCCCGTCTTGCGATCCACTTTCTCGGTGATATAGACGCCGTCGAGCTTCAATTCGTCGGTCAGATAGCTCACGAGATGATTGTTGGGCGTGATGTTGGCGAGCAGCACGCCGCCGCTGGTATAGGTCTCGACGAGATTGCGCACCCCGCCCAGGATCATATCGCCGGAAAAGATCGTGCTCTTGCTGCCGTCGGAGAAGCTGAGGCTCAGCATGCCCCAATCCTCGACATCGACGGGGCTCGCCTTGATGAAGGGCCGCTCTTCCGGCTTGAGCCCGGCGGCGAGATTGCCGGTATCGGCGGTGACGGTGGTGGCCGTGATGGTCTCGCCGCGGGCCGCGGCTTCCACCTGCTTCAGATGGAGCACGGCGGAGAGGGGATGGCAGCCCATGCGGATCAGCGAGCCGCCGCCGGTCAGGGACCAATGGGCGGCATGGGCGGCGTGAGAGCCGCTATGGCTCTCCTCCGCCTTCATGAACAGGATCTTGTCTTTGCTCGCCCGCACGATCTCGGCCGTCTTGGTCACCGCCGGCGCATAGATCCAGTCCTCGGCATACATGAACAGCCGGCCGCTGCGGCGCACGATATCGGCGGTGGCGTCCATTTCTTCGAGCACCCGCTGATACATCGCCGATTTCGCCACCTGCTTGCCGATGGGCTCGGGATCGCCCGGGCGTCCGAAATATCCGGCGAAGGGCTTCTCGCAGATGACATGCTTTCCCGCCTGCATGGACTCCACGATCATCGCGCCATGCAGGGCCGGCGGCGTGCAGATATCGATGACATCGATCGTCTTGTCGGCGATGAGGGCGCGATAATCGCGATGGGTCGCGGCGATGCGATGGCGCTTGGCGAAATCGACGACGTGCTCGCCGCGCGCGCAAACGGCGGCTACCTCGACATTCACCCCATAGACCCGCCGATAGGCCTGCATATGCAGCTCGGCGATGAAGCCGCAGCCGATCAGGCCGACTTTCACGCGTGACATCGCGACCTCACACCCTGAGATAAGCGGGGCGCAACCGCGTCTCGAGACTGCGGATGAGATGCGCGGCGACCACGCTCATGACGTAATAGATGGCGCCCACCAGCATATAGGTCTCCATGCTGCGGAAGGTGGCCGAGATGATGTAGGTGCCGTGGCGCAGCAGCTCGTCCACCGAGATGAAGGAGACCAAGGCGCAGTCCTTGAGCAGCGAGATGAAATAGCCGCCGACCGTGGGCACGGCGATGATGGCCGCCTGGGGCAGTATGATCTTGCGATAGATCTGGATGCGGCGGAGGCCAAGGGAGAGGCCGGCTTGGGTCTGGCCCTGATCGACCGCCAGGATCGCGGCCCGGAAGACTTCGCTGAGATAAGCGCCGAGATTGACGCTGAGCCCCAGCACCCCGGCCCAGAAGGCCGGCAGGCGCAAGCCCAGATCGGGCAAGGTGAAATAGATGAAGAGCAGGATCACGATCAGCGGCACGCCGCGGCAGATGCTGACATAGATGCGCACGAAGCCCTTCATCACCCGGCCGCCGGCAATCGCCAGGATCGCCGAGACGACGCCGATGGCGATGCCCAGCGCCATGCTGACGAAGCAGAGCTCCAGGGTCACCACGGCCCCTTCCAGCAGATAGACCAGGTGATCCGGCACGAATTGGGTGAAGAAATACCACATGAGGCCGCTTTCCCCTTTGCCGATGTGAAGCGGGCGCCACGGCCCCCCGGCCGTGACGCCCGTATCCTACGCTATCGCCGCTGAGCGTTCCGCGATCGGCGGCGACGCCTATTTGGTCATGATCGCTTCCTTGGTGAGAGAGGCGTCCCAGACGTTGTATTTCTTCAGGATCGCCTCGCGCGTTCCGTCGGCATCCATGTCGTCGAGGGCCTGGTTCACCGCGGCCAGAAGGTCGGTATCCTCCTTGCGGATGCCGGCGCCGTCACCGCCGTATTTGTAGGCGGCCTTGTCCTGGGCCGCCTGCCATTTGGGATCGGCGGCGAGGTTGTAGACGCCGCCGATGGTCCGCATATTGGGCGTCACTTCCATCTGCCCGGCGGTGCTGGTGTTGTCCATGATCACCGCATCGACCTGGCCGCTCTGCAGCGCCAGGAAGCAGGTGGAAACATCGTTGAAGGCCTTGACCTCGCCGCCGATGCCCTTGGCGACCAGCGCCTTGCCCTGGATCTCCTCCACCGTCCCGATCGGCACGGCCAGGATCTTGCCGGCGAGATCCTCCGGCTTCTGGTAGGGCGAGTCCGACTTCACCACGATGCGGTCGCTCTCGAAGTAATAGGGGCGGGAGAACTCGATGCCCGCGCCCTGCCGGCGTTCCTCGGTGATGGTCATGCCGGAGAAGATGATGTCCCAGCGCTTGGCCTTGAGGCCGGGGATCAGCGTCTCCCATTCGACGGCCACGAACTCGGCCTTGGGAATGCCCAGCTTCTTGATGATGTACTGGATCATGTCGTAGTCCATGCCGGCCAGGGTTCCATCCTGGTTCTTCCAGATCCAGGGCTTGGAGCCCATGACGCCGGTGCCCACCGTCAGCACGCCTTTCTGGCGAATGTCGTCGAGCGTCCCGGCGAAGGCGGGCCGGGCGATCAGGCCCGTGGCGGCGACACCGGCGGCGATCGCCGTGGTCGTGAGAAAGACGCGGCGCGACAGCGTTGGATTCTGTGAGCTTCATGAGTGCAGCCTCCCTTGGTTATGGAGGGCCTGCCCGAAGGGCATCCCTCCCGCGTCGAAGCCATTCCCTGATCCGCCCTCGCTTCCGGCCCCCTGACGGAGGTCCGGCATGGCGTGACGGCGATATTAGTGATTTGTGATCACGTCAAAAGAGATACTATGGTTGGCTCTGAAATCGAGTTCAAGCTGTCCGCCGTTTGGACGAGTTGCGGGCGGGGGTAAAACGACCCATGGGTGACGACATCATGAAAGTGCGCAGCATCGCCAATCCCGATTTCCAGGTCTCCAAGCTGGAGCGGGAGACGCTGCATGACCGGGCCTATCTCGAGTTGAAAAAGGCGATCATGTCCGGGGCGATCCGCCCCGGGGCCACGATCACCATCCGCGCCATGGCGACGGCGCTGGGGACCAGCCCGATGCCGGTGCGCGAGGCGCTGCGCCGGCTCGTCGCCGAACGAGCCCTGGAGATGCTGCCCACCCGCTCGGTCACCTTGCCGCTGATGACGGCGGAGCGCTTCGACGAGATCAGCCGCCTGCGCATTGCGCTGGAGGGCCTCGCCACCGAGGCCGGGGCCCAGCATCTCTCCCGCGAGGCCCTGCGCCGCCTGCAGCAGGCCCATACGGAAATGAACCGGATGAAGAATGTCGGGGAATATCTGGCCAAGAACCAGGAGTTCCACTTCACCCTCTACCAGGCGGCGGGCATGCCCATCGCCCTGCAGATGATCGAATCCCTCTGGCTCCAGGCCGGGCCGCTGCTCAATCTCGCGATCGCGGAATATGGCTTCGAGGGGGCCCAGGACCATCACCGCGAGCTCCTGGATCACCTCGCCAAGCACAATGTCAAAGGTGCCCGCGGCGCCATCGAAGCCGACATCACCGATGCCGCGCGGATCATCCGCGCCTATCTCGCCTCCCGCCCGGAGGCCGCCGCGGCCGGCTGACCGGCTCGCGGGGTTCTGGCGCGCCCTGGTGAATCAGAGCGCCGTGACCCATATTCGCCCTCGCCCCCTTTCTCTGCTTACCCTCGCCCCCGGAACGGGGGAGAGGGCAGGGTGAGGGGGTGCCGGTTCCAGCGCGAGGCGGATCGAAGGACATGCCTGCCGATAGACCCCCTCACCCCGGCCCTCTTCCCCTTTCGGGGGGCAAGGGGGAAGGGGGGCCGCACCCTCGTCACCGGCGCCAGCGGCTTCGTCGGCTCGGCGGTGGCCCGCGCCCTGATCGCGGCGGGCCATGAGGTCCGCGCTTTGGTGCGCGCCCAGAGCCCGCAGGGATAATCTCGCCGGCCTCGATCTGGAGGTCGTCGAGGGCGATATGCGCGATCCCGCTTCCCTCGACCGCGCCATGGCGGGTACAACCAACCTCTTCCACGTCGCCGCCGACTACCGCCTCTGGGCCCGCGATCCCGCGGAGATCCTGCGCAACAATCGGATCGGCACCGAAGCGGTGATGGAGGCCGCCTTGCGCCAGGGGCTGGAGCGGATCGTCTATACCAGCAGCGTGGCGACCCTGGCCCTCAACCCCGACGGCACCCCGGCGACGGAGCGGGATGCGCTGACGCGAGGCGAGGGCCATCGGCGCCTATAAGCGCAGCAAGGTGGCGGCGGAGCGGGTGGTGCAAAAGATGGTGGCCGAGCGCGGCCTGCCGGCGGTCATCGTCAACCCCTCCACGCCCATCGGCCCCCGCGACATCAAGCCCACCCCCACGGGCCGCATCATCGTCGAGGCCGCCAGCGGCCGCATGCCGGGCTATGTCGACACCTCGCTCAATTTCGTCCATGTCGAGGATGTGGCGGCGGGGCATCTGGCGGCCTTCGAGCGCGGGCGGGTCGGCGAGCTCTATATCCTGGGGGGCCAGAACGCCTCTTTGGCCGAGCTCCTGGGCGACATCGCCCGGATCGTCGGCCGGCGCCCGCCGTGGCTGCGCATTCCGCGCCCGCCGCTCTATCCTCTGGCCTGGCTCGCCGAGCCAGGGGCGCGGGTGACGGGGCGCGAGCCTTTCGTGACACTGGACGGGCTGCGCATGGCGAAGTATCGCATGGTCTTCTCCTCGGCCAAGGCGGAGCAGGAGCTGGGCTATCGGGCCCGGCCCTATGGCGAAGGCCTGGCAGAGGCGATCGACTGGTTTCGCAAAGCGGGAAAACTCACGTGAGCATCGCCACAATTCTCGCGGCCCTGTCCCTGGCGATCTGGGCCTATCTGCTGCTGGCCCGGGGCGGCTTCTGGCGCGCGGCCGAACGCGATCCGCCTGTCGTCCCCAAGCTGCCGGACAGCAGCCCGCCGGCGGTGACCGCCGTGATCCCGGCGCGCGACGAGGCCGATGTGGTGGGAAGCGCCATCTCCTCTTTGCTGGCCCAGGATTTCGCCGGCCGGCTCGATGTCGTGCTGGTGGATGATCAGAGCAGCGACGGCACGGCCGAGACGGCACGCCAGGCCGCGGCGGCGCTGGGCGCCTCGGCGCGTCTGACGGTGCTCGCCGGCCGGCCGCTGCCCGCGGGCTGGACCGGCAAGCTCTGGGCGCTGCAGCAGGGCATCGATCATGTGCTGGCCCGGCCGGCGCCGGCGGATTTCCTGCTGCTGACCGATGCCGATATCGCCTATGCGCCCGAGACGGTGACGGGGCTGGTGGCGGAGGCCGCGGCCGAGGGGCTCGTCCTCAATTCCCGCATGGCCAAGCTCACCTGCGCCAGTCCGGCGGAGCGCGCCTTGATCCCCGCCTTCATCTTCTTCTTCCAGATGCTCTATCCCTTCGCCTGGGTGAACCGGCCGGCGCGCCCCATCGCGGCGGCGGCCGGCGGCTGCATGCTCGCGCGGCGCGAGGCGCTGCTCGCCGCCGGAGGAATCGAATCGATCCGCGGCGAGCTCATCGACGATTGCGCGCTGGCCCGCCGGCTGAAGGCCCGGGGCCCGATCCGCTTGACCCTGACCGAGCGGGTGCGAAGCCTCCGGCCCTATGCCGGGATCGGCGAGATCCGGCGCATGGTCGCCCGCTCGGCCTATGCCCAGCTCCGCTTCTCGCCTTTGCTGCTCATCGGCACGGCGCTCGGCATGGTCGTCACATATCTCGTGCCGCCGCTCCTCGTTTTCTTCGGCAGCGCCTGGCTGCTGGCCCTGGCGGCCTGGGTCGCCATGGCGCTGGCCTTCCAGCCGGTCTTGCGCTTCTACCGCCTCTCGCCGCTCTGGGGGCTGGCGCTGCCGGCCATCGCCGCGCTCTACCTCCTCTTCACCCTCGATTCCGCCTGGCAGCATTGGCGCGGCCGCGGCGGCTTCTGGAAGGGCCGCGCCCAGGCCCCCGGCGCCTCGGGGGCGGCATGAGTTCTATTCGTCCGTCACCCTCGCGAAAGTGCGAATCGTCGATCGCGCTGCCCTGCTTTCTCCCCCTCCCCCTGCGGGCCGTGAGGCCCGCGCATTGACGGGGGAGGGCCGGGGTGCGGGTGGCCATAGACCACGACAATGCAACTGAGGCCATCACAGGCCCATGCGGATCCGCGGACGCGGATCCGACCCCCCTCCCTAACGCCTCCCCCGCAAGGGGGGAGGGGATGTTTTGGAAAGGTGGCGCATGGCCCGCATGAGCGCCGCCGCGGAGGCCGTCAGCTCGGGCAAGGGTCATCGCGACGAGAATTTTCCCGTCGCCTCCTGGCTGATCGCCCCGCATCACCGGCCCATCATCCTCGCCTTCTACCGCTTCGTGCGTGCCGCCGATGACGTGGCCGATCATGCGAGCCTGCCGCCCGAGGAGAAGCTGGCCCTGCTCGACCGGCTGGAGCGCTCGCTGCTGGGGCGCGATGACAGCGAGCCCGCCGGCGTGGCGCTGCGCGACGCGCTGATGCTCCGCCGCCTGCCGCCGCGCCACGCGCTCGATCTGCTGAGCGCCTTTCGTCTCGACGTGACCAAGCATCGCTACGTCGATTGGGACGACCTGATGGACTATTGCGCCTTCTCGGCCATGCCGGTCGGACGCTTCGTCCTCGATGTCCATGGCGAGGCGCGCTCGACCTGGCCCGCCAATGATGCCCTTTGTGCGGCGCTGCAGGTGATCAACCATCTGCAGGATTGCGGAAAGGATTATCGCGATCTCGATCGGGTCTATATCCCTGGCGATGCCTTTGCCGCCGCGGGCAGCAGCCCCGAGGCGCTGGCGGCGTCACATGCCTCGCCCGCGCTGCTCGCCTGCATCCGCGATCTGGCGGCACGCACGGAGGTGCTCCTAAGGGAGGCCGCGCCCTTCGCCCTCCAGATCGCCGACCGGCGCCTCGCTTTGGAGGTTTCCGTGATCCATCGCCTGGCGGCGCGCCTCACCGCCGGTCTCGCCCAGCGCGATCCCTTGAGCGAGCGCGTTCATCTCTCGGGTCTCGAATTCGGCGCCGCTGGCGCTCCTGGCCATGGGGCAGACGCTGCTGAGCCGCCTCATCCATCGCCCGGCGGTGAAGCCCGTCTCGGGGCATCGGCCATGACCCAGACGACGGCGGCAAGCGAGGCGATGGAGACCGCGGCGGCCGAGGGGCCGCCGAGCACGGCGGCCCGCAGCTCGGGCAGCTCCTTCTATACCGCCATGCGCGTGCTGCCCGCCCCGCAGCGCGACGCGATGTACGAGATCTATGCCTTCTGCCGCGCCGTCGACGACATCGCCGATGGCGAGGCCCCGCAAGCCGAACGCCGCGCCGGCCTCGAGCGCTGGCGCGCCGATATCGACCGCCTCTATGCCGGCGAGCCGCCGGCCGGCCTCGGCCGGCTCGCCGCCACGGCCCAGCGCTTCGGCCTGGCGCGGGAGGATTTTCTCGCCGTCATCGACGGCATGGAAATGGATGTCGAGCAGGATATCCGGGCGCCGGATTTCGCCACCCTCGATCTCTATTGCGATCGCGTCGCCAGCGCCGTGGGCCGCCTCTCCGTCAGGATCTTCGGCCTCGGCGAGGCGGAGGGGCGCGATCTCGCCCATGAGCTCGGCCGCGCTCTGCAGCTCACCAATATCCTGCGCGACCTCGATGAGGATGCCGCGGTCGGCCGGCTCTATCTGCCGCGCGAGGCCCTCGAGGATGCGGGCATCGCCGCGCGCGATCCCGCGGCGGTGCTGGCCGATCCGGCGCTGGACCGCGCCTGCGCCGTGGTCGCCGCGCGCGCCCGCGGGCATTTCGCCGCCGCCGGCGCCATCATCGCCCGCTGCCCGCGCCGCGCCACCTTGGCGCCCCGGCTGATGGCCAAGGTCTATCGCCATATCCTCGAGCGCATGACCCGCCAGGGCTGGCGCGCGCCGCGCCAGCGCGTGAAGATCGGCCGCGCCCGGCTTATCTGGATGCTTCTCGCCGACAGATTCTTCTGATGCCGCGTCCCGTCCTCCATATCGTCGGCGCCGGGCTCGCCGGGCTGGCCGCGGCGGTCCGCCTCGCCGAGGAGGGTGCCGAGATCGTCCTGCATGAGGCGACGGATCACGCCGGCGGGCGCTGCCGCTCTTACTACGAGCCGGCGCTGGATCAGGTGATCGACAACGGCAATCATCTCCTGCTCTCGGCCAATCATGCAGCACTGGAATTTCTGCGGCGCATCGGCGCCGACGACGCTCTCCTCGGGCCGGCGCATGCCAGCTTCGACTTCGCCGATCTCGCCGATGGCAGCCGCTGGCGCATCGAGATCAATGACGGGCGGCTGCCCTGGTGGATCTTCTCCGCCCGGGCCCGCGTGCCGGGGACCGGGGCGCTGGACTATCTCGGCGCCTGGCGGCTGCTGACCGCAGGCCCCGAGGCCAGCATCGCCGAGGTCATGGCCTGCCGCGGCCGGGTCTATGACCGTCTCCTGCGGCCCCTGCTGCTGGCCGCCCTCAATACCGAGCCGGAGCCCGCCTCCGCCCGTCTCGCCGGCACGATCCTGAAGGAGACGCTGCTCAGGGGCGGCGAGGCCTGCCGGCCTCTGGTGGCGGCACGAGGCCTCTCCACCGCCTTCATCGATCCGGCGCTCGCCTGGCTTCAGGCCCGCGGCGTCGCCTTGCGCTTCGGCCATCGCCTGCGCCGGGTCGCATCTGCCGAGGGGCGGGTGAGCGCGCTCGATTTCGGCGAGGAGGCCGTGGCGCTGGCGCCCGGCGATGCGGCGATCCTTGCCTTGCCCGCGCCCGTGGCCAAGGCGCTGCTGCCGGAGATCACGGCGCCGGAGAGCTTCCGGGCCATCCTCAATGCCCATTTCAAGATCGACGCCCCGCCGGGCTGGCCGCCCATCCTCGGCGTCATCGGCGGCACGGTCGAATGGCTCTTCGCCTTCGAGAATCGTCTTTCGGTCACCATCAGCGGCGCCGACCGGCTGATCGACAGGGATCGCGAGGATCTGGCCCGCGAGCTTTGGGGCGAGGTGGCGGCCCTCACCGGCCTCGGGGCCAGCCTGCCGGCCTGGCAGATCGTCAAGGAGCGCCGGGCCACATTTGCCGCTTTGCCGGCGGAGGAGGCGAGGCGGCCGGGGGCCGAAACGCGCTGGCCCAATCTGCGTCTGGCGGGCGATTGGACGGCGACGGGCCTGCCGGCCACCATCGAGGGGGCGATCCGCTCCGGCAACCGGGCGGCCGAATCCCTTGTATCAAAGGGGTTGTGAGTGGGGCGGCGGCCGGGTAAAGCCTGAGAGTCCCAGGAACAGCGATGCAGGCCTTCTCCTCCGTGCAACCTTCAATTGCCGACCCAGCCGTCTCGCCGGCCGATCTCGAAGGCTCGATCGGCCGGGCGACGGAGGCCATCCTGGCGCTCCAGCGCGAGGACGGCCATTGGGTCTTCGAGCTCGAGGCCGATGCCACGATTCCGGCCGAATATGTCCTGCTGAAGCATTTCCTGGGCGAGCCGGCGGACCTCGCGCTCGAAGCGAAGATCGCCCGCTATCTCCGGCGCATCCAGGCCGCCCATGGCGGCTGGCCGCTGTTCCATGAGGGCGCCTTCAATATCAGCGCCAGCGTGAAGGCCTACTACGCCCTCAAGATGATCGGCGATTCGGTCGACGCGCCCCATATGGTCCGGGCCCGCGAGGCGATCCTCGCCCATGGCGGGGCCGCCACCTGCAATGTCTTCACCCGTGCCATGCTCGCCCTCTTCGCCCAGGTCCCCTGGCGCGGCGTGCCGGTGATGCCGGTGGAGATCATGCTGCTGCCGCGCTGGTTTCCCTTCCATCTCGACAAGATCTCCTATTGGGCCCGCACGGTGCTGGTGCCGCTCCTCGTGCTCATGGCCTTGAAGCCGCGGGCGCGCAATCCGCGCGGCATCGGGATCGCCGAGCTCTTCGTGGTGCCGCCGGAGCGGGTGCGCGACTGGCCCAAGGGGCCGCATCAGGTGCAGCCCTGGTCGGCCATCTTCGGCGCCATCGACCGGGTGCTGCGCCGGGTCGAGCCGCTGTTCCCGGGAAAGCCGCGCCGGCGCGCCATCGATCGCGCCGCCGCTTTCGTCATCGAGCGTCTCAACGGCGAGGACGGGCTGGGGGCGATCTTCCCCGCCATGGCCAATACCGTGATGATGTTCGAGATCCTGGGCTATCCCCATGACGATCCGCGGGTCGTGCTCGCCCGCCGCTCGATCGAGAAGCTGGTGGTGGTCAAGGAGGACGAGGCCTATTGCCAGCCCTGTCTCTCGCCGATCTGGGATACGGCCCTGGTCTGCCATGCCCTGATGGAAGCAGGCGGCGAGCGCGCCGCCGGCAGCGCCGTCAGGGGCCTCGACTGGCTGAAGCCGCTCCAGGAGCTGGAGACCGTGGGCGACTGGGCCGTGCAGCGCCCCAATGTGCGGCCGGGCGGCTGGGCCTTCCAATATGCCAATCCCCATTATCCCGATCTCGACGATACCGCCGTGGTGGTCATGGCCATGGACCGCGCGGCGGCAAAAGGCGGCGCGGATTACGGCACCGCGATCGCGCGCGGGCGCGAATGGGTCGAGGGGCTGCAGAGCCGCAACGGCGGCTGGGGCGCCTTCGACGCCGACAACGACCATGACTATCTGAACTACATCCCCTTCGCCGATCACGGCGCGCTGCTCGATCCGCCGACCGCCGATGTCACGGGACGCTGCCTCGGCATGCTGGCCCAGCTCGGCGAGACCAAGGACAGCCCCGCCGTCGCCGCCGCCATCGCCTATCTGCTGCGCACCCAGATGACGGACGGCAGCTGGTACGGCCGCTGGGGCATGAACTACATCTACGGCACCTGGTCGGTGCTGGCCGGGCTCAACGCGGCGGGCGTCGATCTGCAATCGCCCGAGATCCGCCGCGCCGTCGAATGGCTGGTCGCGATCCAGAATCCGGACGGCGGCTGGGGCGAGGATGGCGACAGCTACAAGCTCGGCTACAAGGGCTATGAGCCCGCGCCCAGCACCGCCTCCCAGACCTCCTGGGCGCTGCTCGCCCTGATGGCGGCGGGCGAGGTCGAACATCCCGCCGTCGCCCGCGGCGTCGCCTATCTGCAGCAGCATCAGGCGGAGGACGGGCTCTGGGCGGAGGAGCGCTACACCGCCACCGGCTTTCCCCGGGTCTTCTATCTGCGCTACCACGGCTATGGGAAATTCTTCCCGCTCTGGGCCATGGCCCGCTACCGCAATCTGACCAAGGGCAATACCCGCGCCGTGCTGTACGGGCTGTGAGCCGTACAGCTGTGAGCGGAGGGGCGCCCGGTTTCATCCTTGCGGTTTCCGGCCTCGCCCGCGAGGCGGGGATCGCGAGGGGGCCGGGCGTTCGGACATCTGGCGGCCGGCGGGCCGCGCCTTGCCACGCTCATCGAGAGCGGCCATTGCCGAAGGCGCCGCCGGCATCCTCAGCTTCGGCATCGCCGGCGGCCTCGACCCGACCCTGCCGCCCGGCACGGCGATCCTCGCCGGAGCCGTCGTCGCCGGCGGCCAGCGCTGGACGGCGGATGCGGCCTGGCGTGAGCGTCTGGCCGCCCGCCTGCCCGAAGCCCGCCTCGGCGATCTCGCGGGCGTCGATCTGCCGGCCATGACGCAAGCGGATAAGCAGGCGCTGGCCGCGGCGACCGGCGCGCTCGCCGTCGACATGGAATCCCATATCGCAGCGCGCCTCGCCGCCGCCCATGGCTTGGCCTTCGCGGCGCTGCGCGTGATCTGCGATCCGGCGGCGCGCGCGATTCCGCCGGCTGCCATCGCCGGCATGCGGGAGGACGGCGGGACGGATCTGGGCGCGATCCTGCTGGCATTGCTCCGCGGCCCCGGTCAGCTCCCCGCTATGATCCGCCTCGCCGGCGATGCGCGGACCGCCTTCGGCGCTCTCGCGCGATGCCGCCGGTCCCTCGATCCGCATCTCATGGGGCCTTGACTGTTACGCGTTTAGCGTATATTCTGGGTCGTTTAGGTCGATACCCCCAGAGCGGGATCCGGCGAAGCATAAAGCAGACTTGGGCTCAACCCGAGAAAAGGGCGAACGCTCGCTGTAGATTTCCTGCAGAAGCAGCGGATCGAGGGAGTGAGGATAAGGTGACCTTATGAACTGACGGGCCATAGATTTGCAGCAGAACAACTGCGCCACGCACCGTCATCAAGCGCAAGGGCGAGACCTGGATGGAGGGCCTGAGGCTCGCCGGCGATTTCGACGCGAGGGACGACTAAGCCCGCATCAGATCATAGGGCGGCGCCCAGCCCGGCAAGGCGGCGATGCGCTTGGCCCAGCCGGTGATATGGGGGTAGGGGGCGCGATCGAGCCCCGTCTCCTCGGTGTAGTAGAGATAGCCCACCATGGAGATGTCGGCGATGGTCGGCCGGTCGCCGAGCAGGAAATCGCGGCCCGCGAGATGCTTCTCCACCATCCCGAAGGCGGTCTGGGCGCGCCCGCGCAGGAATTCGGTCACGGGAGTCTCGCCCGTCTTCTGGATGCCGACGAGGAAGCGAAGCGTGGCGAAATAGCTGGTGAATTTGTGGTTGTCGAACAGGATCCAGCGCAGGATCTCGAGCTTCTCATCTTCGTCGCGCCCGCCGAAGCGCCCGGTCTTCTCGGCGAGATAGGTCAGGATCGCGCCGCTCTGGCTGAGGCGCTTGGCGCCATGCTCCAGCACGGGGATCTCCCCCAGCTCGTTGATCTCCTCGCGGAAGCTCTCCTGCCGGGTGGCCCCGCCGATGTAATCCAGCACCACCGGCTCCCAGTCGCAGCCCGAGAGGTTCAGCATCAACGCGGCCTTGTAGGCATTGCCCGAGACGCCGGCGCAGTAGAGACGGTAGTCGGCCATTCCTTCCTCCCCCGATTCGAGCGCGATATCGGCTCATGATACTCTCGGCGGCGTGATTCGCATCAATGCCGCCATCGCCATCGACGAACGGGAAATCGAGGAGAGCTTTCTGCGCTCCCCCGGTCCCGGGGGCCAAAACGTCAACAAGCTGGAGACGGCCGTCCAGCTTCGTTTCGACGTGCGCCGCAGCCCTTCTTTGCCCGAGCATGTCCGCCGGCGCCTCGAGGGCCTGGCGGGCCAGCGCCTGACCAAGGAGGGCGTGCTGATCCTGACCGCGCATAGCCACCGCACGCGGGAGCGCAACCGCACGGACGCGCTGGAGAAGCTGGTCGAGTTGATTCGGAAAGCCACGGTGGTGCCGCGCTTGCGCCGGCCGACTCGGCCGACCAAGGCCTCGAAGGAGCGCCGCCTCGAGACGAAGCTCCGCCGCTCGCGCAACAAAGGGCTCCGCCAGACGCGGCTGGAGGATTAGGAAACCAGGCTGGACAGGGTCCCGCGCTTACTCCGCCGCGGGCGCCCGCTTCGCATTGGCCTCGCGCTCGCGGATCTCGGCGACCTTGTGCTCGACATGGCGCGAGAAGACGAATTCCGCCGGACGCTGCTTATCCAGCGAGATGTCCGGGGCCATCTTGCCCTCGGTGCGGATGCCCCGCAGGCTGACGGCCAGCGCCTTCAGCGGCTTGCGCATGGCATCGGTGACGGCGGTCGCCTCGAAGCCGCTATGGACCATGCAGTCGGCGCATTTCTCGTAATTGCCGGTGCCGTAATTGTCCCAGGCCGTGTCGTCCATCAGCTCCTTGAAGGTCTTGGCATAGCCTTCGCCGAGGAGATAGCAGGGCCGCTGCCAGCCGAAGACGGTGCGGGTCGGGTTGCCCCAGGGCGTGCAGTGATAGGTCTGGTTGCCCGCGAGGAAATCCAGGAACAGGCTCGACTGGCTGAAGGACCAGGCCTTGGCGCCGCCGCCGCGCTTGAAGATGTCGCGGAAGAGCTGCTTGGTCTTGGTCCGGTTGAGGAAATGCTGCTGGTCCGGCGCCCGCTCATAGGCATAGCCCGGCGAGACGGTGATGCCGTCGACGCCGATGGCCTTGACCGTGTCGAAGAAATTCGCGACCTGATCGGCCTTGGCATCGTTGAACAAGGTGCAGTTGATGTTGACGCGGAAGCCGCGCGACTTCGCGAGCTTGATGGCCGCCACGGCGCGGTCGTAGACGCCGGTCTGGCAGACCGAGCGGTCATGCATCTCCTGATCGCCATCGAGATGGACCGACCAGACGAAGAAGGGGCTCGGCTTGTACTGGTCGATCTTCTTTTCCATCAGCAGCGCATTGGTGCAGAGATAGACGAATTTCTTGCGCGCGATGATGCCCTCGACGACCTTGGGCAGCTCCCGGTGCAGCAGCGGCTCGCCGCCGGCGATGGAGACCACCGGCGCGCCGCATTCGTCGACCGCCGCCAGGCAGTCGGCGACGCTCAGGCGCTGATTGAGGATCTCGTCGGGATAGTCGATCTTGCCGCAGCCCGCGCAGGCGAGATTGCAGCGAAACAGCGGCTCGAGCATGAGTACGAGAGGATAGCGCTTGCGCCGCGCCAGGTGCTGGCGAAGGACATAGGCGCCGACATAGGCCATTTGCAGAGCCGGAATTGCCACTTGCAGCCTCATTCTTAGCTTCGGTTTATCGTCACGTTCAAACGCGCCGGGAGCCGGGGTTCCGGCTTCGAGCGATATCTTGAGCTAGCTACGCGTCGAGCAACTCACTTGGCAAGCGGAACTTGACGTCTTCCACGATACCCGGCAGCAGGCTGACCTCGACCGGGGCGCTGCGCCGGAGCGTGTCGACCAGATCCTCGACCAGCGCCTCGGGCGCCGAGGCGCCGGCGGTGATGCCGACCACCTCCGCGCCTTCGACCCAGCTGGGATCGAGCTCCGCCCCGCTGCCCACGAGATAGCTGGGCACCCCTTCCTCCAGGCCGATCTCGCGCAGCCGGTTGGAGTTGGAGCTGTTGCTGGCGCCCACCACCAGGATCACATCGGCGAGCTTGCTGAGCTCGCGCACCGCCGTCTGCCGGTTCTGGGTGGCGTAGCAGATGTCCTTGGTGTCGGGACCCACCAGATCGGTGAAGCGGCGGCGCAGCGCCGCGATGATGGCGCGCGTGTCGTCGACGCTGAGGGTGGTCTGGGTCACGAAGGCGAGCGGCGTGTCGTCGGCGATGGCGAGGGTGGCGACGTCGCCGACATTCTGGACCAGATAGACCGGACCGTCGATCTGGCCGCGCGTGCCCTCGACCTCGGGATGGCCGGCATGGCCGATCAGGATCAGCTGGCGGCCCTGGCGGACATAGCGCTTGCCCTCGATATGCACCTTGGCCACCAAGGGGCAGGTCGCATCGAGGACGGCCAGCCCGCGCTCGGCCGCATCCGCCTCGACCGCCTTGGAGACCCCATGGGCGCTGAAGATGGTATGGGCCCCGGCCGGCACCTCCGCCAGCTCCTCGACGAAACGGGCGCCCATCCGCTCCAGCCGCTCGACGACATGGCGGTTGTGGACGATCTCATGGCGTACATAGACGGGGGGTCCATAGAGCGTGAGGGCCCGCTCGACGATATCGATGGCACGAACGACACCGGCACAAAAACCGCGGGGCTGGGCCAGAATCACCTGCATGAATTGCACCTCGATCCAATTCCGACGAACTCTCATCCACGGGGCGCCAGATGAAGGCGCCTTGCGCGGCCCAGGGGCCCGCCCGCCGCCTTCCGCGCAAACCAAAGGCGGCGAGGATAATCGCCGGTGGTCTACCGATTTAAGTCGTCAATACCGCACTGCAAGAGCTAGCGGCTTCCCCGGCGACCCCTGTGGCTTTCATGTTACTTGCCTCGGACTCATTTGTCGCGGCTCTTCGAGGCGCGTTTCATCCGCTTATTGCCGCTTATAGCCTTATTGCCGTTGGGGATACTCTCTGCAAATGTCTGAAATGCCGGGTATATCGGCCGTTTTGCCCGAAACTGGCTGCGACGAGAGGTCGCCGGAGACTTGCCGGAGGAGGCAGTCGCCAGCCATTTCATTTGTCACTATTATGCGCGGTCCCCGATCCCGGGCATCATCTCGGATCCATCACCTCGGACCTCTCGAACATCCCGATGACGGCTGCCGCCCTTGCCCATGTCGTTGACTTCTGCTGCCGCCATGCCTGGAAGATCGTGCTGCTCTTCCTGGTGATCGCCGGGGCTGCCTTCAGCTATACGACGCATCACTTCGCCATCGACACCGACACCGTCAAGCTCTTCCCCCCGGACCTTCCCTGGCGCCAGCATCAGGCGGCCTTCGACCGGGCCTTTCCCATGAAGGCCGACCAGATCGCGGTCGTCGTCGACGCCCTCACGCCCGAGCTGGCGGAACAGGCGACCGCGGCGCTGACGGCGCGGCTGCAGCAGGATCCCAAGCTTTTCCCCGTCGTCTACCGGCCCGACGGCGGCACCTTCTTCCAGCGCAACGGCCTGTTGTTCCTGCCGACCGCCGACGTCAAGCATCTGACCGATCAGCTCATCGCGGCCCAGCCCTTGCTGGGCCCGCTGGCGGCCGATCCCAGCCTGCGCGGCCTGATGGATGTCTTTGCCCGCTTTCTCGAGGGGGTGCAGCATGGCGAGGCCAAGCTGGTGGATTTCGAGCGGCCGATGGGCGCCATCGGCGACATGATCGCCGATGTGCTGGCGGGAAAGCTGCATCCGCTCGCCTGGCGGACGCTCTTCACCGGCTCCCAGCCGACCTTGCGCGAGTTGCGCCGCTTCATCCTGGTGAAGCCGACCCTCGACTACAACTCGCTGCAGCCGGGGGCCAAGGCCTCGGACTCCATTCGCGCCTCTGTGCGCGAGCTCGGGCTGACGCCCGAATCATGGCGTCCGGGTGCGGCTCACCGGCAGCATCCCGCTGGCCGACGAGGAATTCGGCACCCTCGCTCAGGGCTTCCTGCTCAATTCCATACTGACTGTCGTCGGGGTGGCGCTGCTGCTTTGGCTCGCCCTCAGATCCGTCCGGATCATCTTCGCCATTCTCCTCACCCTCGTGGTCGGCCTCGGCATCACCGCTGCCTTCGGGCTGCTGGCCGTGGGACCCTACAATCCGATCTCGTTCGCCTTTGCCGTGCTCTTCATCGGCCTCGGCGTCGATTTCGGCATCCAATTCGCCGTGCGCTATCGCGCCGAGCGTCACGCCCTGGGTGATCTGCGCCAGGCGCTGGTGGCGGCGGGCGCGGGGGTCGGCGGCTCGATCGCCCTCGCCACGGCTTCCATCGCCGCCGGCTTCTTCGCTTTCCTGCCGACCGACTACAGCGGCGTCAAGGAGCTCGGGCTGATCGCGGGCACCGGCATGCTGGTGGCCTTCGTCCTCAGCCTCACCTTGCTGCCGGCATTGTTGCGCCTGTTGCGCCCGCGGGGGGAGGCGGGGGAGATCGGCTATCGCTGGCTGGCGCCTCTCGATCGATTCCTGATTCACCGCCGGCGGCTGGTGCTGACCTTGGCCGGGATTCTGGCGATCTGTTTCGCTGTCCTGCTGCCGCGCCTCAGCTTCGATTTCAACCCCCTTAACCTGCGCAGCCCGAAGACCGAATCGGTCGCCACGATCCTCGATCTGATGAAGGATCGCTCGACCTCGCCCTATACCATCGAGGTGCTGGCGCCCTCCCTGGCCGAGGCCCAGAAGGAAGCCGAGAGGCTGAGCAAGCTGCCCGTCATCGCCCAGGTGATCACTTTGGCGAGCTTCGTGCCCCAGGAACAGAACGACAAGCTCGCCCTCATCCAGGATGCGGCCATGCTGATCGGCCCGACCCTGCAACCGGACGAGATCAAGGCGCCACCCACGGACCAGCAGGTCGTCGCCTCGCTGAAGCACGCCGCGGCGGCGCTCATCGCCGCCGCCGGCAGCAACGAGGACCGGCCGGCACGGCGTGCGAAGCGCCTTGCGCGGCTGGCAAATGCGCTCGCCGCCGCCCCGCCGCAGCGCCGCGCGGAAGCCGAAACCCAGATCATCCCCGGGCTGAAGGCGACGCTGAAGCAGCTCGGCGACGCGCTGCAGGCCCAGCCGATCACCTTAAAGACGCTGCCGCCGCAGCTGGTGGGGGATTGGATCGCGGCCGATGGGCGGGCGCGGATCGAAGTTTTCCCCAAGGGCGATCCCAATGACAACGAGGCGATGCGGCAATTCGCCGATGCGGTGCTGAAGGTGGCACCCGAGGCGACCGGCGCGCCCATCTCCGTGCTGGAGACGAGCCGCACCGTGGTCAATGCCTTCATGGAGGCGGGCGTGCTGGCCTTCCTCGCCATCACCCTGATGCTGGCCTTTGTGCTGCGACGCTTCCATGACGTGATCGTCACCTTGCTGCCGCTGCTGCTCTCCGGCCTCGCCACCCTCAGCATCAGCGTCGCCGTCGGCCTGCCGCTCAACTTCGCCAATATCATCGCGCTGCCGCTGCTCTTCGGCATCGGCGTCGCCTTCAACATCTATTTCGTCATGGCCTGGCGCAACGGCACCGGCGATCTGCTTTCCTCGAGCCTGACCCGCGCCATCCTCTACAGCGCGCTCACCACCGGCACCGCCTTCGGCAGCCTTTGCCTCTCGAAGCATCCCGGCACGGCCAGCATGGGCAACCTCCTGGCCCTGTCGCTGGGCTGCACCCTCGTTGCCACGCTGCTGTTCCTGCCGGCCCTCCTGGGTCCGGCGAAGACGGCTCCCTCCGACCCGAGCGCCGCGCCCGTCCCCTGACTTTTATCCCCCTCGCCCCCGGAACGGGGGAGAGGGCCGGGGTGAGGGGGAAACTTGGCCCTCTACCGCGCTTTGAAGCTACGGGATTCACGGATTTCGGCTTTGGGTTGCGAGGATGTATCCCTCGAGGGTAGCGGCGAGGCGCGTCCAACCATATCGCATGGTCTTTGGTCCCGGGGGCTTGTAGTAGCAATTCCACCCGCCGAGGCGGGCGGCAACCCAGGAGACGAAGGCGAGCGACTTCAGGGGATGCGGGTTCTTTTGGCGCTCGGTCTTGCCCTCGAGGCTGCGGGAGAGGATCTGAAGGGGAACCTCGAGGCTCTCGTCGATGACATCGGAGGCGGGTCGTGGGCTGCCATCTCGGGCGTCGACGAGCTGGGTCGTTCGGGTCGCGGCAATCAATGCCATGGCCGCGAGGTTGAACATTCGCTCGGGCTCGATGATCTGGCTGTCCTCGAGGGCGAGCCCATCGCTCTTGAGGGCTCGGAAGGTCTGCTCGATGCGCCAGCGCAAGCGGTAGAGCTGGACGATCTCCTCGGCTTGAACGGCATCGGCCACGGGATGGGTGGTCAGGAGGCGCCAGAGAAGCGGTGTTTTCCCGGCGGGGATGTTGACCTCGCGGGCTTCGACCAGGCTGAGCTCGATGGTCTTGGGGAAGTCCTCCACGAGACCGTTGTCGGGCCGGGCAATCTGGACCCGTTTGGCCCGCAGCTCGACCATTGCGGTGCGGCCCTTGTCGCCTGGCCCACGGGGCGCTACCCGCACCTCGCTGGTGCTCAAGCAAGGAGCGTCGGTGAGAGCGTCGAACAGCTTCGTGCCATCGGCCAAGTTGCGGTTCGCAGCGGCCCGCACGATCAGATCGAGCCCCGCAGGCCTGCGGGCGAAGAGCGCATAGATGTCGCTCTCCCGGTCGGCCACCATGGTCAGCTGGGCCGCCCCCGCCAGGGTCTCAGCCGCACTCCTGCAACCGGCCAGCCAGCGCGCCAATTCCTTGGCCTCGGCGGGCCGGCTGCGCTCGTTGCCCGCCGGTGCCTCGGGGCGCGTCCAGATCGCCGCATCGACCAGACCCACCACCGCCTCGCTTTCAACATCCACCGCAATCACCGGATGGATGAAGAAGCCCGTCGTCGTCCTGTTCGCCGCCGGCCCGAACCCACGGCGCTTCTTGTCCCGGTCGGTGAAGTTGATCTCCGTCGTATCCTGCACCACCAGGATGCGCCGTCCCACACAGCGCTCCGCCGTCCGAGCCGCCAGTGTCTCGACGATCCGCTCAACCGAGACATAGGGCGAGGACAGGAAGCGGTGGACCGCCATCTCGCCCGCCCGCGTCTCCCCCAGCCGGCGGAGCACCGTCGTCCCCGTCGCCGCAATCCGCCCAAGCAGCCATTCTGCCCGCTCGTCGACCCGGATATCGCCAAATGACATTGCAAGACCCTCGGCCAAACCACACCGAAGATCTTGAATCACATTTGCTTTTCCAACGGAATCACTTCCGTGAATGCCCTAGCGCTTCGAAGCGGGAGAGGGAGGGGACCCATCGCGCAGCGATGGGGAGGGTGAGGGCCGAGCAGGCGAGCATCGCGATGCGGAGACACCCCCTCACCCCGACCCTCTCCCCCCTCCGGGGGGCGAGGGCGAAGAGGGCAAGAAATCCATGAAGCCGCCGCGGCGGATGCCGGTTGATCCGGCGGCCGTGATGACCGTGGGATCGGTGAGGGCGGCGAGCTCTTCGGCATAGCGATAGCCGGGCGCGGCACCGGGAAAGCCGCCGGCCTTGGCGGGATGCAGATAGATCTCGCTGAGGCCTTCGGGCAGATGGGCGAGCAGCCCGGCGAGACGCGGTGCCGTCATGGCGCCGGACCAGGCCAGTCCGAAGACCTGATCGGGGGTGGTGATGCCGGCCTTGCCCAGGCGCCGGCGCAGCAGCCGCGCCCAGGGCCGGGTCATCTCGGCGCGCCCTTTCGACTCCGTCTCCACCGCCGCCAGCACGCCCGTGGGCTCGAGGGGAACTCGCATGGCCTTGGCCCCATGGCGCTTGCCGATGCGCAGCATCAGCCCGGCGATGGTGGGATGCAGGTGAAAATGCTTATGGGCGTTGACATGGTCCAGGGGAAGGCCCGTTGCCGCGAAGGCGGCGAACTGCGCCTCGATCTCGGCTTCGAGCTGGCGGCGCACCTTGGGGCGGAAGAAGAAGTCGACGCCGGCCCGAACCATGTTCTGACGGAAGAAGCCTTGGGCGTCGACGAGATCAGGCACCCGCTCGGGCGGCAGCACGGGGCGGCCTTCCACCAGCACCAGATGAAGGCCGACGCGCAGGCCCGGCATATGCTTGGCCCGCGCCACCGCGTCGGCCGCGGCGGGCTCTGCCGCCATCAGGCTCGCTGCCGTCAAGATGCCGTGACGAAACGCCTCCTCGACGGCCTCGTTGACCTCGGGCGCCAGCCCGAAATCATCGGCCGTAACGACGAGATGCTTCAGCTCGCCAGCTCCTTGCGCTCCCTCAGGAAATGGAAGAACTCCACGCCTTCGCGCAGGCGGCGCTTCATCATCTGCGGGCTGCGCACCATCTCGCCGACGATGGAGGCGATCTTGCCGGAGCGGAAGTAGAAGCGCCGGTAGAAGGCCTCGACCGAGTGGAAGATCTCGGAATGGCTGAGATGGGGATAGTGCAGCGGCGCGATCTGCACGCCATGGTCGTCCACCAGCTCCGCATTGGCGCTGTCGAGCCAGCCGTTCTCCAGCGCCTGCTTGTAGAGGAAGGTGCCGGGATAGGGCGCGGCGAGCGAGACCTGGATCGTGTGCGGGTTGATCTCGGTGGCGAAGCGGATCGTCTCCTCGATCGTCTCTTTCGTTTCGCCCGGCAGGCCCAGGATGAAGGTGCCGTGGATGGTGATGCCGAGGTCGTGGCAATCCTTGGTGAAGCGCTTGGCGACCTCGATGCGCATGCCCTTCTTGATATTGTGCAGGATCTGCTGATTGCCGGATTCATAGCCGACGAGCAGAAGCCGGAGGCCGCCGTCGCGCAGCACTTTCAGCGTCTCCCTCGGCACATTGGCCTTGGCGTTGCAGGACCAGGTGATGCCGAGCTTGCCCAGCTCGCGGGCGATGGCCTCGGCCCGCGGCAGATCGTCGGTGAAGGTGTCGTCGTCGAAGAAGAACTCCTTCACCTGCGGGAAGGCCTTCTGCGCCCAGGCGATCTCCTCGATCACATGGCCGACGCTGCGGGTGCGGTAGCGATGGCCGCCCACGGTCTGGGGCCAGAGGCAGAAGGTGCAGCGCGATTTGCAGCCGCGGCCGGTATAGATCGAGATGTAGGGGTGCTTCAGATAGCCGATGAAGTAGTTCTCGATGGTGAGGTCGCGCTGATAGACCGGCGTCACGAAGGGCAGGCTGTCCATGTTCTCCAGGATCGCGCGCTCGGGATTGTGATGCAGCGCGCCGTCCGCCGTCCGGTAGGACAGGCCGGTGATGGAGCTCCAGGGACGGTCGTCGGCCACGTCCTTGATGGTGAAGTCGAATTCATTGCGGGCGACGAAGTCGATCGCCGAGGACGCCTGCAGGCTGCCCGTCGGGTCGACCGCGACCTTGGCGCCGATCAGCCCCGCCTTGAGGGAGGGATTGGCCTCTTTCAGCGCCTCGATGGTCTTCACGTCGGAGGCGAAGGAGGGGGCGGAGGTGTGCAGCACGACCATGTCGAAGTCGCGCGCCTGGCTCACGACATCGGCCAGCTTCGTATCATGCGGGGGGCCGTCGATCAGCTTGCTGTTCGGGACCAGGGCCGCCGGCTGGGCCAGCCAGGTCGGATACCAGAAGGAGCGGATCTCCCGCTTCGCCTGGTAGCGCGAGCCGGCGCCGCCGTCGAAGCCGTCGAAGGAGGGAGCCTGGAGAAAGAGCGTTCGCATCATGATGCCAGATCCTTGGCGGGAATGAGGGTGCCGTCGCGGCGCACCCGGAACCGCTGCCCGCGCCAAGTTACCGCGTCGGTGAAGTGGCTGGCAATGAAGACAGCGAAGGACAGAAGGTCGCGGAGGGGCCCCAGCTGCCAGGTGGCCCGGGTCATGCCGATGACCCGGTCGGCCTGGATCTGCAGCGCCAGGCGGCTGAGAAGCGCCACGGAAGCCATGCCCAGGCCCCAGGCATTGGCCGGCGACAGGGCCAGGCCCATCAGGGCGAAGGGCAGGGGATGGGTGACCGCCGATCCGAAGAAGCCGGCGGGATCGAGGAAGCGGAGCGTCAGCGCCCAGCGCAGCTCCTGCTGCAGCATCTCCTCCGCACCCCGCTCGCGGCAGATATGGCTGACGATCATGGTGGTGACCGCGAGCTTGTCCCCCGTCCGGCGCACCGCATCGCCGATCGCATGGTCGTCGGCCAGGTGGTTGGCGAAGGCCTCGAAGCCGCCGATCCGGCGCAGCGTCTCGCGCCGGAGCGCCATGGTGGCCCCGAAGCAGGGATCGGCGCGCCCGATGCCGAGCCCGACAAGCACGCTCGGCAGGAAGTGGTGGTTGATTCCGTTGGCGGCGAGGCGGCTCCAGAGGCCCTCGGCGGCGACGCCGCGGTAGAGGCAGGTCGCCAGCCCCACCCCGGGCTGCTCCAACGCCCCCGCGAGATGGCTGAGATAACCGGCATCGACCCGGATATCGCTGTCGGCAATCACCACCAGCTCGTGACGGATCAATCGCGCCATGTTCACGAGGTTGGAGATCTTGCCGTTGGCGCCGTGCTCCGTCGCATCGACGACCAGCTCGAGATCGGCCTGCGGCAGATCGGCCATCAGGCGCCGGACCACGGGCACCGCCGGGTCGCGAACGTCACGAACGCCGAAGACGATCTGCACCGGCCCGAGATAATCCTGGCGGCAGAAGGAGAGGAGATTGTCGTAAAGCCCGGGCTCCGCGCCATGCAGCGGCTTCAGCACCGTGACGCTGGGGAATCGGCTGGCCCGCGGCAGCGGCCGGGCGGCGAAGCGGCCCAAAAGCAAGACCGCCACGACCGCATAGAAGCTGCCGGCGGCCGCCAGAATCAGAAAGGCCGGAGCCACCCAGTCGAGAAGAACGGCAGTCATATGCGCCATCGAGCTTCGCCAAGTATCGTAGCTGCGCCAAATTTCGTCGTATCGGTCAGTATCGTCGTATCGGCCAGTATCTTCACGTCGGTCAGTGTCGTCGTATCGGCCAGTATCTTCGCGTTAATCGGTATCAATTCTTGTCGCTGAATGCCGCGCCCGTCTGTTCGTCTTGCGTACCTGCCGGCGTTCTGCTGGGCCAGGAACTCTCAGCCGCCCATCAACTCTTCAGCAGCCCGTCGCTCTGGGCTTTCAGCTTCGACAGCAGCCCGTCTGGGCCCTCCGAGGCCAGGATGGCGCTGAACTCCGAGCGGCGCACGGCGAGCTGGCTGATCGTGCCGTCGAGATAGACGTCCTCGATCTTCCAATCCGCCCCCGAGCCGCGCATCAGGTAATTGAAGGTCACGGGATCCCCGTTGGCAGGCACCAGCCGGCTGTGGACGATGACATCGGCATTGCGCGGCGTCGCCTTCGGCTCGACCGTGAATTGCTGCCCGGAATAACCCGCGAACTGGCTCGCGTAGCTGGCGGTCGTCATGCGCTGGAAGGCCTCGATCAGCGCCTGCTGCTTGTCCGGGGGAATCTTGTTCCAGGAAGGTCCGGCAGGCCACCTTGGTCATGGTCGCGGAATTGAAGGTTTGCTGGACGGCCGGGGCCAGCTTCTCATAGCGCCCCTGGACCCCCAGGTCCTGGGCATGCTTCATGCCGTTGAGCAACACGTCGTAGAAGGCCTGGATGCGGGCCGCCGCCGGATCCATCGCGTCGGCGGCACGGGCGGTCTTGCCCCCGGCCCCCAAGGCGACAAAGCCCAGGGCCGACATTCCCAGTAACCGGCGCCGCGACATTGCGTGGGTCATCCGTCTCAGCCCTTCCCCTACCATGTGCACCAAACCCCCATCCGGCACCGCCGGATCCGTCCTCCTAGCACGGGCGCGTCGCCTGATAAACCCTAGGCCCTGGATAATCCCAACCCAGGTATGCTCGTGCCGGGCCAAATTCAAGGTTCCCGCCCCCCAGGGCCGCCCGAGGGGTCGCTTGGGGCCGCTTGGGGCCGGCTAGCGGTCCCGATCCAGGAGACGGTAGGGCAGGGCCCGCAGCAGATCGGCAGCCGGCCCGAAACTGTCCAGACGCGAGGCCGCGCGCTCGGCGAGCTCGGCCGCCTTCGCCCGCGCCCCCTCGACCCCGAATATTGACACCAGGGTCGCCTTTCCCTGGGCTTCGTCCTTGCCGACCGACTTCCCCGCCGCCCCGGCGCTGCTGACCGTGTCGATCAGGTCGTCGGTGATCTGGAAGGTGAGCCCGAAGTCCCGGGCATAGGCCCGAAGCGTCTCGCGGGCCTCGCCGCCCGCCTCGCCCAGGATGGGCCCCGCCTCGCAGGCGAATTCGAACAGCGCCCCGGTCTTCAGCCGCTGCAGCTCCATCACCGCCTGGGAATCGAAGGATTTGTCCGGCGCCAGCATGTCCATCATCTGCCCGCCCACCATGCCTTCGCTGCCGGCGGCCCGGGCCAGCCCGGCGATCAGCTGGCAGCGGACGGCGGGGGAGGCATGGGTGGCGGGATCGGCCAGGATCTCGAAGGCGAAGGTCAGGAGACCGTCGCCGGCCAGGACCGCCGTCGCCTCGTCGAACTGAACATGGGTGGTGGGTTTGCCCCGGCGCAGCACGTCGTCGTCCATGCAAGGCAGGTCGTCGTGCACCAGGGAATAGGTATGCAGCACCTCGACGGCCGCCCCCGCCCGCATCGCCGCGGCGCCGGAGAGCCCGAACAGCCCGGCCGAGGCCCGCACCAGAAAGGGGCGCAGCCGCTTGCCGCCGGCGAAGACGGCATAGCGCATGGCCTCCTGCACACGGCCGTAGCTGCCCGCCGGCCGCGGCAGCAGCTCCTCCAAGGCCGCATCGACCTCGGCTGCCGTCGCCGTGAGGGCGCGGTCGAGGGCGGCGGTATCCGGCGATCTCGGCGCCGGTGCTGCAGGTTGAGGCTTGCTCATGCGGGACCCGTTGTCGATCTGAAAGAGGGGCTTAGGCTCACGGCAATTACCGGTGCTGTCAACCGGGGCCTGTGGCCGCAGCTGTGGATGGATCGAAGTGCCGGGATGGAGGCGAAGAAGATGGCAAGAACGAAGGCCTGGCGTGGAGTCCCTCCGGATCCCGCCATACTTGTCACTCCTGCCGCCGAGACTCGGCACCATCTTTCACATGATAGCAACGACCGCCGGAGAATCCGCCGAAGGCGGAGGAAGGCACTGCAACCCTGGAGGAGACCGATGCAAGACGCCCTGATCGTCCGCCGCGAGACGCACATCCCGGCACCGCCCGCCTCGGTTTTCGCCCTGCTGACCGATCCGGAGAAGATCCTGCGCTGGATGGGGACGGAGGCGCAGGTCGAGCCGCAGCCCGGCGGGCTCTATCTCGTCAATGTCACCGGCGCCCGCTTCGCGCGCGGCTCCTTCCGCGAGGTCGTGCCGGTGCACCGCCTGGCCTATAGCTTCGGCTGGGACGGCAGCGAGGTGGTGCCGCCGGGGTCGAGCCTGGTCGAGATCGATCTGATCGAGGAGCCGGCCGGAACGCTGCTGCGCCTGACCCACTCCGGCCTGCCCAATGCCGAGCAATGTGCCGGCCATGGCGAAGGCTGGGCCCACTACCTCGGCCGGCTGGCCGAGGTTGGCGCGGGCCGCAATCCCGGTCCGGATCCCTGGCACGGCCGCACGGGCAAGCGACTGAGCTAAGGCGCGGCGTAGAGCCTGTTGCGCAGCGCGTAGAGGTCGTGGAAGAAGCGCAGATTGAGAGCGGCCTTGAGATAGCCCACGCCGGAGGAGCCGCCGGTCCCCGGCTGATGGCCGATGATCCGCTCGACCGTGCTCATATGGTCGAAGCGCCAGCGCTGGAACAGCCCTTCGACATCCATCAGCTTCTCCGCGAGATCGTAGAGATCCCAGTAAGCGTCATGCTCGCGGTAGATCTTGACCCAGATCTCCACCACCTCGGGATCGCCGGCAAAGGGCTCCCGAAGATCGCGGCGGAGAAGCTTGGCCGGCACGGGAAATCCCTGGCGGGCAAGATAGGCCAGCACCTCGTCATAGATCGCGGGCTGCTCGAGCGCCTGGGTCAGCCGGTCATAGGCTTCGCGGTCATGCTCATGCACTTTCAGATGCGCCGCATCCTTGTTGCCGAGGGCGAACTCGACCAGCCGGTAGCCCGCGCTCTGGAAGCCGGAGGATTGGCCGAGCCCGCCGCGGAAGGCGCGGTAATCGGCGGTGGTCATGGTCAGCAGCACCTTCCAGGCGCTGATCAGCTGCTCGAGGATCGCCTTGCTGCGCGCGAGCGTCTTGTTGCAGGTCTTGATATCGTCGGCGCGGATCGAGCGGCATCCCTCCACCAGCTCGGCATGGAGCAGCTTCAGCCAGAGCTCTGCCACCTGGTGGAGGATGACGAAGAGCAGCTCGTCGCGCTGGGGCGGATCCTGGATCGGCGCCTGGAGGGAGAGCAGCTGGTCGAGCTTCAGGAAATCGCTATAGGTCTGGCGTCGGCTTCCGGCTTGGCTGCCGGCGTGGAAGTCGAGCTTCATCCCCGGCTCCAGCGGGCGCTTGACGATGATCTTGTCGTCTTTGGGAGGTCCGCTCATGGGCCAGAAGTAAGGGGAATCTCTCCCCGCTTCAACGCCCCCCGCTTCAACGGCTCACGAGGCGGGTCCAGATAGGCGGCAGCTTCTCCGGCGAGCCGCAGGGCGCGGGGCTGCCGGCCGGCACATCGGGCATGCGGGCGCGGATCACGCCGGCGCGGGCGAGGATATAGCCGGTCGGCCGGCTCGCCGACCAGCGCCGCGGATTGGGCAGCACGGCGGCCAGCCGCGCGGCCTCCTCCGCGGTCAGGTTCGCCGCACTCTTATGGAAGTGATAGCGCGCCGCGGCCTCGGCGCCATAGATGCCCGGCCCCCATTCCACGATGTTGAGATAGGCCTCCATGATCCGCCGCTTGCTCCAGGAGGTCTCCAGCAGAAGGGTGAAATAAACCTCGAATCCCTTGCGCCACCAGCTTCGCCCCGGCCAGAGGAAGAGGTTCTTCGCCGTCTGCATGGAGATGGTGCTGGCCCCCAGGACCGGCCCGCCGCGCCGATACTGCTTCACGGCGTTGTCGATCGCCTCCCAGTCGAAGCCGGCATGGCTGCAGAATTTGGCATCCTCCCCCGCCATCGCCGCCAGCACGAGATTGGGCGAAATGCGCGAGAGAGGCTCCCAGGTCTTGTCGAGGCCCGCCCCTTCGAAGAGCCGCTCCAGCATCAGCGGGGTCGCCGGCACCGGAAGGTCGCGATAGAGGATGACGAGGAAGAACGACCAGACGAAGAATCCGGTGAGGAGACAAAACAGGAACCGACCGATGCGCCGAAGCATGGCGCCGGTTATAATGGGCCGATGTCGATCTTGTCCCCATCGCCGGATGCCGCGACCCTCGCCGAGATCAAGATCGCCCAGCGACTTTGCCGCGGCGTCTGCCGCCTGTTCGAGGATCTGGGCTATGCGGCGCTGACGGAATTCCCGCTGGCCAACGGGCGGCGGGTGGATGTCATCGCCCTGGACGGGGCGGGCGGCACGGCCATCATCGAGATCAAGAGCTCGGTGACCGATTTCCGCACCGACCGCAAATGGCAGGAATATCTGGAGTTCTGCGACCGCTTCTATTTCGCCGTGGGGCCCGAGTTTCCCCAGAGCCTGCTGCCCGCCGATGTCGGCCTCATCATCGCCGACGACTGGTCGGGCAGCGTGATCCGCCCCTCGCCGGTCTTCGCCCTCAACGGCAGCCGGCGCAAGGCCCAGACCCTGCGCATCGCGCTCACCGCCGCCTTCCGCCTGCGCCGGGTGAGCGATCCGCGGCTGGATTAGGTTTTTCCGCCGGCTGCCTGGAGCTCGCTCTCGAAGGCGCTGAGGATGGCCTCCCGATCCCATTCCGCCACCGCGCGGGCCCGCGCCGCTTCGCCCAGTGCCTTACGCCGCCCGATATCCTGCGCCAGGGCCCGCACCGCCGCCGCCATGGCCGCCGGGTCGCCGGGCGGGACGGCGATGCCCGCCCCCTCGATGGCCCGGGCAAGCGCCGTCCCCGGTGCCGCCCCCGCCACGACCGGCTTGCCGCTCGCCAGCATGAAGGCGAGCTTGGAGGGCATCACCAGATCGGCCGCATCGGCGCGCTGGGGCAGAAGATGCAGGTCGGCGGCGTTCAGCAGATCGTTCAGCTTCGCCACCGGCTGCAGCGCCAGCCAGCGTACCTGGGCCAATCCCGCCGTGGCGGCGCGCAGGCGCGGCTCGGCCGCCCCGGCCCCGGCCAGCAGGAGGATCACGGGCGAGCCGGCCAGGGATCGGGCGACCTCGGCCAGGGTCTCGACCCCCTGTTTCTCGCCCATATTGCCGCTATAGAGCGCCACCACCGCCTCGGGCGGCAGACCGAGCTCCCGGCGAAGCGCGCTCTCGGCCGGGCGGATCGTGGCCGTGTCGACCCAATTGGGAAACAGCCGCCGCCGCGCCGCCGCCACGCCCTTCTCGCCCAGCCGGGCGACCATGGCGGGGGTGATGCTGCTGACCCGGTGGAAGCGCCGGAGCAGCCAGGATTCGCTTCCCAGCGCGAAGCGCCGGACCGGCCCGCCCGAGACCATGCCCCCAGGGACCAAACCCAATGCGAAGGCGGCGTCGATCTCGAAATCCTGAATATGGAGCCAGGCGGCGGCACCGCCGAAGGCGGCGGCGAGCCTCGCCCCGGGCGTGCTGGTCAGCGCCGGCGCGATGGCGATCAGGACCTGCGGCCGGAAGACCAGTGCCTGCCAGAGGGCCACCGGCAGACTGGAGAGGGCGAAGCTCGCCAGATGCAGGATCCGCTTCTTGCCGCTGGGCCGGGCGGGCACATAGAGCGGGCAGCGATAGACCCGCGCGCCCTCGATCTCCTCCCGCTGCCAGCGCCAGGCGGAATAGCCCGGGCCGACCCGCCAGGCGGGATAATAGGGCGGCGCGGTCACGACCCGGACCTCATGGCCGCGGGAAGCGAGCCAGGCGGCCATCTCGCCGGTGAACTTGCCGATTCCCGTCGGCTCGGGCGCGTGGTTCAGGCCATAGATCAGCAGGCGCAAAGGACGGCCGTCAGCCGAAATCGCGCTTGCCCGCGATGATCGCGGCATAGACCTCCTCGAGGCGCTGGGCGATGTTGGCCCAGTCGTAGCGCCTCGCCACCGCCGCGCGCCCCGCCTGGCCCATCCGGACCAGATTGCCCGGCTGGGCCAGCATCTCCGTCAGGCGCTCGGCGAAGGCCGCGGCCTCCGGCGGGGCGGCGAGGCCGGCGCCATCGGCCACCACCTCGCGCCAGATATTGACCCGGTCGGAGATCAGCACCGGCAGGCCACAGGCCATGGCCTCGACCACGGCGATGCCGAAATTCTCGCTGTAGGAGGGCAGCAGGAAGATGCTCGCATCGGCGAAGGCGGCGAGCTTGTCCTGGCCCTGGAGCATGCCGACGAAGCTGGTGCGTGGCGCAATGCCCGCCTCCTCGACGAAACGACGGGCCTCGGCCAGATAGCCGCCATCGGGGCCGGCGATGACCAGATGCAGATCCTCGCGCTTCAGCCGGCCGACGGCCGCCGCCAGCACGTCGAGTCCCTTCTTGAAATTGATCCGCCCGAGGAACAGCAGGATCTGGCGGTTGCCGATCTCGGGATGGCGCTCGCGGAAGCTGCCCTTGGCGGGCAGCCGGGCATATTCGCCGGGATCGAGCCCATTGGGGATGACCACCCCGGGGGCGCCATGGACATAGGGCTCCGCCAGCCGCATCTCGTCCTCGGCCGTGTAATGGATCGCGGCGGCCCCGGCCAGCAGGCTGTTCTGGAACCAATGATCGAACAGGACCTTCTTGAGGCGCCGGCGTTGGAAGATATACGGGTCGAGCGTGCCATGGGGCCGCAGCAGATAGGGCTTGCGGTAGCGCCGGGCGAGATCGCGCACCACCCAGTCATGGAACAGATAGAGCGAATGCAGATGGATCACGTCGAAGCCGGGGATATCGGCTTCCAGCGCCCGGCGCAGCGCCCAGGAGGCAAGCCAGATCTTCGGCTGCTGCAGGGGAAAGAGGCGGATCCGGACACCGTCGCGCATGCGGTCGCGCGGCAGCTCGGGCGGTTGGCCGAAATCGGTGGCATAGATCGCCACCTCATGGCCACGCCGGGCCACGGCGCGCGCCATTTCGAATCCTGCCTTGGCCGGCCCGCCGCTTTCGGGCGCCAGATCGCCGATGACGTGGAGAATGCGCAAAGATCGATCCCTCGGTGTGCTTTGAATGCGCGGGAGTCCGCGGGCGTTCCCGGGTCTGTGTCCCCTGGACCGGCGCAGCCTATATCTGATGGGCGCCGCTGTCGCCAGGCAGCTGGCCGATGCTATGGTCGCTCCCCCAAGCTTTCCCCAAGACGCTGCCGAGGCGCCCCGCGCTTTTCATGATTTGCTTTTCATGATTCCTGTCATCCCATGATTTCAGTCGTGCCATGATTCCGGTCGTGCATGTCGCCGCCGATCTCGGTCAGGGCGGGACCGAGCGCTCGATCGAGCTCCTGGCCACCGCGGCCGAGGGACCGCCCGGCCAGCGCGTCATCGCTCTCGATCGCGACGGGCCGACGGGCGAGCGGTTGCGTGCCGCCGGCATCCCCGTCGAGGTCTTCGCGGGCAATCATGCCGGCGCGGCGGCCTCCATCGCGGCGCGGGGCCCGGCGGTGGCCTTGCTCAACCGCTCGGGCCGGCCGGAGGCGAAATGGACCGAGCTGATCGGCCGCCTGGCCAAGGGCCCCGTGCTGCCGCTGGAGGTCAGCCATTTCGGCTGGCTCGATCGCGGCGCCATCGAGGCCGGGCTCAAGGGCAGCTTCGCCGTCTCCGGCACGACCCTGGCGAAATATCTGCGCCAGATGTTCGGACATTGGCCTCGCGCCGAAGAGATGGCGGGCGTGCCTCTGGCGCTGGCGGCCGGCAACAATCCCGTGGCCCCCCTCCCTGCGCCGCAAGAAGATCGCACCCAGCTCCGCCAAGCCCTGGGCCTGCCGCAGGATGCCTTCATCGCCATCCGCCTGGGCCGACCCGATCCGCGCAAATGGAGTGATCTGCTGATCCTCCATGGCGCGCGGCTCCTGGCCGATCTGCCGCGGCTTCATCTCGTCTTCCTTTCGGCGCCCCCGAGCCGCCATGGCGTGATCCGCCGCCTGATGGGCGCGCGCGTCACGCTGGCCCCCTTCACGACCGAGCGCGCGACGGTCGCCCGCTACCTCGCGGCCAGCGATGCCATGCTGCATTACGCGCGCTATGGCGAATCCTTCGGCTATGCCTTGGCCGAGGCCGCTCTCGCCGGCCTGCCAGTGATCGCGCAATCCACGCCCTGGGGCGACAATGCCCAGGCTGAGCTGATCCGCGATGGCGAGACCGGGTTCCTGATCGATGACTATGCCGCGGCCAAGCGCGCCTTGGAGAGACTGAGCCGCGATCCGGATTTCGCCCGCGCTTTGGCAGCCGCGGCCTCGGCGGATATCGCGGCGCGCTTCGGCGTCGCCGCCACCTGGCGGCTGCTGACGGCCTTCATCGAGCATGCGCTCGCCGGCGGGCGTGGGCTGATCGAGGCCCCGGCCGATCTGGCGGAGGATCAGCACCGGCGGCTGGCGGCCGGCATCGGCAGCTATGGCGCCTCATATCCGCTGGCGCGGCGCATGGCCGCGGAGCGGCCGCTCTATGTCACGGCCCTGGTACTGGCGCCTCGCGCTGCTGGACGCGGTGGATATCCTGAAGCGGCGGCTGGCGCGATGAATGTGCTGATGTTCCTGCATGACGCTTACGGCGGCCATGGCGGCATCTCTCGTAACAACCGCGATGTCCTCGATGCGCTGGTCTATGATTCCCGCGTCGAGCGGATCACAGCATTGCCGCGGATCGCGGGCGACGGCAGCGATCCCATCCCGGCGAAGGTCGATTGGCGTGCGGGTGCCGCGGGCGGCACGCGCGCCTTTCTCGCGGAGAGCCTGCGTGCGATCTTCGGACCGCGGCCGAATCTCATCCTTGCCGCCCATATCCGCCTGCTGCCGGTGGCCTATCTGGCGAAGCTCGTCACCGGCGCGCCGCTCTGGCTTTTCATCTACGGCATCGATGCCTGGGATAAGCCGAAGAACCCGCTGCTCACCTGGCTGGCGCGCCGAGTGGATCGGGTGATCTCCATCAGCGAGGTGACGACGCAGCGCTTCCAGTCCTGGGCCAAAATCCCGGAAGATCGCTATCGCCTACTGCCCTGCACGGTCGATCTCGAGCTCTTCCGGCCCGGCGCCCGCGATCCGGCGCTCGTCGCCCGCTACGGTCTAGCAGGCAAGCGGGTGCTCTTCACCTTCGGCCGCCTCGTCAGCGAGCAGCGCGCCAAGGGCATGGACGAGGTAATGCAGGCAATGCCAGGCTTGCTGTCGGAATCTCCGGATCTGGTCTATCTCATCGGCGGCAGCGGACCTGACCGGCCGCGCCTCGAAGCCAAGGCCAAGGCGCTGGGCCTGGCCGATCGAATCATCTTCGCCGGGCGCATTTCCGAGGAGGAGAAGCTGGCCCATTATCATCTGGCCGACGCCTATGTCATGCCGAGCCGGGGCGAGGGATTCGGGATCGTGATCCTGGAGGCCATGGCCGCCGGCGTGCCAGCCATGGCGAGCAGCAAGGATGGCAGCCGCGAGGCCTTGCTCGACGGCAAGCTCGGCCCTCTGGTCGATCCTGACGATCCGGCGAGCGTCGCCGGCGGCATCCGCGCCGTGCTGGCGCGGCCCAGAGGGCGGCCCGAGGGACTCGAGTACTTTTCCCGCGAGAGCTTTCGCCATCGCCTGGCGGGATTGCTGGACGAGGTGGCGTTCGTGACTCCAGCGCGCCCAACTTCACGGCCCGGTGCGGATCGCCTATCTCGCCACCCATCCCATCCAGTATCAGGCGCCGCTGCTGCGCCAGATCGCGGCCGAGCCCGGCATATCGCTGAAGGCCTTTTTCCGCAGCCCCATGGGCCTCAAGCAATATGTGGATCCGGGTTTCGGCCAGGCGATCTCATGGGACGTGCCTCTGCTCGAAGGCTATGAGCATGAGTTCCTGCCGGCGGTCGGCGATCCATTCAGGGTCACGCCCTTCCTCCGGCCGCTCAATTACGGGCTCGGGCGCCGGCTGGCCGAAGGTGGCTTCGACGTGCTCTGGGTCCATGGCTATGCCCGCGTCTTCCATCAGGCCGCCATGCTGGGCGCCAAGGCGCGCGGGTTGAAGATCCTTCTGCGCGACGAGCCGACGGCGATCAGCAAGCCGCGCAGCGGGGCGAAGCGGCTGGTCAGGCGTCAGGTCCTGGGCGCTCTTTCGCGTCTCGTCGACGGCGTGCTCGCCATCGGCCAGCTCAACCGCCAATACTGGATCGAGCAGGGCTTCGATCCGGCCAAGGTCTATTCCATGCCCTATGCCGTCGACAACGAGCGCTTCCGCGCCGGGGCCGAGGCTGCCGCTGCCGGTCGAGCGGCCTTCCTTACCTCTCTCGGTTTGCCCGCGGACCGGCCGCGTATTCTCTTCTCCGGCAAGCTGACGCCCATCAAGGCGCCCGATGTGCTGCTCGAGGCCTTCGCGCGCATCGGCCAGCCCGAGGCCAGCCTCTGCCTCGTCGGCGACGGGCCTTTGCGCGGCCAGCTCGAAGCCCGCGCCCGGGCGCTGGGGGTTTCGCAGCGCGTCTGCTTCGCCGGATTCCGCAATCAGCGCGAGCTGCCCGCCTTCTACGACGCCGCCGATGTCTTCGTTCTGCCCTCGCGGCAGGAGCCCTGGGGACTCGTGGTCAACGAGGCGATGAACGCCGGCCGTGCGATCGTGGTCAGCGACAAGGTCGGCTCCGGCCCCGATCTGGTGAAGCCCGGCGAGAACGGTGCCATCGTGCCCACGGGCGATGTGGATGCCCTGACCGGCGCGCTCCGCGACGTGCTGGCCTCGCCCGAGCGCAGCGCCGCCATGGGCCGGCGCAGCCTGGAGATCATCGACCGCTGGAGCTTTCGCGAGGATGTCGCCGGGCTGAAGCAGGCGCTGGCCGGCATCGGGCTTCCTGTTCAGGGATGACCGACACGCCGAATATCCGCGCTGTCGTCAGCCATCCCTCCAAGCAGGGCAATATGTATCGCGTGCCCATGGGGGCGGCGGCCTGCGGCATACCGACCCAATTCCTGACCGGCTTCTATTACAAGCCGGGACATTTCCCCTGGGGGTTGCTGGCATTGTTGCCGAAGGATCGGCGGCGGCGCATCGAGGAGAAGCTGGAGCGCCGCCGCCTGGCCGAGATGGATCCTGCCATGGTGATCCAGGTCTCCGGCCCGCTGCCGGAGCTCTGCTACGGCTGGTTCAAGGACTACCGCATCGGCAATGCGATCCATGACCGCCTCGTGGTCCGCTGGCTTTCCTCTCATGTGGCGGCGGGCAGCGCCGGCGTCTTTCACGGCTTCCAGGAATCCTGTGCGCGCAGCCTCTCCTTCGCGCGCAGCCGCGGCCTGACCGCGTTGCTGGAATCCACACTACCGCCCTCGACCATGCCCTTGGTCTCGGCCGAATACCGGCGCCTGGGCGTGCCCTGGTCGGGGCCGAGCCAGCCGTCGGCCGAGCTCCTCGACGAGCTGAGGCGGGCGGATTTCCATGTCGCGCAATCGGCCTTCGCCGAACGCTCGCTGATCGAGCATGGCGTCGAGCCGGGGCGCATCTTCCGCATGCCGCTGGGCGTCGATGCAACGCGCTTCCGCCCCGCCGAGGGGCCGCGCCCGCCGCGGCCTTTCCGCGCGCTTTTCGCCGGCCATATGTCGGTGCGCAAAGGGGTGCATCATTTGATCGCCGGCTGGCAGGCAGCGGCCCTTCCCGAGGCGGAGCTGGTCTTCGTCGGTGTGGCCAAGGACAAATACATCCTCGACCTCGTCGCCCGGCAGCCGGCCGGCATCCGCTATCTGGGCTTCGTGCCCAATGCCCGGCTGCACGAGACCTATCAGAGTGCCGATGTCTTCGTATTTCCTTCGCTGGCCGAAGGCGGGGTCTATGTCATCTATGAGGCGCTTGCCTGCGGCCTGCCTTGCATCGTCTCGGCCAATGCGGGCTCGGCGGTGCGCGACGGGATCGAAGGCTTCGTCGTCCCGGTCGGCGACCCGGAGGCCATTGCCGATCGCCTGCGCCGCCTGGCCGAAGACGAACCCCTGCGCCGTCGCATGGCCGTCGCGGCCCGGGCGCGTGCCGAGCGCTTCGCCTGGCCCGAGTTCTATCGCCGTATCGGCCTCATGTATCGCGAAGCCGTCGCGCGTGAGGGACATGCTGCGCCGGCGCCGGTGGACATGTTCGAGACGATAGGCCGGCTGCTTGACGCCCCGCCTCGCATTGCCCATGCTGGCCCGACATCACCACGGGGATGGGGTCCCCCAAAACCGCCCGCTCCTGGGCTGATGACTCCTGCCGCGTCGCCGAATGCGGTGGGAAAGCGTTGCAAGCCCGCCGTCGAGCGGGCTTTTTCATGCCCGCGGTCGAAGTTGAGAGGACAAGGATGGGCTTTCAGAATTTTCTCTGGGTCATGATCGGCAGCGCACTCGGCGGGGCGGCGCGCTTCTGGGGCTCGGTCGTGGTCGCCAATCGCTTCGGCGAGACCTTTCCCTGGGGGACGATCGTCGTCAACGTGCTGGGCTGCTTCGTGATCGGGTTCTTCAACACGCTGAGCGGGCCCGACGGACGCATCTTCGTTCCGGTCGTGGCGCGGCAGTTCGTCATGATCGGGCTTTGCGGCGGGTTCACGACCTTCTCCGCCTTCAGCCTGCAGACCTTGAGCCTGATGCAGAACGGCGAGTGGTTCGACGCCGCCAGCAACGTCGCTTTGTCGGTCGTGCTATGCATGGTGGCGGTGTGGCTCGGTCATATCGCCGCCGCAAGCCTCAATCAGCTGAGAGGAGCCTGATCCATGGAACTACCACGCGACAGCGTGCTGCTGCGGATCTTCGTCTCCGAGGAGGACCGCGCCGGCCATCAGCCGCTCTATGAAGCCATCGTGCTGAAGGCGCGCGAGAGGCGTCTGGCGGGCGCCACGGTTCTGCGCGGGCCCATGGGCTATGGCCGCTCGGCGCATCTGCGCACGAGCAAGATCCTGCAGCTCTCCGACAACCTGCCGCTGATCATCGAGATCGTCGACAGCCCGGAGAACATCAACGCCTTCCTGCCGGATCTGGAGGGGCTGATGGGCAGCAACAGCGGCCTCATCACCCTCACGAAAGTGGAAGTGGTGCTCTACGGCGTGAAGGAGCCGGCAGCGCCAAGTCCAGCGCCGAGTTAGGCTGCGATGCTCGTTAGGCCGCGACGCTAGTTCGGCTGTGACCGGCCGCCCGCGGTCTCGGAGTCGTTCGCAGCGCTGGGATCGCCCTTGGCCACGCCCACCAAGGCCGGGCGCAGCAGACGATCATGCAGGACATAACCCGGCTGCAGCACCTGGACGACGGTGCCGCCGGGCTTGCCCGGGCTCGGCACCTCGAACATGGCCTGATGGTGGTGGCTGTCGAACTTCTCGCCCATGGGATCGATGAGCTTGATGTTGTTGCGCTCGAGAGCCGCCTGGAGCTGGCGTTCGGTCGCGGCGATTCCCTCGACCAGGTTGCGCAGCGCCTCGTCCTGGGCCAAGGCTTCCTTGGGTACGGCGGCCAGCGCCCGGGCAAGGTTGTCGGCGACCGGCAGGATCTCCTTGGCCAAGGGGGCCACCGCATAGCGGGCGGAATCCTCGCGCTCGCGCTGCACGCGCCGGCGCGTATTCTCGGTCTCGGCAAGGGCGCGCAGGAGCTGATCCTTCAGGCTGGCGGCCTCGGCGCGCGCCTTCTCCAGCTCGGCGACGAGATCGAGCTCGCCGCTTTGCTCAAACCCTTCGTCCGACATGCGCTCACCATTTTGTTCCGGCGGATTTCCGGTCGACATTCCTAAAGTCTCCGTTTCTTAGCCGATCATTCGGCCGATCAATTGGGCGGTGTAATCCACCATGGGTATGACCCGGGCATAATCGATGCGGGTCGGGCCGATGACGCCCACCGCGCCGACGATGCGCTGCTGGCCATTGCGATAGGGCGCCACGACGAGAGAACAGCCCGAGAGGCCAAAGAGTTCGCTCTCGGCGCCGATATAGATCTGCACGCCCTCGGCCGTCTCGGCCGCTTCCAGCAGCCGCGCCAGGGCTTCCTTCTTCTCCAGGGCCGAGAACAGGCTGCGGATGCGCTCGAGATCGCTGAGCGCCGTCACATCGTCGAGCAGCTGGGCCTGACCGCGGATGATGAGGGCGCCGCCCGTGGGGGCCCAGCTGGCAAGCCCGGCCTCCACCACCTTCTGGGTCAGCAGATCGAGCTCGGCGCGCTGGGCCGAGAGCTCCGTGGCGATGGCCACCTTGGCCTCGGCGATGGTGCGCCCGACGAGGCGCGCCGAGAGGAAGTTGCTCGCCTCGATGAGGGAGGAGGCCGGCAGGCCCATCGGCACGTCGATGATGCGGTTCTCCACCAACCCGTCGTCGGTGACGATGACGACCAGCGCCCGGCCCGGTCCCAGATGGACGAACTCGATATGGCGCAGCGCCCGGTCCGACTTCGGCGCCATGACCAGCCCGGCGCAATGGGAGAGCCCGGCCAGCGCATCGGTCGCCTGGGCCAGGACATCCGGCAGGCTGCGGCCGACGGCGGCGCATTGCCCTTCGATGGACTGGCGCTCGGCATCGGTCAGCCGGCCGAGCTCGAGAAGCCCGTGGACAAAGAGCCGGAGGCCGAGGTCGGTCGGCAGGCGCCCCGCCGAGGTATGCGGGGCGTAGAGGAGGCCTGCGTCCTCCAGATCCGCCATCACATTGCGGATGGTCGCCGGCGACAGCGCCATGCCCAGCCGGCGCGAAATCGTGCGCGAGCCGACAGGCTCGCCGCTCTCGACATAGGCGGCGACGATGTGGCGGAAGACCTCGCGCGAGCGCTCGCTGAGGTCGCGCACGGCCGGTGGGGCAGACGATAAGACGTTCATGGGCAGCACCGAATGTAGTGAGCGCCCCCCCTCAGGTCAACGAAGCGGGCCGGAAGGCCCGGCCATCGCCTGGCGCCGGTGCTGGAGTTCCGCCGGCCGGCGGGCTAGTTTCGCGCCGTCAGCAAGAAAGGAACTTCCGATGCGTGCCAATGGACGTGCGGCCGACCAGCTGCGCCAGATCCGCCTGGAGCCGGGCGTCAACAAATACGCCGAGGGCTCCTGCCTCGCCCATTTCGGCGATACCCAGGTGCTCTGCACGGCCTCGGTGGAGAATACGGTGCCGCCGTTCCTGCGCAATTCCGGCCGCGGCTGGGTGACCGCCGAATACGGCATGCTGCCGCGGGCGACCGGCACGCGGGGCAACCGCGAGGCGGCGCGCGGCGGCCAGAGCGGGCGGACCCATGAGATCCAGCGCCTGATCGGCCGGAGCCTGCGCGCCGTCACCGACCTCACCGGCTTCGGCGAGCGTCAGGTCAAGATCGATTGCGACGTCATCCAGGCCGATGGCGGCACCCGCACGGCCGCCATCACCGGCAGCTATGTCGCTTTGGCGCTGGCCTTCCGCTATCTGCAGCAGCTCGGTGCCGTGACCAAGCTGCCGCTCGGGGGCCAGGTCAGCGCCGTCTCCTGCGGGATCGCCAAAGGCGAGCCGGTGCTCGATCTCGACTATGACGAGGACAGCACCGCCGAGGCCGATGCCAATTTCGTCTTCACCAGCGATGGCGGCATCGTCGAGATCCAGGGCACCGCGGAGCAGAAGCCCTTCGCCGAGAAGGATTTCCTGGCCATGCTGGCGCTCGCCCGCAAGGGCTGCGTCGAGCTGGCCGAGATCCAGCGCCAGGCACTCGGGCTCGGCTGAGCATGGCGCGGCACTTCGAGGGCGGCCGGCTCGTCATCGCCAGCCACAATCCCGGCAAGGTCCGGGAGATCGCCGAGCTGCTGGCGCCTTTTGCGGTCGATTGCGTCTCGGCGGCCGAGCTCGATCTGCCCGAGCCCGAGGAGACCGCCGATAGCTTCACCGGCAATGCGGAGCTGAAGGCGCTGGCGGCGGCGCGGACATCCGGGTTGCCCGCTCTGGCGGATGATTCCGGCCTCTCGGTCGATGCGCTGGGCGGGGCGCCGGGGGTCTTTTCCGCGCGCTGGGCGGGACCTAAGAAGGACTTCGCCATGGCCATGCAGCGGGTCGAGCGCCAGCTCGGCCCCGATGCCGACCGGCGCGCCCATTTCACCTCGGTGCTGTCGCTGGCCTGGCCGGATGGCCATGTCGAATCCTTCGAAGGCAAGGTCGAGGGCCGCCTCGTCTGGCCGCCGCGGGGCGAGCGCGGCTTCGGCTATGACCCGATCTTCCTGCCCGAGGGGCGCAGCCAGACCTTCGGAGAGATGGATCCCGCCGGCAAGCATGAGATCAGCCACCGGGCCGTGGCCTTCCATCAGCTGATCGCCGCCTGCTTCCAGACGTGAGCGACACCATATGAGCCGGGTGGATCAGGATCCCGGCTTCGCTCTCTATCTGCACTGGCCCTTCTGCCGGTCGAAATGCCCCTATTGCGACTTCAACAGCCATGTGCGCGAGCGCATCGACCAGGGGCGCTGGCGCCAGGCGCTGCTGGCCGAGCTCGATCACTACGCGGCCCTGACGCCGGGCCGCCGGGTCACCAGCATCTTCTTCGGCGGCGGCACGCCCTCCCTGATGGAGCCGGCGACGGCGGGGGCTCTCATCGACCGGGCCGCCCGGCGCTGGACCATGGACAGCGATGTGGAGATCACGCTGGAGGCCAATCCGACTTCCGTCGAGGCGGCGAATTTCGTCGAGCTCGCCGCGGCCGGCGTCAACCGGCTGTCGCTCGGCATCCAGGCCCTGGACGATGCGGCGCTCCAATTCCTCGGCCGCGGCCATAGCGCCGAAGAAGCGCTCGCCGCTTTGGCGCTGGCGCGCCGGCATTTCCGGCGCTTCAGCTTCGATCTGATCTACGCCCGGCCCGGGCAGACGGCGGCGGATTGGACGGCGGAGCTCGAGCGGGCCCTCGGCCTCGCCGGCGAGCATCTTTCGGTCTATCAGCTGACCATCGAGGAGAACACGGCCTTCGCCGGGGCCTGGCGGCGCGGCGATTTCGTCTTGCCTGGCGAAGAGGAGGCCGCCCGGCTCTACGAGATCACGCAAGCGCGGCTGGCCGCCGCCGGCCTGCCCGCCTATGAGATCTCCAACCATGCGCGGCCGGGCGCCGAGTGCCGGCACAATCTCGTCTATTGGCAAGGCGGCGACTACCTCGGCATCGGTCCCGGCGCCCATGGAAGGGTGACGCTGGACGGTCAGCGCTTTGCCACCCGCCAGCATCGTGCGCCCGAGGCCTGGCTCGAGAAGGTCGAGGCCGACGGCCATGCCAGCGGCGAGCATCGGCCCCTCGGCGCGGAGGAGCGCCGGGACGAGTTGTTGATGATGGGGCTGCGGCTCCGCGCCGGCGTCGCGCGCGAGCGCTTCAAGGCGGTCGTCGGCCAGGAGATCGAGGAGGCGCTGGCGCCCGAGAGCCTCGCCTTGCTGATCGAGGGCGGCTTTCTCGAGCTGGATGCCGCGGGCCTCCGCGCCACCGCCGAGGGTCGTCAGCGCCTCGATGCGCTGCTGCCGCGACTGCTGAGCTGATCGCCCGGCCGACCATCCACGAGTTTACAGGATAGGCGCAGTTACCCCTGCGGCGGCGGGAAGGTCGTGGGCGCCGGGTCCTTGACGACGAAGCCCGTGGGCTGGACCTCGATGATGTCGAGGTTGCGCTCGACCTGGCCATCGGCGCGGAAGCGGAAAGGCCCGTCGATACCGGGGAAGCCCTCCGGCCGGGTGATGCCGACATCGTTCAGCGCATTGGCCTTGGCGAGCACGGTTGCCATATTGACCGCGTCATAGGCCAGGCTCGCCAGGCGCGGCGGATCGGTGCCGAAGCTGGCGCGATAGCGCTGGGCGAAAGCCGTCCAGGCGCCGGCCGGCGGGGCAGCGAACCAGGCGCCCGTGAGGGTCGGCTCGGTCGCCAGGGTCGGATCGGTCCAGAGCGCACTGCCGAGGATCTTCACCTTGGTGGTGTCGATCTTGTAGACGGCGAGGAGGGGCGCGATGGCATGCAGCCGGGCGCCACCCTCGGGAATCAGCAGCGCATCGAAGGGGCCCTCGCTGACGAGCCGCTGCACCACGTCGGAATAATCCATGGCGGTGGGCTCGTAATATTCGATCGCGGCCACGCTGCCGCCGGATTTCGTCACTGCCTCGTTCAAGGCCTGGGCGATGGTCTGGCCATAGGGCGTGCTCGGGACCAGGGCAGCGAAGCGCTTGGCGCCTTGGCTGGCGGCATACTGCACCACGCGCTCCACCTGCAGGCTCGGCAGGATGCCCATGACATAGACGCCCGGTGCTGCGACGCTTCTGTCGGTGGTGAAGGAGACGACCGGCACATGGGCGGCGGTCGCTACCGGGCCGACCTGCTTGGCATGGGCGGCGAAGACGGGGCCCAGCAGCACCGTGGCGCCCTCGGCCATCGCCGCCTGGGCGCCGCCGACGGGCCCGCTCACCGTCTCGCTGTCGCGCATCACCAGCGCCGTCGTGTCGTCGCCGGTCTCGAACAGCGCCATCTGGCCGGCCTGGCCCAAGGCCTTGCCCAAAGCGGCATTGGGGCCCGACAGCGGCAGCAGCAGGCCGATGGTGGCGGTCGCGCCGGGAATCTTGGGGGTCGCCGCCGGTGCGGCCGGCAGCGGCACAGGCGTCATCGGCGGCGGCGTGGTCGAGGCGCCGGTCTGGGGTGCGGCGGCTACTTTGTGGTGGACCGGGCCGCCGCAGCCGGCCAGCATCAGGCCGAGGGCCAGCGCGGCCGCGCGCGCCAGGCCGGAGCGTCCCGTCCAATCCGATGGTAGAGCCATGGCGCGTCCGTCCCCTGAAAACAGTCCGAGCAAAAGCCGTCCAAACATGAGCGCCGAGCCTAGCGAGAGCGATGGCGCCGGGCAATCGCGCATCCAGGGCCTCGCCATCGTCGCCACCCCCATCGGCAATGCCGGCGATATCACCTTGCGCGCCCTCGAGGTGCTGAAATCGGTGGATGCCATCCTCTGCGAGGATACGCGGGTCAGCCCGAAGCTGCTCGCCCGCCATGGCATCCGCCGGCCGCTGCTGGCCTATCACGAGCATAATGCCGAGCGCATGCGGCCCCTGATCCTGGAGCGGCTGCGCCGGGGCGAGAGCCTGGCCCTCATCTCCGATGCCGGGCAGCCCCTGGTCTCCGATCCCGGCTTCAAGCTGGTGCGCGCCGTCTTGGCCGAGGGCCTGCCGGTGACGGCCCTTCCCGGCCCCTCGGCGGCCCTGACGGCCCTGGTGATCTCCGGCTTGCCGACGGATCGCTTCTTCTTCGCCGGCTTCCTGCCGCCCAAGACGGCGCAGCGCCGGCGGGAGCTGGGCGAGCTCGCCGCCATCCCGGGCAGCCTGATCTTCTTCGAGGGCGCCTCGCGCTTGCCGGCCGCATTGGCTGACATGGCGGCGGTGCTGGGGCCGCGGCCGGCGGCCGTGGCGCGGGAGCTGACCAAGCTCTTCGAGGAGGTACGCCGCGCCCCGCTCGACGAGCTCGCGACCCATTACGCCGCGGCCGGCCCCCCGAAGGGAGAGATCACCATCGTGGTCGGCCCGCCCGAGGTGGGAGCGGCGCCAGCCGGCGAGGCGATCGACGAGGCACTGGCCGAAGCCTTGTCACGACTGAGCCTGCGCGATGCGGTCGATTCGGTGGCCGCGGCCCTGGGCCTGCCGCGCCGCCAGGTCTACGCCCGGGCCCTCCAGCTTTCGGCCGGCCGGCCCGGGGAGCCGAGGGGAACGAATGAAACCTGAGCGCCAGCGGGCCTGGCGCCGCGGCCGGAAGGCGGAGAGCCTGGCGCTGTTGGCCTTGCGCCTGGTGGGCTATCGCATCCTTGCCCGCGACCACCGCACCGCCCCGGGGGAGATCGACATCATCGCCCGGCGCGGGACCATCCTGGCCTTCATCGAGGTCAAGGCGCGGGCGGATGTCACCGCGGCGGCGGAATCGCTCCTCGCCCGCCAGCGCCGGCGGATCGCCCGTGCCGCGGCGGGATATCTCGCCGTCCGGCCGGAGCTTCAGTCTTGCCGCTGCCGCTTCGACGTCATGCTGGTTACCCCCTGGCGCTGGCCCCGCCATATCCGGGATGCTTGGCGCCCAGACAACTAATCCATAGGTGTTGTGGTATAATTCGGGACCGACCCACCATATGTCGGTTGGATTCGAGGTCTCGGCTTGGGCCGGCTGGCATCGCTTCTCCTCCTCTTCGCGCCGCTCTTGGCCGGCTGCTCGCCCTGGGGCATGGCGATCGGTGCCGGGGCCACCGTGGCCAGCACGGCCTTGGAGGAGCGCGGCCTGGGCGGGGCGGTCGACGACAACCGGATCATGCTGGACATCGATTCCAAGCTCCTGGGCGCCGATCCGGGCATGCTCACCAAGGTCGATGTCGAGGTTCACGAAGGCCGCGTCCTGCTGGCCGGACGGGTGGAGAAGCCGGCCTTTCGTGTCGAGGCCGTGCGCCTGGCCTGGCAGGTCGATGGCGTCGCCCAGGTCATCAACGAGATCCAGGTGGCCGAGCCCGAGGATGTCGGCGACTACATGCACGACATCTGGCAGGCGCAGAGGCTGCACGCGACTTTGGTCCTCGACTCCAAGGTGCGGGCGGTGAACTACAATGTCGACTGCGTCGGCGGGACGATCTATCTGATGGGCGTTGCCCAGAACAAGGCGGAGCTGCAGCGCGTGATCGACCATGCCCGCGACATTCCCTATGTCAATCAGGTCGTGAGCTATGTCCGCATCAAGGATCCGGCCAAGCCCGCCAGCCCCCAGCCGGCAAAGCCGCAACCGTCAAAACCGGCCCCCGCTGCCGGCAGCCTGACCGCAGCCCAGCCGGCCGCCCCGCCGTGAGCAGCAGAGCAGAGGACCAGCGGGCGGCCAGCCTCGCCCGGCTGACCGCCTTCGGCCAGGGCAGCGACGGCGAGATCGATCTCGCCGAGGTGGCGCTGCTGCTGGCGAGCCTCGATCATCCCGATCCGCCGCTCGACGCCTGCCGCGAGCATCTGGCCCTGATGGCGGCCGAGCTCGCCGAGACTTCGGCCGGCAAAGGCGATCAGAGCCTGCTCGCCCGCGTCAGCGCGCTGCAGGAGGTTCTGGTCGAGCGCCACGGCTTTCGCGGCGACGACCAGAACTACGATGATCTGGAGAACGCCAATCTGATCAGCGTGATCGAGCGCCGGCGCGGCCTGCCCGTAGCGCTGGCGATCCTCTATCTCGATGCGGCGCGCCGCCTCGGCTGGCCGGCGGAAGGGCTCAACTTCCCCGGCCATTTCATGATCCGGCTGGCCGCCGCCGACGGGCGGGGCGTGGTCGATCCCTTTGCCGGCGGCGAGCTGCGCGATGCCCCGGAGCTGCGCCGGCTGCTGAAGCACGGCGCCGGGCCCGAGGCCGAGCTGCGCCCGGAGCATCTGGCGGCCGTGGGCAACCGCGACATCCTTCTTCGGCTGGAGAACAACATCAAGATGCGCCTGCTGCAGGCGGGCGAGGTGGAGGGCGCACTCGCCATCCTCGAGCGCATGCTGCTGATCGCGCCCAGCGAGCCGTTGCTTTGGTTCGAGGCCGGCGGGCATTATGCCCATCTCGGCAAGCTGCGGGCCGCCATGGAGGCGCTGGAACGTTGCTCGGGCCTGGCCATCGGCGATAGCCTTGGGCAGCAGGCCGAGATACGTCTGAGAGAGTTGCGCAGCAAGCTGAACTGAACACTATGACCTTCTTCCTCGGCGGGCTCGGAAGGGGGATCTCATGTCGAGCCTGTCGAAGCATGAGAGTCGCAGGATCGCCCCCATGAGAATCGTCCCATGAGCCTCGCCGTCGCCATCCAGATGGACCCCATCCAGAGCATCAATATCGATGCGGATTCGAGCTTCGTGCTGGGGCTGGAGGCGCTGGAGCGCGGCCACAGCCTGTTCCATTATCTGCCGCGCGATCTGTTCCTGCGCGACGGGCGCGTCTTCGCCACGGCGCGCGCGCTGCAGCTGAAGCGCGAGCTGGGCAATCACTTCAAGCTGGGGGCACCCGAGGTGCTCGATCTCGCGGCCCTCGATGTGATCCTGATGCGCCAGGACCCGCCCTTCGACATGGCCTATATCACCGCCACCCATCTGCTGGAGCATGTCCAGCCGACGACCCTGGTGGTCAATGATCCGGTCCATGTGCGCAACGCGCCGGAGAAGCTCTACGTCACCCATTTCCACGAGCTGATGCCGCCGACCCTGATCGCCTCGGACCCGCAGCAGATCCGCTCCTTCCGCGACGAGCATAAGGACATCATCGTCAAGCCGCTGTTCGGCAATGGCGGGGCCGGCGTCTTCCACATCGCCCCCGGCGACGAGAACCTGAACGCGCTCATCGAGCTTTTCACCCAGCTCTACCGGGAACCGATCATCGTCCAGCGCTATCTCCCGGAGGTGCGCCAGGGGGACAAGCGGATCATCCTGATCGACGGCGAGGCGGTGGGTGCCATCAACCGCATTCCGCCCAAGGGCGAGGCGCGCTCCAATATGCATGCCGGCGGCCGGCCCGTGCCGGCAAAGCTGACGAACCGCGAGCGCGACATCTGCACGGCCATCGGTCCGGCGCTGAAGGAGAAGGGCCTGCTTTTCGTCGGCATCGACGTGATCGGGGATTACATGACCGAGATCAACGTCACCTCGCCCACGGGCCTCCAGGAGATCAACCGCTTCGATGGCGTTCGCCTCGAGCGGCGGATCTGGGATGCCATCGAGGCCCGCAGGGCCGAGCAACGGACTTAGCCGGCCCGCAGGGCCGAGCAACGGACTTAGCCGGCCCGGAGGGCCGAGCCGAGGGTATGGCGGGCCTGGAGGCGGTGAGAGAGGGCCGGGGGCGCAAAACCACCGCTTCCGAACCCCTGGCGCCGCTGCAATTTGCACTTGCGGCAGCGACGAAAATCCCTATATTCCGCGCTAATCTAATAGTCTCGAGTGGATCAGCGAGACCAAAAATAAAAAATGGTGGGCCAAGGGCCCGCCTTTTTTGTTGGTCCCCTGTTTTCGGTTGAAAGGCGGCCTTGGAGAAGACGGCGGAGATCGCGCGGCTGGTTGAGCCGACGCTGAAGGGCATGGGCTATGAGCTGGTCCGTGTCCATTTCAGCGGCGGCGATTTTCGCCCGACGCTTCAGATCATGGCGGAGCGGATCGATCGCCGGTCGATGGCGGTCGAGGATTGCGCCGAGATCAGCCGGGTCGTGTCGGCCCTGCTCGATGTCGAGGATCCGCTGCCGGGCGCCTATGAGCTGGAGGTCAGCTCGCCGGGCATCGACCGGCCGCTGTTGCGGCCGGCCGATTACGAGCGTTTTGCGGGGTTCGAGGCACGCTTCGAGCTGAGCCAGCCGGTCGAGGGCCGCCGCCGCTACCGCGGCAAGCTCGCCGGCTTCGAGAATGGATGCGTGAGGGTTGTCGAGCCGGCCGGCGAATTCCGCCTGCCTCTCGAGACGATCAGCAAAGCCAAGCTGATGCTGACCGATGAATTGATTGCCGCGGCTACGGCCGATGCCAAGAAGAACTGACCGAGGACGAGAATGGATACCAATCTGACTGTTACCCGCCATGAGCTGCTGCAGGTCGCCGACGCCGTGGCGCGGGAAAAGAGCATCGAGCGCGACGAGGTGCTGGAGGCGATGGAGCAGGCCATCCAGAAGGCCGGCCGCGCCAAATACGGCCATGAGCACGACATCCGTGCCGCCATCGACCGCAAGAGCGGCGAGATCAGGCTCGCCCGCTTCCGTCAGGTCGCCGATCCGATCGAGAACGAGTTCACCCAGATCTCGCCCGCCGATGCCACCGCGCGCAAGCCCGGCCTGCAGCTCGGCGAATTCCTGATCGAGGAGCTGCCGCCCATCGATTTCGGCCGCATCGCCGCCCAGACCGCCAAGCAGGTCATCGTGCAGAAGGTGCGCGAGGCCGAGCGCCGGCGCCAGTTCGAGGAGTTCAAGGACCGCAAGGCCGATATCGTCAACGGCCTGGTGAAGCGGGTCGAGTTCGGCAATGTCACCGTCGATCTGGGCCGTGGCGAAGGCATCCTGCGCCGCGACGAGTTGCTGCCGCGCGAGACCTTCCGCGCCGGCGATCGCGTGCGCGCGCTGATCTACGACGTTCGCGAGGAGCAGCGCGGACCGCAGATCTTCCTGTCGCGCACCCGCAACGAATTCATGGGCAAGCTCTTCGCCCAGGAAGTGCCGGAGATCTATGACGGCATCATCGAGATCCGGGCCGTGGCCCGCGATCCCGGCAGCCGGGCCAAGATCGCCGTCATCTCCAACGACAGCTCGATCGATCCCGTCGGCGCCTGCGTCGGCATGCGCGGCAGCCGCGTTCAGGCGGTGGTCGGCGAGCTCCAGGGCGAGAAGATCGACATCATTCCCTGGTCGGCCGATCCGGCGACCTTCGTCGTCAACGCGCTGGCCCCGGCCGAAGTGGCCAAGGTCGTGCTGGACGAGGATGCCCATCGCATCGACGTGGTGGTGCCCGACGATCAGCTGAGCCTCGCCATCGGCCGCCGCGGACAGAATGTGCGCCTGGCCTCCCAGCTCACCGGCTGGGATATCGACATTCTGACCGAGGCCCAGGAATCCGAGCGCCGCTCGGAGGAGTTCCGGACCCGCTCGCAGCTCTTCACCGAGGCGCTCGACGTCGACGACGTCATCGCCCATCTGCTGGTGACCGAAGGCTTCACCAAGGTCGAGGATGTGGCCCTCGTGCCGCTCGAGGACCTCGCCGGGATCGAAGGCTTCGACGAGGAAGTGGCGAACGAGCTGCGCGAGCGGGCGCGTGCCTTCCTCCAGGCCCAGGACGAGCGGCTGAACGTCAAGCGCCGGGAGCTGGGCGTCGCCGACGAGATCGCCGCCATCGAGGGGCTGACGCCGGCCATGCTGGTGACGCTGGGCGAAGCCGGGATCAAGACCCTGGACGATCTGGCCGATCTGTCGGGTGACGAGCTGGTCAACCGCGGCGACGGCATCCTGCGCAACTTCAGCCTGGGCGAGGCCGAGGCCAATGCCATGATCATGGCCGCCCGCGCCCATTGGTTCGCGGATTCGGAGAAGGGCGCCGACGAGCCGGAGCAGAAGCCGGCCTGAGCGCCGGCCCGGAATGGGCGGCGCGAGGGCAAGGGATGATCACGGCGAAGCCGAGCGAGGGATCTGAGGGCGACAAGGTCCCCGGCGAGATCCCTGGGCCGGAGGATGAGGTCCTGGGCGAGGAGGATGGCGATGTGGAGGCCAAGGGGCCGCTGCGCCGCTGCCTGGTCACCCGGGAGATCCGGCCGAAGGCCGAGCTGCTGCGCTTCGTGGTCGGGCCGGACGACCGGCTGCTGACCGACCCGGCGGAGCGCATGCCCGGACGCGGTTTGTGGTTGACGCCGCGGCGCGATATAGTCGCCACCGCTGCCGCCAAGGGGCTCTTTGCCAAGGCGGCGCGACGGCGGGTGGTGCTGCCGAGCGATCTGGCGGGGGAGGTCGAGCAGCTGTTGCGCGCGCGATGCCTGGCCCTTCTAGGCTTGGCGCGCCGCGCGGGGCAGCTTCGCACCGGCTTCGAGAAGGTGCGTGAGGATTTGAAGGCCGGCCGGGCTGGGCTGTTGCTGGCCGCCCGCGACGGGGCGCCCGATGGCCGCCAGAAGCTGGCGGCGCTGGCAGGCGACCGGGTGCCGGTGGCGCTCTTCGACAGCGAGGAGCTGTCGCTGGCGCTGGGCCGGGAGAGAGTTGTGCATGCCGTGGTTGCCGAGGGCGGGATCGCCCAGCAGCTGCGGCGTGATTTGGATCGACTGCAAGGCATGCAGGCGGCGGATTCGTCGCGAACGGAGATATGAGGCGTAATGACGACGAGCAACGAGGCTGAAGCCAAGAAACCGCTGTCCCTCTCCCGCGGCAAGCTGGAGCTGAGGAAGACGGTCGACGCCGGTCAGGTGAAGCAGACCTTCCCCCATGGCCGGTCCAAGACCGTGGCGGTCGAGGTCAAGCGCAAGCGCACCTATGCCCCCGGCGCGGGCGGCAAGATGACCGAGGTCGCGGAGAAGGAGCTTGCGCTCGGCATCGAGCTCTCGGCCGATGACCGCGCCCATCTCTCCAACCTGACCGCCGGCGAGCGCGCGACGCGCCTGAAGGCGCTGGAAGAGGCCCGGCGCGACGACGAAATTCGCCGCCAGCAGGAGGCCGAGGAAGCGCGACTGCGCGCCGAGGAAGAGGCCGCCAAGGCCGCCGAGGAAGAGCTCCGCCGCCAGGCCGCCGCGGCCCGGGGCGAGGTCTATCCCCCGGTGCCGGAGCCCGTGGCCGCCCCCGTGGTGACGGAAGAGCCAGTGGTGGCGAAGCCCAAGGGCGAGCCCGCGGTCAAGCGCATCGAGCCCAATGTGGTGCGCACCGCGCGCGGCCCCATGGCCGAGCCCGAGGAAGAGGAAGAGGCGTCGAGCAAGGTCAAGCGCAGCAGCGTCCGGCCGCCGGCCAAGCCGCTGGCGCCGCGCCGCGACGAGCCGCGCCGGCGCGCCGGCAAGATCTCCATCGTCCAGGCGCTCGACGAGAATGCCGGGGAGCGGATGCGCTCGCTGGCCGCCGTCAAGCGGGCGCGGGAGAAGGAGAGACGGGCCCATCTGCTGCAAACCGAGAATCAGCGCGTGATCCGAGACGTCATCATCCCCGAGAGCATCACGGTGCAGGATCTCGCCGCCCGCATGGCCGAGCGCAGCACCGACGTCATCAAATCCCTGATGAAAATGGGGATCATGGCGACGATCAACGAGCGGCTCGACCAGGATACGGCCGAGCTGATCGTCACCGAATTCGGCCATCGCCTGAAGCGCGTCAGCGAAGCCGACATCGAGCTGGGCCTGGAAGGACTGGAGGACGATCCGGCGAGCCTGCTGCCGCGTCCGCCCGTGGTCACCATCATGGGCCATGTCGACCATGGCAAGACCTCGCTTCTCGATGCGATCCGCCAGACGGATGTCGCGGTGCATGAGGCCGGCGGCATCACCCAGCATATCGGCGCCTATCAGGTGACGCGGCCCAACGGCCAGAAGATCACCTTCATCGATACGCCGGGCCACGCCGCCTTCTCCGAGATGCGCGCGCGCGGCGCCAATGTGACCGATATCGTCGTGCTGGTGGTGGCCGCCGACGACGGAATCATGGCGCAGACGGTGGAGGCCATCAATCACGCCCGCGAGGCGAAGGTGCCGATCATCGTCGCCATCAACAAGATGGACAAGCCGGGCGCCAATCCGGACCGGGTCCGCCAGGATCTGCTCCAGCATGGGCTGGTGGTCGAAAAGCTCGGCGGCGAGGTGCTCGATGTCGAGGTCTCGGCCAAGACGCGCCAGGGCCTCGAGCGACTCGAGGAAGCCCTGCTGCTGCAGGCCGAGATCCTGGATCTCAGGGCCAATCCCGACCGGGCCGGCAGCGGCACGGTGATCGAGGCCAAGCTCGATCGCGGCCGCGGCGTGGTCGCGACCCTGCTCGTCCAGCGCGGCACGATCCGGATCGGGGACATCTTCGTCGCCGGCGCCGCCTGGGGCCGCGTGCGCGCCCTGATCGACGATCACGGCCAGCAGGGCGAGTGGGCGGGTCCCTCGAGCCCGGTCGAAATTCTGGGTCTGCAGGATGCCCCGTTGGCCGGCGATAATTTCGCGGTGGTCGAGAACGAGGCGCGGGCGCGCCAGCTGAGCGAGTACCGCAGCAGCCTGCTGCGGGCCCAGCAATCGGGTCCGGGCCGCGGCACGCTGGAGCAGCAGTTCAGCCGCATCGCGGCCGGCGAATCGAAGGAGCTGTCGGTCGTCATCAAGACCGACGTCCAGGGTTCGCTGGAGGCGATCGTCTCCTCGCTGCAGAAGATGCGCACCGACGAGGTCGGCGCGCGCATCCTGCATGCGGCGGTGGGCGGCATCAATGAATCCGATGTGACGCTGGCGCGGGCTTCGGGCGCCATCGTCATCGGCTTCAACGTGCGCGCCAATCCCCAGGCCCGCGACATGGCCCGGCGCGACAAGGTCGACATCCGCTATTACTCGATCATCTACAATGTGATCGACGATGTGCGGGCGGCCCTCTCGGGCATGCTCTCGCCCACCTTGCGCGAGCGTTTCCTCGGCTATGCCGAGATCCGCGAGGTCTTCGAGATCACCAAGGTCGGCAAGATCGCCGGCTGCATGGTCACCGAAGGCGTGGTCAAGCGCGGCGCCAAGGTCCGTCTCCTGCGCGACAACGTGGTCATCCACGAGGGCGCGCTGAAGACCCTGAAGCGCTTCAAGGACGAGGTCCGCGAGGTCAAGGAAGGCTTCGAATGCGGCATGGCCTTCGAGAACTATCAGGACATCCAGAAGGGCGACCAGATCGAGTGCTTCGAGATCGAGGAAGTCTCGCGCGAGCTAGCGTAGACGTCCGATGACTCGAAAGCGAAGCCAGGGCCCGAGCCAGCGTCAGCTCCGGGTCGGCGAAGCGCTGCGCCACGCCTTGGTCGAGATCCTGGCGCGCGGACGAGCTGCGCGATCCGGCGCTGTCCGGCATCCAGGTGACGGTGACCGAGGTGCGCGTCAGCCCGGATCTGCGCGCGGGCACCGCCTTCGTGCTGCCCTTCGGGGGCGGCGATGCCGCCGGCTTGGCCCGTGCCCTCAACCGTGCCGCCGGCTATTTCCGCAAGACGCTCGCCGATTCCGTCGAGCTCCGGGTGGCGCCCACCATCCGCTTCGAGCCCGACCTCGCTTTCGGCCAGGCGGATCGGATCGAGGAGCTGCTGCGCAGCCCTGCCGTCGCCCGCGACCTGTCCAAGGCCCAGGATCCGGCCAAGGATGGGGAGGAGCCGGAGGGCCCCGAGGGCGATGACGACCGCGATGACGTCCCCGGGGAAGGCAAAACCGATGGCCGGTAAGCGGCGCGGGCTGAAGGTCGACGGCTGGGTCATCCTCGACAAGCCCGTCGGCATGACCTCGACCCAGGCCGTGGGCGCGGTGCGGCGGGTATTCCAGGCCGCCAAGGCCGGCCATGGCGGGACCCTCGACCCCCTGGCGACGGGGCTGCTGCCCATCGCGCTCGGCGAGGCGACCAAGACGGTTCCCTATGTCATGGACGGGATGAAGACCTATCGCTTCACGCTGCGCTTCGGGGAGGCGCGGGCGACCGACGATGCCGAGGGCGAAGTCAGCGCCACCAGCGACCTGCGGCCGGAAGACGGGGAAATCCGGGCCGGACTCCCGGCCTTTTGCGGCCGGATCCAGCAGCGCCCGCCGATCTATTCCGCCCTCAAGGTGGCCGGCCAGCGCGCCTATGACCTGGCCCGGGCCGGGGAGCCCGTCGATCTGGCCCCGCGGGAGATCCTGATCCAGCGCTTCGAGCTGATCGAGCGGCCCGACCGCGACCATGCGGTTTTTGAGGTCCTTTCCGGCAAGGGGGCCTATATGCGCAGCCTCGCCCGGGACCTCGCCGAGGCGCTGGGGACCGTCGGCCATGTGGCGGCGCTCCGGCGCATCGCCGTCGGCCCCTTCACCGAGGCCCATGCAATTTCGCTGGATTCGCTCCAGGCCTTGGGGCATATTCCCGCCGCCTCACGGCACCTACTACCGGTGGCGACGGCGCTGGACGACATCCCGGCGCTTGCCGTTACCGACAGTGAGGCGTCTCGCCTGCGCTGCGGACAGTCCGTCGGCCCGATCCGGCGGCAGGATCTTGAGCGCATTGGCCATTTCGGGAGCGGTGCGGTGTTTTGTGCCAAGTCCGGCGGATTGCCGGTGGCGCTCGTCCGCCTCGAGGCCGGTGATTTACGCCCGGTGCGCGTGCTCAACCTCTAGACGAAAAGGACTCTGCGATGTCGATTACCGTTGAGCGCAAGCAGGCGCTGATGAAGGAATATGCCACCGCCGAAGGCGACACCGGTTCGCCGGAGGTCCAGGTGGCGCTGCTGTCCGAGCGCATCAAGAATCTGACCGATCATCTGCAGTCGCACGAGAAGGATTTCCATTCCCGCCGCGGCCTGCTGGTGATGGTCGGTCAACGACGCCGGTTGCTGGACTATCTGAAGCGCAAGAGCGATGGGCGCTACAAGGAGCTCATCGAACGCCTTGGGCTGCGTCGCTAACCATCTATCTATCTCTCACTCTCGTGGGCGCTCCGGCCATCGCCGGGCGCCGATACGCTTGTGCCCGCCGCACGGCCGGGGCGGGACGCTTGCAAGCCGGGCCGACGCAAGCAGCGCAGCTGCGCGCTGCTTTCGCGGGTCCGGCAGTGGGCATTCCGGCCATCACACTGAACGGAACCAATAAAAATGTTCAATATCCATCGTAAGGAAATCAACTGGGGCGGGCGCAAGCTCATCCTCGAGTCGGGCCGCATCGCCCGTCAGGCCGACGGCGCCGTGCTCGCCACCTATGGCGAGACGGTCGTGCTCTGCACCGCCGTGGCCCAGAAACAGCCAAAGCCGGGGATCGACTTCTTCCCGCTCACCGTCAACTACCAGGAAAAGACCTTCGCCGCCGGCAAGATACCCGGCGGCTTTTTCAAGCGCGAAGGACGGCCGACCGAGAAGGAGGTTCTGACCTCCCGCCTCATCGACCGCCCGATCCGCCCGCTCTTCGCGGCCGGCTTCCGCAACGAGACGCAGGTCATCTGCACGGTGCTGAGCCATGATCTGGAGAACGATCCGGATGTCGTCGCCCTGATCGGCGCCTCGGCGGCGCTGACCATCTCGGGCATCCCCTTCCTCGGCCCCATCGCTGCCGCCCGCGTCGGCTATGCCGAGGGCAAATACATCCTGAACCCGCTGCAGGAGAACCTGCCGGACTCCGCTCTCGATCTCGTGGTCGCCGGCACAGGCGGGGGCGTGCTGATGGTGGAATCGGAGGCCAAGGAGCTCTCCGAGGAGATCATGCTGGGTGCCGTCACCTTCGGCTTCGAGCAGTTCCAGCCCGTCATCCGGGCCATCATCGAGCTGGCCGAGCTTTGCGCCAAGGAGCCTTGGAATCTGCCGGTCGCGGCGCCGGAGGCCGAGACCGTGGCCAAGCGGCTCTCCGAAGTCTCCCAGGGCGATCTGCGTACCGCCTATAACGAGACCGCCAAGCAGGCGCGTACCGAGAAGGTCGCCGCCGTGAAGGCGAAGGCCGCCGAGACCCTCGTCGCCGAGGGCCTGCCGGCCGAGCTGGTGGGCAAGAAGTTCAAGGCGCTGGAGCAGGAGATCGTGCGCGGCGCGATCCTGGAGACCGGCCGGCGTATCGACGGGCGCGACACCAAGACCGTGCGTCCGATCGAATGCCAGATCGGCGTCCTGCCGCGGGCCCATGGCTCGGCCCTCTTCACCCGGGGCGAGACCCAGGCGCTCGTGGTCACCACGCTGGGCACCGGCGAGGATGAGCAGATCATCGACGCGCTGGAAGGCGAATCCCGCCAGGCCTTCATGCTGCATTACAACTTCCCTCCCTATGCGACCAACGAGGCGGGCCGCATGGGCTCGCCCGGCCGGCGCGAGATCGGCCATGGCAAGCTCGCCTGGCGGGCGGTGCGTCCGCTGCTGCCGGCGAAGGAAGCCTTCCCCTATACCATCCGCGTCGTCTCGGAGATCACCGAGATCGAACGGCTCCTCCTCCATGGCCACGGTCTGCGGCGCCTCGCTCTCGATGATGGATGCGGGCGTTCCGCTGTCCCGTCCCATCGCCGGCATCGCCATGGGCCTGATCAAGGAAGGCGAGAAGTTCGCCGTCCTCTCCGACATCCTGGGTGATGAGGATCATCTGGGCGACATGGACTTCAAGGTCGCCGGCACGGATCGCGGCATCACCTCCCTGCAGATGGATCTGAAGATCACCTCGATCACGCCGGAGATCATGAAGATCGCGCTGGCCCAGGCGCAGGACGGCCGGCTGCATATCCTCGGCGAGATGGCCAAGGCCATCGATTCCTCGCGCGAGGGCGTCAGCGCCAATGCGCCGCGGATCACCGTGATCAACATCCCCAAGGACAAGATCCGGGAAGTGATCGGCACCGGCGGCAAGATCATCCGCGAGATCTGCGAGGTGACCGGGGCCAAGATCGACATCGAGGACGACGGCACCATCAAGGTGGCGGCGGTCGATGCGACCGCGGCCCAGGCTGCGATCGACTGGATCCGCGGCATCGTCGCCGAGCCCGAGGTCGGAATGATCTACACCGGCAAGGTGGTGAAGGTCATGGATTTCGGCGCCTTCGTGAACTTCCTCGGCAGCCGGGACGGGCTCGTCCATATCAGCGAGCTCGCCCCGCAGCGGGTCAAGCAGACCAGCGATGTGGTCAATGTCGGCGACCAGGTGAAGGTCAAGGTGCTGGGCGTCGACGACCGCGGCAAGGTCAAGCTCAGCATGAAGGCGGTCGACCAGAAGTCCGGCGAGGATCTGAGCCAGAGGGCCGACGCCGCCAGCTAAGCGGCCCGACCTCTATCCTCTTGACGTCATTGAGAACGGCGGCCCGGCTTGGATCCCAAGCCGGGCCGTTGGCGTTTGTGGGGTAGGCGTGGGTTCGAGTCCGCTTGCACCCGGCGGCGCCCTCGCTATGGTGCAGCCTGAGGGTGCTAAATTCCCGCTTTCGCGGGATGACGGACGAGCGAGACGCGAGGAAGAGGCTCATGGGCAAAGCCCTGTTGCCGGCCGTCGTTGGCCACCGGGGTGCCGCGGCCGCAGCACCGGAAAACACGCTGGAATCCCTGCGGCTGGCAGCCGAGCAGGGGGCGGCGATGGTGGAATTCGACGTCAAGCTGACGGCCGATGGCGCCCTCATCCTGATGCATGATGATGCGCTGGACCGTACCACCACGGGCCACGGCGCCGTCGCAGCCACCGCTTTGGCCGATATCCGCGGCCTCGATGCCGGGGGCTGGTTCGCCGATGCCTGGCGCGGCGTGGGGGTGCCGACCCTGGAGGAGGCCATCGGCCTCCTGGAGGAATGCGGCCTGAATGCCAATATTGAGATCAAGCCCTGTCCCGGGCGCGAGGTCGAGACCGCCGCGGCGGTAGTCGCCTGCCTGCGCCGGCATTGGCCGGCGGCCCGGCCCCGGCCGCTGCTCTCGAGCTTTGCCCGGGACAGTCTGGCCGCGGCGCGCGACGAAGCGCCCGAGATCCCGCGGGGCCTGCTCCTCTGGGGCAAGCCCGCGGATTGGAGTGCCGCGGCACGGAGCCTGGATTGCGCCAGCGTGCATTGCGCGGCGGAGGATATGACGCCCGAATGGGCGGCGGAGATCGGCCGGCTCGGCTACGGGCTCGCCGTCTATACGGTCAACGACCCTGACCTGGCGGCCCGGTTGCGCGGCTGGGGCGTGGACAGCATCATCACGGACGATCCCGCGACCCTGATCGACGCGGGCGCGTCGAGGAACTGACGAGACGACAGAGAGAGAAGAATCGTGCAGGCGCTGAAACCCATCATCATCTCGGGCCGCGAGGTCCTCCCTCTGGTCGAGGGCGGCAAGGGCATCTCGATCTCCAACGGCGAGAGCTCGGGCCCCTGGGCCGCGAGCGGCGGCGTCGGCACCTTCTCGGGCGTCAACGCCAATTCCTTCGACGAGAACGGCCACCTCATCGAGCAGGCCTATCACGGCAAGACCCGGCGCGAGCGCCATGAGGAGCTCATCGCCTATGCGATCCAGGGCGGCATCTATCAGGCCCGCATCGCCCATGAGATCGCCGGCGGCCAGGGCCGCATCCATATGAACGTGCTGTGGGAGATGGCCGCGGCCGAGCGCATCCTCCATGGCGTGCTGGAAGGGGCCAAGGGCCTGATCCACGGCGTCACCTGCGGTGCCGGCATGCCCTATCGCATCGCGGAGATCTGCGCCAGCTACGGGATCTACTACTATCCCATCGTCTCCTCGGCGCGGGCCTTCCGGGCCTTGTGGAAGCGCGCCTATCACAAGTTTCGCGACTGGCTGGGCGGGGTCGTCTATGAGGATCCCTGGCTCGCCGGCGGCCATAACGGCCTGTCGAACAGCGAGGATCCCAACAAGCCCGAGGATCCCTATCCCCGCGTGGTCGAGCTGCGCCGGCTGATGGTCGAGGAATGCGGCCTGGTGGATACGCCGATCTTCATGGCGGGCGGCATCTGGTACCTGCGCGAATGGGAGCATTGGATCGGCAATCCCGAGCTCGGGCCCATCGCCTTCCAATTCGGCACGAGGCCGCTGCTGACCCAGGAGAGCCCGATCTCCGATGGCTGGAAGCGCCGCCTCCTCACGTTGGAGGAGGGCGATGTCTTCTTGAATCGCTTCAGCCCGACAGGATTCTATTCCTCGGCGGTCAACAACCCCTTCATCCAGGAGCTGCGCGCTCGTTGCGATCGCCAGGTGGCCTATAGCATGGCGGCGGTGGGCGAGCATGAATGGGCCTTTCCGGTGGGGGCGCGCGGCCGCACCGTCTTCCTGACGGCCGCCGACAAGCTGCGCGCCGCCGGCTGGATGGCCGAGGGCTATACCGAGGCCATGCGTACCCCGGATTCGACCCTCATCTTCGTGACCCCGGAGAAGGCGGAGGAGATCCACGCCGATCAGATCAACTGCATGGGATGCCTCTCGGCCTGCCTGTTCTCGAATTGGGCCCAGAACGATGCCGGCACCACCGGCAAGAAGGCCGATCCGCGCAGCTACTGCATCCAGAAGACCCTGCAGACCATCAGCCATTCGGCGGAGACCGAGAGCAATCTCATGTTCGCCGGCCACAACGCCTATCGCTTCAAGGACGATCCCTTCTACGCCAACGGCTTCGTGCCGACCGTCCAGCAACTGGTCGAGCGGCTGATCACGGGGGATTGAGGCCGCGGCCGAACGGGGTGCCGGTCGCCGCGCTCAGGCCTTCTTCGCGAGATGCCCGAATTCCTCGACCAGGGCGCTGTAGAGCTGGCGCTTGAAGGGGACGATCAGATCCGGCAGCTCGGCCATCTCGGCCCATTTCCAGCGGCTGAACTCGGGATGCTGGGTGGCGATGTCGATATCCTGGTCCCGGCCCTGGAAGCGGAAAGCGAACCACTTCTGGCGCTGGCCGCGAAACCGCCCCTTCCAGATCTTGTCCGCCAGATCCGGCGGCAGGTCGTAGTGGTGCCAGCCGCGGCCCTTCGCCTCGAGCACCGCCTTGTCGGTCCCGATCTCCTCGCGCATCTCGCGCCGGGCGGCCTCCAGCGGCTTCTCGTCCTTGTCGATGCCGCCCTGGGGCATCTGCCAGGCGTCCGAGGGCATGTCGAGGCGCTGGGCCACCAGCACGCGGCCGATGGCGTCCAGGAGCATGATGCCCACGCCGGGGCGATAGGGCCGCTTCTCGTAAGGGATCACGGGGCCGCTTGCTGATTGGCCGGTTGCTGACCGGCCAGGGCGCTCACGGGTGCCAGGGCCAGATTCTTTTCCTGCAGGCCGCGGCTCCATAGGGCGAGCCGCTCGATGGTGACGGGATAGCCCTTGGCAATCCCGACGGCAAAGCCTGTCTGGCGGGCGCGGGCCTCCAAGGCGGCGAGCTGGGCATCGACGGAGAGGCTGTCGGCCCGCTGGTCGATATCGAGATCGACGGTGACCCGCGGCAGGCCGAAGGCCGAGGTGCCGCGGAGGCCGGCATCGCCCGGGTTGGTATCGAGCAGCAGCAGGCCCCGGCGGCTCATGGCCCGTAGGACGGAGCCCCGCTCGGCAGCGTTGCTGGCGAGCGCGGAATTCGACGCCGCCAGGCCGATATAGCCGCCCGCCCTTCCGGCGACCCAGTCGAGGCGCTGGAGATCGGCCGATTGCGCCGGCTTGGCCATGCCGTCGAGGCTGATGGTCAGGGGGACGCTGCCGCCAGTCGCCACCGGCACCTCGTCGCCCGTCGGAAGGTCCAGCATGACCTCATGGCCGATCGCATGCGCAAGGCCGATCCATTCGGGCAGAGCCTGGTCATAGGGATCGAAGGAAAGCGTCACCTCGGCCGGCAGCTGGTTGATGGCCGCCGAGGTCGCGGCATGCAGGGGCCCCAGCCCGACGATGATGATGGCGATCCGCGGCCGGGGATCGTTGATGTCGAAGGGCCGGGCATGGCGGCGCCAGGCCGGCAGGCTGAGCGGGTAGAGGATGGGTGCGGGTGAGGCAAGGGCGGCCTGGCGGCTGTCGGATCCTGCCGCCGAGGGTGCGGTGGCGGCGGTCGTGCCCGCCGTAGCGGCGGGGGCGGCCGGCTTCGCCGCGGTGGCGACCGTCGACAATTGCGCCGCAGGCTTGCCGCCCCTGGCCATGATTTCCGCTGGGATCTCCGGCAGGGGCGGCGATTCCGGCAGGGCCAGCATCGATTCGACGCTCGGCGGCGGCTCGTGCCAGGGCTCGGCGATGCTGGGCTGGATCAGCTTCGGCAGAGGGGCGGGCCGGATGAGGGCGACCTCGACCTCAGTGGGGCTGCGGGCGGGGGCGATATCGATCACCACCTCCCGGCGGCTGGAGAACCGGTCCCAATCCATCCGGTCCCAATCGACATGGCCGGCCTGCCAGCCGAGCCAGAGCCCGGCGCCGGCGAGAAAGACGAGAGCTGTGAGGGGATGAAGCGGACGGCGGAACGGTACCGCCCTCTTGCGAGGACGGAGTCGCCCGCCGCCCGCCGCTGCCGGGGGCGCGGTCACGAGGGACCGGCCGCCGGCGGCGACGGAGCGCGAGGATCAATTGGCCTTGCTGGCCTCGATGAGCGCGAGCCCATGCAACAGATCCAGGGCGCGGGAAAGCTGGTAATCCTTGGCGGGATCAGGCTTCTCCGCATCCGTTCCATCTTCCGGGACGCTTGGTGTGGCGGGCGTCGAGGTACCCGTCGTGGTGGTCGTGCCGTTGGTCGTGCCACTCGAGCTTCCCGCCGGCGGAGTCGTCGTCGGGGGCGTGGTGGTTTTCCCGCTCGAATCGTCCGGTGCGGTGCCGCCGGTATTCTGCAGCGCGCCCGGCAGATCGGCTTCGCCCGGGAACTGGGGCGAGGCGATGACCTCGACCTTAGCCTGCTCCACCATGATGTCGGGCTCGATGCCCTTGCCCTGGATGGAACGGCCCGACGGCGTGTAGTAGCGCGCCGTGGTCAGCCGGATGGCGCCATGGCCCGGGATCGGGATAATGGTCTGCACCGATCCCTTGCCGAAGGAACGCGTGCCCATGAGGATCGCCCGGTGGTGATCCTGCAGCGCGCCGGCGACGATCTCCGAGGCCGAGGCGGAGCCGCGGTTGATCAGCACCACGATGGGAAGGCCCTTGAGAAGATCCCCGCCCGTGGCGTTGTAGCGCTGGGCGTTGCTGGGATCTCGGCCGCGGGTGGAGACGATCTCGCCCTTGTCGAGGAAATCGTCGCAGACGGCGATCGCCTGATCGAGGAGACCGCCCGGATCGTTGCGCAGATCGAGGACGAGGCCGACCAGCTTGTCGCCGGTCTTCTCCTTGATCTTGGCCAGCGCATTCTGCAGCCCGCTGCCGGTCTGCTCGCTGAAGCTGGTGATCCGGACATAGCCGACGCTGCCGTTCAGCACGTCGCTGCGCACGGATTCGATCTTGATGATGGCGCGCTGCAAGGTGACGTCGAAGGGCGGCTGCTTGCCCCGGCGCACGGTGAGCACGATCTTGGAATCGACCGGCCCGCGCATCTTGTCGACGGCGTCGGACAGCGTCAGGCCCATGATCGGCTTGCTGTCGATCTGGACGATCAGATCGCCGGGCTGGATGCCGGCCTTGGCCGCGGGCGTGCCGTCGATGGGGGACACGACCTTGATCACGCCGTTCTCCATCGTGACCTCGATGCCGAGTCCGCCGAACTCGCCCTTGGTCTGCACCTGCATGTCATCCCATTCCTTGGGATCCATGTAGCTGGAATGCGGGTCGAGGGAGGTCAGCATGCCGTTGATCGCCGCCTCGATCAGCTTCTCGTCCGAGACCGGCTCGACATAGGAAGAGCGGATCTTCTCGAACACGTCGCCGAACAGGTTGAGCTGCTGATAGGTATTGTTGTTTGTGTCATTGCTCGACTGCCCGACGGCAGCCGTCAGCGATACGAAAGCAACGGCGACCACGCCGGTCACCAGCCAGGATCTAAACTTCATTGTTTTTCATTCCACGTTGGTGTCGCTCTTACCGAGCCAGGGTGCCGGATCGATAGGGTGCCCGTCGCGACGCAGCTCGACATAGAGCTGCGCCTTGCCGTCCTGAGGTGAGCCCATCGCGCCCACCGGTTCGCCGGCAAGTACCCATTGTCCGACGGCCGCGTCGCTGCGGCCCAATCCGGCCAAGACGCTATGATACCCGCCGCTGTGCTGAATGATCAAGATTTCCCCATAGCTGCGGAAGGGACCCCGGTAGATCACCTGGCCGTCGAAAGGCGCCAGCACGGTCGCCCCGGGCCGGGTCTGGATGAGGATGCCCTTTGCCCGGGAACCGGTGGTATCCACCTCTCCGAAATGGGTGATCAGGGGGCCAGCCACGGGCCGGACGAGGCTGCCGGGAACCCCCGGGAAGCCCCGGATGCTTTTCGGCGCCGGCGCCCCCAGGGCCAGAGAGGTGGGGGCGGGCGCAGCGGGGGCGGGAACCGGGGCCACGGGGCGGCGTCGTGAGGGGAATTGCGGGAGCGGGGGCCGTGGTGACGGGCGCGGCCGGCGGGGCAGCGGCAGTGCTCGCCGGCTCGGGCGGTTGGGCGGCGGCCGGGGGCGGGGCGGCTGCTGCCAGAGCGGCTGCCTGGTCGGCTGCCGCCTGGGCGGCCGCGCGCTCCCGCGCCAGACGGTCGATCAGCTCCTGCAGATCCTTGGCTTCGGCGGCCAGTTTTGTGCTGCGGGCCTTGCTGGCGGCCGCCTGCGCGGCTGTTTTCTTCTGCAAACCCGCCTTCTGGGTCAAAAGAGCCGTGATTTTCCGCCGGTCAGCATCGAGATTCGCCGCCAAAGCCGCGGATTTGCTCCGCCGGGCAGCGATTTCCCCTGAAAGACCCCTGAGAACCGCGATATCCGCCTCCAGCCGCCGGCTGCGGCGCTGGAGCTCGGGCACCGCCTGTTGGAGAAGCAGCTCACCGCGGGCCAGATCGAGAGGGGCGGTGGAGACGAGGGCTGCCCCCGGCGGGGTCAGGGCCAGGCGCTCGAGGGCGGCCAGGCTCTGGACCAGGGCCTGGCGTCGGCCGGCCAGCTCGGCGCTCTTGGCGGCCTGCTGCTTCTCCAGATCGGCGAGCTGGGCCTCCAGCTGGTCCAGCGCCGCCTCTGTCTCCCGGGCAGCGGCAGCCCGGGCGACCAGCTGATATTGCAGATCGGCGACCTCCTGGGCCAAGGCCGTCGCTTTCGCCGATAGCTTGGTGCCCTGGGTCTGGCTGGCGCGCAGCGCCGCCTCGATGCTCTCCAGCTCCTGCCTGTCCTGCGCCGGAGCCAGCAGCGGGAACAGGAGCAGCAAAAGCAGCAAACCGGCGCCGAGCGCTCGCTCAAAAGGTGATCCGCGCGACAGGTACCGCACGGAAATGTGATGACCGTAACTAGGCCGAGACACGGTGCTCCGGCTTCGGCCCATCACGCACGGGTGCGGGCTTCAGCAGGGAATGGCCGGTCATGGCCGCGGGCTGGGGCAGCGCCAGGAGTGCCAGCAGCGTGGGCGCAATATCGGCAAGCTCGCCGTCGCCCAAGCCCGCGATGCCCGCTGGCGCATTGACCAGGACCAACGGCACGCGGTTCAGCGTATGGGCGGTGTGCGGCCCGCCGGTCATGGGGTCGCACATCACCTCGGCATTGCCGTGGTCGGCGGTCACCAGCATCGCCCCGCCGACATGCTTGACCGCGATCTCGAGCCGTCCGAGGCAGCGGTCGACAGCTTCGACGGCGGCGATGGCGGGGGCGAGCTTGCCGGAATGGCCGACCATGTCGGTATTGGCGTAGTTCACCACCGCGAAATCGAAGCGGCCGCTCTCGATCGCCGCCACCAGCTTGTCGGTCATCTCATAGGCCGACATCTCGGGCTTCAGATCATAGGTTGCGACCTTGGGCGAGGGGACCAGGATGCGCTCCTCGCCGGCGAAGGGCCGCTCCTCCCCGCCGTTGAAGAAGAAGGTGACATGGGCGTATTTCTCGGTCTCGGCGATGCGCAGCTGGTGCTTGCCGGCCCGCGCCAGAAGTTCGCCCAGCGTGTCGCTCAGATCCTGGGCGGGGAACAGCACGGCATGGAAACGGTTCAGCTCGGCCGAGTATTCGCTCATGCCCAGAGCGGCAGCGAAGCGGGGGCACCGCTTGCGCGCGAAGCCGGCGAAATCGGGATCGAGGAGAGCCGTCATGAGCTGGCGCACCCGGTCGGCGCGGAAATTGGCCATCAGCAGCCCGTCGCCGTCGCGCATGCCGTCATAGCCGCCGATCGCCGTGGGCTTGACGAACTCATCGCTTTCGCCGCGTGCATAGCCGGCCAGCACGGCCGCATCGGCGCTCGCGGCTCGCTCGCCCGCTCCCTCGGTCAGATTGTCATAGGCCAACGCCAGACGCTCCCAGCGCTTGTCGCGGTCCATGGCGTAGTAGCGCCCGCCCACGGTGGCGATGGCGATGCCGGGCGTTTCGGCGGCGAAAGCGGCGAGATAGTCCCGCGCGCTTTCCGGCGGGGTGTCGCGCCCGTCCAGGAAGGCATGGACCAGGACTTCGATCCCGGCCGCGGCCACTAGCCGCGCCAGCGCCGCCATTTGGGCCTGATGGGAATGGACGCCGCCGGGCGAGAGCAGGCCCATCAAATGGCAGCGACCTCCCGAGGCCTTCAGCTTGGCGATGAAGTCGAGCAAAGCGGGGTTGCGAGTGAGCGCGCCGGAACGGATGGCGGCGTCGATGCGCGGCAGCTCCTGCATCACCACCCGGCCGGCGCCGATGTTCATATGGCCGACCTCGGAATTGCCCATCTGGCCCTCGGGCAAGCCCACATGCAGCTCCGAGGCGTCGATCAGGGCGTGGGGCGTCTCGGCCATCCAGCGCTGCCAGGTGGGTGCCTTGGCCAGGGTCACGGCATTGCAGGCGCCGGCGGGGGCATGGCCCCAGCCGTCCAGGATGCAGAGCACGACAGGCTTCGGCGCCATGGTCGGGCTTACTTGGCCTGGGGATAGACGCGGTGGAACTGGATGTCCTTGCCGTAGAGGGTGGCGTCGTCCTGGCCGGCGATGAACGCGCCGATCTTTGCCGCCTCATCGGTCAGGAGCACGGTCTGGTTATCGCCCTCGCCGGTGACCTCGCCCTTCAGCTTGCCGCCGGTGACGGCGGCGATGAAGGGCTTGTCATTGATGAAATGCACCAGCAGCCCGCTGTCGGGCTGAAGCTGATAGGCGAGGAAGACATAGGTGGCCGCACCGCCGGAATCCTCCTCGCCGGTGCCGGCCGTCTGCAGGTTGACGATGTGGCGCTTGCCGACATTGCTGATGAAGCCTTCGTAGTGATCGGCCTCGCCGGTGCCGTTCTGCTTATGATTGACGGTATAGACCTCGATCATGCCTTGGCCGCTGTCGAAGACATGCAGGAACAGCCTTCCGTCCTCCCAATCCGCCTGCCATAGGCCGTTGAGCGCCGGCTCCTTGACGGCGGCGGCGGGATCGCCTGCCGGATTCTGGGATTCCGGAATGCAGGCGCCAAGCGTCAGGAAGAGAATCACAGCGCCGAATCGGGACAAGAGGCGATGCATGGCCGGCAGAATAATCGGAACTCAGACGCGATGATAGGGGTGCCCGGCGAGGATCTGTTGCGCGCGATAGAGCTGTTCGGCGAGAAGCCCGCGCACCAGCAGATGCGGCCAGGTCATGGGCCCGAGGGAGAGGTTGAGATCTGCCGCCGCCTTCACCTCCGGCGCCAGCCCGTCCGCGCCCCCGATCACGAAGGCGACCTCCTCGGCGGCGCGATCGCGCCAGGCGGCATAGCGCCGGGCGAAGCTTGGGGTGTCGAGGGCCTCGCCCCGCTCGTCGAGGGCGACCAGCACGGGCGGGCGGGCGGCTTTGGCCTGGCGGCGGCGCAGCGCGTCGAGCAGCAGCTCGCCTTCGCGGCGCATGAGCTCCGCCCCGGAGAGCGGCCGGCGCTCCTCGACCTCGATCAGCTCGAGGGTCGGGCGCAGGCGCCCGCGATAGTCCTCGAAGAGGTCCCGTGCCGGCCCGGCTTTCAGCCGGCCGACGGCGATCAGAAGGAGTTGCATGAAGGCTGCCGCATGATTAAAGTCTGCTCCTATGCTTCTTGCGACGCCTGCCCGCCTGCCCCAACGCATCGCGATCTTCGTCGTCCCGAAATTCTCGATGATGGGCTTCGCCTGCGCGATCGAGCCGTTGCGCAGCGCCAACCGCATGAGCGGGCGCGAGCTCTATAGCTGGCACATCCTGTCCAAGGACGGCAAGGCGGTCACGGCCAGCAACGGCATTCCCGTGCTGCCGGAGGCGCCGCTGGCCGAGGCGGTGCGCTACGACCTGCTGATCGTCAGCGCCGGCATCGACGGGCATCTCTACGAGGACAAGGAGGTCTTCGCCCAGCTCCGCCGCATCGCGCGCCGCGGCATGGATATCGGCGCCCTCACCCTGGGCAGCTATCTCCTGGCGCGGGCCGGCCTGCTCGACGGCTATCGCTGCACGGTGCATTGGGAGAATCTCTCGGGCTTCATCGAGGAATTCCCCCAGCTCGAGGTGACCTCCGAGCTCTTCGAGATCGACCGCGACCGCTTCACCTGCTCCGGCGGGATCGCGGCCTTCGATCTGATGCTCCATGTCATCACGGGGCAGCATGGCTTCGCTCTGGCCTCGGCCGTCTCCGATCAGTTCATTCATGAGCGCATCCGCGACAAGCGCGACCGGCAGCGCATGGCTTTGCCCGCGCGCCTCGGCATCCGCCATCCCAAGCTCCTGGCCGCGATCCGGCGCATGGAGGAGAATCTGGAGGAGCCGGTCAGCCGCTCCGAGCTCGCCCGGACCATCCGGGTCTCCTCCCGCCAGCTCGAGCGCCTGTTCCGCAAATATCTCGGCCGCACGCCGACGCGCTTCTATCTCGATCTGCGCCTCGACAAGGCGCGCCAGCTGTTGCAGCAGACGGACATGACCGTGCTCGATGTGGCGCTCGCCTGCGGCTTCGTCTCCGCCTCGCATTTCTCCAAATGCTACCGCGAGCGCTTCCTGCGCACCCCCCGGGCGGAGCGCCAGCGGCCGGCCTGAGGGGCGGCTCGACTCTCGCGCCCCGCTCGGGCATCTTCGCGCCATGTCAGACAGCACCAAACCCTCCGGCACCACCGAGCCGAACCATGTCTATCTGGTCGACGGCTCGGGTTATATCTTCCGCGCCTTTCACGCTCTGCCGCCCATGAACCGCGCCGACGGCACGCCGACCAACGCGGTTTATGGCTTCACCAACATGCTGCTGCGGCTGATGGAGGATACCAAGGCCGAGATCATCGCCGTCATCTTCGACGCCGGACGGCGATCCTTCCGCAGCGAGATCTATGCCGATTACAAGGCCCATCGTCCGCCCCCGCCGCCCGAGCTCCTGCCGCAATTCGCGCTGATCCGCGAGGCGACCCGCGCCTGCAACGTGCCGGCCATCGAGCTCGAGGGCTATGAGGCCGACGATCTGATCGCAGCCTATGCGAAGGCGGCTGCCGCGCGGGGCGACATCGTCACCATCGTCTCCTCCGACAAGGACCTGATGCAGCTCGTCGGCGGCAATATCACCATGCTGGACCCGATCAAGAACCGGCGCATCGGCGAGGCCGAGGTCAGGGAGAAATTCGGCGTCGGGCCGGACAAGGTCGTCGATGTCCAGGCCCTGGCCGGGGATTCGACCGACAATGTGCCGGGGGTGCCCGGCATCGGCGTCAAGACGGCGGCGGAGCTGATCAATACCTATGGCGATCTCGACTCCCTGCTCGACCGCGCCGGCGAGATCAAGCAGCCGAAGCGCCGCGAGGCGCTGATCGCCAATGCCGCGCTCGCCCGCACCAGCCGCGAGCTGGTGCGCCTCAGGGACGATATGGCTCTGCCGGCCCCGCTCGAGGATTTCGTCCGGCGCGAGCTCGTGGCGGATGTGCTGCTCCCCTTCCTCTCCTTCAATCAGTTCCGCTCCACTTTGGCCCGGATGGAAGCCCGGCTGGCGATGCCCGCCTCCGGATTCGCTGAAGGCGACCGAGGCGGGGGCGCCGCCGCCGGTCGCTTTGGGCGAGTCCAACGAGCCATTGCCCGCCGGGCTCAAGGGCGCCCATGCCTATGTGCTGATCCAGGATATCGCCGGCCTCGATGAATGGATCGCGAGTGCGCGGCGGATCGGCGCCGTCGCCTTCGATACCGTCACCACCTCGCACGATGCCATGCTGGCCGAGCTGATCGGCGTCTCCCTGGCGCTGGAGCCCGGCGTCGCCTGCTATGTGCCGCTTGGCCCATAAGGGCGGAGACGGCGATCTCCTGGGTGCCGAGGCGCTCCTGCCCGGCCAGATTCCCATGGCCGAGGCGCTGGCGCGCCTGAAGCCCCTGCTGGAGGACGACAGCGTCCTCAAGATCGGCCAGAACATCAAATACGACATGGAGGTGATGGCCCGCCTGGGCATAACCATCGCCGGCTATGACGACAGCATGCTGATCTCCTATGTGCTGGGCGGCGGCGCCCATGGCCATGAGAGGGACGAGCTCTCCGAGGTCCATCTCGGCCATAAGACCATCAGCCTGGGCGAGGTCGCCGGCACGGGCAAGGGCAAGACCAGCTTCGACCGGGTGGCGCTGGAGAAGGCCCGCGACTATGCGGCCGAAGATGCCGATGTGACCCTGCAACTGCACCGCAGCCTGAAGCCGCGGCTGCTCGCCGAACGGCTGGTCACGGTCTATGAGACCATCGACCGGCCGCTGGTGCCGGTGGTGGCCGCCATGGAGATGGCGGGGATCAAGGCCGATGCCAACGAGCTTCGCCGCCTCTCCAATGATTTCGGCCAGCGGCTGGCGGAGCTCGAAAGCCAGATCCACAAGCTCGCGGGCCGTCCCTTCAATATCGGCTCGCCCAAGCAGCTGGGCGAGGTGCTGTTCGACGAGCTCGGCCTCGGCACGGGCAAAAAGGGCAAGACCGGCGCCTATGCCACCGGCGCCGATGTGCTGGAGGAGCTGGCGGCCCAGGGCCATGATCTGCCGCTGCGGGTCCTCGATTGGCGCCAGCTCTCGAAGCTCAAGAGCACCTATGCCGATGCCCTGGTGACGCAGATCAATCCCGCGACGGGCCGGGTCCATACCTCCTTCGCGCTGGCCGCCACATCGACGGGCCGCATCTCCTCCAACGATCCCAATCTCCAGAACATCCCCGTGCGCACGGAGGAGGGCCGCAAGATCCGCGGCGCCTTCGTCGCCGAGCCCGGCCATAAGCTGCTCTCGGTGGATTATTCCCAGATCGAGCTCCGCCTCGCCGCCCATATGGCCGAGGTCGAGCCCCTGAAGCAGGCCTTCCGGGACGGCATCGACATCCATGCCCTGACCGCGAGCCAGGTCTTCGGCGTGCCCGTCGAGGGCATGGATCCGATGATCCGGCGCAAGGCCAAGGCGATCAATTTCGGCATCATCTACGGCATCTCGGCCTTCGGCCTGGCCGCCCAGCTCGGCATTCCCCAGGGCGAGGCCAAGATCTACATCGATGCCTATTTCGAGAAATATCCCGGCATCCGGGATTACATGAACCGCACCAAGGAAAGCGCCCGGCGGAGCGGCTATGTGACGACGCTCTTCGGCCGGCGCTGCCATGTGCCGGGGATCGCCGACAAGAATCCGGCCCGGCGCAGCTTCATGGAGCGGGCCGCCATCAACGCCCCCATCCAGGGCACCGCCGCCGATATCATCAAGCGGGCCATGATCCGCATTCCCGCGGCGCTGGCGAGCGCGAAGCTCCAGGCCCGCATGCTGCTGCAGGTGCATGACGAGCTCGTCTTCGAAGTGCCTATCGCCGAGGTCGAGGCGACGGGCCAGGTGGTGCGCAAGGTGATGGAGGGCGCGGCCTTGCCGGCGCTGGAGCTATCGGTGCCGCTGGTCGCCGATATCGGCGTCGGCGACAATTGGGCCCAAGCCCATTGAGAATCATGGGCGCATTGAGAATCGTGGCGCATTGAAGGAGAGATAAGGACATGCATCGCAGCCGGCTGGGCGGGTTCATCATCGACTGCAAGACCGAAGATCTCGACGCCGCCGCCCGCTTCTGGGGCGAGGCCCTCGGCCTCAAATCGCGACCCTCGACCAGCGCCGAGGACAAGAACTACGTCGTCTTCGACACCGCGCCCAATGAGCTCGATATCGAAGTCCAGAAGGTCGATCACCCGAGCCGGGTGCATCTCGACATCGAGACCGACAATATCGAGGCCGAGGTCGAACGCTTGGAAAAGCTCGGCGCCAAGCGGGTGGTGAAGATCCACAGCTGGTGGGTGATGGAAGCCCCCACGGGGCAGCGCTTCTGCGTCGTCAACATCAAGCGCTCGGAATTCGCCACCGAGGCGAATGTTTGGAAGTAGGCGAGGTTCTCGCTTTCCTTTTTTTCGCCATTTCTCTTAGTCGTCATTCCCGCTTTCGCGGGAATGACGAATTGGAGTGGGTGCAGGATCTCTATCTGGCCAGCCGTACCAGCTCCGCCCTTGCCTGCCCCGCATCCCTGACTTCGCCGGCGAAAGCCACCCGGGCGATCTCGCCCTCGCGGCGGAAGTCGGCACCCTCGGGATCGATGCCCGTCATCCGCCAGCCGGGGCCGCGGCCGACCATATGCTCGATCGCCTCGGCGTGGTCCGCGTTCATATGGGCGAGGATGGCCGGCTCGGCCGCGGCCAGGGTGGCCAGCTCGCTATCGAGTTGGACCTCGGGCCCCTCGACCCAGCGGATCTTGCCGAAGCCCGCCACCAGATGGGCCCGTTCGATCTCAATCCGGTAGAGCTTGAAATCGGCGAAGGCGGCATAGCCCTCGGCCGAGGGGTGGCGGGCGATATAGCGGGCCAGCAGGGCCTTGTCCCGGCTGACGGCAGCCCGGCCGACCAGGCTCGCCCGGGCCCCGGTCAGGGGATCGGCCAGCCCGGCCGTCCCGTCGAAAAGCAGGGAGACCCGGGGCTCGCGGGCGATATTGCGGCTATGCTCGGCGAGGTCGGAGAGCAGCAGCAGCGGCGTGGCGTCCGGCGCCAGGGCGGTCAGGACCAGGGAGGCGTAAGGGCCGCCATCCGCCAGCACGGTCGCCAGCGCCGCCCGGTCGGCCCCTCGGAGCAGGTCCCGGACCTGCCGGCCTTCCGTGCCCATCAGTGGGCAACCCCCCTCGGGGGTTTGGATTCTGTCGCGACAGCGCCCTAATTGAGCCATATTGCCTCAACACCTTCCGGCCCATCCCATCGGAGGGGGAGGGTAGCCATGCCGCAAACCATCGCGCTTGTCGATGACGATCGCAACATCCTGACCTCGGTCGCCATGACGCTGGAGGCCGAGGGCTTCATCGTGCGTGTTTTCTCGGACGGCGCGGAGGCTCTGAAGGGCTTGACCGCTCAGCCGGTCGATCTGGCGATTCTCGACATCAAGATGCCGCGCATGGACGGCCTCGAGCTGCTCGACCGGCTGCGCAAGCAGGGCGATCTGCCCGTCATCTTCCTGACCTCCAAGGATGACGAGGTCGACGAGCTCATGGGCCTGCGCATGGGGGCCGACGATTACATCAAGAAGCCCTTCTCCCAGCGCCTGCTCATCGAGCGCATCCGAGCCCTGCTGCGGCGCCAGAGCCTGGGCAAGCGCGAGGCGGGAGCGACCGGTCCGGCGGGCGAGGTCATCCAGCGCGGCGATCTGCTGCTTGACCCCGCGCGCCATCTCTGCAACTGGAAGGGCCGGACGGTCGATTTGACGGTAACCGAGTTCCTGCTGCTGAAGGCCCTGGCCCATCGCCCCGGTCACGTCAAGAACCGGGACCAGTTGATGGACTCCGCCTATGGCGAGAACATCTATGTCGATGACAGGACCATCGACAGCCACATCAAGCGCCTGCGCAAGAAGTTCAAACAGGTCGATGTCGAGTTCAACGAGATCGAGACCCTCTACGGCGTCGGCTACCGCTACCGGGAGCGCTGACCTGGGGCGAGCAACCGCATGACGGTGGAGGCCGACCGCAATCAGCTGGGCGGCCTGACGCGCGCCGATTCCATCAGCGGCTCCCCCGCCGCGTCAGCGGCAAGCGCCAAACAAACCGCGTCAGCGGCAAGCGCTAAACAAACCGCGTCGGCGGCAAGCGCCAAACAGACCACCTCCGCGGCGAACGCCGCGGCCTCGGCGACGACGGCCGAAACCATTTTCCCCGACGAGCCCGCGGCCCCGGCCACGGCGGCCTCCGCAGCACCGGCCTTGCCGCGGCGGCGCCGGCGCTCCTCCCTCACCCGGCGGATCCTGACCCTCAATCTGCTGGCGCTGGCGATCCCCGTCGCGGGCCTCCTTTATCTCGACCAGTATCGCAACAGCCTGGTGCAGCAGCAGCTCGATCTGATGGCGACCGAGGCCGAGCTCTTCTCCGGCGCGCTGGCCGCGAGCGGCGTGGTGACCGGCCCGGCCGGCGATGAGCGCCTGCTGCCCGAGACCACCCGCAGCACGGTCCGCCGGCTGGTCGATGTCTCGAAGACCCGGGCCCGCCTCTTCGATCAGGACGGCACGCTGATCGCCGACAGCTCGCGCCTCATCGGTCCCGGCGGCCAGGTCGAGATCGAGATGCTGCCGCCGCCGGAGAACGACACCCTCCTGGTCTCCCTGATTACCCGTCTCTACGACAGCGTCGTCTCTCTGATTCCGCGCGGCAAGCCGCTGCCCCTCTATCAGGAGCGGGCGCAGCAGCGCGCTGCGGATTATCCCGAGGCCCTCCAGGCCCTGGACGGAGAACCGGCGAGCGCACTGCGGGTCGACCACGGCGGCGATCTGATGCTGAGCGTCGCCGTGCCGGTGCAGCGCTATCGCCAGGTCCTGGGCACGCTCATGCTCTCGGTGGGCGGCGATTCCATCGATGTCGCGGTGCGCGACGTCCGCCTCAACATCCTGAAGGTCTTCGGAGTCGCCTTCGCCATCACCGTGCTGCTCTCCCTCTATCTCGCAGGCACGATCGCGCGGCCCCTGCATCGCCTCGCCGAGGCGGCGGACCGCGTGCGCCGCGGCCAGGGGCGCCAGACCGAGATTCCGGATTTCACCCGGCGGGGCGATGAGATCGGCGATCTCTCGGGCGCGCTGCGCGAGATGACCGAGGCGCTGTGGACGCGCATGGACGCCATCGAGCATTTCGCCGCCGATGTCGCCCATGAGATCAAGAACCCGCTCTCCTCGCTGCGCAGCGCCGTGGAGACCGTGGCGCGGATCGAGGACCCGGAGCGCCAGCGCCGTCTGATGGCGATCATCCTCGACGATGTGCAGCGCCTCGACCGGCTGATCACCGATATTTCCGACGCGAGCCGCGTCGATGCCGAGATGTCGCGCATGGAAAAGGAGCCGGTGGACATCGCCCGCATGCTGCGGACCCTGGCGGAGATCCACGAGCAGACGGCCATGCCCGACGGCCCGCGCCTCGTCGTCGATGCGCCGGGCGGCCGCGCCCTCATGGTCGCCGCCAATGAGAGCCGCCTCGTCCAGGTGCTGCGCAACCTGCTGGCCAACGCCATGTCCTTCAGCCCGCCGCGGGGCAGCATCACCCTCTTCGCCCGGCGCGAGGGCCGCCGAATAAGGTTGAGTGTCGCCGATCAGGGCCCCGGGATTCCGCCGGACAAGCTGGATGCGATCTTCGACCGCTTCTATACCGAACGCCCGGCGGGGGAGAAATTCGGGACCCATTCGGGCCTCGGCCTCAGCATCTCGCGCCAGATCGTCGAAGCCCATGGCGGGCGGCTCTTCGCCGAGAACCTGACCGATCCGGACGGCAGCATCCGCGGCGCGCGCTTCACGCTCCTCCTCCCCGCGGCATGAGCGAAAGCGAGCCGGCCCACGTCCAGATCCATGCCAGCTGCGTCGCTCTCTCGGGCGCGGGTGTGTTGCTGCGCGGCCGGCCGGGCACCGGCAAGTCGGATCTCGCCTTGCGGCTGGTGGACGGCGGGGGCGCGCTGGTGGCCGATGACCTCTGCGAAATCCGGCGGGCGGGCAGCCGGCTGTTTGCCGATCTGCCGGCAGCCGTGGATCCGGCCTTCCGCGGCCGGATCGCCTTGCGCGGAATCGGCTTTCTGACCTTGCCCTATGCCGGGCCGACGCCCCTTGCCCTGGTGGCCGATCTGGAGCCCGGGGCACCTGCCGAGGTGGGCGAATCGGGCCACGAGGTGGTCTATCTCGGTATCGCCCTTCCCCTGATCGTTCTCGATCCATTCCAGGCTTCGGCGGCCGCGAAATTGCGGCTACTGGCCAAGGTGGGGGCGGGGGCTATAATGCGCGCTCCATGAGCCAAGCAGCGACAACCGCGCCGGCGCCCAAGACCGCCCCGGCGGCGGAATCCTTGAGCGGAATCGAGCAGAGCGGCGCGCCGCTCCCCGTCATCCTGGTGACGGGGCTGTCGGGCGCCGGCCATAGCACCGCGCTCAGGGCCCTGGAGGATCTGGGCTATGAGGCGGTGGACAATCTGCCGTTGGCTTTGCTCAACGCCCCAGCGAGCTTCGACCGTCCCGTGGCGCTCGGCATCGACAGCCGCACCCGGGGCTTCAGCGCCGCGGCCCTGCTGGAGCGCATCCAGCGCCTGAAGGCGGAGCCGGGGCAGAGCGTCAGCCTGGTCTTCCTCACCTGCTCCGACGAGGTGCTGCAGCGCCGCTTCACCGAGACGCGCCGACGCCATCCTCTGGCCCTCGACCGGCCTATCGCCGACGGCATCCGCCAGGAGAGGCTGCTGCTGGAGGATCTGGCCGATGCCGCCGATCTGGTGATCGACAGCACCGATCTCGCCATCGGCGATCTGAAGCGGCTGATGCAGGGGCATTTCGCGCTGGACCGCCGCCCCGGTCTGGCCATCGCCGTGATGTCCTTTTCCTATCGCTATGGCCTGCCGCGGGAAGCCGATCTGGTCTTCGATGTGCGCTTTCTCGCCAATCCGCATTACCGCGAGGAGCTGCGCCCGCTCACAGGCCGCGACGCGGCGGTGGGCGCCTATATCGAGACCGATCCTGCCTTTCGGCCCTTTTTCGAGAATCTGACGCATCTCCTCCTGCCGCTGCTGCCGGGCTATGAGCGCGAGGGAAAGAGCTATCTGACCTTGGCCGTGGGCTGCACCGGCGGGCGGCATCGCTCCGTCTTCGTGGCCGAGCGGCTGGCGGAATGGCTGGCCCTGAACGGCCGGCGAGTCGACCTGCGTCATCGCGACGCGGCCCGCGCCGGTGAGGCTTGACGTGCCCTGTACAACCGAGCATTCCGCGCCTATGGGATGGCTCAAGGTGAAACCGCTGGGGATGCTCCTATGATCGGCATGGTACTTGTCACGCACGGCCGCCTGGCGGCGGAATTCATCGCCGCTCTGGAGCATGTCGTGGGGCCGCAGCAGCGCATCGCCGCCGTCTGCATCGGGGCCGATGACGATATGGAGCAGCGCCGGCGCGACATATTGGATAGCGTGGCCAAGGTAGAGGAGGGCGATGGGGTCGTCCTGCTCACCGACATGTTCGGCGGCACGCCTTCCAATCTCGCCATCTCCGTCCTCGACCGGGCCAATGTCGAGGTCATCGCCGGCGTCAATCTTCCCATGCTCATCAAGCTCGCCAGCGTGCGCAGCACCTCCAAGCTGCCGGTGGCCGTGACCCAGGCCCAGGAGGCCGGGCGCAAATACATCAACGTTGCCTCGCAACTGCTGGCCGACGCCGGAGGCTGAGCTCTTGGACGCCCGGCCGAGCCTCAGCCGCGTCGCAACCATCCTCAATCAGCGCGGGCTGCACGCCCGCGCGGCGGCGAAATTCGTCAAGCTCGCCAGCCAGTACGAGGCGGATATCGAAGTCCGGCGCGGCGATCTGACCGCCAACGGCCGGTCGATCATGGGGCTGATGATGCTCTCCGCCGGCGTCGGCAACGATGTCGAGGTGAGCGCGGGCGGGCCGCAGGCAGAGGCCGCGCTGGCCGCCGTCCTCGATCTGATCGGACGCAAATTCGATGAAGACTGAGCGCCGCACCCGTCCCGGCAAGGAGCGGATCTTCGAAGGCGTGGGCGTCTCCTCCGGCATCGCCGTGGGTGAGGCCCATCTCGTCGAATCCGGCGCCGTCCATGTGCCCGAGTTCGAGATCGAGGCCGACCAGGTCGAGGCAGAGCAGGCGCGCTTCGTCAAGGCCGTGGCCTCGGCGCGGAAGCAGATCCGCAAGCTGGAAGCCAAGGCCGCGGGGCTGCATGGGGCGGCAGCCGAGGAGATCGGCATTCTGCTCGAGGCGCATCTGCAGATGCTCTCGGGCAGCCGCGTGCTGCGCGGGGTGGAAAATCGCATCGCCCGCGACCGCATCAATGCCGAAGCGGCGGTCCAGGCGGAGATCTCCGCCGTCGCCCAGGAATTCGCCGCCCTCGACGATGCCTATATCGCCGCCCGCGCCGATGATGTCCGCGAGGTCGGCGACCGGCTGATCCGCAACCTGACCAAGACGCCGTTCGCCGCCTTCTCCCATCTGCCGGAAGGCACGATCATCGTCGCCGAGGATCTGACGCCCGCCGATACCGCGCTGATGGATCCCGCCACCATCGCCGGCTTCACCACCTTCCTCGGCGGCGCGGAAAGCCATACCGCCATCATGGCCCGCTCCCTCGGCCTGCCGGCGGTGCTCGGTGTCGCCGGGCTGATGGGCGTGATCAAGAACGGCGATGCACTGATCATCGATGGCGACGAAGGCCGCGTCGTCGTGCGGCCGTCCGCCGAGACGATTGCCGAATACCACCGCCGTCAGGGCGTCCATCAGCGCGATCTGCGCTCGCTGTCGCGGCTGCGCCGCCTGCCCGCGGTGACCCGCGACGGCACCGAGATCGCGCTCTATGCCAATCTCGAGCTGCCGCGCGAGCTCGGCGTGGCGCTGGAGGCCGGCGCCCAGGGCATCGGGCTGCTGCGCACCGAGTTCATGTTCATGAACCGCGACACCCTGCCCGACGAGGAGGAACAGTACCGCGCGCTCCGCAAGCTCATCGAAGGGCTGGACGGCAAGCCGATGACCGCCCGCACTCTGGATGTGGGGGGCGACAAGCTGGCCCAGGCGCTGGCCGGCCATCACGGCGCCAGCGCCAATCCGGCGCTCGGCCTTCGCGCCATCCGCCTCTCCCTCAAGGAGCGCTCGCTGCTCGATGCCCAGCTCGGCGCCATGCTGCGGGCCGCGGTCCATGGCCCCTTGCGCATCCTGCTGCCGATGATCTCCTCGCTCGGCGAAGTGCGCCAGGTGCGCGAGGCGATCCAGATCCTGGTCCGGCGGCTGAAGCGGCGCGGCCATGCGGTGCCCGATCCTCTGCCGCCGCTAGGGGTGATGATCGAGGTCCCCGGCGCGGCGCTGGCCGCCGATGCGCTGGCGCAGGAGGTCGATTTCTTCGCCATCGGCAGCAATGACCTCACCATGTACACGCTCGCCATCGACCGCGGTGAGGAGCAGGTGGCCCATCTCTACAATCCGCTGCATCCCGCGGTGCTGCGTCTGATTCAATTTGCCACAGAGGCAGCGTTGCGCGCGCGCATCCCCGTCTCCATCTGCGGCGAGATCGCCGGCGACCCGCATTTCACGCCGCTGCTGCTGGGGCTTGGCATCCGCGAGCTCTCCATGGCCGCGCCGTCGCTGCCCCGGGTCAAGCAGCGAATCCGCAGCCTCGACTTCCTCTCGGCGGCCCGCTGCGCCCGATTGATCATGGATCAGTCGGATATGGGCCGCATCTCGGCCCTGCTCGAGGATTTTAACGCCCTTGCCTAGGGCGGTCCGGCATTGGTAGAACCCGCGGTCCCGCAGCCGCGGCCGAGAATCAGGAGATCATCCCCATGAGCGCCAGCAAGACTCAAAGCGCGACCAAAGACCCCAGCGCCGGCAAGGATTATCACGTCGCCGACATGTCCCTGGCGGAATGGGGCCGGCGCGAGATGAACATCGCCGAGACCGAGATGCCGGGGCTGATGGCGCTGCGCGCCGAATACGGCACCTCCAAGCCCCTCAAGGGCGCCCGGATCGCGGGCTCCCTGCATATGACCATCCAGACCGCGGTGCTGATCGAGACTTTGAAGCATCTGGGTGCGGATATCCGCTGGGCCTCCTGCAACATCTATTCGACCCAGGACCATGCCGCCGCCGCCATTGCCAAGGCCGGCATCCCCGTCTTCGCCTATAAGGGCGAGAGCCTGAAGGAATATTGGGACTTCACCCATCGCATCTTCGAATGGGCGGACGGCGGCGCGCCGAACATGATCCTGGACGACGGCGGCGACGCCACGCTGATGGTGCATCTCGGCATCAAGGCGGCCAAGGATCCGAGCGCGATCGCCAAGCCGACGAATGAGGAGGAGGAAGTCCTCTATGCCGCACTGGCCGAGCGGCTGAAGAAGGAGCCGGGCTGGTATGCCAAGGTCGGCCAGTCGATCCGTGGCGTGACGGAGGAGACGACGACGGGCGTCCATCGCCTCTATGACATGGCCAAGCAGGGCCAGCTCCTCTTCCCGGCCATCAACGTCAACGATTCCGTGACCAAGTCGAAGTTCGACAACCTCTACGGCACCCGCGAGAGCCTGGTGGACGGCATCCGCCGCGCCACCGATGTGATGATGGCGGGCAAGGTCGCGGTGGTCTGCGGCTATGGCGATGTGGGCAAGGGCAGTGCGGCTTCGCTGCGCAATGCCGGCGCCCGCGTCATGGTGACGGAGATCGATCCGATCTGCGCGCTCCAGGCGGCCATGGAGGGTTATCAGGTCGTGACCATGGAGGATGCCGCGCCCACCGGTGACATCTTCGTGACGGCGACCGGCAATGTCGACGTCATCACCCTCGACCACATGCGGGCGATGAAGGACCGGGCCATCGTCTGCAACATCGGCCATTTCGACAGCGAGATTCAGATCGGCAGCCTGCGCAATTACAAATGGGAGAACGTCAAGCCGCAGGTCGACGAGATCCTCTTCCCCGACGGCAAGCGGCTGATCGTGCTGGCCGAGGGCCGGCTGGTGAATCTCGGCTGCGGCACCGGCCATCCGAGCTTCGTCATGAGCGCCTCCTTCACCAACCAGGTGCTGGGCCAGATGGAGCTCTGGCAGAACGAGGGCAAATACGAGCGCAAGGTCTATGTCCTGCCGAAGCATCTCGACGAGAAGGTCGCAGCCCTGCATCTCGCCAAGGTCGGCGCCAAGCTGACCAAGCTCAGCCAGAAGCAGTCCGACTATCTCGGCATCGCCCCGGCGGGCCCCTTCAAGAGCGACCAGTATCGGTATTAGTCTCGGCTTATCTGTCGTCATTCCCGCGAAAGCGGGAATCCAGGGCAACAAGCGAGCTCGACGGCCCTGGATCCCCGCTTTCGCGGGGATGACGAAAGGGAATGACCTATTCCCTTAGGAGGCCGGGGCCGCCGCCGCGCGCTTGCGGGCGGAATCGCGGAGCTGGTCCAGCCCCTCGATCAGCCCGGCGCCGAGGATCAGGATACATCCCGCTATTTCGCGCCAGCCGAAGGGCTCGTCCGTCAGCAGAGCCGCGCTCGCGGCCGAGGCCAGCACCTCGAACAGCAGGAGGATGGCCACACGCCCGGGATCGAGCCGGCCGGAACTCCAGACGATCAGGAACATGACCGGGGCCAGCCAGACGCAGCCAAGCAGGATCAGCGGCAGGGCGCTCAGCAGGGCCGCGGCCGTCGGCGTGGGGGCCGGCAGGATGAGCAGGAGCAGCAAAGCGAAGGGGATGGAGAAGAGCTGATTGGCGAAGGTCTTCTCCAGCGCGCCCACGTCATGGGATTTGCGGATATAGACGGTGGCCAGCGCGAAGCAGACGCCCGAGGCCAGCGCGCACCATTCGGCGGCGTCCCGCGGCACGGGAAAGATGCCTTCGAATTTCAGCACCATGCAGGCGCCGGCGAGGCCGAGCAGGATCGATGCCAGGCGCATGGGCCCGATGGAATCGCGCAGGAAAATCGCCCCGAAGATCGTCGCCCAGACGGGCGTCAGATAGAACAGCAGCGTCACCCGGACGACGGCGCCGTAGATCAGCGAATTGTTCCAGAGCGCAAAGCCCAGGCCCGACAGGATTCCGATGACGCAGAGCCGCGCGAGATCGCGACGCCGGGGCCGGCGGCGCTGATAGAGGAAGGGCAGCAGCACCAGGCTGGCCGTGCTGTAGAGCGCGACATTCGCCCAATTGCCCGCGAAGCCGTGGCGCTCGAGCAGGCGCAGCGGAATCCAGAACAGGCCCCAGAAGGCGCCCGAGAGCGCGACGGCGAGGGAGGCCATGGTGTCGGACTGCAGGAAGGCGGGATGGCGGGGCATGGGCTCTCGCGACTGTCGGCGGAGAATTCCCGAAGCCGCCCGCCGGGGCAAGGTCGATATGGCGACAGATCGGCAGAGCCATGCCCTGACGCCGCTACTGCCGATCGTGCCGAACGTGGCAGAATGCGGCCCGCATGACCGGCTCTATCCCACGACCCCGCGATCGGACTCGCCATGGCCAATTCCTTCCTGAACGAGCTGCTGCAAACCTTGAGCGAGCGCGGCCGCGGCCTGCTGGGCCGCTCCCGCGGCGCGCCGCCGGCGGAAAATCTGATCGCCCTGGGCGAGCAGCTCCTCTCCGGCCGCGGCGAGGCTTCCGGCGTGGCGCTGGCGCGCCTGCTGCTGGAGGGCTATGCGGAGGCCGAACCCAAGGCGCGCCTGGCTTTCCTGACCGCGCTGGGAGAGAAGTTCGGGGCCGATCCGGCCAAGGTGGAGGCCGCCATCGCCGGCTTTCAGCGCTCGCCCAGCCAGGCGGCCATGCAGGCGCTGCATCTGGCGGCCGAGCCGCCGCGCCAGGAGCTCATGCGCCGGCTCAATCTGGCGCCCGGCGGCACGGCGGCGCTGGTGCGGATTCGCGAGGAGCTGCTGGGGCATATCGCCGCCGAGCCCGCTCTCCAACCCGTGGATGAGGATTTCACGCATTTGTTCGCCTCCTGGTTCAATCGCGGCTTCCTGGTGCTGCGACCCATCGATTGGACGACGCCAGCCAATATCCTCGAGCGGATCATCCGCTATGAGGCGGTGCACCGCATCGGCGGCTGGGAGGATCTGCGCCGCCGGCTGGAGCCCTCGGATCGGCGCTGCTTCGCCTTCTTCCATCCTCAGCTCGTCGACGAGCCGCTGATCTTCGTGGAGGTGGCGCTGACTCGGGAGATCCCGGACGCCATCGCGCCTCTACTCGCCGCCGAGCGCGTGGCGATCCCCGCCGAGGAGACGACGACCGCGGTCTTCTATTCCATCTCCAACACCCAGCGCGGTCTGGCCGGAGTCTCCTTCGGCGATTTCCTGATCAAGCAGGTGGTCGAGGATCTGCAGCGCAGCCTGCCCAATCTGAAGACCTTCGTCACCCTCTCGCCCGTGCCTGGCTTCGCGGCGTGGCTGACCCTGCAACGGGCGGGGGAAGCGAATCCGAATTCCTCGACGAGGCGGCCGCGGCGGCGCTGGCCGGCCTCGACGATCCGGCCTGGCCCGAGGATGGCGCCAAGGCGGAGGCGTTGCGCCGGCCGCTGCTCGCCGCCGCGGCGCATTATTTCCTGAAGGCGAAGCTCTCCAGCGGCTTGCCGGCCGATCCGGTCGCCCGCTTCCATCTGCGCAACGGCGCGCGGTTGGAGCGCATCAATTTCATGGCCGATCTCTCGCGCCGCGGGCTGGATCAGGCCCATGGGCTGATGACCAATTATCTCTATGATCTCGACCAGATCGAAAAGAACCACGAGGCCTTCGCCGCCGAGGGCCGCTTCACCGCCGCCCCCGCCGTGCGCAAGCTGCTGCTGACGCCCGCGCCGGCGCGCCGGCGCGGCGCCGCCACCTGACCGGAGAGCTCACCCCCGCATGCCCGCCCATCTCTTCCATGGTCTCCTCGGCAGGATCGCCGATCCCGGCAAGATTTTTCTGGAAACGCCGGATGGGAGCACCCTCACCTATGGTGGGCTGCTGCAGGACACGGCCCGCTATGCGAATGCCCTTGCCGCACAGGGGCTGAAGCCCGGCGACCGGCTGGCCGTCCAGGTCGAGAAGAGTCCCGAGGCGATCATCCTCTATCTCGCGGCGGCACGGGCGGGGGTGGTCTTCCTGCCGCTCAACCCGGCCTATACCGTCGCCGAGCTCGACTATTTCATCGGGGATGCCGAGCCGGCCCTGGTGATCGTCGATCCCGCGCGGCACGAGGCGATCGAGCCCATCGCCCGGGCGCGCGGCGCTGCCCTGGAGACCCTCGACGCCCGAGGTGGCGGAAGCTTCATCGAGCGCGCCCGCGGCCAGAAGACGGAATTCGCCGATGCCGAGCGGGGGCCCGATGATCTCGCGGCGCTGCTCTATACCTCGGGTACCACCGGGCGCTCCAAGGGCGCCATGCTGACCCAGGAGAACCTCCTGTCCAATGCAAAGGTCCTGACCGGCTATTGGCGCTTCACGGGGGATGACGTGCTGCTGCACGCGCTGCCGATCTTCCATACCCATGGCCTGTTCGTGGCGACCAATGTGGTGCTCGCCGCGGGCGCTTCCATGATCTTTCTACCCAAATTCGACGCGGCCCAGGTCATGGGGCTGCTGCCGCGGGCGACCTCGCTCATGGGCGTGCCGACCTTCTATGTGCGGCTGTTGCAGCAGCCGGCACTGAGTGTCGAGACGACGCGCCATATTCGCCTCTTCGTCTCCGGCTCGGCCCCGCTCCTGGCCGAGACCCACCGGGCCTGGTCGGCGCGCACGGGCCACGCGATCCTCGAACGCTACGGCATGACCGAGACCAATATGAATACCTCCAACCCCTATGACGGGGACCGCATCCCCGGCACCGTGGGGTTTGCCTTGCCGGGGGTGGATCTGCGCATCACGGAGCCGGAGAGCGGCGCCGAGATTCCGCAGGGCGAGACCGGGATGATCGAGGTCAAGGGCCCCAATGTCTTCAAGGGCTACTGGCGCAATCCGGAGAAGACCCGGGCCGAGTTCCGCCCCGATGGCTTCTTCATCACCGGCGATCTCGGCATGATCGACGCGCGCGGCTATGTCCATATCCTGGGCCGCGGCAAGGACCTCATCATCAGCGGCGGCTTCAACGTCTACCCCAAGGAAGTGGAAAGCGAGATCGACGGCCTGCCCGGGGTCGTCGAGAGCGCGGTGATCGGCGTCCCCCACCCCGATCTGGGCGAGGGGGTGACCGCCGTGGTCGTATGCGCCGGCGAGCAGCTTGTCGATGAGGCCGCCATCCAGCGGCGGCTCAAAGAGCGGCTTGCCGGCTATAAGCTCCCCAAGCGGGTGATCTTCGTCGCTGATCTGCCGCGCAATGCCATGGGCAAGGTGCAGAAGAACCTGCTGCGCGAGAGCTGCAAGGACCTCTATCGGCCGGGCTAGAGGGGAACCTGGCTATCGCAGTTCCCGGAAGCGGAACCCATCCTTCCGGCGCCTGGTTTAATAAGGCTGGTAGATCAACATCTAAGCGCGCATCGTCGGCAAATGGACATCCCAAGCGGTCATACGAGACGCGTTGACGACGGCGGCGAAGAGCTTCGCCGCCTCCGGGAGATGTTCGCCCAGTCCCCGAGCTTCTCGGCGCTGCTGGAGGGTCTCGAACATCGTTTCGTGTTCACCAATCCGGCGTATCAGCAGCTGATCGGGCATCGCGATGTTATCGGCCTGACCCTTCGTGAGGCCATTCCCGAAGCGGAAAGCCAGGGCTTTCTGCAACTCCTGGATGAAGCCTTTGCCACGGGAAAGCCGTTCAGCGGCAGGAATGTGGAGATCGCTCTGCAACGGGAGCCCGGCGGCGCCCCTGAAACCCGATTTCTGGATTTCGTCTATCAGCCCATCAGGAATGGCGCCGGCGATGTCACGTCGATCTTCGTCGAGGGCCTGGACATTACCGAGAGGCGGGTCACGGAAGACGCACTTCGGGTGTCTGAGGCCCGACTCCAGGAGCTGAATCTCGATCTCGAACGGCGGGTGGTGGAGCGCGCCCAAGCGCGCAGCCTGACATGGCAGTTGAGTCCCGATCTGCTGGGCGCCCTCAATTCCAAGGGATATTTCGAAACATCCAATCCCGCGTGGAAATCCGTTCTCGGCTGGACGGAGGCGGAAGTTGCCAGCATGTCGATCTTCGAGCTGCTCCATCCGGATGACGTCGAACACACGCGGGCCTGCTTTGAGCTGACCTTGGTCGGCCAGCCGGCGATCCGGTTCGCCAACCGCTATCGGTGCAAGGACGGCAGCTATCGCTGGATCTCTTGGGTCGGCATCCAGGAGGACGGCTTTGTGTATTGCACCGGGCGGGACATCACCGCCGAGAGAGCGGCGGAGACGGATCTGGCTGCGGCACAAGAGGCTCTTCGGCAGTCGCAAAAAATGGAGGCGATCGGCCACCTCACGGGCGGCATCGCTCACGACTTCAACAACCTCTTGACCGGCATCATCGGCTCGCTCGATCTGGTGCGCCGGCGCCTGGCTGCCAAGCGGCTGGACGACATCCCGCACTTCATGGATGCGGCGTCGGCATCTGCGCTGCGCGCGGCGGCGCTGACGCATCGGCTTCTCGCCTTCGCTCGCCGCCAGTCGCTTGACACCAGGCCCAACGACATCAATCGCCTGATTGCGAGCATGGAAGATTTGCTCCACCGCAGCCTGGGCGAGCAGGTGGAGCTGCGCTCGATGCTCGCCGGCGGCCTCTGGCCTGCCTTCACCGATGCCAACCAGCTCGAGAGCGCCCTGTTGAACCTCGCCATCAATGCGCGGGATGCCATGCCGGACGGCGGTCGGCTGACGATCGAAACGGCGAATGCCGAAATCGACGAAGCGTCCACCGCGCTCCATCCCGAGGTTGAGCCGGGCGAATATGTCGTCGTCAGCGTCTCGGATAGGGGAATCGGGATGCCGCCGGAAGTGGTTGCCAAAGCGGTCGATCCTTTCTTCACCACGAAGCCTGTCGGAGAGGGGACGGGTCTCGGACTTTCCATGATCTATGGCTTCGCAAAGCAAAGCGGCGGGCATCTGCGCATCTCCAGCGAGGTGGGGAAAGGCACGACCGTCAAGCTCTATCTTCCCCGGGCCCTGCAAGATGCCGTCGACCTCCAAGCACCGGCGACCGACACCCCGCGGGGCCAAGGCGAAACGATCCTGGTGGTGGAAGACGATACGACGGTCCGGCTGATCATCAGTGCCGTGCTCGAAGAGCTGGGCTATGCCGTGCTTCTGGCCACGGACGCCCGCCCTGCCATCCCCTTGCTGCAATCCGATCGGCGGATCGACCTCATGATCTCCGACGTGGTCTTGCCTCACATCAACGGCAGGAAGCTTGCGGAGATTGCCCGGGCTGCCCGCCCCGACCTCAAAGTGCTTTTCGTCAGTGGATATGCCGAGCAAGCCGCCTTCCGCGGCGATTTCCTCGACACCGGCATGGACATGCTGACGAAGCCCTTCGCTCTTGATGCCCTTGGCGCCAAGGTTCGAGCGATGATCGAGCGCTAAGCGGGTTTTTATCCGGAAGCGGGCAAGGGGGAACCGATCCCACATATTCCCATTAAGCCAGATAGCGTCTTCGCGCTGGGCCTGTCTCTGGCGTGCCCACCGGCGAGGCGCGCCGCTTTGCGAGACAGGAAGGTTCCCCATGAAGCCGTTTATTTCCGATATGAAGAAGATTCAGGAGCGCGCCCGGCAGCACATCACCGATGGCGCCGTCACCGCGAGCTACGCCGCCGACCGCGAGAAGGTGATCAAGGTGCTGAACGAGGTGCTGGCGACCGAGATCGTCTGCGTCCTGCGCTACAAGCGGCATTACTACACCGTCGACGGCATCTTCTCGGATTCGATCAAGGCCGAGTTCCTCGAGCATGCCAATGAGGAGCAGGAGCATGTCGACATGGTGGCGGCGCGGATCGTGCAACTGAACGGCAAGCCGGACTTCCAGCCGAGCAACTTGGCCGTGCGCAGCCATTCGCAATATGCCGAAGGCACGGATGCGGTCTCCATGATCAAGGAAAATCTGATCGCCGAGCGGATCGCGATCGAGACCTATATGGATATCGCGCGCTGGCTGGGCGAGGACGATCCCACCACCCGGCGCATGATCGAGCAAATCCTCGAGAAGGAAGAGGAGCATGCCGAGGATATGGCCACGCTCCTCGCCCGGCTTCCGGCCAGCGAGAAGCAGGCGGCTCAGGAACAGCAGCCAAAGTCCGCCTGAGTTTCGCGCCGATACCGCGGACGGTCACTGACCATCCGCGGGCTCTCCGTGACGAATTGTCACCTTACAGAGAGTTAAGCCAGACTCCCTGCAACCCCTGGTACAGGTCCGGCGTTCAGGCAGCAATCGGCGCAAATCTGTGCCGATGCCTGATCGTCTGACAGCGGGGCATGCTGGCCCTGGGACAGGGAGTCGATGAAGATCGCCCAAATTTCCCCTTTGATGGAGGCGGTTCCGCCCAAGCTTTATGGCGGCACCGAGCGCATCGTCGCTTATCTCTGCGACGAAATGGTAGCGCTTGGCCATGAGGTGACGCTGTTCGCCAGCGGCGACAGCACCACCAAGGCTAGGCTCCATGCCGCCTGGCCCAAGGCGCTTCGCCTGGACGAGGGCATGCGGGATTACCTGGCCCCGCATATCCTCATGCTGGAGCAGCTGGCCCGCCGCAGCGACGATTTCGACGTCGTTCATCTGCATGTCGACTATATGGGTTTCGGCCTGCTCCGCCGTCTCGACCTGCCCTATGTGACGACCCTGCACGGACGGCTCGATCTGCCGGAGCTGCAGCCGCTGTTTCGTCTCTTCGATGATGCCCCCGTGGTCTCGATCTCGGATTCCCAGCGCGAGCCGTTGCCGGAGGCGAACTATATCGCGACCGTCCATCACGGCCTGCCCGAGCGGCTGTTGCTGCCGGGCTTCGGGGCCGGCGGCTATCTTGCCTTCCTCGGCCGGATCTCGCCGGAGAAGGCGCCCGATGCAGCGATCCGGATCGCAGCGGCGGCCGGAATGAAGCTGAAGATCGCGGCCAAGGTCGACAAGGTCGACCAGGCCTATTTCGCCCAGCAGATCGAGCCCTTGCTGAGCCAGCCGCATGTCGAGTTCCTGGGCGAGATCGGCGAGGATCGGAAGGCGGAATTCCTGGGCAATGCCGCGGGGCTCCTCTTTCCCATCGCCTGGCGGGAGCCTTTCGGGCTGGTGATGATCGAGGCCATGGCCTGCGGCACGCCGGTGATCGCCTTTCCCAGCGGCTCCGTGCCCGAGGTGATCGAGGAGGGGGTTACCGGCTTCATGGTGGAGAGCGAGGATCAGGCCGCGGCGGCCGCGCGCCGCCTGCAGGGCCTCGACCGCGCCCGTATCCGCCGGCAGTTCGAGGAGCGCTTCACGGCTCGGCGCATGGCCGAGGACTACCTCAAGCTCTACCGCGGCCTGATCGCCCGGCACCGGCCGTTGCAGGAGGCCGTCTGAGTGACGGCGCTGCGCGGCCGTCCCGCGGTCAGAGAGCCCCGGGTTTCTCCCTTCTACATCCCGGCGACGGCGCCGGTCTCGATCCAGGGCCGGCGGGTGCTGAAGCATGGCGGCTGCTTCGCGCTGCTTGATGAATTCGGCAGCGCGCAAGCCACGGGTCCGGGGCCGGAGGGCCTTTTCTTCGAGGACACCCGCTATCTTTCCCAGCTCCATCCCACCATCGACGATCAGCGTCCCCTGCTGCTGTCCTCGCGAATGACCCAGGACAACGCGATGCTCGCCGTCGATATCGCCAATCCCGATCTCAGCGCCGGCGGCAAGCTCAGGCTTCCCGGCGCCATGGTGCATATCGAGCTTGGCATCGCGCTGGGCGATGGGGCCCTGTTCCTGACCCTCGATCTCAAGAACTACGGCGGGGTTCCGGCGAGCTTCCGCCTCGATTTCCATCTCGATGCCGATTTCGCCGATATCTTCGAGGTGCGCGGCGCGGTGCGTCCCCGCCGCGGCGTGTTCCTGCCGGTGGAGTGGCGCCCGGAAGGGCCGCGCTACGCCTACCGCGGCCTGGACGGGGTCATCCGCCGGACGAGCCTGGCCTTCGACCCGCCCCCCGATCCGGCGAGCGACAATCGCATGAGCTGGCCGATCGATCTTGCGGCGGGCGCGACGCAGCGGCTGCAGCTCGATGTGCAATGCGAACGCCAAGGTGGTCAACGATCCGGCGGCCAACGATTTGGCGGTCAACGACTGGGACGGGGGGCCACGACACGCGCCGGCAGCCTCGCGGCGACCGAGCGCCACATCGCCGAGCGCCGCGCCCGTGCGGCCGAACTCACCAGCAGCAATGAGAGCTTCAACTGCTGGCTGCAGCGCTCGCGGGCCGATCTCGACATGCTGACCACCGAGACGCCGGAAGGCCCCTATGCCTATGCCGGCATTCCCTGGTTCTGCACGGTCTTCGGGCGCGACGGGCTGATAACCGCGTTGGAATGCCTGTGGCTCGACCCGGGGCTCGCCGCCGGCACCTTGCGCTATCTCGCCACCCATCAGGCGATCGCTCCCGACCCGACGACCGATGCCGAGCCCGGCAAGATCCTGCATGAGACGCGCGGCGGGGAAATGGCGGCTCTGGGCGAGGTCCCGTTCGCGCATTATTACGGCAGCGTCGATTCCACGCCGCTCTTCGTGCTGCTGGCCGCGCGCTATTACGAGCGGACCGGCGACCTCAAGCTCATCCGGCGGATCTGGCCCCATATCCAGGCGGCGCTCGGCTGGATGCGGCGTCTCGGCGATGCCGATGGCGACGGCTTTCTCGAATATGACCGCAAGTCGCTCAACGGTCTCATCAACCAGGGCTGGAAGGACAGCGCCGATGCCGTCATGCATGAAGACGGCAGCCTGGCCGAGGCGCCCATCGCCCTCGCCGAGGTGCAGGCCTATGCCTATGCCGCTTATCTCGGCGCCAGCACCATGGCGGCGGCGCTCAGCCGGCCGGCGGAAGCCGCCGAGCTCGAGGAACTGGCCCGGCAATTGAAGCGGCGCTTCGAGGTCGCCTTCTGGCTCGAGGATCTCGGGACCTATGCCCTGGCGCTGGACGGGGCCAAGCGACCCTGCCGGGTGCGCAGCTCCAATGCCGGCCATGTGCTGCTGGGCGGGCTTGCCTCCTATGATCGCGCGTCACGCGTCGCCGACGGGCTGATGACGGGCGAATGCTTTTCCGGCTGGGGCATCCGCACCCTGGCGGAGGGGGAGGCGCGCTACAACCCGATCTCCTATCACAATGGCTCCATCTGGCCCCATGACAACGCCATGATCGCCATGGGCCTCGGGCGCTATCGCCTGCGCCCGCCGATCCTGACGCTCCTCTCCGGCTTGTTCGATGCCGCCCAGTTCATGGAGCGCAGCCGGCTGCCGGAGCTCTTCTGCGGCTTTTCCCGGCGCAGCGCCATGGGGCCGACGGCCTATCCCGTGGCCTGCTCACCCCAGGCCTGGGCGGCGGGCGCGCCCTTCGCCGTATTGGGTGCTCTGCTCGGCGTTTCCTTCGCCCCGCAGGAGCGCCAGATCCGCTTCATCCGTCCGACCTTGCCGCCCTGGCTGGAGGTTCTGGAGATCTCCAACCTCCGCCTGGGCGATGCTTCCGTCGACCTGCAGCTGCGGCGCAGCCGCGAGGATGTCGGGTTGACCGTGCTACGACGCGACGGAACCGTCGAGGTCGTGGTCACGAGCTGAGATACGGGGGCGAAGGAGAATTCTGCCATGTCGCTTCCGCGCTATGCCGCCGGCGGTCCGATGAGCTTTCTACTGCACCATGTGCGTCGGAAGCTGCTCGGCCATCTCGTGGTCCTGCTCGCTGTGCTGCTGGCCGTCGGCTGCGCCATCGCCTCCCAATATGGCGTCAAGAATCTGGTCGACGTGCTGGACCTCCATCATCCCTCCACCCGCCAGCTCTGGGGGGCGGTGGCCTTGCTCCTCGGCCTCGTTGCCGGCGATCATCTGATGTGGCGGCTCGCCGGGTGGATCGCGAGCTATGTCTTCGTCGCCACCGGCGGCTCGCTTCGTCTCGAGCTCTTCGATCATCTGGCCGGGCATGGCGCTCGATATTTCACCGACCAGTTCCCCGGCGCGCTCGCCGCCCGCATCACCACCGCCGCCGACTCCGCCTGGATCATCGAGAACTCCCTCACCTGGACCGCAATTCCCCCGGCGGCGGCGGTTCTCAGCAGCATCGCCGTCCTCGGCTTCATCGACTGGCCCATGGCCCTGGTGCTTTTCGCGATCGTCATTTGCCTCGCGATCGTCATCGGCGCGCTGGCGCGCCGGGGCCAGCATCTGCATGAGCGCTATGCCGGCAAAGCCGCGGCGGTGGGGGGTGATCTGGCCGATGTGGTGAGCAATATGGGCCTGGTGCGCGCCTTCGGCGCCGCCAAGCGCGAGAAGGCGCGGCTCTCCGGCAAGATCGCCCATGAGATGGCCGCCCAGCGCGAGAGCCTGCAGTCTATCGAGCGGCTGCGCCTGTTCCACGCCGTCTCGGTCTTCGTCGTGACCGGCGGCGTGCTCGCCTGGTCCGTCATGCTCTGGCGAGCGGGCCGCGTCACCACGGGGGATGTGGTCCTCACCACGACCCTCGGCTTCACCGTGCTGCATGCCTCGCGCGACCTCGCCATGGCGGTAATGGAGCTGCTGCGCCATTTCGCCAAGCTGGGCGAGGCGGTGCGGGTTTTGGGCCTGCCCCATGAAATGCAGGATCTGCCGGGTGCCCAGCCTCTCGTCAGCCTGGGCGGGGCGGTCAGCTTCGTCAATGTCGGCTTCAGCTATCCCAATGGCGAACGGGTGTTGCAGGATTTCGGTTTCCATGTGCGGGCCGGGGAAAAGCTCGGCCTGGTCGGGCGCTCGGGCGCGGGCAAATCGACGGTGCTGGCCCTGCTGCAGCGGCTCTACGATCCCGATCGCGGCCATGTGCTCATCGACGAGCAGGACATCGCCAAGGTGACGCAGGAGAGCCTGCGCCGCTCGATCGCCGTGGTGCAGCAGGACATCTCCCTGTTTCACCGCTCGGTGCTGGAGAATCTGCGCTACGGCCGGCCCGAGGCCAGCGATGCGGAGGTCTATGCCGCGGCCGCGGCCGCCCATTGCACGGAATTCATCGAAGCCTTGCCGGCGGGATTCGCCACCATCGTCGGCGAGCGCGGCCTGAAGCTCTCCGGCGGGCAGCGCCAGCGCCTTGCCATCGCGCGCGCCTTTCTGCGCGATGCGCCCATCATTCTCCTCGATGAGGCGACCTCCGCCCTCGACACGGAATCGGAGCAATCGATCCAGGAAGCGCTGGCCCGATTGCTGAAGGGCAGGACCGTCATCGCCATCGCCCACCGTCTCTCGACCCTCAATGCCTTCGACCGGATCATGGTCATGGAGCGGGGGCGGGTGATCGAGGAAGGCGACCCCGCCGAGCTCCTTCGCCGCAAGGGGGCCTATTGCCGGATGTATGCCGGGCAGCTGGCGGCGGCGACCCGGGCATGATCGCGGCGCGCGCCGGGGCGGGTCGAACCCTGCCGGCGATGGCGCTCCTGCTCGCTGGCCTCTGCCCTGGCCCCGCCTGCATAGGCTGGGCACTTGCTGCCGGTGTCGCGGAGAGCAGCCCCGCGGCCGGCCCCTCCGCAAGCCCGTTGACTCAGGCGCAGTCCAATCTCACTGCCCCGAAGCCATCGGCGGAGCAACAGCAGCGCGTGCCGGCGAAACCGGCGCAGCCGGCCCCGCCCAAGCCTCCCCCCGACAATGCCAAGGAGCTGCCGGCCCGGCAGGTCATGACCCTGCTGGGCAGCAAGGCGCAGGATCTCGCCGGGGAGGATTTGGGGCCCGTCGTCGATATCGTGGTCGATCGCAGCGGCCGGCCCCAGGCGCTCGTCATCGATTTCGGCGGCTTCCTCGGCGTCGGCAGCCGGAAGATCGCCATCGACTGGCGCTTGGTGCATTTCCGGCCGGAGAATCAGGACGCGCCGGTGCTGCTGCATCTGGATCGCGCCGAGGTGCAGGCGGCGCCGGAATTCGTGCCGGATGTGGAGCCGCTGCGGATGCTGGGTCCGCCCCCGAACGTGCCGGGCCCGCCTTATGTCGGGCGGTGATCTCACGGCCGATTCACGGCGAGCCCATGCCGCCAGACGCGAGCGGGAGCCGACCCTGGATGCCGGCGTGGCGGATGCGGGGACCGTGGATGCCCGGGCGGGACGCTCTCTCGATCTCCTCAATCTCTTCGTCGCCAATATCCAGACCGGTTTCGGGCCCTTCGTCGCCGTCTATCTGACCACCCAGGGCTGGACCGACGCGGCCATCGGCTTCGCCCTCAGCCTCGGCACCTTGACGGCGATGGCGAGCCAGCTCCCTGCCGGCGCGCTGGTGGATGCGGCGCGCAGCAAGGCCCGCGTCGGCTTCTTCAGCATCGGCGCCTTCTGCCTCAGCGCTTTGCTCTTCGCCATCTGGCCGGTGCCGCTCTCCGTTTATCTGGCGGAGATATTGCACGGCTTCTCGAGCTGCACCCTGGGGCCGGTGATCGCCGCCATCAGCCTGGCCATCGCCGGCTCCGGGGCACTGGGTCTTCGCCTCGGGCGCAATGCCCGCTTCGCCTCCATCGGCAATGGCGTCGGCGCGGCCCTCATGGGCGCCTGCGGCTACTATCTGCCGGAGGCCTTCGTCTTCTATCTCACGGCCGTGCTGACCTTGCCGGCGCTGGCCGTGCTCCGGCCGCTCTCGGGCATCGGCAACTCAGCGCATGTCCGGAAGGTGAAGGCTTCGGCGCCGGCAAAGCCACTCTCGAGCAAGGCCAAGGATCTCGCCAAGCTGTTCACCGACCGCCGGCTGGTGATCTTCGCCCTCTCGGCCGCCCTCTTCACCTTCGCCAATGCGGCGATGCTGCCGCTGGCCGGCAGCACGCTGACCAAGCGGGCGGGCGGCGAGGCGGCGCTGTTCATCGCCGCCTGCATCGTCCTGCCCCAGATCGTGGTGGCGTTGATCTCCCCCTCCGTCGGCGCGCTGGCGGAGCGCCGCGGCCGGCGCCTGGTGCTCCTGCTGGGCTTCGCCACCTTGCCGCTGCGCGGCATGTTCTTCGCCGTGACCACCGATCCGACCACGCTGGTCCTCGTGCAGGTGCTGGATGGCATCGCCGGCGCCTGCCTCGGCGTGATGCTGCCGCTGATCACCGCGGATATCGCCGGGCGCAGCGGCCATTTCAACCTGGCCCTGGGCTTCGTCGGCTTCGCCATCGGCATCGGCGCGACCGCCAGCACCGGCGTCGCCGGCTGGATCGCCGACCGCGCGGGCGAGCCCTTCGCCTTCTCGGCGCTCACCTTCGCGGGCGTCGCGGCGGTCTTCTTCGTCTGGGCGGCGATGCCGGAGACGCGGCCGCGGGCGGCCGACGGCGCCCGCTGAGGCCACAGCATCAGACTGCGGCGGTTTCAATCTCGTTAATCGCATTTGAGCGGTTTTTCGCTGCGCCTCGATGATCCCCGCCTGGCCCAGCCAATGCCACACTCTCGCCACGACAAGATCACAGGTGACCGGACCGCGAGGGGATAGCGTGGACCTTGGCCACGGAATGCTCCGGCCGCCTGCAGCAGGGCGGTCTTTGCGGGAGCGCCGGGCGCAGCAGCAGAGGGCGCGGCGGCCATGTATAGCAATCTGCAGCTTCGCGACGGACGGGTCGAGTTTCGCTGGAAGCGGTGGCGGAACAAGAAACGTCAGGAGGTGTCCTGCTGCCTGATGGTGCTGCTGAGCGGCATGGTGCTGCTGGGCGGCGGCGGGATCGCGGAGGCAGGGCCGACCGGGGGACAGATCACCGGCGGCGCCGGCAGCATCAACTACGGCGGCACGACGACCACCATCAATCAGAAGAGCCAGGTGATCACGATCAACTGGCAGACCTTCTCCACGGCGCGCAACGAGACCGTCGATTTCAACCAGCCCGGCAGCTCCTCCCTCGCGATCAACTATGTCGTGGGCGGCGTTCCCTCCGTCCTGCAGGGCGCGCTGAACGCCGACGGCCGCGTCTACATCCTGAACAGCGCGGGGGTCACCTTCACCGGCACCTCGCATGTCAATGTCGGCGCCTTGCTGGCGACGACGGCGATGACCATCGACGGCGATCCCACCAAGAAGATCGACGTCAAGGGCTCGGGTTCCGGACAGGTGATCAACCAGGGCTCGATCCAGGTCTCCAACGGCGGCTTTGCGATCCTGGCCGCGCCCTATGTCGAGAACACCGGCTTCATCAAGGCCGATCTCGGGACGATCGCGCTGGCGGGGACGAACAAGTTCACCCTCGATCTTAGGGGTGACGGTCTCATCAATTTCGTCGTCCCGCCCGAGGCGGTGGAGAAGATCAAATCCGACGGCACGCGGGTCGGGCGTCAACAATACCGGCACCCTGCAGGCGCGCTCCGGCCAGGTCCTGATCTCGGCCAGCGTGGCGACCCAGGTCGTGAACGCGGCCGTGAACATGAGCGGGGTGGTGGACGCCAGCGCCTTTGCGCCCAACGGCAAGGGCGGCTCGGTGCTGATCACCTCCGAGGGCGACATCAACCTCACCGGGCAGGTGAACGCGGCCGGGGCGGGCTCGGGCGCCGGCGGCCAGATCATCACCAAGGCCGTGGGGGCGGACAACGTCGACGGCCAATGCCGCGCTGACGGCCGGGGGCGGAGCGGACGCGGTCAACCAGGGCGGCCAGATCGAGGTCAGCGGCCACAATGTGCTGCTCCTGGGCGACATCAATCCAGGATCGGGCGGCACGCTGCTGATCGATCCCTACAACGTGACCATCACGCCGACGCCCGGCTTCAACCACATCGGCAGCGGCATGGTGAGCGAGGCCTATATCACCAATCAGCTCAACCACTATGTCGCCGTCGACATAGAGGCGAGCCACAACATCCTCTTCAGCGCCCCCGGAAGCACCCATGTGCTGCATGGCGCCAACGGCAATCTCACCGTCGGCGCAGCCAGCAACGTCCTCTTCAACGCCAAGACTTATGAGATCCAGACCCAGAAGGGCTTCGTGCATCTCAACGCCGGCAACAGCATCGGCGACCCCAACCATCGCCTCAGCATCGTCAGCGGCACCGGCGTCACCCAGGCGGGGGACATCGTGCTCAAGGCGACGGCAGGCGACATCTATCTCGACGATGTCTCCGTGAAATCAGGCGGCTATCGGATCCATGCTTTGTTCTCGGCCCAGGCCGGCGGCACGATCGACGCCGCGGGGCCTATCGATGTGGAGGCCCATGGCACCGGCGCGGGCGTGCCCTCGGGCCATGCCATCCTCAATCTCACGGCCGGGGGTGACGCACGGATCGACGACATCATGCTGGTTGGCTCGGCGGTGGGCCATTCGCCCACCGGCCGCGCCGATCTCTCGCTGCGGGCGAACGGCAATATCGACATCGCCGGATCGCTGGATCTGCTGGCCAATGCGATCTCCAGCAATGGTGGCGGGCGTGCCGATGCCAATGCCCTTGTCCAGGCCGGGATCGGGGATGGCAGCGGCGATGTGACCGTGGCGGGCCCGCTCCGCCTCGCCGCCTGGGGTGTGCAGCGGGCGGCCAGCGGCAACCGCCAGATCAACGCCACCGCCGATCTCGTCATCGACGCCGGTGCGCTCCATGGCGACGTCGCCTATGGGAGCCTCACCTATGGGAGCCTCGCGGTCACCGCCAACGCCCTCAACAACGGGACACATGCCGCCTTTGCCCGGGCGCTCGCCGATCTGGCGGCCGGCCGGGAGAGCGGCAATATCGCGGGCGGCGCGATCCGGATCCTGGCCTCGGCCCATGACCTCCGGGGCGTGCGCGCCACCGCCGATGCCGGAGCCAACCTCGTGCTGCTCGCCAGCGGCGGCGATATCGACATCGGCACCCTCGATGCCCCCGCCGGGGCCGATGTGGAGGCCCATGCGCTCAGCAACGGCACGCGGGTCGCCCGTGCAGCGGCGGCGGCCGATCTCGCGGCCCGGGAGGTCGTCATCGCCGGCAATGCCGAGGTCCTGGCCAACGCCGCCGGTCATGGCGGCAACGATTTCCAGGCGAACGCCGTGCTCGACATCGCCGGCAGCGCGAACGGCAATCTGCCCGCGGTCCTGATCGAGATCACAGGCGCGCTCGACGTCGAGGCCGATGTAGCGGGCGCCAGCGCGAGGGGTATCGTCACGAGGGCGCAGGCCGACCTCTCCGCCGGGACGATCTTGGTCGAGGGTCCTGCGCGGGTCGATGCGCGCACCACCGGCAGCTTCGCCAACTTCATCGACGCGGCCGCGAGCCTCCATGCGGTGGCGGCAGTCGGGAATGCCTCCTTCCTCGGCGGAATCGAGGTGGAGGCGCAGGACCATGTGACCTCGGCCCATTCCGCCAGTGGCTTGGCCAATCTGGTGGTGCAGGGCGCCGGCGTCCACGTCGTCGGCAATGTCACGGAGGTCGCCACCGTTCACTCACATTATTCGATGAACTACATCACGGCGGTCGCCCTGGGCACCCTCGACGCCACCCGGGGCGATGTCGAGGTCGTCAGCGCCGATGTCGATGTCATCGCCTCGGCGATCGGCACGCGCAACGTGCCGGGCGGCGCCTTCGCCGTCGCCAGCCTCGATGTCCTCGCCGGTTCGGCGGCGGGCAGGATCGTCATCAACGGCAAGGTGGATGTCTGGGCCAATGCCGTCGATCCCGGCTATCCCTATCACGCCGGCACCTTCGGCACGGTCTACAACCAGGGCCTCGCCCTCGCAGCCGCCAATGCAGTGATCGAGGCCGGAAACTCTGCCCATGCGGGCGGCTCGATCGCCGTCGGCGGCAATATCGACGTCCATGCGCTCCTGCGCAGCAACGGGATCACCTTCGGCTCGATCTCGAATGCCAACCGCCCCCTCGGCCATGGGGAGTTCGCCAGCCTCGGCACCACCTATCTTGCCCAGACGGCCGCTGCCCAGCTCCAGGTCCTCACCGGTAATGGCGACATTACCCTCCATGGCGCAACCGTCACCGCCCGCAATCAGCTGGTCGCGAGCGGCCCGCCGGTCGTGGGCAAGGGTCCCTACGGCTCGACTGCGGTCGGGGGCGCGAACGCTGATGTCACCATCGATGCCGCAGGCGGCGCCGTCCACCATGGCGCCCTTGCGGTTGTCGCCGCCGCAACGGCGCCGCATGCCCAGTTCTCCAGCAATGCGCGCTTCGAGGGAGAGACCGAGGTCAACGTCACCTCAGCCGCGCCTGCCGGCGGTCCGCCGCCGGCCATCGCGCTTCCGGCCAATAACCCGCCCATCGCGCCAGTCGGAAGCGTCACGGTCGTGCCGCCTCCTCCTCCGCCGGCCATCGCGCTCGGCCACTGACCCACCCATCGCGCCGGTTGGAAATGTAACGGTCGTACCGCCTAAGCCGCCGCCCTCAGCCGGTTGGTGGAACGCCCATGCCCTGATCTGGTTCAATACTCTTTGGCACGCGCATCTCGGCGGCGCGACGCCAGGCGCCTTGGTCCCGGCACGTCCGATGAGCTTGGGCCATGGCGGCATGACCCTGCTCACCGATCAGAAGCAGACCTCGATCCAGCAGCAGAACCTGCACAAGCTCCTGGGACTGTATGCCGCGGATAGGGTGTCTTCCACGGCAAGGGCGGCTCCGCCGAAGACGCGGTGGCCCTTCCCCCTCGGACCCTGAGCGAGTCCGAGAGGACGCGTCACTGCAGGCTGCGGCGAAACTCCCGCGGACTCACGCCCGTCACCCGGCGGAAGACCGTCGCGAAATTGCTCGACGCGCTATAGCCCGCGGCGATGGCAACCTCGGTGATGGAGCGCTCGGTATCGGCAAGCAGATGCTTGGCGTGCTCAACCCGCTGATGGACCTGATACTGATGCGGCGGCATGCCCATGGAGCGGGTGAAGGACCGGCAAAAATGCGTCGGGCTGAGACGCGCCAGGGCGGCCAGCTCTTCCAGCGAGATATCCCGGTCGAGATTGTCGTTCATGAAGTCGCAGACGATGCGGCGCTGCCAGCCAGCAAGCCCGCCGCGCTCGACCGAGGCTGTCGTTCCGTCGCCGGCCCGCAGCCGGGTCAGCTCGATCGCCAGCGACGCCGTCAGAGTCTCGGCATAGAGTCGGCTGATCCCCTCCGGCGAATCGACCAGGCCCAGGATTTTCGTCGCCGTGCTCCAGAGCGCGGGATCGGTGAAGAACAGGCGCGGCTCGAACTCCATATCGGCGAAGCCGATCTCGGCATCGGCCAAAGGCATGGCCGGATCGACATAGAGATATCCGGTGCGGGGCAGCACCCGCGGCAGGAAGGAGCCGCGGAAGAGATAGCCCTTGGGGATGAAGGAGAGCGTGCGGCCGATGTCCCGCCGGCTCGAGGCGACAACGCCTTCGACCCGGGTCTCACCCTTGATCCGGATGCCCCGGTCGGCGGCAATGAGCAGATGACAGGGCGCGCGGAATTCGTATTCGAAGCCTTCCGTGGCGGTGAACTGTACGCTCTCCGCCGTCAGGCCCCGCCAGCTCGCTTCGTGCCGGCGTGCAACATCGCCAGGACGCAGCATCATGCGTGGATGTAAATATTCTCCCATGACCTTCTCTACGTGAGAGGCCGCAGGGACGCCCCCACGCTGCGCCGCCATTGGCTCACCCCGATAGCAAGCGGGGCCCTTGTCTCCTTCCCTCGAGGCCGGGAGCCGGCCGAGAACGCTTTCAAAATTCTCATGGCTATGCACGCGCGCGCCAGGAAATTCCTGCGGCCGCGTTACAACATTACGGTAGTTTCATGGCGGTATGGCGCCGTTGCCGCGATGACCTACTCGGCCAGCAAAGCACCTATGCGTCCGCTGCAATCCACATCCTTCGCCCCGCCGAAATCGGGGGTCGGGATCGGGATCAGACGGTCGATGGAGAAATGCGGCTCGCGGATCTTACCCGAGTAGAGCACCGGGGCATGAAGGTTCAGCAGGCTGAAGTCCTTCGCGTCGGCGGTGATGGCGATCTTGACCGCCTGGCTCCTCAGATTGACCGTGCCGTCGAAATGCAGGACCGATCGGCGCGTATCCATCAAGGTCCGGTCGAGTCGCACCATTCCCTGCTGGAACGTCGCCCGGGCCGTGGCGCAGCTGATCGGAATCCGGTTGTCGCCGGTGATGTAGATGAGAAGGGCCTCGATGATATCGGTCCCGGCGAGCGCCACCAGCAGGCCGCTGATCGAGCCCCCGGTCATGGCGAGAGAGAAGTTGCCATTGGCCGTGCCCATGACCTGCGCCAGCGAGCGGCCCGTTCCGATCAGATTTAGGTGCCCCTGCAGCTTGCCCTGGGTCGACTCGAAATAGCGCGAGCCCTTGAAGAAAGCGGCAAGGTCGAGACCGTCGAAGCGGAGATTGGCGCCGGCCTTGGGTACCTCGCTGCGCGCATCCAGCATCATGCTGCCCGACGCGATCCCGCCGGCCAGGGTCACCTTCAGCGGATCGACGATGGCCTTGCCGTCGTCGATCTTCACCCGGGCCTTGAGCGCCTGGACGGAGAGATAAGGCGCCGAGATCACCTTGCGCGCATCCAGTGTCACGTCCATGTCCATGACGCGCAGCCGCTCGACATGGAGCGGGATATTGGGGAAGAGATCGCCGCTTGCTTCGAGCTGCAGCTCCGTCTGCTTCTGCTGGGTCGAGACATTGCCGCGCTTGCCCGGCGTCGCGCCGATGAGCGGCGCCAGATCGGCGAAGTTCAAATGCTCCGATACCAGATTGGCCTTGAGGAGGGATCGCTTGGGGCGCTGGTCGACGGTGACCGTGCCGAAGAGGTCGCTTTCGCCGACATGCCATTTCATATCGTCGAGCCGCCAGATGCCCTGCTCGCGATGGAGCTTGCCCAGCATGCGGTAGGGCGGTGTCGGGGGCCCCGGAACGCCGAGCAAGGGAAAGACATCGGCCAAATCCTGACCCGACAGGGAAAAGTCGACATCCGCGCCCTTGAACTGGAAGGGATCCTGGACGGTGCCTTCCAGTGTCAGCTTGGTCGGGCCGAAGACGACGTCGAGCTTGAGGGGATAGGGCGTCTTGTCGTCGCGCAGCGCCAGGATCGAGCCGCCGATGAAATGCAAGGTGAGGGGCTTGTCTTCCAGGCGGCCCTTCAGCTTCAGCTCGGCCTGATCGCTTCCCGGCGCCTTGCCGATCGCAGTCGTTACGGTGCCGTCGAGCTCGAGCCGCCGCTTGCTGTCGTGATAGACGACATGTCCGTCCTCGATCTTCAACTGTCCGATGATGGGAGCATCCGAGCGTTCCTCGGGCGCGATCTGTTTCGCGACCGTCGCGGCTGCGGGGCTTTGCTCGAAGCTCCAGTTCAGCTCGCCCTTATCATTTCTTTCCAGGGAAAGCTCGGGCGCCTCCAGGGTGAATCGCGGCAGCACGATATGGCCGCCGAGCAGCGGCCAGAGGCGGATGTCGAAATCGACCAGCTTGGCGGTCAGCATATGCGGGGCCTTGCCCCAATCGGCATTGGAGATCTCGACGCCGTCGAGGCGGACCCGTGTGGTCCAGCCCCAGTCGAACGCGACCTTGGCGATGGTGGTCTTGCGCCCCGCCATGGTGCCGGCGCGATTCTCGATCTGGGCGCGCAGATAGTCGGAGGTGACGAAGAGATAGAGGCCGCCGGCCGCGAGCCCGATCAGCAGCACAAGGCTTCCGAGCGTCCAGGCGAGGATTTTGAGGGCTCGTTTCATGGTCGATGGCGCTCGTTCGCCGGGCCGGAAATACCGCCTCTAGTCGAACGCAATGCGGGGCGCAATGTTCCGCCACAGGCTGCCAGTCAGGGGTATCGCAGACATGTATTGACGCCCATGGTGGTCGTGGCCGATCTTGCGCCCCTGGGAAGGAACGACCACAGGCTCTGGGAGCTGGCTTGCCCCCGAAGCGCCGAAATCCTCGACGAATGGACCACCCCATGCCGGCACGACGCAAGACCGCCTCTGAGCTCAGAAGCGCCCGCTGGTTCGCGCCCGACGATCTGCGCGCCTTCGGCCATCGCTCGCGCTTCATGCAGATGGGCTATGGGCCCGAGGATTGGGTCGGCCGGCCGGTGGTGGCCATCATCAATACCTGGTCGGACATCAACCCCTGCCACGCCCATTTCAAGCATCGGGTGGAGGATATCAAGCACGGCATCCTGCAGGCGGGCGGGCTGCCCCTCGAGCTGCCGGCGCTCTCGCTCTCGGAATCCTATGTCAAGCCGACCACCATGCTCTATCGCAACATGCTGGCCATGGATGTGGAGGAGCTGCTGCGCTGCCATCCCGTCGATGGCGCGGTGCTGATGGGCGGCTGCGACAAGACGACCCCGGCTTTGCTGATGGGCGCGACCAGTGCGGGATTCCCCTGCATCTTCGTGCCGGCCGGCCCGATGCTGCGCGGCAATTGGAAGGGCAAGGTTCTGGGCTCCGGCTCCGATGCCTGGAAATATTGGGACGAGCGGCGGGCGGGCGAGATCACCGATCAGGACTGGGTCAATATCGAAGCCGGCATCGCCCGCAGCGACGGGCATTGCATGACCATGGGCACCGCCAGCACCATGACCGCCATCGCGGAAGCCATCGGCATGACCTTGCCCGGGGCCTCCTCGATTCCGGCGGCGGACGCCAATCACATCCGGATGTGCGCCGCCGCCGGCCGGCGCATCGTCGAGATGATCTGGGAAGACCTGACGCCGAACCGGATCCAGACCCGCCCCGCCTTCGAGAATGCCATTCGCGTCGCCATGGCCATGGGCTGCTCCACCAATGCCATCATCCATGTCATCGCCCAGGCGCGCCGCGCCGGCTGCGAGATCGGCCTGGCGGATTTCGAGGCCGCCAGCCATCTGCCGGTGATCGCCAATGTGCGGCCCAGCGGCGAGCGCTATCTGATGGAGGATTTCTATTACGCCGGCGGGCTCAAGGGGCTGATGCTCCGGATGAAGCAGCATCTCAATCTCGACGCGCTGACGGTCACCGGCCGCAGCCTGGGCGAGAACCTCGCCGATGCCGCCGTCTATGACGAGGACGTGATCCGCAGCCTCGACAACCCCGTCTATGCCGATGGCGCGCTGGCCGTGCTGAAGGGCAATCTGGCGCCCGACGGCTGCGTCATCAAGCCCAGCGCCTGCGCGCCCCATCTTTTGAAGCATGCCGGCCCGGCCCTGGTCTTCGACGATTATCCCGCGATGAAGGCGGCGATCGATCGCGACGATCTCGATGTCACCCCGGACCATGTCCTGGTCCTGCGCAATGCCGGTCCCCAGGGTGGCCCCGGCATGCCGGAATGGGGCATGCTGCCGATCCCCAAGAAGCTGGTGAAGCAGGGGGTGCGCGACATGGTGCGGATTTCCGATGCCCGCATGAGCGGCACCAGCTATGGCGCCTGCATCCTGCATGTGGCGCCGGAAGCCTATATCGGCGGCCCGCTGGCCCTGGTGCGGACGGGCGATATCATCTCGATCGACGTCGCCCAGCGTTCGATCAGCCTCGATGTCACCGAGGCCGAGCTCGCCCGGCGCCGTGCCGGCTGGGTGCAGCCGCCGGCGCGCTTCGAGCGTGGCTATGGCTGGATGTTCCTGCGCCATATCCGTCAGGCCAACGACGGCTGCGACTTCGACTTCCTGCAGCGCGATTTCGGCGCGGCTGCCGGCGAGCCCGACATCTTTTGACCGATCGGAGTGAAACGATGACGCCCCCTGTGATGACGCCCCCTGGACGACGCCCCCTGCTTCAAGCGCCAAGCCTCTCAGCCCCGAAACCCGGCAGAAGCTGAAGGGAGTCAGCACCGCGACTCTGACGACGGCGCTGTTCCGGCGCGGGTTGCGCAACCAGTTCATCCAGGATGTCCACCCCTTGAACCCCGCCGCGGAAACCATGGTGGGCGAGGCCTTCACCTTGCGCTTCATTCCGGCGCGCGAGGATCTGAACCAGCTCAGCGTCTTCCATGACCGCGGCCATCCTCAGCGCAAGGCGGTCGAGGAATGCCCCCCCGGCGCCGTGCTGGTCATCGACAGCCGCAAGGATGCGCGCGCCGCTTCGGCCGGCTCCATCCTGGTCAGCCGGCTGATGAAGCGGGGCGTGGCGGGCGTCGTCACCGATGGCGGCTTCCGCGATTCGCCGGAAATCGCCCGGCTGGCCATTCCCACCTATCATCACCGTCCCTCGGCACCGACCAATCTGACGGTGCATCAGCCCATCGACATGAACCTGCCCATCGGTTGCGGCGATGTCGCGGTCTTCCCGGGAGACGTCGTGGTCGGCGATGGCGAGGGCGTGGTCATCGTTCCGGCGCATCTGGCCGATGAGATCGCCGCTGAAGCGACGGAGATGACAGTGTTCGAGGATTTCGTGACGGAAGAGGTGTTGAAGGGCCGGTCGATCTTCGGCCTCTACCCCGCCACGGAAGAAAAGACCAAGACCGATTTCGCCGCCTGGCGGAAGACCAAAGGCCGATGAGCAACAGGAGATGCCACCCATGATCCAAGCCCAGAACTTCATCGCCGGCGCCTGGAGCAAATCGGCCGGGCAGAAGCCGGACGTCAATCCCTCCAATACCAATGACGTCATCGGCGAATTTCCGCAGGCGGCCGCCGGCGATGTGGAGAGCGCGATCGCCGCGGCGAAGGCCGCCTTTCCTGCTTGGTCGCGTTCCTCCATCCAGCTGCGCCACGATGCTCTGAAGCGCATCGGGGACGAGATCCTCGCCCGCAAGGACGAGATCGGCCGGCTGCTGGCGCGCGAAGAGGGCAAGACCCTGGCCGAGGGCATCGGCGAGACGGTGCGGGCCGGGCAGATCTTCCTGTTCTTCTCCGGCGAAGTCTTGCGCATGGCCGGCGAGAAGCTGGCCTCGGTGCGCCCCGGAATCGATGTCGAGATCACGCGCGAGCCGCTGGGCGTCATCGGCCTGATCACGCCGTGGAATTTCCCCATCGCCATCCCGGCCTGGAAGATCGCGCCGGCTTTGGCCTATGGCAATTGCGTGGTCCTGAAGCCGGCCGAGCTGGTGCCGGCGACAGCCCATGCGCTCGCCGAGATCATCGCGCGCGCCGGCCTGCCGGCGGGCGTCTTCAATCTGGTCATGGGCCGCGGCTCGGTGATCGGCGAGGCCATGCTGCGCCACAAGGATGTGGCAGGGATCTCCTTCACGGGCTCCGTCGCCACGGGGCGGCGCATCGCCGCCACCTGCATCGAGAGCGAGCCGATGAAGAAGGTGCAGCTCGAGATGGGCGGCAAGAATCCCTTGGTCGTGCTGGACGATGCTGATCTCAAGATCGCCGTCGAATGCGCCGTCAACGGTGCCTTCTTCCAGACCGGCCAGCGCTGCACCGCCTCGTCGCGGCTGATCGTGACGGAGAAGGTGCATGACAGCTTCGTCTCGGCCATGGCCGAACGCATGAAATCGCTGGTGATCGGCGATGCCCTCAAGGAGGGAACGCAGATCGGGCCGGTGGTCGACCAATCCCAGCTCGATCAGGATCTCGACTACATCCGCATCGGCCAGGACGAAGGCGCGAAGCTCCTGGCCGGCGGCGAGCGGCTGAACCGCGAGACGCCGGGCTTTTATCTCGCGCCCGCTTTGTTCACGGAGGTGGACAACAAGATGCGCATCGCGCGGGAGGAGATCTTCGGGCCCGTGGCGACCATCACCCGGGTCAAGGATTACGAGGCCGCTCTGGCGATCGCCAATGACACGGCCTTCGGCCTGTCGGCGGGCATCTGCACCACCTCCTTGAAATATGCCGGCCATTTCAAGCGCAACAGCGAGGCCGGGATGGTGATGGTCAATCTGCCCACGGCGGGCGTCGACTATCACGTGCCCTTCGGTGGCCGTAAGGGCTCGAGCTATGGTTCGCGCGAGCAGGGGCGCTATGCCGCGGAGTTCTACACGACGGTGAAGACCGCCTACAGCTTCGACGGGAATTGAGCGAAGGCCGGAATTAGGGAGCGGATGCCGGCCGGTTCCGTCTCGGCCGGCTTCCCGCACCGCTGCGGCATCGATCCGATGCGGGGGTGGCGGAAGGTGACCTCACTCTTTCGGCAGGAGGATGCAGTCCTCGGCGCGGAAGCGCAGGCGGATCAGATCTTCAATGCGAAAACGCGCGCCGGCGCGGTTGGGCTCCACCACGATAGCCCGTCCGTCCGCGCTTTGGATGATGTAGTGGAACTCGGCGCCCATATTCACGACATCGACCACGCGGCCAGGTAGAAGATTCTCGCCTGGTTCTGCGGCGGTGGATTCGGGCCCGGCAACCGCGATTCGCTCCGGACGGACGCACATGCTCCAGCTCGCGCCGCCGGTGGGGCCGGGATGGCGAACCGCCAGCCTGGTGCCGGCTTCGGTGACCAAGCAGGACAAGCCGCCCCCCAGGTCATCCGACAAGCTGCCGTGAAACCAGTTGGCGCGCCCGATGAAGGCGGCGACGAAGACCGTCCGGGGCCGCATATAGATCTCATCCGGCGAGCCTTGCTGCTCGATGCGGCCGCGGTTCATCACGATGATCCGGTCGGCGAGACTCATCGCTTCATCCTGGTCGTGGGTGACCACGATGGTCGTCGATCCGACGGCGGTTAGTATCTGCTTCAGCTCGAGGCGCAGCTCCTCGCGCAGCTTGGCGTCGAGAGCCGATAGAGGCTCATCGAGGAGGACCAGCTTGGGTCTCGTCGCCAGCACGCGGGCCAGCGCCACGCGCTGCTGCTGGCCGCCGCTCATCTGGCCCGGCTTGCGCGCCTCGAAACCCTCGAGCTGCACCAATCGCAGCATCTCCGCGACCCGGCCGGGGATCTCCGCCTTCGGCCAGCCGCGATGCTTCAGGCCATAGGCCACGTTCTCCGCGACGGTCATATGGGGGAACAGGGCATAGTGCTGGAACAGCAGGCCCACATTGCGCTCATAGGGGCGCTTGCCGATCATCGATTCGCCGGCGATCTCGATGCTGCCCCCGTCCGGTTCCTCGAAGCCGGAAATGAGGCGCAAGGTCGTCGTCTTGCCACAGCCGCTGGGACCCAGGAGAGAGACCGTCTCGCCCGCGCCCACCGCGAAGGTCACATGATCGACGGCCGCGGTTTGCCCGAAGCGCTTGACGACCTCGCGGAATTCGATGACGGGATCAGCGGGTGCCGGCATGGATTTTCCTGTCAGCGGAAGACGCCCTGGCCGATGGCGCGATTGAGGCCTACGGATTTCTCCAGGATGAGGATGAGCACGAGAGTCAACAGCATGAGCATGACCGAGGCGGCGGCGATGCTGAGGTCGAAATTAGCGCGCATGCTGCTGATGAGCGCGATGGGCAGGGTATAGGTCTTGGCGTCGGTCAGCATGATAGAGACGGAGACGTCGTCCATGGAGACGGCGAAGGCGAAAATGGCGCCGCTGACGATGCCGGTGCGCGCGAGCGGAAAGGTCACGTCCCAGAAGGCCCGCCTGTCCGTCGCGCCGAGGATGAGCGCTGCCTCGGTCAGCGAGCGGTCGATGCCGGCGATGCCAGCCAGTGTCGCGCGGATCGTATAGGGCACCGTGATGATGATATGCCCGCAAAGTAATCGGGCGAAACCATTGATGACGCCCAGCTGCGACAGGAAGAGAAGAAGGGCGAAGCCGATGACGACGGGCGGCACGATCAGCGGCGACAGGAAGAGCGATACCAGCGCATCCTTGCCCTTGAAGCTCATCTGGTCCACGGCGAAGGCGGTCGCCACCCCGACGCAAAGAGTGACAGCGACCGAAGCGCAGGCGAGCTCGACGCTGGTGCCCAGGCCGCGCAGGAAATAATCGTCCGAGAAGAATTTCTGGAACCAGCGGAACGAAAGAGCGGGGGGCGGCAGGGGTCCGAGATAGGCGCGGGCATCGAAGGCCATGATCGTCGTCACGACGATGGGGGTGACGAGGAAGCAGAGGATCAGCCCCATCAAGAAAAGGCCGATCACCCGGAAGCCGTTGTCGAGAGCCCGGCCGGTCATGAGCTCCATCGCTTGTTTATCTGGCGCGAAAGGGCATAGACGATGGTCAGCGCCACGACGAACAGCACGATCGATATCGCCGCCCCGCTGGGATAGTCGGCGATCTCGCTGAAGCGGGTGTAGATCAGGTTGGAGATGAACAGCACGCGCCCCTTGCCGAGGATCATGGGGATGACGAAGGCGCTGATGGAGAAGGTGAAGGCGAACAGGAAGGCGGCCAGCAGGCCGCGCATGGAAAGCGGCAAGGTGATCGAGAGATGGGCCTTCCAGCCAGGGGCACCCAGCGCCTGCGCCGCATCGACGAGGCGCGGATCGACATTTTGGATCGTGCCCAGCAAGGTGAGCGTCGCCATCGGCACGATGTAGTGGAGCAGGCCGGCGCCCACGAGGGTCTCGATGTAGCCGCGCCCATTGGGCGAGATGCCCAGGGACAGCAGGAAGGGCCGCAGCGGCCCGGCGGCACCAAAGGTGAGCTCCAGGGCGTAGGTGCGGACCAGCACGCTGAGGAACATCAGCGTCACCAGGAAACCCACGGCGATGGCCCGCCAGCGGGGCGAAAGCCGTCGCGTGATCCAATAGGCGAGCGGGAAGGCGAAGACTAGGCCGGTCAGCGAGGCCAGCAGGCTGATACGCAGGGTCTCGAAGAAGAACTGCACGAAGGCGGGCGTCAGAAGTTCGGCGTAATTGGCAAGGGTGAAGGGGGCGTTGGCGGATGAGCCGATGCTGCCCGGCGTGTAGAGGCGAAAGCTTTCGACGAGCAGGCCGGCAAGAGGCAGGAAGAAGAAGCCGAGGAAGACGGCGCCGGCGGGCAGAAGCAGGGGAAGAGCGCGGCGATCCGACGGCATCGGCCTGTCCTGCTATGGCGATGAAGGGAACTCTACGTCCGCCTCGTGGGCAATATCAACGGCGACCCGGCCAGACGCCCGGAAAGCCACCCACGGCGATGGGGCTCATCGTCGGGGTGGCAGTCTCGGCGCCGGCCATGCCGGCAAGGCAGGGCCGACGAGCTAGAGCAGGGGCGCGATCTCGTTCTCCCAGCGCTTGCTCCAGGCATCCTGCTGCGACAGCACGACGTTGAAATCGGGCACATAGACGAACTCGTCCATTTCCTGCGGCGTGAAGGCGAGATGCTTGAGGCTGTCGGGCGTCTTGGCCTTGGTATTGAGCGGCGCCTCGCCGGCGACCTCGGCATAGAGGCTGCTCATCTCGGGGCTGATGCAGAAATTGACGAAATCGAGCGTCGCCTGAAGGTTCGGGCGATTCTTGAAGATGGCGAAGCCGCTTTGATAGAGGAATGTGGGCACGCCCTTCTGCTTGGTGAGCCGCACGAGCGGGAAGGATTTGGCAACCGCGGTCAGCTGCGGCTCGGAATAGAAGCCGAGAGCCGTCTCACCGCTGGTAAGCGAGGTCGAGAAATCGGTGTCCGTCACGCCGACACGCCCGATATTGCCCGACTGGGCCAGCTTCTTCATGAGCGCGAAGCCCGGATCCATGTTGTTTTCATTGCCGCCGTCATGCAGCGCCAGCGCCACCAGGGGAAGCATCATCGCCTGCGTTGGGCCCGGCCAGCAAATCTTGCCCTTGAGGCGCGGGTCGAACAGATCGTCGATGCTCTTCACCTCGACCGGGCAGATGTCCTTGCGATAGGCCACATAGATGCCGCCCACGGCGCGCGGCACCGCCATCCATTCGCCCTTCGCATTCTTGACGATGATCTTCTGGGGAATGTCGGCGAGGTTCGGCACCGTTTCGACGGTGACCGGGACCAGCCAGTCTTCCTTGACCATGCCGTTGAAGGAGCCTTCCCAGCCCGAGACATAGTCGTATTCGGCCTGCGGCCAAGTTGCCTTGATCTTCGGCAGAATGGCGCCCGAGCCGCCCTGGTGGAGAACCCAGTTGACCTTGACCTTGTCCTGTTTGGCTTCGATCTGCTTCATCGCCTCGACAACATCGCCGCCCCATTCCACGACGGTCAGTTCTGTGGCCGCCTGGGCGGGGCGGGCGGCGCCGAGCGTGCCGCCGAAGATCGCGACGCTCCCGGTCGCGGCGGCATATTTCAGGGCTTGTCTGCGTGTGAGCTTCGTCATCTTGACCTCCCTTTTGTCGTTAGATTGTTCGATGCATCGATCGCGGATCGGCTGGAGATCGCAAGCGAAGCCGGCAAGCCGGTCCGCGCCAGCCACGGAAATGGCCTCCGCCGGGATTTTCAACCCCGGCTTCGGCGAGAATACATAGATACGCCCGAAGAGTCTGTTCGTGGTCGTCGCTTGCTTTTCCCACCTCTTATTGCGCCGCGGGCGCCGGCTCTCCGCATCGCCCTGATCAAATGATCGGCAGCTCGGGCTCCGGGGCGACCGTCAGATATTCGAATCCGTTCTCGGTGACATGGACCGAATCCTCGATCTGGATGCCCCATTTGCCCGTGATATAGATCGCGGGCTCGACCGCCATGGTCATCCCGGGCTGGATGACCGTGTCGTCGCCCTCCTTGAGATCGGGCCGCTCGGCGATATCAAGCCCGACGCCGCGGCCCAGCCGGTGCTCGATATATTCGCCATAGCCAGCCTTGTGGATCATCTTGCGAACGATGGCGTCGAGATGGCTGGCCGTCACCCCCGGCTTGATCTCCGCGAGTGCGGCCTGCTGGGCCTCATAGAGCAGATTGTAGACGTTGATCATCTCGTTGCTGGCCGCCCCCAGGGCGAAATTGCGCGAGAATCCGACGCGATAGCCTTTGAACTGGTTCGTCATGCAGAAACACATCGCCACCATGTCGCCCCGCTTAAGGCGATTGGGAGAGCCCTTGCCATGGGAGATGGAGGAGCGGGCGCCGGATTGAATGAGCTGTACCCCGTCGGTCAGGGGCGAATGGTGGATATCCTCCGGCGTGAACAGGCTGGCGGCCGTGTTGGTCGCGGCCTCGCGGGCGGCCTGCGCCACTTCATATTCGCGGATGCCGGGCTTGGCCAGATTGAGCGATGCGTTCCAGGCCGCGACCGCGACCTTCCCGGATTTCTTGAGGAGGTCGACCTCATAAGGCGATTTGATCATCCGGGATTCGGCCAGGATCGCGCCGCCGTCGACGAAGCGAGCCTGGGGAAGCATGGCGGTGAAGCGCCGGAATTCGCCGATCGGCAGAAAGGACTCTTCGATGCCAATGGCGGCCCGCTCCAGCTTCTTCTCCCGGAAGACGTCCAGCAGCAGATCGTAGGGATTCTGGTGGCGGCCCGGCTCCGGGAATTCGGTGTAGTAGCGCACGTCCCCCATCCAGCTGACCTTGTTCGCGTATTCGAACTCGTTCTTGGAAACGACGAAGACGCAATCGCCCTCCGCGGGAACCAGGACGGCCTCCATGCGGATCGGAATGAACTCCCAGAAGCCGGCGAGATACCAGACATTGGACGGCTGGGCGACGAACAGGGCATCGACCCCCTTGGCGCGCATCGTTTTGCGGATGCGCTCGATACGGGAGGAGAATTCACGGGCGTTGATGGCAGAGCGTTCCTCGGTCATGGCTTCTTCCCTTGGATCCGGTAGGCTGCTGAGACGCGACGTCACATTTACGCGGTTTATGCGCTGTGACTGATTTATGCTGGTGAATTGCAAATTAGAAGCCAAACGAATAAAAATAGCGCCAATCGATCAATTATTTTGATGCCATATGCTGAATTCACCCAGCCCGGACCTGCTGCACACCTTCGCGGAAATCGTCGAGCACGGCAGCTTCACCCATGCGGCGATGCGGGTGCATCGAACCCAATCGGCCGTCAGCATGCAGATCCGGCGCCTCGAGGAGCAGCTCGGCTGCCGCTTGTTCGAGCGGACGGGGCGGAGCGTCAAACTCACCGGCCAGGGCGAGATCTTCTACGACCACGCCCGGCGGATATTGCAGGCCTACCGGGAGGCGCTGACCGTGGTGAACGGGCGCAGCCTGGAAGGCGACATAACCCTGGGCCTGCCCGACGACTTTGCGACGAGCTTCCTGCCGCGGGTCCTGTCCCGCTTCAATGAGACCTATCCCTGGATTCGCCTGAATCTGGTCTGCGAGCCCTCGCGGCGGCTCATCAGCCAGATCGCCGACGGGCTGATCGACATCGCTCTGGTCACCGAGGGAGAGGGAACGACGAGCGGGATCGTCCTCCGGCGCGAACCTCTCGTCTGGGCGAGCTCGGCGCGCCACGACGTCCATCACCGCGATCCGATTCCGCTCGCGATCTTTCACGCCGGTGACGTCTTTCGCCGATCAGCCATCGAGCAATTGGAGGCGCGCGGGCGACGCGCCAAGATCGCCGTGACGAGCCTTAGCTTCGCCGGCATCAGCGCGGCGGTCGACGCAGGCATCGCCTTGGCAGTCGTCTTTCACGGCAGCCTTCGCCCGGGTTGGCGAATTCTGGGGGTGCGCGAGGGCTTTCCCGCTCTTCCCGATCTGGGCGTCGTCCTGCTGCGATCGAGTTATCAGCAGCCCGAGATCGTCGATCGCCTGAGCGACCATATCCTTGAGAATCTGCGCGGTTGAACCCTTGGCAGGGCGGATATCCGGGCTGGAGCGACGCGGACTTAGCGGGTAATCTTCGCGCTCGAAGCCTCGCTAGGCCGAGGCGCGTTGTGACCCGCGCCGGCGCGGCACATAACCGCTCGTCGTACCTGTGGTCAGGGCCTCCTCGACCCGGGCCACATCCCACCGGCCGCCGGCCGGCGCCGGGATGCCTTCCTCGTTGAGAACTCGAGCGATCTCCGAAGCATTGGTTGCGCCTTCCTGGAGCAGCCTATGGATGATGGCCATGGTTGCATCGGCAAAGACCAATCCGGGCGGTATATGCGGGCTTGCCGTGGTTCATCAGGCTCCCCTCGCGTCGGCAGTGGGTCTTGGGGGGTCAACCGCCGCACTAGCCGCTGGTTCCGCGTTGCCTCGGGAAGCTTGTGGTCCATGACGAGAGAGGCGACCCGCCGGTCGGGCCTAAGCTTCTTCGGCGGCTGCCTCGAGGCGCCGGCGGCGAGCCAGCCATTTCTCCGCCGTCTGCGGCTTCACGAACAGCATCCGGATCTCCGGATGCGCGGCGGCCAGCGCGGCTTCGATGCGCTCGACCGAGGCCTCGATCTCGGGCGTGCGCATCTGATCCTTGAACTCGGCGCTGAGGGCGACGACGATCTGATCGGGCGCCAGATGGACGGTCAGGACGCCATTGGCGCGCTGGATTGCCGGATCCTTCGCCACCAATTCCAGGACCGATTTCTGAAGCCGTGCAGAGGCAGGCTCACCGATCAGGAGGCTCTTGGTCTCCCGGGCGAGGAAGATGGCGGTCAAGGCCAGCAGAACGCCGATGGCGATGGAGGCGACCCCGTCGAAGACCGGCTCGCCCAGGAGCTGCGCGGCGAGAATCCCCAGGAAAGCTATGGCAAGGCCGATGAGGGCGGCGCTGTCCTCGAAGAGCACGGTGAAGATGGTCGGGTCCTTGCTCCGCAGCACCGCTTCCACAAAGCCCAGGCTTCCCTTGCGCCGGCCGAAATGCCCGGAAGGCGACCCACCAGGAGCTGCCTTCGAAGAGGGCGGAAGGCCGAGCACCACATAGGTGACGCCGACCTCCTGGATCGGATGAGGGTCCATGATATGGGCCACACCCTCATAGAAAGAGACCCCGGCGCCGAGCGCAAAGATCAGGACGGCGACGATGAAGCTCCAGAAATAGAGCTCCCGGCCGTAGCCGAAGGGATTGGCCGGGTCGGGCGGAAGGGAGGCCCGGTGCAGCCCGTAAAGCAGGAGCACCTCATTGCCGGTATCGATAAGCGAATGGACCGCTTCGCTCAGCATGGCCGAGCTGCCGGTATAGACGGCGGCGATCAGCTTGGTGAGCGCGATCAGCAGATTGCCGCCCAGCGCCCAATAGATCGGCTTCTTCGTCTCATGCTGTCTGGCCATCAAGGGCCAACGCTGGGCCGGGGCCGGAGTTCCAGCCTGCGCCAAAGGCGAGGCAGGTTCGGGCGTTCCCAGATTTGGGCGCAGGCAGCGTTACGTCGTTACTTCGGGATGACCGTCGGATTGCCTCCGGGCGTCCCGGGCGGCGCAATAACCGGTGTCTTGACGGCATTCTCGTTGGGCGGCGTCAGGACATTCTGGTCGGGAGTCGGCGGCGGCTTGATGACGCCGCGCGAGCGCGAGAGCTCATGGCTCAAGGATTTCCCTAGGGTCGAGGTTCTCGGCGCCCGCCGAGCCTCCGCCATGAGGGCTGGGCAGAGCCTGGTGCGGGCGAAGGGATGGCACGGCTTCGTTCTGCCCCTTTGCCGGTGTTGCGGCGGCCAGGAGGGCGCTCACCGCGAAGATTGCCGCAGCTAGCGTTGCGGCGCGCGAATTGGTCATCTGACACCTCCTTGAAGCTCCGGATGGTGTTCGGCCCACGCGCCGTTTCGCTCGGTCGAGCGTCCCATGGCGCGCTGCGGCACGGATGCTCCTATTCAACGAATCGGCATGGCGATCTGTTCCGCTGTTTGACGCCGTCGAGGGTCGCCCCCGGGGGCGAGGTTTTGCCCGCCGCAATCCCAGTCTTGCCTTTAAGAGGCAGGCTTCGGGGCGGTAGTCTTCCCCCTCGAGGGCCGGGAGGCGTGACGATGAAGCGAGCAGCTGTTCGCCAGGAAAAGGGCCATGCCGCCAAGAAACAGGGGGCGAGACCCCTGCTCGTGGTCGACGGGGATTCTTTTGCGCATCGCGCCTACCACGCTTTGCCGAAAACGATCCGCCGGAGCGGCGATCGCGGCGGCGGCGCCATCCTCGGCTTCGCCAATTTTCTGCTGCGCTTGTACGAGGCCGAGCAGCCGCGGGCGGTGCTCGTGGCCTGGGACAGTTTGAGCGTGCCGACCTATCGCCAGCGCCTCTTCCCCGCCTATCAGGGCGGCCGGCAGTTCGATGAGGAACTGGTCGATCAGCTCGAAACCCTGCCCGAGTTCATCACCGCCTGCGGATTTGCCAATGCCAAGGGCCCCGGTTACGAGGCCGACGATTTTCTCGCCGGCGCAGTTGCCGCCGAAGAGCGTCGGGGTGGAACGGCTCTGGTGGCGAGCGGCGACCGCGATGCGTTTCAGCTTGCCTCGCCTGCCACGACCATTCTCCATCCGATCAAGGGCGGCGAGCTGGCGCGCATCGGCCCCGCCGAGGTGCGGGAGCGCTACGACGTCGAGCCCCGGCAGGTGCCCGATTTCATCGCGCTCCGCGGCGATCCATCCGACAAGCTACCCGGCGCGCGCGGCGTGGGACCCAAGGGCGCTGCGGCGCTGCTGCGCGAATTCCCGACGCTGGAGGAGGCCTTGGCAGCCGGCCGCTTGGCGACGCAAGCCGATGAGCTGCAACTCTATAGGCGCATCGCGACGATGGATTCCGCGGCGCCCGTTCCGGCGCTGAGCGATCAAGTTCCGAGCTGGGATAAGGCCGCTGCGCTGGCCCGCGAATGGGGCCTCAACAATCTCGCCGTGCGCTTGGACGGTTTGGAGCGGGCGAAGGGAATCGAACCCTCGTCGTAAGCTTGGGAAGCTTCTGCTCTACCATTGAGCTACGCCCGCATTATCAATCACTTAGATGCCAGTTCGCTGTGTCGTTGCACAGCTTTCTGCACGCTCGCGTGAGAACTCCGCCATTTTGTAGCATCCGCCCCGGGCGATCTCAATGTCTTCGGCATACCCCTTCGACGCGGCGGCGAGAATCTTGGGAGCGTTTTGCAACCTCTTGGCGCAACCATGAGTTCCTGGTTCGCGGAGCCGGTCGGTCGCATTGCCGGTCAGTCGCATTGCTGTCATCCAAGTCGGCTTGACGGCGAAGTTCTCGATGTTCACGATGCGCAAAAGCCCAGCGGCTGCGGATCACGGCCGAGGTAGGCTTCGACGGTGACAGGGTGGGCTGGTGCTCCAGTTGCGTTGGGAGGAGTTGGGCAGGGTTACGCTGCCCCACAATATGGCAGGAGGTGACTCCTTCGCCGCCGGAGCCCTGCTCGCCCCGATGTCCAAGCGGGATATTTCCACTTCTCCTTTGCCAAACTAATGCAGTGCCCGGCCCGAATCGGCCCGGGGCACGAATATTTCCCACGCGTCGAAAGGACGCCGGCCCCGACATGAAACCGATTCTCGCTTTGGTCGTCCTCCTCTTCGCAGCCGGCAGCGCGCTTGCCGCACCGGCCTATCAGGAGCCGCCCTTCTTCGCCGACGCCGTCAAGAAGGGCGACCTGCCGCCGATCGGCGAGCGCCTGCCGGAGAGCCCGGCGGTCGCCGAGTTCCAATGGCCCGGCCAGGTGCCGGGGCAATACGGCGGCGAGCTGACGACGCTGTTCTCCACCGCCAAGGACATCAAATACATGGTGACCTATGGCTATGCCGAGCTGGTCGCCTATGACTTCGCACTATCGTCTGGTGCCCAATCTGCTGGAAAGCTTCGATGTCCAGGAGGGTCGAATCTTCACCTTCCATCTCCGCAAGGGGATGAAGTGGTCGACCGGCACGCCTTTCACGACAGAGGATTTCCGCTTCTATTGGGAGGATGTGGCCAACAACAAGGAGCTGAACCCCTTAGGCCCGCCCTTGGAATTCCTCGTCAACGGCGAGCTTCCGAAGGTCGAGGTGCTGGACGCGACCACGATCCGCTACAGCTGGTCGAAGCCGAACCCCAGCTTCCTGCCCAATCTCGCTCTCGAGCCGAATTTCTTCATCTATCAGCCGAGCAAGGCGCTGAAGAAACTTCATGCCAAATATGCCGACAAGGCCGAGCTCGACGCGGCCGTGAAGGATGCGAGCGCCCGCAACTGGGCCGCCCTCTTCAATCGCAAGGCCAATCAATACCGGAACGACAATCCGAAGCTCCCCACCCTCGGTCCCTGGGTGCTGAAGACCAAGCCCCCGGCCGACCGCTTCGTGTTCGAGCGCAATCCCTACTACTTCCGGGTCGACGCCCAAGGGCGCCAACTGCCCTATATCGACAAAGTCATCTGCGCCGTCGCGGACGGGAAGCTCATTCCCGCCAAGGCGGGGGCCGGCAAATCCATGCTCCAGGGCCTCAAGCTGCGGTACAACGACTACACCTTCCTGAAGGATGCGGAGAAGACCGGCGGGCATCATGTCCTGCTCTGGAAGACCGGCAACGGCTCCAACTTCGCCCTCTATCCGAACCTCTCGGTCGCGGATCCGGTCTGGCACAAGCTGATCCGGGACGTGCGATTCCGCCGTGCGCTTTCCCTCGGGATCAACCGGCATGAGATCAACCAGGGCATCTTCGGCGGGCTTGCTCGCGAGGGCGCCAATACGGTCCTCTCGGAAAGCGCGCTCTACAAGCCGGAATTCCAGAACGCCTATGCGCAATATGATCCGGACGCGGCCAACAAGCTGCTGGACGAGATCGGCCTGACCCAGCGCGATGGCGAGGACTTCCGCCTGCTGCCGGACGGGCGCCCGCTCTCCATCCTGGTCGATACCGCCAACCAGATCCCCGAAGAATCCGATGTGCTCGAGCTAATCCGCGACAGCTGGGCCGGGATCGGCGTGCGCCTGTTCACCAAGCCTTTCGACGCGGAGGTATTTCGCGAGCGGATCTTCAGCGGCCAGAGCGTCATGTCGGTATGGACCGGCCTCGACAATGGCCTGCCCACCGCCGAATCCAGCCCGCAGGATCTGGCGCCGGTCAACCAGTCCAACGGGCTCCAATGGCCGAAGTGGGGGCAGTACTACGAGTCCAAGGGCCAGGCCGGCGAGGCGCCGGACACGCCCGAGGCCAAGGAGCTGATGGCGCTCCTCGACAGCTGGAACACGGCATCGAGCGCGCGAAGAGCGGACCCAGATCTGGGAGAAGATGCTCACGATCTACACCGACCAGGTCTTCACCATCGGAACGGTGGCGGCGGTGCCCCAGCCGGTAGTGGTTTCCAATCGCCTGCATAACGTGCCGGAGGAGGCGATCTGGAGCTTCTCGCCGGGAGAATTCTTCGGCATCTACCGGCCGGACATCTTCTGGCTCGACCCGGCGCCCTAGCCGGCATGGCGCCGGCCTCCACCATGGCGGGCAGGGATGTTCCCGACGTGGCGCGTCGGGGAGGAGTGATCGATCCTCCCATCCGCCATGGCGGTGCTGCGGCCAAATGACGGACCTGCCCCACCCGCTCACCGAGCCGCCCTTCGCCGAGGCGAAGAGCGGGGGGCCGAAGGGTGCAGATCCCGAGGGGCAGGGCGAGCCCATCCCGCATATGGTGTCGACCGCGCCGTTCGATCCCCTGTCGGTCGAGCGGCTGTCGCCGGAGCAGGAACGGTTCTATCTCGCCTCGCAATGGAAGATGATGTGGTGGCGCTTCCGCCGGCATGGCTTGGCGGTGTTTGCGGGCTGCTTCCTCCTGATCCTCTATTCTTCGATCTTCGTCAGCGAGTTCCTGGCGCCCTATGCGCTGCATACGCGCCACATGGACTCCATCTTCGGCCCGCCGCAGCAACTCCATTTCTTCGACGACCAGGGCAGCTTCGTCGGCCCCTTCGTCTACGGCTACAGCTTCCGCCTCAACCCGCAGAACCGGAAGCGTGAATACACCGAGGACCACAAGCTGGTTCAGCCGATGCGCTTCCTCTGCCGCGGCGAGGCTTATAAATACTGGGGCTGGGTGCCCGGGAATTTGCACCTCGTCTGCCCGGCCAAGGGCGGGACGCTGTTCCTCCTCGGCACCGACCGGCTGGGGCGCGACATGCTGAGCCGCATCATCTACGGGACGCGGATCTCGCTGACCATCGGCCTCATCGGCGTTTCCGTCAGCTTCACGCTGGGCATCATCATCGGCGAACTCGCGGGCTACTACGGCGGCTGGGTGGACAACATCGCCCAGCGTGTGATCGAGATCATACGCTGCATTCCCCATGTGCCGCTGTGGCTGGCGCTCTCCGCCATCTTGCCGGTGGATTGGAGCCCGCTGCTGATCTATTTCGGCATTACGGTGATCCTGGGGCTGATCGACTGGACCGGGCTGGCGCGCGCGGTGCGCTCCAAACTTCTCGCCCTGCGCGAGGAGGATTTCTGCGTCGCTGCGCAGCTCATGGGCGCGCGCCCGCGACGCATCATCTTCCGCCATCTGCTGCCGAGCTTCACCAGCCATCTGATCGCCTCGGCGACGCTTGCCATCCCCAGCATGATCCTGGGCGAGACGGCGCTCAGCTTCCTCGGCCTCGGCCTGCGCCCGCCGATCACGAGCTGGGGCGTGCTGCTGAACGAGGCGCAGAACATCAATGTCGTCGTCCTCTATCCCTGGCTGCTGCTGCCGGTGGTGCCGGTGATGCTGGTGGTGCTCGCCTTCAACTTCTTCGGCGACGGCTTGCGCGACGCGGCCGATCCGTACAAATAATCGGTCGGAGCTGTCGAAGGCTCGGCACCGCAGTGAGCGGTGACCTCGTCATCCCCGTAGCTGAGGGAGAATGATGTGACCGGTCGTCGAATCGCCGTCTATTATGCCTGGAGCCGTCCCGGTGAGATCGGCGCGCCTCTCGGCGTTATCGAGAACCGCTTCCCGGCCCTCTTCGAAATTCGCCGGATGCTTTATCCGCGCCTGCAAGAATTCACCGATCCAAGCCGTTTCGCTCAGAGCGTCGCCGGCTTCCTCGATCACATCATGAAGCCGAACTACACAACCTTCGTCGAACTGGCGAGCGGCTGGACCGGACAGCCCGTCGTGGAATTCGAGCGGATCGGGGATGACGGCACGCAGGTTCTGCTGGATGACGATCTGGTCGACGGCATCGATACCCTGATCATCATCAGCTTCGATTCGGTTCGAACAGGCCAGCGGGCGAGCGACGCCGAACTACAGGCCCTTCGTTCGTTTCTGGCAAAGCCAGGCAATCTCCTCGTCGTTTCGCCCCATCACGATGTCGGCAATGCCGAGGGCGTTTCGGATAGCGAGCGGATGCGCCTGCAGGAAGCGGACTTCCGCCATCATGGGGATAAGATGATCCCGCCGCAGCAGCGCTTCGGCGGTTTCGGACGCTCGCTCCTCGCCGGGCTTGGCGTGCCGGTGGAAAATCGATTTGGGCTCCACCCCGCCGCCGAGCCCGATGGCTCGCCTTCGCCGATCGAGAGCCAGAGCGCGCTCGATCGGCTGAGGCTCCTCGACGGGGTGACGAATTTCAATCTCCATCCCCATTTGCCGCATCTCGAACGCCTCGGCGATGCCGTCGAAAAAATGGACGTGCTGGCTCGCCAGCGCATCGATCTCGCGGCACCCCCACATGCCTTCACGCGAGACGGGCGGTCCAGCTTCGATGCCTTGCTGCAATCCCGGCCCGGGGTTTTCGCCGGCGATCTCCTGGTGAGCGACGCGACCCTGTGGCAGTCCACGGCCGGCGGTCTCGACAGTCTCCGCCGTCTTTGGGCGAATCTGGTCCGGCGAGAGCGCCCGTAGCGAGAACGCCCGTCGTCACGATCGAGCCGCCACCCTTCAAGTTTCCGTGGGACATGCTGGCGAGTAGCCCCTGACGAAGTCTATTGTCCGGCGGTCGAAACACATGGGGCTTCCGTGGGCTCGCTCGGCCGTTTCATCGCCCTCCTTCTGGCTCTGCTCTGCGTCGCACCGCAGGGCGCACGATCCGATCCCGCGCCTACGAGCTGGAGCCAGGCGCTGGCCCAGGCCAAGGGCCAGACGGTCTATTTCAACGCCTGGGGCGGCGATCCCAAGATCAACGCCTTCATCGCCTGGGCCGCGGGGCGGCTTCAGGCCGAGTACGGGGTCACCCTGCGCCAGGTGAAGCTGTCGGATACCGGCGAGGCGGTCGCCCGGGTGCTGGCGGAGAAGACCGCCGGGCGGGCGGATGGCGGCTCGGTCGATCTCATCTGGATCAACGGCGCCAATTTTGCCGCCATGAAGCGCCAGGGCCTGCTCTTCGGTCCCTTCACCCAGATGTTGCCGAACTATCGTCTGGTGGATGCTCAGGGAAAGCCGACCACGGCGGTGGATTTCACCGTGCCGGTGGAGGGCCTCGAGGCACCCTGGGGCATGGCCCAGATCGTGTTCATCTATGACACGGCGCGGGTGTCGGACCCGCCGCGGAGCATGACGGCGCTGCTCGCCTGGGCCAAAGCCCATCCCGGCCGCTTTACTTATCCCGCCCCGCCGGATTTCACCGGCACCACCTTCCTGAAGCAGGCGCTCTATGAGTTGACCCCGGATCCGGCACGGCTCGCCAAGCCGGTTTCCGAGGCGGATTTCGCGGCGGCGACGGCGCCGCTCTGGGCCTATCTCGACAAGCTCCATCCCTTGCTCTGGCGCCATGGCCAGCAATTCCCCGGGAACAGCGAGGCGATGCGCCAGGCCCTCGACGACGGCGAGATCGACATCGCCTTCAACTTCAATCCCGGCGAGGCGAGCTCGGCAATCGCCCAGGGCCTGCTGCCGGGGACCGTGCGCAGCTATGTCTTCGATCGCGGCAGCATCGCCAATACGCATTTCCTCGCTATTCCCTTCGGCGCCAATTCCAAGGCCGGTGCCATGATCGTCGCAAATTTTTTAATGTCGCCGGAGGCTCAGGCCCATAAGCAGGACCCCGCCGTCTGGGGCGATCCGACGGTGCTCGATGTCGCGGCTCTCGATCCCGCGGCGCGCAAGCTCTTCGCCGATCTGCCGCAAGGCGTGGCGACCTTGCCGCCGGAGAAGCTCGGTCGCACCTTGCCGGAGCCCGACCCCAGCTGGATGACGCGACTGACGGACGAATGGCGCCAGCGTTACGCCCGATAGGGTTTCTATCGATGCGCCGGGGCGGCTCGCTGAGCCTTCTGCCGGCGGTCACCTTGGCCCTGTTCCTGCTGCCCGTGCTCGCCGGGGTGATCGGGACGTTGCTGCCGGCCCTGGGATTCCTGCCCGGCCTGGGCGAGAAGGAGTTCTCGCTGCGGCCGATCCGTGCATTGCTCGGCGCCCCGGAGTTGCCGGGCGCCCTGATCGCGACGCTGGTCAGCGGGCTTCTCGCCACGCTCCTCGCTTTCCTCTCCGCGATCGGTCTGGCGGCGAGCCTCCAGGGGACGCGGCTCCTCGCCTGGCTCGGCCGGCTCACCGTCCCGCTTCTGGCCATGCCCCATGCGGCGCTGGCGATCGGCTTCGCTTTCCTCATCGCCCCCAGCGGCTGGCTTGTCCGGCTGGCAGCACCCCTCTTGGTGGGCGGCGGACCGCCCGATCTTCCCATTCCGGGCGATCGCCTCGGCCTGACCTTGGCCGCCGGGCTCTGGCTCAAGGAGACGCCCTTCCTCCTGCTCGCGGTCTTCGCCGGGATGAACCAGCTGCCTGTCGCCCGCTTCCTCGATATCGCCCGCAGCCTCGGTTATGGGCCGGCGACAGCCTGGCTGAAGGTGATCCTGCCGATTCTTTATGGGCAGCTACGTCTGCCGATCTATGCCGTCCTCGCCTTCTCCCTTTCGGTTGTCGATATGGCGCTGATCCTGGGACCGACGACTCCGCCGACCCTCGCGACGCTGCTGCTGGGCTGGTTCGACGATCCGAGCCTGGTGAAGCTGCTACCCGCGGCGGCAGGCGGCATGCTGCAGCTTCTGCTGGCGGCGGCGGCGATCCTGCTCTGGCGCCTGGGCGAGGTCCTGGTCGCGCGCATCGCGCGGTTCTGGCTGGCGGGCGGCGGACGCGGCCATCGGGGAGGGACGGGACGGCGATTGGGCGCGGCGGCGGCATTGCTCCTGCTCTTCCTTGCCTTCACCAGCATGCTGGCGCTGGGCCTCTGGTCGCTCGCCCGCCGCTGGCCCTTTCCCGCTCCCCTGCCCATCTCCTGGGGCCCGGGCAATTGGCAGGGCGCTGGCCCCGATCTCTCGCGCGCGCTCACGACCAGCCTGCTGCTCGCTTCGGCCGCCACGGCGATCGCCTTGGTCCTGAGCCTGGGCTGCCTGGAAAACGAGCGGCGCCACGGTCTGCATCCCAGCGCACGCGCCCTCTGGCTCATCTATCTGCCGCTGCTGATTCCCCAGATCTCCTTCATGTTCGGGACCACGGCGCTGCTCGACTGGCTCGGCCTGGAGGCGAGCCTGGTGGCGCTGATCTGGAGCCATCTCCTCTTCGTGCTGCCCTATGTCTTTCTGATGCTGGCCGATCCCTATCGCGCGCTGGACGAGCGCTACCGCCGCACCGGGCTTTGCCTCGGCGCGGGCGAATCCCGAGTCTTCTTCGCGGTGACCGTGCCCATGCTGCTGCGCCCGATCCTGCTGGCGGCTGCGGTGGGCTTCTCGGTCAGCATCGCCCTCTATCTGCCGACCCTCTTCGCCGGCGCCGGCAGATTCACCACTTTGGCCACGGAAGCGGTGGCGGCCAATGCCGGCGCCGACCGCCGGCTGGCGGGAGTCTATGGCTTCCTGCAGGCGGCGCTGCCACTGGCGGGCTTCGGGCTCGCGCTGCTTTTGCCGCGCCTCGTCTTCCGCCACCGCCGCGGGCTGCTGATGGCGCGGGGCAGGCCGTGATGAGCGCCTCCGATCTCGCGGGCCTGAGCTTGGCGGCGGTCGCGATCAGGCTGGGCGGCCGAAGGCTGCTCGGGCCCCTCGATCTTCAGGTGCGTCCCGGCGAGGTCGTGACTCTCATGGGGCCCTCGGGCAGCGGGAAATCCAGCCTGCTCGCCTTCATCTGCGGCACGCTGGATCCAGCCTTCGCCGCCGAGGGGCGGGTACTTCTGGATGGGGTCGATCTCGCCCCTTTGCCGCCCGAGCGGCGGCGCGTGGGTATCCTGTTCCAGGACGATCTGCTCTTTCCCCATCTGTCGGTCGGCGGAAACCTGGCTTTTGCCTTGCCACCTGGCCTCTCGGGCCCCGAGCGGCGCGGGCGTGTGGCCGCGGCGCTCGCCGAGTCGGGGCTCGCCGGGTTGGAGGGGAGGGACCCCGCCACTCTCTCCGGCGGCCAGCGGGCCCGGGTGGCCCTGTTGCGCATGCTGCTGTCGGAGCCGCGCGCCCTTCTCCTGGACGAGCCTTTCGGGGGGCTGGACGAGGGACTGCGCCATCAATTCCGCGATCTGGTTTTCCGCCGGGCGGCGGAAAGGCGGCTGCCGGCGTTGCTCGTGACCCATGACCGGGCCGATGCCGCCGCTGCCAGTGGTAAAATAGTCACAGTTGAGGAAGACTTCTCTAATGACCACAAGGAATAAGCGGGCTACTTTGACTTTGGGGAACCGCTCGCCTAATATCCTTTCCATCTCGGGCCGGACACAAAATGACGTGTTGCGGCTTGGGCTCGGTGGGGGGTACGCCGAGTGAGTTTCTGGTTGCCGTCTTGCGGCGGGGCCGGGGGTCGCCGGTAGCGGTGCATTCGAAGTTAATCGAGAGGGGTCATCCAGATGAATATGAAAGTTCTCGGCGCCGTCGCGGCTCTCGGTCTTTTGGCCGGCTGCGTCAGCAATATCGAGGAAGTCGGCAAAGCGAAGGGTACGGGCTCTGCCTTCACCCAAGCGCTGACCGAAGAATACAAGTCTTTCGTCGCCGAAGAGCATGATGAGTACGACTGGGCGGCTGCCGATTACTTCGCCCGCAAGGGCCTGACGGCGGCTTCCGGAACGGCGGTTCCGCCGGAAGATCCGGCAACCTATGACCTTGGCGATGCGGCGGGCGAGATTGCCGCGGCGCGTCAGCGTCTGATCACCGACCTCGACAATGGCGGCCGCGATGCCAAGCCGGCGGTGGCTGCCAAGGCCCAGGTCAAGTTCGACTGCTGGGTCCATGAGCAGGACGAAGGCTGGCAGAAGGACGAGATCGCAGCCTGCAAGAACGACCTGATGGCCGCTCTTGACGAGCTCGAGAAGAAGGAAGCGGCGGCGGCTCCTGCGATGGCGCCGGGCAACTACACCGTCTACTTCGACTTCGACAAGGCCGTGATCAACGCGGCGGGTCAGCAGGTCATCAACCAGGTGTTGGCCGATGCCAGAATGCATCCGCCGTCATCGGTCTCGGTGACCGGCCATACCGACACGGTGGGTCCGGCTGACTACAACATGGCTCTGGGTCTGCGTCGTGCCGACGCGGTCCGCACGGCCCTGATCTCCGGCGGCGTGCCTGCCGACAAGATCACGGTCGCCAGCCGTGGCTTCACGGATCTGGCAGTGCCGACCGGCCCGAACGTTCGCGAGGCCAAGAACCGCCGCGCCGAGATCATCCTGCAGCCGTAATCGCAGGGAACTCGACCGACGAAGCTACCGGCGGCGCCGGGGGAAACCCCGGCGCCGCTTTCTTTTGGGGTGCGGGGTGGCTTTTTGCCGCTTGGCGCGGGTGGGTCGGCAACGGCGCGCATGCTGGAAAGCGCCGCGGGGCTGGCGTAGGATGGCGCCATGTATTGCGAGACAACCGAGGGCATCACCATCACGGTGAAGCCCTATTTCCTCGACGAACGATCCGCCCCCGAGAAGTCCCACTTCGTCTGGGCCTATCACGTCCGCATCGAGAACAATGGCGGACGGACGGTTCAGCTGCGGAACCGGCATTGGCGGATCACCAATTCGCAGGGCCGGACCCAGGAGGTGCGGGGGGCCGGCGTGGTCGGGGAGCAACCAGTGTTGCGCCCGGGTGACAGCTTTGAGTACACCAGCGGAACGCCTTTGCCGACCCCCTCGGGGATCATGACGGGCTCCTATCAGATGGAGGCCAGCGACACCGGGGAGCAATTCGACGTCAAGATTCCCAGCTTCTCCCTTGACAGCCCCCATCAGCAGGTCAAGTTGAACTGACGGCGTCGTCATGGCCCCAGAGGTTCCCCCTCGAGGCCGGGCCGCCAGCTCACCGGCCCATTCGACCATCCAATTCACCCATACAGGTTGCTTCGCCTGATCGGGACCCGTTCTGGAAGGAGCCCGCCCCATGCCCAAGCCCGCCGCCAAGAAGCCCCGTTCGCGCGCCCTCGATCGCCGCGGCGAGGCACGGACCTCCCAGAAGCGCCTCAAGCGCCCGAGTCGCAGCGAGGCGGAGGCGGCCGTGCGCACCCTCATCCAATGGGCCGGCGACGATCCCGACCGCGAAGGGCTGCTGGGCACGCCCTCGCGAGTCGTGCGCTCCTATGAGGAATTCTTCTCCGGCTATGGCGAGGACCCGGTCGCCATCCTGCAGCGCACCTTCGAGGAGACCGACGGCTATGACGAGATGGTGGTGCTGCGCGACATCCGGTTCGAGTCGCATTGCGAGCACCACATGGTGCCCATCATCGGCCGCGCCCATATCGCCTATCTGCCGCGCCAGCGGGTCATCGGCATCTCCAAGCTCGCCCGGCTGCTGGAGGTCTATAGCCACCGGCTGCAGATCCAGGAGAAGCTGACGGCCCAGATCGCCAAGACCATCGATCAGGTGCTGCAGCCCAAGGGCGTGGGCGTGATCATCGACGCCTCCCATCAATGCATGACGACCCGGGGCGTGCATAAGCCCGGCATGAGCATGGTGACGAGCCATATGCTCGGCACCTTCCGCTCCGATCCGCGCACCAGGCGCGAGTTCCTGGCCATCATCTCGAGCCCCGCCACCACCCAGCTGAGCAACGTATGAGCGCCTCCAAGCTCGCCGCCAAGCCGACCGCGGCCCAGCGCTTCAATCCGAAGGAGATGCTGGCCCGCCTCATCGCCTTCGACACCACCTCGGCCCGTTCCAATCTCGCCCTCATCGACTTCGTGCGCGATTATCTGGCCGCCCATGGGATCGAGAGCCGCCTCAGCTTCGACGATTCGAAGGCCAAGGCGAATCTCTATGCCAGCCTCGGGCCGGCGGGCCCCGGCGGCGTCGTGCTCTCGGGCCATACCGATGTCGTCCCGGTGGCGGGACAGCCCTGGCAGAGCGATCCTTTCACCCTGACCGAGCGCGGTGACCGCCTCTACGGCCGCGGCACGTCCGACATGAAGGGGTTCATCTCCCTCGTGCTCTCCCTGGTGCCGGAGATGCTGGCGGCCGGGCTGAAGCAGCCGCTGCATATCGCCCTCAGCTATGACGAGGAGATGGGCTGCCTCGGCGCGCCACGCATGATCGCCGATATCGCCGCCAATCTGCCGAAGCCGGCGATCGTCATCGTCGGCGAGCCGACGCGCCTCAAGCTCGGCAACCGGCATAAGGGCTGCTACGGATTCCAGGTCGAGATCCAGGGTCGCGACGGCCATTCGAGCGCGACCCATCGGGGCGTGAATGCGGTCAGCCATGCCGCCGAGGTCATTCGCTTCCTCGATGGCATCGCCGAGCGCCACCGGCGCGAGGGTCCCTTCGACGACGGCTTCGACCCGCCCTATACCACGCTCAATGTCGGCGAGATCGAGGGCGGGAGCGCGGTCAATATCATTCCGCGCCATTGCCGCATCGGCTGGGAATTCCGCCCGATCCCGGCCGTCGAGCCGGCGGGCGTGATCGCCGAGGTCGAAGCTTATCTGGCCGAGTCGCTGTCGCCGCGCCTGGCCGCGCGCGCCCCGGAGGCGAAGGTGGAGATGCGGGCCGATTGCGTGGTGCCGCCGCTGGTGCCGCGCCCCGATTCGCCGGCCGCCGAGCTGGTCCGCCGCCTGACCGGCGCCAATGAAGCGATCGGTCTTGCCTTCGCCACCGAGGCCGGCCAGTTCCAGGAGATCGGCATCGATGCCATCGTCTGCGGGCCGGGCAGCATCGAGCAGGCCCACCAGCCCGACGAATTCATCGAGCTCTCCCAGCTCGCCGAAGGCGAGGCCTTCCTGCGCCGGCTGATCGCCTGGGCGGCGGCTTAGCGGCGCGCTCCATCTTGGCCCTCTACCGCGCTTCGAAGCGGGAGCCAGGGAGGTCGGCGAGCCCATCGCTGAAGCGTCATGGCCGGGCGAAGCCGGCCATCACGAGGGCTGTTACCAATCTAACTCCTCTAAGCTCGGTCAAGACGCCTCATTCCTCGGCCGCCTTCGGCTCGCGCACGTGGCGTCCGGACCCTCTCCCGCCATTACGAATGGGCGCGGTAGAGGGGAAAAAGGGCGCGGTAGAGGGGAAGGGCGCTACCTCAGATAGCTCCGCAGATATTGCGGGATGCTCTTCTCCAGGCTCGCGTTCAGATCCTTCATCGTCTGCTCGTTCAGGGTGAACCAGACCCGCTCGCGGTCGTTCAGCGTCGCGTCCTGGGCCACGGTCTGGCTGCGGGTCGCCTTGGCCTCGACCGTGGCGGCGACGCGCCCGCTGGGCTCGATGATCTGCAGCCGCACGCCGATGGTGAGGTCATAGCGCTCCGACTGCGGATTATCGAAATCGCTGAACATGCCACCGCTGTCCGGTATGGCGAGATGGGTCTCGATGGCATCGCCGCGCAGCACGGTATAGACCGCGCGGTCGGGTCCGCCGACGGCGATCAGCCGGTCGCGGCCCCATTGGGCGGCCGTGCCCGAGGGCGATACGGGAAAGCTCTGCTCCACATTGGGCGCCGCCAGAGGCGGGCGATAGGCATCGACGATATCGACGCGGCTGACGGCCAGGCGGAAGGGCGTGAGATAGGCATAGGTCAGCTTGGGAAATGTGCCGCGGGTCGGCGGCGTATCGCAGCCCGCGAGCAAACTCGTGAAAATCAACGCTGACAGCAGTCGAAGAGCGATCCTCATCCTCGATCTCCTCCCATCATTGATCTTCGGCACTCGACTGGGCGAAGCCGGCCAGGGTCTCGCCGTCGAAACGGTACTGCCGGCTGCAGAACTCGCAGGTGACGAGCGCCTCGCCCTCGGCCTGGAGGGCGGCCAGCTCTTCCTCGGGCATGGCGCGCAGCACCTGGGCCACGCGCTCGCGCGAGCAGCGGCAGCCGGCGATCAGGGGATGCTTGCGATACACGCGCACGCCATCCTCATGGAACAGGCGGAAGAGCAGATCCTCCGGCAGCAGCCGCGCATCCGTCAGCTCGGCGCTGCTGACGCTTGCCATGAAGGCCAGCGCCCGGCGCCAGCCGTCCTCGGCCGCCTCGGCCTCCTCGCTGTCTTCGGGCGGGGGCAGGCGCTGGAGCATCAGCGCCCCGATTCGCCAATGGCCGTCGATTTCCGATGCGCCCAGCTTGAGGGCGCATTGCAGCTGCTCCGACTGGCGGAAATAGTGATGCACGCAATCGGTGAGCGTCGCCCCGGTCAGCTCGACGATGCCCTGATAGCGCTCGGTGAAATCGCCCTGATCGACGGTGAAGGCGAGATGGCCGGCGCCCAGCAGGCGGGGAACGGAGGCGTCGCCCGTGGCCGGCAGGCGCGCCGCATCGAACTGGGCATAGCCGCGCAGCGTTCCGCCGCTGCTGACATCGGCGACCATCAGGCGCACCGGCCCGTCGCCGGAGGTCTGCAAGGTGAAGACGCCCTCGTATTTCAGGGCGCCGGCCAGCAGGGCCGCCAGCCCCAGCATCTCGGCCAGGAGCCGGGCGACGGGGGCGGGATAGTCGTGGCGATGCAGGATCTCGTCGGCCAGCGGGCCCAGCCGCGCCAGACGGCCCCGGAGGCCCTGCGCTTCGATCTGGAAAGGCAGGATCAGGTCGTCGTTGATATTCATGCCGGCGGGACTATTGCTTGAGGCACCAATAGAGGATGCCCTTCTGGGCATGGAGGCGGTTCTCGGCCTCGTCCCAGACGGCCGATTGCGGGCCGTCGATCACGCTGGGCGTGACCTCCTCGCCGCGATGGGCCGGCAGGCAATGCATGAAGATGGCGTCCTTCTTGGCCCGCTGCATCAGCCGGTCGTCGACCTGGTAGGAGCGCAGCATGTTATGCCGATCGGCGCTCACCTGGCCGCCCATGGAGATCCAGGTATCGGTGACCACGCAATCCGCATCCGCCACGGCCGCCTCGACATCGCTGGTGACGACGATCTTGGCACCCTGCCCTCGTGCCCAATCCACAACGTCCTGTGGCGGGCGCAGTTCCTCCGGGCAGGCGAGGTGGAGCTCGAAGCCGAAGCGCTCGGCGGCGTGGATCCACGAGGTCGCCATGTTGTTGCCGTCGCCGCTCCAGGCGATCTTGCGCCCGGCGATGGGGCCCAGATGCTCCTCGAAGGTCATGACATCGGCCATGAGCTGGCAGGGGTGGGTGCGATCGGTGAGGCCATTGATGACCGGCACCGTCGCATGCTCGGCCATCTCCAGCAGCTTTTCCTCGTCGGTGGTGCGCAGCATGATGACATCGACATAGCGCGAGAGCACGCGGGCGGTATCGCCCACGGTCTCGCCGCGGCCGAGCTGCGAGCCGTCGCGCTCCAGCACGATGGTCTCCCCGCCCATCTGGCGCATGCCGAGCTCGAAGGAGACCCGGGTGCGGGTCGAGGGCTTCTCGAAGATCATGGCCAGCGCCTTGCCCGCCAGCGGACGCGGATCGCCGTCGGGCGGGCGATGCTGCTTGAAGTCCGTGCCCAGCGCCAGGATCCGGCGCAGCTCCTCTGCCGGCAGCTTGTCGAGATCGAGGAAATGGCGCGTGCTCATGCGGCCACGACAGGCGTGGCCTCAGCCACCTTGTCCAGGATCGCAAGCCCTTCATCCACCTCCGCCTCGGTGATGATGAGCGGCGGCAGGAGCCGCACCACATTGTCCCCGGCGCCCACGGTCAGAAGACCGGCGTCGCGAAGCCGGGCGATCATCTCGGTATTGGGCTGCCGGCATTTCAGGCCGAGCAGCAGCCCTGCGCCGCGGACCTCCTCGAAGGTCTCGGGATGGCGGCGCACCAGCTCGTCGAGGCCGCGGCGCAGCCGCTGGGCCATCTTCTGCACGCGCTCGAAGAATCCCTTCTCCAGCATCACGTCGAGCACCGCATTGGCCACGGCCATGGCGAGCGGATTGCCGCCGAAGGTGCTGCCGTGGCTGCCGGGCGTCAGCGCGCGGGCGGCCTTCTCCTTGGCCAGGCAGGCGCCCACGGGAAATCCGCCGCCCAGCCCCTTGGCCGTCGCCACGATATCGGGCTCGATGCCGGCCCATTCATGGGCGAAGAGCTTGCCCGTGCGGCCCATGCCGCATTGGACCTCGTCGAGGAAGAGCAGCAGCCCGTATTCGTCGCAGACGGCGCGCAGGCCTTGCAGATATTCGCGCGAGGCCGGGCGCAGGCCGCCTTCGCCCTGCACCGGCTCGACCAGCACCGCGGCGGTCTCCTCGGTGATGGCGGTGCGCAGCTCGTTCAGATTGTCATAGGCGACATGGTCGAAGCCGGCTACCTCCGGCCCGAAGCCGGCAAGATGCTTCTCCTGCCCGCCGGCCGCGATGGTCGCCAGCGTGCGGCCGTGGAAGGCACCGCGGCAGCAGAGGATGCGGTAGCGCTTGGGATCCCCGAAATCATCCTGATATTTGCGCACCATCTTGAGGCCGCATTCGATCGCCTCGGCGCCCGAATTGCAGAAGAAAACGCTGTCGGCGAAGCTCGCCGCCACCAGCCGCTCGGCCAGGCGGGTCTGGCCGGGGATCTGATACAGATTGGCCGTGTGCCAGAGCTTCTTGGCCTGCTCGGTCAAAGCGGCGACCAGATGGGGATGGGAGTGGCCGAGCGCCGTCACCGCGATGCCGGAGGCGAAATCCAGGAAGCGTCGCCCATCCGTCGCGTAGAGATAAGCACCCTCGCCCCGCTCGAAGGCGAGGTCGGCCCGCGCATAGGTGGGCATCACCGCGGAAATCATGGTCCTGGCCCTCCAAAAAAGGTCGAGACTATCGGGATTTGCCGGCGCCCCGTCAAGGCGCAGCCGCTCTAAGCTTTGAGGCGCCAACCGCTCCGCAATAAACCATAAACCAGACCCGCCAAAGCAAGATCGAGAACCAGGATCAGCAGCGCGCCCGGACCGATCGCCGTCTCGGCATAGCCGGTCATGCCATAGCGCATGCCGTCGATCACATAATAGAGGGGATTGAGGGCGATCAGCCGGCGGGCCAATTCGGGCAGGCCCAGCGTGCTGTAGAACATGCCGGAGAGATAGGAGAAGGGGACCAGGAAATAGGCGAGCAAGGCCGCGTAATGGTCCCAGCGCCGCGCCCAGAGCCCGGCCACCGTGCCCAGGAAGCCCAGCAGCAGGCTGCCGGCGATGAGGAAATAGAAGAAGGCCGCCGGATGGGCCGGCAGGATATGGGCGAAGGGCCAGAGGACGGCCGCCGTGGCCGCCCCGGAGATGGCCCCGGCGCTCATCGAGGCGCCGGCAAAGGCAACGAGCCTCTCCCCCGAGGTCAGCGGCGCCATCACCACATCGCCGATCATGCCCTCGAGCTTGTCGAACAGGATGGAGACGCAGGCCGCCGAGAAGGCGCGCTCTCCGGCGGCGAACATGATCAGCCCCGGGGCGATGAAATCCGTGAGCGGCAGGCCGGCGACGGTGGTGCCGCTGCCGCCTGCAATTCCACTGCCGGCCGCCACCGTCAGGATCAGCATGAAGATCAGATTGGCCAGTGCCGGTCCCAGCAGGCTGTCGAGATAGTCTTTCTGCAGCCGCCAGGTCTCGCGGCGGTAGAGGGCCGCCGTGCCGATCCAATTGACCCGCCCGAAGCGGCGCGGCCCCAGGGGCAGCGACCGCGCCCGGGGTCGCTCAAGCCGGGTGGCGCCCGCGGTCACGGCCGGAGCTTGTAGCCGATGGCGAAGAGCCGCCATAGCAGCAGGCCGAGCAGGATGTCGGCCGATGTGATGACGATCACCCCGGCCAGGAGCGAGCCATCGGCATGGCCGATGAAGCCGTAGCGGAATCCGTCGATCATGTAGAAGAAGGGGTTGAGATGGGCGATCGTGCGCCAGAGATCCGGCAGGCGCTGGGTGGAATAGAAGGCACCCGAGAGAAAGGACAGCGGCTGGATGATGAAATTCGTCACCGCGGCCATCTGATCGAACTTGTCGGCCCAGAGCCCCGCCAGCACGCCGATCAGAGAGAGCATCAGCGACGCGCCGATGGCGTGAAAGACGATGAAGAACCAGTCGTGGACATGGATCGGCAGCAGAAGCGAGACCGCGAAGGTCGAAACCAGACCGACGCAGATCCCCCGGGTGAGGCCGCCCCCGGCAAGCCCCAGCGCCAGCTCCAGCGGGCTCAAGGGCGGCATCAGGAGATCGACGATGTTGCCCTGGATCTTGGCGATTACCAAAGAGGAGGAGGTGTTGGCGAAGGCGTTCTGGACCATGGACATCATGACCAGACCGGGAAACAGGAACTCGGCATAGCCCACGCCGCCCACCTGCTGCACGCTGCGCCCCAGCGCCAGCGTGAAGATCGCCAGGAACAGCAGGGTCGTGACGAGGGGCGAGACGAGGGTCTGGGTGAAGACCTTCGCGAAGCGGCGGACTTCCTTGAGATAGAGGGTCCGGAGGCCAATCCAATTGACGGCGCCGAGACGGCGCGGGGCGAGGGTAAGGGCGGGCGGCATCGGGGCGCAACCTAGGCCCGCGGCGGGTAGCTTGCAAGCCAGCCGGCCGTCCGGCAATGGCTATCGCATCAGGGAATCTTGTAGTGCAGCTCGCGCCAGAAAATGATTCCGGAGGTCTTGGCCTTCACGGTGGCGTCGGGCTTGGCCGTCATGTCATCCAGGTTCGAGCGGATCATGAACGGCCCGCCGCCGGTGACATTGGCGAAGCGGCCGACCCCCCCGGTCAGCGTCGAATCGCCGCCGCAGCCCACCAACGGCACGCCGGTGCAGGTCAGGTTCATATAGGCCAGATTGCCCTCCCGGCCGATGAAGACGCACTGGCCGCTCCCCTTCTGGGTGCTGTCCTTCAGATTGATATGGACGACGACCGGGCAGGTCATGCTGCCGGCATCCACCGGGCCTTGCTCCGTGTCGATATAGAACCGGCCGGAGAGCATGCCCATATAGGTCGCCTCCTGGGGGCCCGTCCGCATGATCTGGCCCTCACCCTGAAAGGCGGAGAAGGCGCGCACGGTCTGGTCCTCGGCCGCCCTGGCGCCGGGCATCCCGCCGAGACCCAAAAGAAGCGCGACAGCGGCGATGGTGAGCAGACGTCCAATGATCCTCATGTCTCGATCTCCCCTGTCGCTGCTCAGTCGAACCGAATATAGACGGCATCGCCGCCGAGGGAGAGAGCGAGACCCTCGCGCTGGGTCTTGAGCTGCATCACGACGCCGAACTCATTCTGCGAGCCAGAGCTCACCAGCGCCCGAGGCACCCGCCGCATAGCCGTAGCGCCCCTGCACATAAGCGCCGGCGAACTGACTGACGTCGGTGAGATTGAAGACGGTACCCACCGCCGTCATCCGGGAGATTCCGAAACCCCCGATGCCGAGGCCGCCGATGGTGAAGCTGTAGGTCTTGCCCCCGAAATAGAGCTTGCCGCCGCCGAGATTGCCGCTGCCAATGAAGGCGATCTGAGTCTGCTCGATGTCAACGGTCCCGGATTTCTTCAACTCATCGGCGGAAAGCGGACGTCCGCCGACCGAGATCGCCATGAGGACGAGAAGGAAGGCGGCGGCGATTTGGCCCCCGTGCCAACGCCCCCAGCGCCGATGCGCCCCGCCCCTGATGAAAAAATCACGCATGGCTGCCCCCTTTTGTTCTCGACCGGCCCATCTTGCGGACCGAGAGCTTCCGCTCGCGGCTACCATAGAGCGGCGCCCCCGCGTCGAACAAGCCCGACCGCGGCCAACAAGCCCCCCGCCCGCGACGAATAAGCCTATGTCATGTCCTTCGGCCCGAGGGTATAAGCGCCCGAGCCATGCGCTTTCCCGACCCTGGCAGACGGCCGCTCCTCGCCACGGCCATCACCCTCGCCGTGATCCGCTTCTCGGTCGTCTATCTCGACCGGCCGGTCGCCCAGGCGATGCGGAGCGTGCCGCCTTGGCTCCGCGACTTGGCGGAATGGGTGACGGGCTTCGGGCGCTCCGACCGCTATCTCATCCCCTTGCTCCTGGTGATCCTGCTTCTGGTCTATGCATCGCGATCCCTGGCAGGGGAACGCCGACGGGCGATGGCGCGATTCTGGGCCTGGCGAGGCGCCTTCGTCTGGCTGGCCATGGCGTTGTCGGGCCTGCTCAACGATGTGGTGAAGCTTCTTGCCGGCCGGCCGCGGCCCTCGGCCGGGGATGCGGGAAGCGCCCCCTTCACCTTCGACTACGCCTTCCAGTCCTTCCCCTCCGGCCATACCGCCATCGCCTTCGCTTTGGCGTTTTCGCTCGGCATGTTCTGGCCGCGCTGGCGCCTTCCGCTCCTCGCCTTCGCGCTCGCGGTCGCCGCCTCCCGGGTCATCATCAGCGCCCATTATCCGGCCGATGTCATCGGCGGCGCCCTCGTCGCCTGGCTGACCGTCGCCTGGCTGGCGCGCTTCTTCGCCGACCGCCGGCTCGTGTTCCAGCCCGATAGCGAGGGCCGCCCCGTGCCGCGCCCTCCCGCCTGAGCAAGCTTGAATCAAGCTGACCCGTGGGCCTCACGCCGCCGTGAGACTTGGCCCGCCAACCGTGTTTTGTCAGGATGGGCGCGATGGCCTAGTCTGCGCGCTCCCAAGATCGGAGGATCTCGATGACCATGATCACGCGTCGCCTGCCCGGCCTGCTGGTGGCGGGATTCCTGGCGCTGGCGCTGCCGGCCGCAGCCCTGGCCGCCGGCGGCAATACCAGCACGACCGGCGACAGCACCGCCGACGAAAACCTCGACATGGCCAAGACGGCCATCGCCCAGTTCAAATACGACAAGGCCAAGGAGTATCTGGAGAAGGTGCTGGCGGTGACCCCGGACAATGCCGATGCGCTGAACCTCATGGGCTTCACCGAGCGCAAGCTGGGCGATCCCACGGATTCCCTGACCTATTACAACAAGGCCCTGGCGCAGAATCCCAATCATCTCGGCGCCAATGAATATCTGGGCGAGCTCTATCTCGAGATGAAAGACGTCAAGAAGGCCGAGGAACGCCTGGCGGTCTTGCAGCAGGCCTGCGGCGGCACCTGCGAGGAATATCAGGAGCTGAAGGAGAAGATCGACAAGTTCAAGGTGGCCAGCAACTGATCTTCAGGCGGCGGCGCTGCCGCTGTTGCTGTAGCTTTCCGGCAGGGTCGAGGCGTTCGCCAAGGTGACGATCGCCGTCGGCTCGTCCTGGCCCCGGAGCGTCACCTCGTGGTGGCCGAGCCCCGCCATGTCGAGGCCGGCATGCTCGCCCACGATGGCCGAGAAGACGAGCTCGACCCCGAATTCCTTGGTCAGCGTCTCGAGCCGGCTGGCGGTGTTCACGGTATCGCCGATGGCCGTCAGCGTGGTGGCGCGGGCATAGCCCATCTCGCCCACGATGGCGGGGCCGGCATGGATGCCGATGCCGATGCGCAGCGGCTCCTTCAGCTCGGGCGCCAGCGAGCGGTTCAGCTCCTGCAGGTTGATCGACATCTGCCGCGCCGCGCCGAGCGCGCGCCGGCAGGCATCCTCGCGGTCGCCGCCGATGCCGAAGAGCGCCATGACCCCATCGCCGATGAATTTGTCGAGATGGCCGCCCGCGGCATCCACCGCCATGCCCATGGCGCGAAAATAGCGGTTCAGCAGGAAGACCGTGTCATAGGGCAGGCGCTGATGGGCGAGCTTGGTGAAGGCGCGCAGATCGGCGAAGAGGATGGCGATCTCCTGCTCGCGGCCCTGGAGATAGCCCGCCCTGGCCTGGCTGTCGCGCGAGGTTCCCTGGGTGAGCAAGGGGATGACCTCGACCGGCTGGGTCGGCCGCGTCTGGCAGGCCAGCCGCACATTGGGCGGCGCGCCCACCCGCTGCAGCACCCGGCTTTCGTTGAGATCGGGCGGCGGCAATTGCTCGAGCCCGGTCAGGATGCGCACGCGGCAGGTCGAGCAGCGCCCGCGCCCGCCGCAGACCGAGGCATGGGGGATGCGGCCCTGGCGGCTTGCTTCCAGGATGGTGGCGCCGCGCTGGAGCTCGACGCGCTGGCCATCGCCATAGGTGACCACGACGGCGTTGCGCCGGCGCAGATAATTGCGCAAATGCCGGGCGCCCAGGATGACGAGGACCAGCAGGGCATAGCCCAGCAGGAACCAGCGTCGGGCGGCGTAGAGCGCGGCGGCCTGTGCCGCGCTGGGGAAATGGATGGCCGCCTGGGCCTGCTGGAACCAGCCCGGCTCCCGGTAGAGATAGGCGACCTCGCGTCCGGCCTGCACGAATCCCAGCAGGGCCAGGACCGGAATCAGCAAGGCGGCCCCGAAAAGATAGGGCTGGGCCGCAGGATACCAGGGCTTCAGGCGCAGCCAGCCCCGAAGCCCGATGCAGCCGTGAAGCCAGGCGGCAAGCAGCGCCAGGACTTGCAGCAGTCCCTCGAAGGGAGCGAAGACCCAGATCACCAGCAGGACATAGTCGTAGTTGTCCTCGGTGCCGAACCAGGCATTGACCAGCCGGGTTCCGACCACATGGATGAAGATCAGGGGCGGGACGACAAAGCCCAGGAGGATCTGGGCCCAATCGCCGCGGCTGAGGCCGCGGAAGCTTCGGCGCTGGAACAGCGCCCAGAGCGCCAAGAGGAAATGGGCCAGGATCGCGCCATAGAGGAGAACGGTGCCCAGCGGGTTGCGCCAGATGGCCAGGAAGACCTCGCGGCCTTCGGCCAGCGCGGCATGGGAGACCAGCCCCATGGCATGATTCAGGAAATGGCTCGCCACATAGGCGAAGAGGACAAGGCCGCTCGCGAGCCTGATGCGCCGCAGGTTCACCGCCCCTTGCATGGCCGTCCCGTCATAAATGCGATGGCGGCGAAGCTGTCAGGCCGCCTTGCTTGTGATAATAGACCGGCCATGGCGGATTGTAAGACAGATGACTGACCTCTCCGATATCGAGGCCAAGCAGCGCCGGCGCGAGGAGCGCCGCGCCCTGCGCCTGCGCGCTTTGGCCGAGGGCCCGCCCTCGCCTTGTATCAGCGTCTGCCAGATCGACGATGTAACGGGCCTGTGCCTGGGCTGCCGGCGAACCATCGACGAGATCCGCGACTGGATCATCATGCCCAAGGAGGAGCGCGAGAAGCTCCTGGAGGCTCTCGCCCAACGGCGCTGACGCCGTCGACCGGCCCCGGAATCGAAAAGGGGGGCCGACGGCTGGGAGGCTGACCGCCGGCCCCGCCGCTTCGCGCCATCAAGGAGGGAGGCGCGCCGCGGAATCAGCTCGAGGGCAAACCGATCATGTCACGCCCGGGTTAGCAAATTCCTGCGCCAAAAAAGTGAAGGCGGCTCTAAGGGATAGAGCCGCCTTCTCGTTCGGCGAGGCTGAAGCGTGGTCCTAGAATCCCAGGCCCGGCAGGGTGGGCGTATGCTGTTCGCGGACCGCCTTCAGGCCCTTGGGGTCGAGCCCGAGGGCGGCGAGGATCGTGGGGGCGATCTGGGTCGTCGCCACCGGCGCAGAGCTTTGCGCCGCCTTCAAGCCGGGGGCGGATACCAGCATCATCACCGCGGTCTCGTCGCGGCTGAAGCCGCCATGCTCGGCGATCTTGCTGGCGCTGGGCTTGGTATAGATCACGCCTTCGTTCGGGATGACGATGATATCAGGGGCGCGATCGTCATGGCGCGGATCGGCGAAAAGGAGCGCCACCTGCTCCGGCCCCAGGATCTTGGCGATGGCGGCGGGCCCCTGGTTGGCGGCCAGCGCGGCGACGGCCTTGTCGGCCTGGTTCTGATCGGCGAGCCAGATCATCGAGACCGCATCCTGGGTCACCTGGGCCGCCAGATCCTTCGAGACGCCATCCACCAGATCGGGGATGATTTTCTTGTCGACGATCTGCCGCTTGCTCGGATCGATCGGGGTCTGGCCATGCTTCGCGCTGACGACGATCAGGGTCGAGCCGTCGAGATGATGGCCCTTCAGCGCGGCGACGAGCTTGCCGATGGATTGGTCGGTATGGGCGATCGCCTCGCCGAGCTCATCGCTGGGATTGCCCTGGCCGTCGCGATAGCCGCCCCCGGCCTGCTTCTCGGTGACGCTCACCGCCTGGAAATTCATCCCGAACAGGGCCGGCACGCCGACGGTCTTGTCGCCGCCATGATCCTTGCCGGCGATCTCGTTCAAGAGGGCCGCGACCTTCAGATCGTCATTGGCCTCGGCCTTGGTCCGCTCCCCATCGGCGCCTCCGGCGGCGATCTCCGGCGTGTAGAGATCGTCGACGCCCTTGCCCGAGGGCCCGTTCACGAGATCATAGGCGGGATGCTTGTCGGCCCAGGCGGTGCGCTTTCCCGCCGCCTTCACCACCTCGAAGATCGTGTTCACCCGCAGGAACTGGTGCGGATAGACCGGCTTGCAGCCATGGGCCGGATCGAGGGGCAGCTTCTTGGGATCGATGCCGCCGCCGCCGTCGACCTTGTCAGGATCGATATCGATGGTCTCGTCGAAGACGATCTCGCTGCCCTTGACGGCGCAGTTCGAGCCCGGTGCCGATAGAGTCCGATCGTAGCTGTCGTCGTAGTAGACCCCTGTCGCGGCCGGCGTGCCGCCGGTCACAAGAGCAAGGAGGCCGGGAAAGGAATTGTTCGGCACCGCGGCGGCGGCGTTGCTGTAATCGACACCATGCTGCGCCAGCCCCGCGAGGGCGGACTCCGGATGCGCTGCCGTGAAGCGTGCCAGATCGATGGCATGCATGCCGTCGATGCTGATCAGCAGGACATGAGCGAAGCGCGGCGCGGCGGCGGCCGGTTGCAGCGCCGCCCCTCCCACAAGCCCGGCAAGTGCCAGCATGGCCGCGCCCGAGGCCATGGCGAGGCGGCGGTGGATGGAGCCACGCGTGATGAGACGATCGGACATGAGAACCCCCGTTGTTCGCGCTGATTGGGCGCCGACCTAAGCAGGGGTTTGTTGCAGTCGTGCGACGGATGGACCGCAAGTCGGGAGATGACCGAAATTTAATTCAAGATTGCTCGTTCAGCGGTGAAGGGCCGGCGGCATCGCGGGCGGCGAGGGGGCGGCGCTGGCGGCCATCGGCGTCGAAATTGCCGGGGTCGAGCCAGGCCTCGAAGGCCTGGCGGATCGCCGGCCAGTCGCGGTCGATCATGGCGTACCAGGCCGTGTCGCGGTTGCGGCCCTTAACGATCATATGCTGGCGGAACAGCCCCTCGAAGGTGAAGCCGAAACGGATCGCCGCCCGGCGCGAGGGCGCGTTCAGGGCGTTGCATTTCCATTCGAAGCGCCGGTTGCCCAGGGTCTCGAAGGCATGGCGCGCCATCAGGAAGATCGCCTCGGTGGCCAGGCGGGTGCGCTGCAGGGCGGGGGCCAGCCAGATATGGCCGATTTCGATCACACCATCGGCCGGCACCATCCTGAGATAACTCGCCATGCCCAGCGCACGTCCTGTCGCGCGATCGAGGATGGCGAAGAACAGCGGGTCCGTGGAGGCCGCGCGCTCGGCGAGCCAGGCCGAGAAGGCCGCCTCGTCGGAGAAGGGGCCATAGCCGAGATAATTCCAGATCCCCGGGTCGCCGCCCGCGCCATGGGAGGCCTCGAACAGGTCATGGGCGTGACGGCCGGGATCGACCGGCACGACTTGACCATAGCGCCCCGCCAGGCTCTGCCGGCCGGGCGCGGCGGCCGGCTTCCAGTCGAGGCGCTTGCCCAGCGCCGCGGTCTCTCGCGTCTCGGTATCCATAGGAGCCTCCCTGATGCGATATCTTAGCCCGGGCAACGAAGCTTTGTCCCCAGTCATGGGATGCGAGAAATCCCAATTATATCAGGGGACTGCAGGTCGGCTTCCCGGCACATGCGGAAGTTGCTGTCACGTTTATTTCACATAAGTGAAACATTGCTGCCGCCCACGCTTCCTAGAGTCCGCCGCGGGGAAGGGGCCGGGAGTTTTCGTGCCTTCCCTTGCGCCGATGGATTCTAGGTCAACTCACGAGGCAACCGGAGAGACACTCAAATGAAACGAATTCTCGCAATCGCGCTCTTTGCCGCCCTCGCCTGGACCCAGGCGCGGGCCGCTGACATCTCGGGGGCCGGGGCGACCTTCCCCTACCCGATCTATGCCAAATGGGCGGATGCCTACAAGAAGGAGACCGGTATCGGCCTGAATTATCAGTCGATCGGCTCCGGCGGCGGCATCAAGCAGATCAAGGCGAAGACGGTCACCTTCGGCGCCTCCGACATGCCGCTGAAGCCGGCCGATCTCGAGGCCTCCGGCCTGACCCAGTTCCCGATGATCATGGGCGGCACGGTCCTGGTTGTGAATCTCCCGGGCATCGCGCCGGGCCAGCTGGCGCTCGACGGCAAGACCGTCGCCGGCATCTTCCTCGGCGACATCACCCAGTGGGACGACCCCAAGATCAAGGCGCTCAATCCCGGCGTCACCCTGCCGAGCAAGGCGATCGCCGTGGTGCACCGCTCCGACGGCTCGGGCACGACCTTCCTGTTCACCCATTATCTCGCGGCTGAGAGCGCCGATTGGTCGAGCAAGGTCGGCTCCAACTCGGCGGTCGAATGGCCGGTGGGCATCGGCGCCAAGGGCAATGAAGGCGTGGCGAACATGGCCAAGCAGACCGATGGCTCCATCGGCTATGTCGAATATGCTTATGCCAAGCAGAACAACCTCACCTACACCAAGCTGGTGAACAAGGCCGGCAAGACCATCGAGCCGAGCCTGCAGGCCTTCCAGGCCGCAGCCGCGGGCGCCGATTGGGCCAATGCCAAGAACTACTACCTGATCCTCACCGATCAGCCGGCTGCCGACGCCTGGCCGATCGTGGGCGCCAGCTTCATCATCGTCTACAAGGAGCCCTCCGATCCGGCGGCGCTGCAGACGGCCCTGAAGTTCTTCGACTGGGCCTATAAGGGCGGCAAGGACATGGCCATGAAGCTGGACTATGTCCCGATGCCCGACAGCGTCGTCCAGATGGTCCAGAAGACCTGGTCCCAGGAGATCAAGGGCGGCGGCGCTCCTCTCTGGCAATAAGCGGCCCGTACGAAATATTCGGGCAAGCAAAATAGCGTAAACTAGGGGATGGGCCGCCTTGGGGCGGCCCATCCTCGGTCAGGGAAGCCGATCGCTCATGGCAAACGTCACGCTCAACGATGCGATCCCCGCCGCGGTGCCGCGCACCGGGCGCAAGCAGCAGCTCCAGGATCGGGTGTTTCGCCACGCCACGGAGTTCTTCGCCCTCTGCGTGCTGCTGCTGCTGGGCGGCGTCATCGTCTCCCTCGTCATCGGCGCCTGGCCGGCGCTCAGCAGCTTCGGCCTGGGCTTCGTGGTCACCGAGGTCTGGAACCCGGTCACCGACAAATTCGGCGCCTGGGCGCCGATCTACGGCACCATCGTCACCTCCCTCATCGCCATGATCCTGGGCGTGCCGGTCAGCTTCGGCATCGCCATGTTCATCACCGAGCTCTGCCCCGCCGTGCTGAGGCGCCCGCTGGGCATCGCCATCGAGCTGCTGGCCGGCATTCCCAGCATCATCTACGGCATCTGGGGCCTGTTCGTGCTGGCGCCGGTGCTGCAGCAGACGGTGCAGCCCTTCCTGATCGACACCTTGGGCCAGGCGCCGTTGATCGGCAGCCTCTTCGCGGGACCGCCCTACGGCATCGGGACCTTCACCGCCGGCATCATCCTGGCCATCATGGTTCTGCCCTTCGTCACCTCCATCACCCGCGACGTCTTCGAGACGGTGCCGCCGATGCTCAAGGAATCGGCCTATGGCCTGGGGGCGACCACCTGGGAAGTGGTGTGGAAGGTGGTGCTGCCCTATACGCGGGTCGGCGTCATCGGTGCGGTGATGCTGGGGCTGGGCCGCGCGCTGGGCGAGACCATGGCGGTCACCTTCGTCATCGGCAATGCCCATCGTGTGGCTAAATCGCTCCTGGCCCCGGGCACGACCATCTCGGCCACCATCGCCAATGAGTTCACCGAGGCGGTGGGCGATCTCTACACCTCCTCGCTGATCGCCCTCGGCCTGATCCTGTTCGTGATCACCTTCATCATCCTGGCTGCCGCCAAGATCATGCTGATGCGCCTCGAACGCCAAGTGAAGAAGTAGGACGGGAGAAGCCCGATGCTCTATGCCCGTCGCCGCCTGGTCAACCGCCTTGCGCTCACCATCGCCACCGCCGCGGCCGCCTTTGGCCTGGCCTGGCTGATCTGGATCCTGGGAACGCTTTTCTACAACGGCATCAGCGCGATCAACCTCGGCATCTTCACCGAGATGACGCCGCCGCCCGGGGACAAGGGCGGCCTGCTTAACGCCATCTTCGGCAGCATCATCCTGACCATAGGCGCCACCGTCCTCAGCACGCCCATCGGCATGCTGGCGGGCACATATCTCGCTGAATACGGCAAGAAGAGCACGCTGGCCGAGATCGTGCGCTTCATCAACGACATCCTGCTGAGTGCGCCCTCCATCGTCGTCGGCCTCTTCATCTACGAGGTGCTGGTGGTGCCCATGGGCCATTTCTCGGCCTGGGCGGGCGTCGTCGTGCTGGCGGTGATCGCCATCCCCGTTATCGTGCGCACGACGGAGGACATGCTGAACCTGGTGCCCAACGGCCTGCGCGAGGCGGCCTCGGCGCTCGGCACGCCGATGTGGAAGGTGGTCGTAATGATCGCCTATCGCGCCGCGCGCAACGGCATCATCACCGGCATCCTGCTGGCCATCGCGCGGGTCAGCGGTGAGACCGCTCCGCTGCTGTTCACGGCGCTCAACAATCAGTTCTGGAGCACCGACTTCAACGCCCCGATGGCGAGCCTGCCCGTCACCATCTTCCAGTTCGCCCTCAGTCCTTATGACGATTGGCAGAGCCTGGCCTGGGGCGGGGCGCTGATCATCACCGTCACGATCCTGATCCTCAACATCGTCGCGCGCGCCCTTGCCACGCTGGGCTCGTCGAAAGGATGACCATGAGCACCGCGATGCCCGAATCGGCCCCGACCATCACCATCAGCACCCCGGGGGCGCGCAAGCCCACGCCCGCGCGCCAGGAGGCGATGCCCGAGAAGGTCAGCATCCGCAACCTGAACTTCTTTTACGACCAGCATCGGGCGTTGAAGGACATCAGCCTGCCGCTCTACGACAAGAAGGTCACCGCCTTCATCGGTCCTTCGGGCTGCGGCAAGTCGACCTTGTTGCGCGTGCTGAACCGGATCTACGACCTCTATCCTAAGCAGCGGGCGACCGGCGAGGTCCTGCTCGACGGGCAGAACATCCTCTCCCCCAAGCAGGATCTCAATCTGCTGCGGGCGCGCATCGGCATGGTCTTTCAGAAGCCCACGCCCTTTCCCATGTCGATCTACGACAACATCGCCTTCGGCGTCCGGCTCTATGAGAAGCTGAATGGTGCTGAGATGGATGCCCGGGTCGAGGCGGCACTCCGCCGCGCCGCGCTCTGGACCGAGGTCAAGGACAAGCTGAAGCAGAGCGGCCTCAGCCTCTCCGGCGGCCAGCAGCAGCGCCTCTGCATCGCCCGCGGCATCGCCGTCCAGCCGAAGGTCCTGCTGCTGGACGAACCCTGCTCGGCGCTCGATCCCATCTCCACCTCCAAGGTCGAGGAGCTGATCGATGAGCTGAAGAGCGACTACTGCATCGTCATCGTCACCCACAACATGCAGCAGGCCGCCCGCGCCGCCGACTTCACCGCCTTCATGTATCTGGGCGAGCTGATCGAATATGGCGAGACGGAGCAGATCTTCACCAAACCGGCTCGAGAGCAGACCCAGCAATACATCACCGGGCGCTTCGGATGACCCCCCTCGATCACACCGTCAAATCCTACGACGAGGAGCTGAAGAAGCTGCAGCAGGACATCGCCAGCATGGGCCGGCTGGCGGAAAGCGAGCTGCAGAATGCGATGCAGGCGCTGGTCCGCCGCAACCCCGATCTCGGCTCCCAGGTCGTGCTTGACGACGCGCGGGTCGACGAGCTAGAGCAGCTGGCCGGGGCCCAGGTGGTCCGGCTGCTGGCGCTGCGCCAGCCCATGGCGAGCGACCTGCGCGAGATCGTCGCCGCCCTCAAGATCTCGAGCGATCTGGAGCGGATCGGCGACTATTCGGCCAATATCGGCAAGCGGGTCGTGGCACTCTCCCAGGTCCCACCCTTCCGGCTGCCCGCCACCTTGCCGCGCATGGGCTGGCTCGCTCAGCAGAATATCCGCGACACGCTCGGCGCCTATGCCGAGCGTGATGCCGACAAGGCCTTCCGGGCCTGGCAGGCCGATGAGGAGCTGGACGAGACCTACAGCAGCCTGTTCCGCGAGCTGCTGACCCATATGATGGAAGACCCGCGCAACATCGGCGCCTGCACCCATCTGCTGTTCATCGCCAAGAATATCGAGCGGATCGGCGACCATGCCACCAACATCGCCGAAACGGTCTATTTCATGGTGCTCGGCGAGCCGCTGCGCAGCGCCCGGCCCAAGGGCGACAGCACCAGCTATATGACGGTCCCGCCGCACTGAACATTCACCCTCTCCCGCTCCGAAGCACGGGGAGAGGGAGGCGGGCCCGCGAGCTCTGCGCCCGACATTGAAGGCGTCCTGCGCGGCGCCTACATCATCAGATCATGGCGCCCGATCTCCCCAGCTTTCGCACGGCCGGTCTCGGTCATTGGCTGGCACGCCAGCCGTCCCAGCCCGGCCATCTCCATCTCTTCTTTCAATCCTTCTGCGAGGAATTGAAGCGCCGGGGCCTGCCGGTCTGGCGGGCCAATCTGGGGGTCGAGATCCTGCACCCCGAGACGAGCGGACGGATCTTCACCTGGACGGATGGGGTGATCACGCGCCGGGACAACGACCGGGCCAATTCCCTGGGCGCCGAATACCTCAACAGCCCGGTCAGGATCGTCGACGAGACCGACCGGCCCTTCCGCCGGCGCCTCGACCGGCCCTCGCCCGATCTGCCGCTGCTGGATGAGCTGCGGGCGGGTGGGGCGACCGATTACGCGATCTTTCCGCTGCCCTTCCTCGACCGGAGCCGCAGCGCTTTCATTTCCTTCGCCACCCAGGCCGCCGCCGGCTTCGGGGAGGTCGATCTGGCCGAGATCGAGATGGCCGCCGCGCTGTTCAGCCCCTATGCCGAGCGTGGCGTGCTACGCCGCCTCGCCGTCGATCTGCTGGAGGTCTATGTCGGCCGGCGCAGCGGCGAGCGGATCTTCGCCGGCGATATCGAGCGCGGCAAGATCGAGACCATCGGCGCCGCCATCTCCATGGCCGATCTCCGGAACTTCACCCGCCTCGCCGATACCCAGCCCCAGGAAACCGTTATCGCCGTCCTCAACACCTGGTTCGAATGCCTGGCTACCGCCACGGAGACCCACGGCGGCGAGATCCTGAAGTTCATGGGCGATGGGCTGCTGGCCATTTTCCCCGTCGAAGGCGCGCCGGGCGAGGCCTGCGAGCGCGCCTTTCGCGCGGCGTCGGCGGCCCTGGCGAGCATGGGTGCCGTCAATCTGGATCGGGCGGCGAGGGGCGAGATCGAGCTCGCCAGCGGCTTCGGGCTGCATCTGGGCGATGTCGGCTATGGCAATGTCGGCGGCCGCCGGCGCCTCGATTTCACCGTCATCGGGCCGGCGGTGAATCTGGCGGCGCGGCTCGAGGGGCTAACGCGCGAGCTTGGCGTGCCGCTGCTGATGTCTGAAGCCTTCGCCGGTTTGCTCAGCCAGGAAATGGTCTCGCTCGGCCATCACGCCATCCGCGGCCTCGATCGCACCGAGCAGGTCTTCGTGCCGGCTTCCTGACGCCGGCACGCCAGCAAGCCTGCTCGGCGGCGCGCCATGCGAAAACCGCAAGGCCCTGTGTCTTTGGGAGAATTCACAATTTTAAACAGGGGCTTATACCCTGGGTACGGGTTGAGGCGGTATAGTTCACCTCAGCCGACAGACATGATTTTTCAGACAGGCTCCTAGCTTTGGCCGATCACGCTTTGCCATCCCGAGTCACGGCTGCTTCGCGGATTCTCCCCTTTGCCACGGGGGCCTTGGCGCTGGGGATCTTCATCGTCGACACCATGCCGAGTTTGGACATCGCCGTGGCGGTGCTCTACGTCGTCGTGGTGCTGATGTCGCTCAATTTCTGCGCCAGGCGGGGGGTCTTGCTGGTGGGCGCCGGCTGCGTGGCGCTGACGATCATCAGCTACATACTTTCCCATGACGTGCTGCAGCTCGACTCGGCGCTTGGCAGATGCCTCGTGAGCCTCCTCGCGATCGGCATCACCACGCTGCTTGCCTCGCGGATCCTGTCCGCCGCAACGGGGCTGCGCCAGCATGCCGACCTGCTCGATCTTACCCAGAGATTGAGCCATACGGGGAGCTTCAGCTGGAAGGTCCCGACCGGCGAACTTGTGTGGTCGGAGGAGTCCTATCGGATCTATGGATACGATCGGAGCGTGGCGCCGACGCTGGCCTCCGCCCTTCAACGCATACATCCCGAGGATGTGCCGATGGTCGAAGAGCGCCTGGCGGCGGTCTCGCGACCGGATGCGGACCCCGATGCCAAGTTCAATCTCGACTTCCGCCTGCTGCTGGACGGCTCGACGAAGCATCTCAGCATCGTCGGCCGCGCCTTGCGCGATCAGGCCGGCCGCACCGAAGTCATCGGGGCCCAGATGGATGTCACCACCGCCAGGCTCGCTCAGGAATCCCTGCAGCAGACCCAGGCCGCACTCGCCCATGTGACACGGGTCATCTCGCTCGGCGAGCTCACCGCCTCGGTCGCCCATGAGGTGAGGCAGCCGCTGACGGCAATCGTGACCAATGGCGAAGCCGGCCTCAGATGGCTCGATCGCGACCCGCCGGATTTGCAGGAGGTCAGGCAGACGCTGACGCGCATGATCGCGGAGGGCAAGCGCGCCAATGACGTGACCCGGCGGATCCAGGCGATGCTCCGGAAAGAGGAACCGAGGAAGCTTGCGCTCGACCTCAACGACGTCGTCAAGGAGGCGGTCCCTCTCGTCCGGCCCGAGCTCTCGCGGCATCGTGTCGTGCTGAAGCTCGACCTCAAGGACAGCCTGCCGCCGACGAACGGTGATCGCATCCAGCTGCAGCAGGTGATCATCAATCTCCTCCTCAACGGCATCCATGCCATGGATGAGGTTTACGAGCGGCCGCGCGAGCTGCTGGTTCAGACCCGGCAGGAGGAGGACGGCCTCCTGCTCATCCAGGTGCGCGATGGCGGCACCGGCATAGACCCGGCGCATATGCGCCAGTTGTTCAATTCCTTCTTCACGACCAAGGAGAACGGCATGGGAATGGGCCTCTCGATCTGCCGTTCCATCATCGAAGCCCATGGCGGGCGCATATGGGCCTCGGCCAATGCCGGGCCGGGCGCTACATTTCACATCACCTTGCCGCCGGCCCTGGAAGCGGCCCGATGACCCGCGCGACGCCATCGCCCGATCCCGGGACCGCGCCGCTGATCTGCGTGATCGACGACGATTCCTCGGTGCGCGAGGCGCTCAGCAGCCTGTTTCGCTCCATCGGTCTCAGGGTCAAGCTCTACGGATCCGCGGCGGAGTTCTTCGAGAGCGCGCTGCCGGCGGAGGCCGGCTGCCTGGTGCTCGATATCCGGATGCCGGGGTTGAGCGGCCTGGATTTCCAGGATCGGCTGGTCAAGGCGAATATCCATCTGCCCATCATTTTCATGACGGGCCATGGCGACATCCCCATGTCGGTGCGCGCCATGAAGGCGGGTGCCGTCGACTTCCTGACCAAGCCGTTTCGCGATCAGGATATACTCGATGCGGTGACAGTGGCGCTCGAGCGCGACCGCCGGCGGCGGCAAAGCGAGGGCGAGATATCGAATCTTCGTGCTCTCTTCGATTCGCTGACCGCGCGCGAGCGGGAGGTCATGACCCTGGTGACGGCGGGGCTCATGAACAAGCAGATCGCCGGCAAGATTGGCCTCAGCGAGATCACCGTCAAGATTCACCGCGGCCATGCCATGCGGAAAATGAAGGCGCGCTCCCTGGCCGATCTGGTGCGGATGGCCGAAGCCCTCGGGCTCGACTCCACGAGATAGTCATCAAATTAAACCTCAGTATGATTTGTCGCGCCTGTTGGCGGGCGCACTCTCTTGCCATGTGGAGGTCAGGTTTGCGGCATCGCCGGAACCGGACACGGGCATCGAGGACAGGTCATCTTGGCAAACGTTCCATTGATCGCAATCGTTGATGACGATGACGCCATTTGCATCGCGACAGAGAGCCTGATCAGGTCACTGGGGCTGCGCGCCCGCTGCTTCGCCTCCGCCGAGGCGTTCCTGGGGTCGGATATCCTCGATGAAACGGCCTGTCTGATAACAGATGTGCATATGCCGGGGATCAGCGGGCTGGAGCTTCAAGATGTGCTGGTGGCGCGCGGGCAGAAGATGATGCCCATCGTCTTCATCACCGCCTATCCGGAGGAAGCCATCCACATGCAGGCCCGCGCCGCGGCGCCGTCGCGGTCTTCAGGAAGCCTTTCGATGGACGGAGCCTGTCCGACTGCGTAATGGAGATTCTTCGGAAGGAAGGGGCTTTCTAGAGCGTTTCCCGCGCCCACGATAGCGCGCCCGACGGGTTGCGAGGCCGTGTCGGGCGGCCCCGGGCGTTCAACGCATGCGAGGCCGGCGACGGCTCTGTCGTGGCGGCCGATTAGCCGATGGCAAGATGGAAATCCCCCGATCCGACACACTCTGCCGGCGCCCGGGGCCTGCGTCCGGAGGTTGTCCGAACGCAGCCCGGGACGACAGAGCGTCATTCACATGCCGTCGGTGTTGCTGCCCAGATGCGGGGCGCCGCTGTTCGGGATGAACTCATTGTTCGTCCCATAGCCCGCGGGCTTGCTGAGGGTCTCCTCGCCGCTGCTGGCGACGCTGGACGGGGTGGTGTAGCTGTAGCCGCTCGGTCCGTCCGTATTGCTGCCCAGATGCGGCTCGCCGCTGTTCGGGATGAAGGGATTGTTTCGCCCGATATCCTGGGGCCGGCCGACGGTTTCCTGGACACCCTGTTCGGCGGCTGCGGCGTTCGGCACATTGTAGCTGTTGTCGCCGTTTCCGCAGGTGCTGCGGTTGAAGGTATGGGCGTTGTTCGTCCCATAACCCTGCGGGACGCCGCAGTCGGTCCCGGCTTGCGCCGCGATGGGAAGCGCCAATGCAGCCACCAGGAAGCTGGTGGCGATGATTCCGGTCTTCATGTTTCTCACCTCTGTTGTGATTCGGCTCGGGTTGAGCCGATCAGGAGGTGGGAGCGTAGGCGGTGTCGGCAAAGTAAAAATTCAATATGGCAAACCTATGTATGACCCGCTTGAACCTACGCGGGACCCGCGACGACTCAAGTAGAATAGAGCCGACCATCCCGCCCGATTAGCTTTCCATCGCGCAACCCAACTGGTGCGAGGAAAGCCCGATGCCCATGAACCCCGACCCCGCGCCGGATATCATTCCGGCAACCCCGTTCATCCATGACGAGCCCCTCTGGCGCCGGCCGGTAGCACTCGATCGCCTGGCGACGGGTCAATCCAGGACCGTCGTCTCGCGGTGGCGCGCCGCGAGCAGCGGAGTCCGCGAGGTAACCGCCGAATCCGGTGATTTCCATCACACGATCGGCATTGCGCTACGGCATATGGACGTCGCGTTCCTCGTGGCCGGGCGGCCGATTCACGACGGTCGCGTCCTGCCCGGCATGCTGCAGGCAAGCGGGCCCGGCGAGAAGCTGCGCGCCGTCTTCCGCGGCGCCTATGACGTGCTCCATCTCCATCTTTCCCAAGGCCTCGTGGCGGAATGCCTCGAGCAGGCCGAGGAATATCCTCATGCGGGCGAGATCAGCCTGGCGGATCCGCGTTTCTCTCGGGATCCGGTCATCGAGCGTCTCGCTCAAACGCTGCTGATGGCTGAGGACCCCGGTGCGGTCTTTGGCGAGCTCTATGCGGAAAGCGTCGCCATCGCCATCGTGACGCGGTTGCTCGGCCTGCGTGCCAATGCGGGGTTGCGGCCGGCGAGGCGGGGCGTCGCGGCCTTGCCGAAGTGGCGGGTCAAGCGTGCCGTCGACTACATCGACGCGCATCTTGATGGGCCCGTCACCCTGGGGGAGCTGGCGGAAGCGACGGGCCTGACCCGCATGCATTTCGCCGCCCAATTCCGCATCGCGACGGGATTTCGGCCGCATGAATACCTGCTTCGCAAGCGGATCGAGCGCGCTTGCGACTTGCTCGGGACATCGGATGCCTCGCTGGTCGAGATCGCTCTCAGCGTCGGCTTCCAGACCCAGGCCCATTTCACGACGGTCTTCAAGCGCTTCATGGGCGAAACGCCGCATCGGTGGCGCGCCGTCCAGCGGACGCGCATGGCTGGCGGGTCCGAGCCACGGATTGTCGGAGCGGATTATAAACTTGCCGCCCGGCCGCCGTGCGAATCGACAATCCCGCTCTGAGAAATGCTGGGCATGGCGCGCGGGTCCGCATCGCAAAACCGACGGGACTTAGACCTAGGTATAGGTCCGGCACACCATGATCCCAATCGAAATTACCTTTGTCCGATAGGGCCGGAAGCCCTGCATCACTTATCCTTAAGTCACGTCGAAAGACGAGCGAACGGACGCAACCGACCGGATCCGGACACAGCTCAAAGGAAGAAAGCCATGTTGTTGAATTTTCCGCCCCGTGCAGCATCGATCGTCAACGCCGCGCAGAGCAGCGCATGGACATCGTCCCGGCCGACCTCCCAGGCGCGGACCGAATATCGCATCCGTGCATCGGCGCGGCTCAGTCTCGATGCCGGCCCGACGAAGGCGCCGGGCGCCCTTGGGATGCGCGTCAACGACCTCTCCGTCGTCCTGCGGCTCAATCATGACGACAAGACGTTCTGGGGCGTCGTGTCGGGCGCTGCGGATCTGGCAGCGGTCTCTTTCGCCATGGAAAAGTCGCAACTGCCGCCCAGCGTCGTCCTGCTGCATCGCGGGAGCCGCACTCTCCTCCGAGGCGAGCGACATCGATTCGACGGCGGTGCTCTCGGCCGACGGCCGCCGCCAAGGCAGCATCGGCGTCCAGCTGGACGAGTTGGCTCTTGGACGGGTTCCGATGGCGGCCCTGGCACAGCTGGTGCGCCTCAGCCGGTATTATTTCTGTCGGAGCTTCAAGCGATCCTTCGGTTTCCTCCCGCGGGGATACCGGATCGGCTTGCGCATCGAGGCGCGCCCCGAAGGGACGCCCGGCCAAGCTTCGACGAAGGATCTCGCCGTGATGATCGATTTCGTCGCGACCGGCAGCTTCATGGCGGCCTTCGTGCCGCCGGCGGATGCTCGCGCCGACGCCTGATCGCAAGCTCTCTCGTTGCAGCGGCGCCGGTATGGGGGTTCCCGCGGCGCCCTGGAGGTGGACATGAAATCGCACCCTTCGCCCTTGGCCCTTCTCGTGATTCTCGATCTCGATATGCGGCTCTGCGCGGGCCCAGTCCATCGGCGCGGGGCCGGCCTTAGGCCCAGGCATGACGGCCGACACCCCCATGGGCGATGTCGGGTCGCCTGTCGGCGCCGTCGGAGTCCCCTTTGGTTCGACGGAGCTCGGTGGGCAGGGCATGAGCCCTGGCGGCTCCGCATCCTCGCCGGGCTCGGTCTCCGCCGGACTGCCGCCTGTCCCGGCACGGGATCTGCAGCCGGCCAATCGCCGGCGCCTATGTTCGATGGCGGTGGAATTGGCACCAGCGGCATGGGTTCCTGTGCGGCGAGCGGCATAACGCCGCCCGCCGGGTCGAGCTTTACGGCCGCCGGCACGGGCGCGCCGCCACCTTCCGGCACAGGCATTCCCCTGGGGTCCGTCGAGATGGCGCCGGCCGGGCTGAGCCCGCCGCCGCCGGTGGTTTCCATCGCCCCATCCTCCCTTCCGCCGGTAACCGGTAGCACGCTGCCCTGCCCGGGTGGAACGATGTCCATGGATGGCACGATGCCCATGGGTGGCACGACGCCTATGGCGAGCGGGAGCTGTTGAGGTCGCCGATCGACGCTTGGAGGCAGATATGCGCCGCAAGATTCTCACAATTGCCAGTTTGCTCGTCGTGGCTCTCGCCGGCAGCGGCGCCCTGGCGCTGCGGTATGGGCCTCGGCCGGCGCCGTCATCGACAGCGCCGGCGGCACCGGCTGCCGTGCCGGTCGTCGCGGCGGCGGTGAGCCGCCATGATGTCCCGATCTACCTGCGGGGCGTCGGCACCGTCATCGCCTACAACACGGTGCAAATTCACAGCCAGATCACAGGCCAGCTCACCCGGATCGCCTTTACCGAGGGCCAGAGCGTCAAGGCCGGCGACTTGCTGGCGGAAATCGATCCCAGCCCCTATGTGGCGCAGCTCGACCAGATGATGGCGACCCGCGACCGCGATCAGGCCCAGCTCACCAACGCGCTCGCCAATCTCACACGCTACAACCAGCTGCAGGCCAAGGGCTGGGCAACGGCGCAGTTGACGGAGACGCAGAAGGCGCAGGTTGCGCAGCTGCAAAACGCCGTGAAGGCCGATGAGGCGCTCGTCGCCGCGGCCCAGGTTCAGCTCGGCTATACGAAGCTGACATCGCCGATACCCGGCGTGACGGGCGTGCGCCTGATCGACATCGGCAATGTCATCCACCCCACCGACCCGACCGGCCTCGTCGTCGTCACCCAGCTTCAGCCGATATCGGTACTCTTCACGCTGCCCGAGACCGATCTGCCCGAGATCCAGCAGCAGATGGAGAAGGGGCCGCTGACGGTGATCGCCTATAGTCAGGACGATAGGATCAAGCTCGATCAAGGAACCCTCGGCCTCGTCGACAATGAGATCCTCCAGACGACGGGTTCGGTTCGCCTCAAGGCGGAGTTTCCCAATCCCGCCCATCGGCTTTGGCCGGGCGAGCTCATCAGCGTCAGGCTCCTTCTCGAAAACCGGGCGAATGGCCTGACGGTGCCCGCCTCGGCGGTGCAGCAAGGCGCTCAGGGCGCCTATGCCTATGTGATCGATCCGACCAACACCGTCGAGACCCGCCCCATCGTGGTTGCCCAAATCAGCGGGGGGCAGGCGCTGATCGATTCCGGCCTCAAGGCCGGCGAGCAGGTCGTGGTCGATGGCCAGTACAAGCTGCAACCGGGCAGCCGCGTCACCATCCTCCATGGCACGGCGGCCGCGGAGGCTGCGGCCCAAAGCGCCCAGCAGGCCCAGATCCCATGAACATCTCCGCGGGCTTCATCAAGCGGCCGGTCGCCACGGCGATGCTGATGGTGGGGCTCCTGCTGCTCGGCCTCGCCGCATACCCTCTGCTGCCGGTCGCGGCCCTGCCGAACGTCAACTACCCCACCATACAGGTCAGCGCGCAATTGCCGGGCGCCGATCCCCAGACCATGGCCTCCTCCGTGGCGACTCCGCTGGAGGAGCAGTTCGGCCAGATTCCCGGCATCACCCAGATGACCTCCGCCAGCGCGCTCGGCTTCACGCAGATCAGCCTGCAGTTCGATCTCAGCCGCACCGTCGACTCGGCCGCCACCGACACGCTGGCCGCGATCAATGCGGCCGGCGGCCAGCTGCCGCCCGCGATGATCTACCCGCCGACGATTCGCAAGGTGAATCCCGCCGATACGCCGATCCTGGTTCTGGCGGTCACATCGGATACCCTGCCGCTGACGGTCGTCGATGCCTATGCGGAAAACATCCTTCTCCCCAAGATCTCGCAGATTTCGGGCGTCGGCCTCGTGGGCATCGGCGGGCAGCAGAAGCCGGCCATCCGGGTTCAGGTCGATCCCCAGGCGCTGGCCGCCCGGGGCATCGGCCTCGAGGACGTCCGCGCCGTGCTCAGCCAGGCCAATGTCGACCTGCCCAAGGGCACGCTCAACAGCCCGCGCCAAACCTACACGCTCAACACCAATGATCAGCTGCTCAATCCCAAAGCCTACAACGAGCTGATCGTCGCCTACCGCAACGGCTCGCCCGTGCGCATCCGGGATATCGGCAAGGCGATCGACGGTCCGGAAAACGACCTGCTGGCCGGCTGGTTCAATCAGAATCGCGCCGTGATCCTGGGCATTCAACGCCAGCCAGGCGCCAATGTCGTCGCCACGGTCGATCGGATCAAGGCCCTGTTGCCGCAGCTGGAGGCCTCCATCCCGCCGGCCGTCAAGGTTTCGATTCTCTCCGACCGTACCCAGACCATCCGCGCCTCGATCAGCGATGTCCAGTTCACGCTGATGTTGACCGTGGCCCTCGTGGTCATGGTCATCTTCCTGTTCCTGCGCAATCTCTGGGCGACGGTGATCCCCGCGATCACCGTGCCGCTATCGCTGGTAGGCACCTTCGCCGTGCTCTACGTGCTCGGCTACAGCCTCGACAATCTCTCCTTGATGGCCTTGACGATCGCCGTCGGCTTCGTCGTCGACGATGCCGTGGTGGTCATCGAGAATATCGTGCGCCATCTGGAGGGGGGTGCGACGCCGCTTCAGGCCGCCCTGCAGGGCGCCGGCGAGATCGGCTTCACCATCCTCTCCATGACCTTGTCGCTGATCGCCGTCTTCATCCCGCTGTTCCTGATGAGCGGCTATGTCGGGCTGCTGTTCCGCGAGTTCGCCGTTACCGTGAGCGTGGCTCTGATCCTTTCTCTCGTCATTTCCCTGACGCTCACGCCCATGATGTGCGCGCGGCTGCTCCGCAAGAGCGAGGAACGGCACGGATGGCTCTACCGCGTGCTGGAACGGGGATTCGACGGGCTTCTCGGCCTCTACGAGCGCGGCCTCAAGGTAGCGCTTCGCCACAGCTTCATCACCTTGATGGTGATGCTGGGCACGATGGCGTTGACCGGCTACCTCTATGTCGTCATTCCCAAGGGCTTCTTTCCGCAGCAGGACACGGGAATGATCCTGGGAATCGCCGAGGCCTCGCAGGACATCTCCTTCCCGGCGATGACCCAGCGCATGCAGGCGGTCATCGGCGTCGTGTTGCAGGATCCCGCCGTGGCGTCGGTCGGCTCGCAAATCGGCGCCGGCGGCGCCACCGCGACGCTGAACGACGGCCGCATGTTCATCGCCCTCAAGCCGGAGAGCCAGCGCAGCGCCAGCGCCGACCAGGTGATCAATCGGCTGCGCCCGAAACTCGCCAAGATCCAGGGCATCACGCTCTATATGCAGGCGGCCCAGGACATTACCATCGGCGCGCGCCTGTCCAAGACCCAATACCAGTTCACGCTCGCCGATGCCGATGCGGCCGAGCTGAATTACTGGGCCGCGCTGTTCCTCGACAGATTCAGAAGCTTGCCCGGCATCGCCGACGTGACGAGCGATCAGGAAAATGGCGGCCCCCGACTCGATATCACGATCGACCGCGACGCGGCGTCGAGCCATGGCATCCTGCCCTCCACCATCGACAACACCCTGTCCGACGCCTTCGGCCAGCGCATCGTTTCGACGATGTACACGACGCTGAACCAGTATCACGTCGTTCTGGAGGTGAACCCAAGATTCCAATATGGGCCCGGTGCGCTCAGCGACATCTACGTCACCTCTGCGGTCGGGCAGCAGGTGCCCCTCAATACCCTGGTCCGGTCCGTCCAGAACGCCGCACCCATCGTTGTCAACCATCAGGGACAGTTTCCCTCGGTCACGATCTCCTTCAACCTTCTTCCGGGAGTCTCGGTCGGCCAGGCCGTGGGCGAAATCCAGAACGCCGAGACTGCGCTCGGCAAGCCCGCCTCCCTGGCGACGAACTTTCAGGGCAATGCGCAGGCCTTCCAGTCCTCTCTGTCGAGCACGCCCATTCTGATCGGCGCGGCGCTGATCGTGATCTACCTCATCCTCGGCATGCTCTATGAGAGCACGATCCATCCGATCACCATTCTCTCGACCATACCCTCGGCCGGCATCGGCGCCTTGATCATGCTCATGGCGTTTCATTTCGACCTCAGCGTCATTGCGCTGGTGGGGATCATCCTCCTGATCGGCATCGTCAAGAAGAATGCGATCATGCTGATCGACTTCGCCCTCGAGGCGGAACGCGGCGAAGGCATGACGCCCGAGGACGCCATCTACAAGGCCTGCGTCCTGCGTTTCCGTCCGATCCTGATGACGACCATGGCGGCCCTCCTGGGCGCCGTGCCGCTGATGCTGGGAACGGGCACGGGCTCGGAGATCCGTCAGCCCTTGGGCTACAGCATCGTCGGCGGCCTGCTGCTCTCCCAGCTTCTGACGCTGTATACGACGCCCGTCGTCTATCTCTACCTCGATCGGCTGCGTCGCCGCTGGACCCCGCCGCGGACACCACGCCCGGCGGCCAAGCCGGACGAAGCACCCCGGGCCATCCCCGGCGCGCCGAGCCCCTCCCTCTCCCAAGCCTGAGCTAGAAGAGACTCTCTGCCATGAAACTCCTGACCATGAAATTCCTGATTGTCGGCCTGTTCTGCATCGTGCTGCAGGGCTGTGCGGCGGCCCACGGCACGCCATTCGATGACACGGCGCAGCCGATCATCACCATGACCCCCGGTTCCTGGCGCTAAGGGCGGCTCGCCGCCTCGCTCTTCCGGCGAGAGCCTATGCTTTGCCTCGCCGGGCGACGAGGCCCCGGATGACCACGTAGAAGGTGGGGGTGAAGAGCAGGCCGAAGCCGGTCACCCCCAGCATGCCGAAGAAGACCGCCGTGCCGAGGGATTGGCGCATCTCCGCACCGGCCCCCACCGCGATGGCCAGCGGCAGCACGCCGAAGATGAAAGCGAAGGAGGTCATCAGGATCGGGCGGAGCCGAACCCGCGCCGCCTCGATGGCGGCCTCGCCGCGCGACTTGCCCTCGGCTTCGCCCTGGCGGGCGAATTCCACGATCAGGATGGCGTTCTTGGCCGCCAGCCCGACCAGCACGATGAAGCCCACCTGGGCCAGGATGTTGACGTCCATGCCGCGGAAGAGCAGGCCGCTGACCGCGGCCAGCAGGCACATGGGCACGATCAGGATCACCGATAGCGGCAGCGACCAGCTCTCATATTGCGCCGCCAGCACGAGGAAGACGAAGACCACTGAGGCGGCGAAGACGAAGAGGCCGGTGCTGCCCGCCAGCTTCTCCTGATAGGCGAGCTCGGTCCATTCGAAGCTGAATCCGTCGGGCAGGGTCTCGGCCGCCAGCTTCTCCATGGCGGCCAGCGCCTGGCCCGTCGAATGGCCGGGTGCGGGCGAACCCTGCACCTCGCCGGCGGTGTAGAGGTTGTAGCGCGGCAGGCGATAGGGGCCGAGCCGGTCCTCGAAGGTGGCGACGGATCCCAGCGGCACCATCTTGCCCTGGACATTGCGCGTCTTGTAATCGGCAACATCGGGAAGCTCTTTGCGGAAGGGGCCGTCGGCCTGGACCAGCACCTGATAGGTGCGGCCCAGATAGTTGAACTGATTGACATAGGCGGAGCCGAGATAGACCTCGAGGGTCTCGAAGACCTGATCCGGCGTCACCTGCAGCATCTCGGCCCGTACCCGGTCGATATTGGCATAGATATTGGGCGTGTTGGTATTGAACACCGAGAAGACGCCGGCGAGCTCGGGCTGCTGGTTGCCGGCGGCGACCATGTCCTGGACCGCGCCGTTGAGGGCCGTGAGTCCGCGCCCGCGCCGGTCCTCCACCATCATCTTGAACCCGCCGGCATTGCCGATGCCGCGCACCGGGGGCGGGGAGATGGTGATCATGAAGGCGCCCTGGATCGCGCCCAGCCGGGCCTGAAGATCGGCGATGATCCTGGGTGCCGAGAGACCCTCGGCGGCGCGCTCGGCGAAGGGCTTCAGGACCGTGAAGATGGCGCCGGCGTTCGACGCATTGGTGAGCGTGGCGCCATCGAGGCCGGCGAAGGGGACCACATGGGCCACGCCCTTGGTGCCGAGTATGATCTTGGTGGCCTGCCGGATGACCGCATCGGTGCGGGCGAGGGAGGCGCCGGGCGGCAGCTGGACGACGGTGATCACATAGCCCTGATCCTGCGGCGGGATGAATCCGGTGGGCGCGCGGCCGAACTGCCAGACGGTGAGGGCGACCAGCCCGGCATAGACGAGAAGCACCACCGCCGCGAAGCGGATGAAGCCGCGGGTCAGCGCGCCATAGCCATGGGCGACCTTGTCGAAGCCCCAGTTGAAGCCGTGGAAGAAGCCATGCACCAGACGCACCGGCAGGATCTCGCGCGGTTTCTCCGCGACATGGGGCTTCAAGAGAATTGCGCAGAGGGCGGGGCTGAGGGTCAGGGACACGAGAAGCGAGATCCCGGTCGCCGCGGCGATGGTGACCGCGAACTGGCGGAAGAATTGGCCGGAGATGCCGGTGATGAAGGCCGCGGGGATGAAGACGGCGGCCAGCACCAGGGCGATCGCCACCAGCGCGCCGCCGACCTCGTCCATGGTCTTGTGGGAGGCCTCGCGCGGCGACATGCCCGCCCGCAGATTGCGCTCGACATTCTCCACCACCACGATGGCGTCATCGACCACGATGCCGATGGCGAGCACGAGGCCGAAGAGCGAGAGATTGTTGAGGGAGAAGCCCAAGGCCTCCAGGAAGGCGAAGGTGCCGATCAGGGAGACCGGGATGGCGATGATCGGGATGATCGAGGCGCGCCAGGTCTGCAGGAACAGCAGCACGACGATGACCACGAGGCCGGCCGCCTCGTAGATCGTCTTGATCACCTCGTTCACCGATTCGGCGATGAACTCCGTCGGGTTGTAGATGATCCGGTATTCAATCCCCGTGGGAAAGGATTTCGACAGCTCCGCCATGGTCGCTTCGAGGCGGTGCGCGGTGTCGAGCGCATTGGTGCCCGGCTGCTGGAAGATTCCCATCGGCACCGCCGTGCCGCTGTCGAGATAGCCGTTGACGCCGTAATCCTGGGCCGCGAGCTCGACCCGGGCGACGTCCCCCAGCCGCGTCACCCGCCCGTTGGAATCGGTATTGATGAGGATATTGGCGAATTGCCGCGGCTCGATGAGGCGTCCCAGGGTCTGGACATTCAGCTGGAGGTCGCCCTGATTGGCCATGGGCGGCTGGTCCAGCACGCCCGAAGCGACCTGGACGTTCTGGGCCCGGATCGCCGCGACCACGTCGCCGGCCGTAAGGCGCCGGGCGGCGATCTTGTTCGGGTTGACCCAGATGCGCATGGCATAGTCGCGGGCCCCGAAGATGATCACATCGCCGACGCCTTCGAGCCGCGCCAGCACATCCTTGATCTGCAGCGTCGCGTAATTCGACATGTAGAGCTGGTCGCGCGAGCCGTCGGGTGAGATGAGATGGATCACCATCAGCATGTCCGGCGAGTTCTTCTTCACCGTCACGCCCTGGCGAACGACATCCTGGGGCAGCTGGGAGAGGGCGATCGATACCCGGTTCTGCACCAGCACCTGGGAGATATCGAGATCGGTCCCGAGCTTGAAGGTGATGGTGAGGTTGAGATTGCCGTCCCCCGTCGCCTGGGAGACCATGTAGAGCATGTTCTCGACGCCGTTGATCTGCTGCTCCAGCGGCGTGGCGACGCTCTCGCTCACGACCTGGGCCGAGGCACCGGGATAGACCGCCCTTACGACGACGGTGGGGGGTGCCACTTCCGGATATTGCGACACCGGCAAGGCGAAATAGGAGAAGCCGCCGATCAGCGTGATGAAGATCGCGACGACGGCGGCAAAGATCGGCCGGTCGATAAAGAAATGCGAAAGCTTCATCTGTCGGGGATCAATCGCTCGGTTCGTCGAGCTTGATTTTGCCCGGCTCGGGCGTCACCTTCCCGCCCGGCCGGACCCGCACCAGACCGTCGATGATGATCGTATCGCCGGCCGAGAGGCCGCTGCGCACGATGCGGAGATTGCCGTAGCTCGGCCCCGGGCGGATCACCTTCGGCACCACCGCGCCGTCCGCGGCCACCGTCATCACGAGCTTCTGGCTCTGGTCGCTGACGATGGCGGAATCGGGAATCAGGATCGCCGGATGCGGGTCGCTGCCCGGCAGGCGCAGACGCCCGAAGACGCCCGGCGTGATGAAGAGATCTTCATTGGGAAATTGCGCCCGGGCGCGGATGGTGCCCGAATTGCGGTCGACCTGGTTGTCGACGAAATCCAGGAAGCCCTTATGTGCCCAGGTGGTCTCGTCGGTGAGCTTGACATAGGCCGGCACATGACCGTCGCGCTGGGAGGCGAGGCGGCCTTCGGTCACGGCGCGCTGATAGGCCAGATATTCGTTCTCGCTCATGTCGAAGACGAAGCGGATGGGCTTGAGGGAGACGATTGTCGCCAGCTCGTCGGAGGAGCCGTTGACGCTGCCGATGACAAGATTGCCGATGCTGACCTCATGGGCGCCGATGCGGCCCTCGAGGGGTGCGGTGATACGGGTGAATTCGAGATTGAGCTGGGCGCCCGCGATCTGGGCCCGGGCGGTATCGACGGCGGCCAGGGCCGTGCGCTGCTCCTGCAGCTTCTCATCCGCGCTGCTGGCCGTCGCATAATCGCCCTTGCGCAAGGCCAGCACCCGGGCGAGCTCGGCCGTCGCCCATTGCACCCGTGCCTGCGCCTGGGCGAGCTGCGCCTTGGCGGAATCGAGGTCGACCTGATAGGGCCTGGGATCGATGACGAACAGCAGATCGCCCTTCTTGACCCATTGCCCGTCGGTGAAATGGATCTCCGTCAGATAGCCGCTGACCCGGGCGCGGACCGCCACGAACTCGACCGCCTGGAACTGGCCGGTGAACTCGTCCCATTCGGTGATGGTCTTCTCCAGGGGATGGCTGACGGTGACCGGTGGCGGCTTGGCAGGTGCTGCGGCGGCGGTTTCCGCCGTCTTCCCCGCAATGCGATAATTGTAGAAGAGGACGCCGGCCACGGCGGCCACCAGCAGAATCGCGACCGCCCAGCGGGTAGCGTGACTATGACGAGGGGGCGCCGGGGGGATCGGCGGCGAGGGTGGTGCGCCCGGACCGGCGGGCCGCGTGGGATCGGCTGGCGTGGGACGTGCGATGGGCTCGTCGTTCATGCCGCTCCATAAAGGGGTATGATGGGCCTCGGTCGATCGAGGCCCGGCCCCGGTGACGTCGATGATAGGATGCGGGACCGCTCGCGCCTAGCCCCGCGACCTGCTTCGCCGGGGCTTTAGCAACGTTTCACCGCGGATTTTAGCATGGCGGGGTGGGGAAGTCCGGCAAGCTTTGGTGGTGCCGGCTGCGGTTTGACTTGGCAGGGAATGCCATCGGGCAGCATGATCTGGAGATAACCCTGAGCGATATCGCCCATGACCGGCCCTCTGCTTCAGCGGTTCTGGTTTAGATTTTCCCCCGATGGTCCGGGCGGTTCCCATCGCCTGGCTGCGGCGTCACCGCTTATAGCCGCGAGGACGCTTTGGCGATCCTCGGAAGCACGGTATTCCATGGCGGGGAGATGCCGGCAATAACCGAGGTGATCGAGGACATCGATATACGCGCCCTCGACCAGAAGCATGTGCGGCCGAATATGGGGCTGCCGACCTGGCGCGGGGTCTGGTTTCCCAAGGGTTTCTCGTTTCCCACAGACCGCGAGAATCCCTGGCTGTAACTGATCCACACTCTCTTCCGTCATTCCCGCGAAAGCGGGAATCCAGGGCCATAGATTCCGTCGCTTGCCCTGGATCCCCGCTTTCGCGAGGATGACGCCAGAGAGATGTCGCCCAATAGACCGATCTATCGAGCTCGGGTCGCCAATCGACCTCGTTGAGAATTGACACTTCTTCCGGGATGACGAAGGAGAGCGGCGAGGCTTACGACCGCATCTTGCCGCCGCTGGGGTCATAGAGCGGCTCGGCCTGGACGCGGGCCGGGCGGCGCTCGCCCAGGATCTCGACCTCGAATTTCTCCTCCGGCCGGGCCAGCAATGCCGGGACATAGCCGAGCGCCACGCTTTTCCCCACAAAATGCGCATATCCGCCGGAGGTGACATAGCCGACGCATTCGCCGCCATGGAACAGAGGCTCGTCGCGATTGACGTCGGCGACGCCGTCGGAGTCCACCACCAGGGTGACCAGCCGCTTCTCCGAGCCTCGCGCCTTCTCCGCCGCCGCGGCGGCCTTGCCGATGAAATCCACCGGCTTGTTGAAGCGGATGAAGGAATCGAGGCCGGCCTCTGCGGCGGTGAAATCGGGGCGGTAGTCCAGGGTCCAGACCCCCCAGTTCTTCTCCAGCCGCAGCGACATGAGGGCGCGGCCGCCGAAGAGCCGAAGGCCGAGATCCGATCCCTCGCGCTCGATCGCCTCGAAGAGGGCGAGCTGATAGGGGGGCGCGCAATAGATCTCATAGCCGAGCTCGCCCGTGAAGGAGACCCGGGCGAGGATCGCAGGCACGCCGCCGATGCTCATGGCGCGCAGGTCGCGGAAGGCCAGCGCCTTGTTGGAAACATCCTCCCGGGTCAGGCGCGACAGCAGCTCGCGCGACTTCGGCCCGGCGATGGCGAGACCATGCAGCTCGTCGGTCCGGTTGCGATAGCTGACGCCGGCCGCCGGTAAGTGGCTCTCGAACCAGCGCCGGTGCATGTTCTGCGCCGCCCCGGAGCCGAAGATGACGAAGCGGTCCTGGCTCAAGCGGCCGAGGGTCAGATCGCCATAGAGCTTGCCCTTGGGCGTCAGGATCGGCGAGAGCAGGAGCCGACCCACCTCCGGCAGACGGTTGGCGAAGATGCGATCGAGATACTCGGCCGCCCCGGGGCCGCTCACCTCATGCTTGGCGTAATTGGCGATCTCGATGACGCCGACAGCCTCGCGCACGGCGCGCACCTCCTCGGCCACATAGGGGAAGGCATTGGAGCGCCGGAAGCTCGGCTTCTCCTTGGCCTCGGCGGGCGAGGGGGCGAACCAGAGCGCATGCTCCAAGGCGAAGTTGACGCCCAGCACCGCGCCGCGAGCCTTCAGCCGGTCGTAGAGCGCCGTGGTCTTGCGCGGCCGTGCGGCGGGCAACTCCTCATTGGGATAGGTGATGATGAAGCGGCGGGAATAATTCTCCATAGATTTGGTGGTGCCGTAGTCGAAGGTCGCATATTCGCCGAAGCGAGCGACATCCATGCCCCAGACATCGATGCTGGGCTCGCCCTGGATCAGCCATTCCGCCATGCAGCGCCCGACGCCGCCGCCCTGGCAGAAGCCGGCCATGACGCCGACGGCGACCCAGTAGTTCTTCAGCCCCGGCACCGGTCCGATCAGCGGATTGCCGTCGGGCCCGAAGGTGAAGGGACCGTTGACCACATTCTTGATTCCCGCGCGGCCCAGGGCCGGCATGCGGTCGAAGGCGACTTCCAGCCGCTCGGCGACCCGGTCGAGGTCGGGCTGCAGCAGCTCATGGCCGAAATCCAGCGGCGTGCCCTTGACCGACCAGGGCACGCAATTCGAATTCATAAGTACCCAGGAGCAGGCCCTTGCCCTCCTGGCGCGTATAGGCATTGCCCTCGTAATCGACGGTGACGGCGATCTCCTTGCCGTGATTCACGATCTCGGGAATCGCCTCGGTGATGAGGTAGTGATGCTCCATGGGCTGCACCGGCAGCTCGACGCCGGCGAGCAGGCCGACCTCGCGGGCCCAGAGGCCGGCAGCATTGATCAGGAATTCCGTCTTGATGGTGCCGTTGGGGGTGACCACCTCCCAGCCGCCATCGGCCAGCGCGCGGGTCTCGAGCACCGGCGTCCGGGGATGGACCGTCGCGCCATAATGCTGGGCCGCCTTGGCGAAGGCATGGGTGACGCCGGCGGGATCGACATGGCCGTCGACGGGCTCGAAAAGCGCTCCCAGATATTTGCTGGGATCGATGAGGGGGTTCAGCGCCTGGGCTTCCTCGAGGGAGATGAAGGCCGTCTCCAGGCCCATATAGCGGGCCTTGGCGCGCTCCTGCTTCAGATAGTCGAGGCGTTCCGGCGTCGAGGCGAGATAGATGCCGCCGGGGCGATGGATGCCGCAGGACTGGCCCGAGATCTCCTCGATCTCGCGATAAAGGTTGATCGTGTATTCCTGGAGCCGGGCGATATTGGGATCGGCATTGATGGTGTGGATCATGCCGGCCGCATGCCAGGAGGAGCCGGAGGTGAGCTCGGAGCGCTCCAGCAGCGCCACATCCTTCCAGCCCAGCTTGGCCAGGTGATAGAGCACGCTGCAGCCGACGACCCCGCCGCCGATCACGACCGCCTTCGCATGGGTGGGCAGGCTCGCCATCTTCGATCCTTTTTCTATTCGCTGATTGGGTGGTTTAGGTCGGCCAAGCTAGAAATTCACCACGGAGGCACGGAGATCACGGAGGAGAACACCGTGGTCGCCCCCTTATGACGGAAGAAAGATTTCTACTCCGTGATCTCCGTGCCTCCGTGGTAAATCGTTTCTTCTCAGTGCCACATATCCGGACGCGACTGCTTCTTCTCCGTCATGAAGGCCTGCAGCGCCTCGTCGATGGCGGGGTCGAGGGGCGGGGCCTCGTAGGTCCGCAGCATGGCGCGCCATTTCTCGTTGGCCCGGCGCATCGCATCCTTCTCGCCAGCGTCGCGCCATTGCTCGAAGGAGGTGTTGTCGGCGGTGCCGGAATCCCAGAAGGCGGTCTCGTAGTTCCGCAACGTATGGGCGCAGCCGAAGAAATGCTTGCCCGGACCGACCTCGCGGAAGGAATCGAGCGCGAGGGAATTGTCGTCCAGTGGAATGCCCGCGAGATAGGTGTGGAGCGCACCGCAGAAATCGGCATCGAGGATGAATTTCTCATAGCCCATGGCGAGCCCGCCCTCGAGCCAGCCGGCGGAATGCAGGATGAAATGCGCCCCGCAGAGGATGGCCGCCTGCATGGAGACCGCGCTTTCCATCATCGCCTGGCTATCGGGAATCTTGGAGGTGGTGAAGGCACCGGAGCAGCGCAGCGGCAGGTTCAGGCGGCGCGTCAGCTGGCCGATCACCAGCGAGCCCAAGGCGGGCTCCGGCGTGCCGAAAGTGGGCGAGCCGGAGCGGAGCGACATGGAGCTGAGGAAATTTCCCAAGATGGCCGGCGAGCCCGGCCGCTCGAGCTGGGTGAGCGCCACCCCCACCATGGCCTCGGCCATGGATTGGGCGATGGCGCCCGCCGTCGTCACCGGCCCCATGGCGCCGCCCAGGATGAAGGGCACGACCACGGTGCATTGATTGGCCCGGGCATAGGCGCGCAGCGCCTTGGTCATGGTGCCGTCGTAGACCAAGGGCGAGTTGACGTTGATGTTGCCCATGATGACGCAGTTCTCGGCGACGAATTCATCGCCGAAGACGAGCCTGGCCATGGCGATGGAATCCTCGGCCCGCTCCTCCGCCGTCACTGAGCCCATGAAGGGTTTGTCGGAATAGCGGATATGGGAATAGACCATGTCCATATGGCGCTTGTTCACCGGCACGTCGACGGGCTCGCAGACCGTGCCGCCTGAGTGATGCATCCAGGGCGAGGCATAGGCGAGCTTGACGAAATTCTGGAAATCCTCGAGGGACCCGTAGCGCCGCCCATTGTCGATGTCGTGGACGAAGGGCGAGCCATAGGCGGGCGAGAAGACCAGATCATTGCCGCCGATCTTGACCGAGCGGGCGGGATTGCGGGCGTGATGGGTGAAGCTGGCGGGCGCGGTCTTCAGCAGGCTCTGCACCAGCCCGGGCTCGAAGCGCACCCGCTCGCCCTGGACGTCGGCGCCGGCCTCCCGCCAGAGCTCGAGGCAGCGATCGTCGCCCCGGAAATCGAGCCCCACCTCCTGGAGCAAGGTATCGACGGCCGCCTCGATGCGCTGCAGCCCTTCCTCGCTCATCAGGTCATAGGTCGGGATGGCGCGGTGGACGCCGGGGATGACGATGGGCGCCCCGCCAGCGCCGGAGCGCTGGGCCTGGCGCGCCTGGCGCCCGCCCCGGGCGCGGCCCGTGCGCGCACCCTCCACCGCTTCTGTCTCCGCCATGTCGATCCTCCCAAGGGGAACGGCCACTGTCCGGCCGTCCCGCGATCCTAGCATCAGCCTAGCTTCGGCTGAAACGGCCGTGACCGGTGAAAAGACTGATCCGTTTGATAATCGGAGCTTATCCTGGCCCGCCGCGCGAGCGCCACCCTCGCTCCCGCATTGACAATCGCGCTGCCTCGGCCACCTTTGGGGCCGCAAAATCCCGGGAGGAATCGTGGTCGCGCGCGGCTTGAAGAAAGATCTCACCAGCTACGGCGATGCGGAATTCTCGCTGTTCCTGCGCAAGGCCTTCATCAAGGCCGCCGGCTATTCCGACGATGCGCTGGATCGGCCCATCGTCGGCATCGCCAATACCCATAGCGATTTCAACCCCTGCCACGGCAATGTGCCCAAGATCATCGAGGCGGTGAAGCGCGGGGTCATGCTCGCCGGCGCGCTGCCCATGGTCTTCCCCACCATCAGCCTGCATGAGGCCTTCTCCCATCCCACCAGCATGCTGCTGCGCAATCTGATGGCGATGGACAGCGAGGAGATGATCCGGGCCCAGCCCATGGATTCCGTGGTGCTGGTCGGCGGCTGCGACAAGACCCTGCCGGCCCAGATGATGGGGGCGATCAGCGCCGACAAGCCGGCGGTGGTGATCCCCGTGGGGCCGATGATCGTCGGCCATCACAAGGGCGAGGTGCTGGGCGCCTGCACCGATTGCCGCCGGCTCTGGGGCAGTTTCCGGGCCGGCAAGATCGACGAGGCCGAGATCGAGGCGGTCAGCGGCCGCCTGGCGCCTTCCGCCGGCACCTGCATGGTGATGGGCACCGCCAGCACCATGGCCCTGATCACCGAGGCCCTCGGCCTGGCGCTCCCCGGCAGTGCTGCCGTCCCCAGCGTCCATGCCGAGCGCCTGCGGCTGGCGGAGGCCGCCGGCCACCTCGCCGCCGCCATGGCCGTCTCCGGCGGCCCGCGGCCGCGGGAAATCGTCACGGCGGGGGCGATCCGCAATGCCATGGTGGTGCTGCAGTCCATCGGCGGCTCGACCAACGGGATCATCCATTTGTCGGCCATCGCCGCCCGGGCCGGTCATCCCATCGACCTCGACGAGTTCGACAAGCTCGGGCGCCGCGTCCCGGTGCTGGTCGACCTCAAGCCCTCGGGCCGTTTCTACATGGAGCATTTCCACGAGGCCGGCGGCCTGCCGCGGCTGATGGTGGAGCTGGCCGATCTTCTCGACCTGGAGGCGCCGACGCTCAGCGGCGGCAAGCTCGGCGACAGCCTGACCAAGCCGGCCGATCGCTTCGCCCAGGAGGTCATCCGCCCGCGCGACACCCCGCTGAAGCGCGAAGGCGCCATGGCGGTGCTGCGGGGCAATCTCTGTCCGCGCGGCGCGGTTATCAAGCAATCCGCGGCCTCCGAGCGGCTGCTGACGCATCAGGGGCGGGCCGTGGTCTTCGACTCCGTGGAGGATCTGGCGGCGCGCATCGACGATCCCGATCTCGATGTGGCGGCCGAGGACGTGCTGGTGCTGCGCAATGCCGGGCCGGTCGGCGCCCCGGGCATGCCCGAGGCCGGTTATCTGCCGATCCCGCGCAAGCTCGCCACATCGGGCGTCACCGATATGGTGCGGATCTCCGATGCCCGCATGAGCGGCACGGCCTTCGGCACCATCGTGCTCCATATCGCGCCGGAGGCGGCGGTCGGCGGACCTCTGGCACTGGTCCGCACCGGTGACATGATCCGTCTCGATGTGCCGGGCCGGCGCCTCGAGCTGCTGGTTGAGGACGCGGAGCTGGCCCGCCGCCAAGCCAGCGCCGCCCCTCTGCCGCCCCTGCCCGAGCGCGGCTATGCCCGCCTCTTCGGCCGCTCGGTGCTCCAGGCCGATGAGGGCTGCGACTTCGATTTCTTGCGGGCCGGGGGCTAGGCCATGGCCGCACCGCTCGGCCGCCGCGACCTGCTGTTGCGCAGCGTAGCGGCTGCCATCGCCGCTGCGGGTGCCGGCGGATTTCCGGCCGCCCTCTATGCGGCCGCCGCCGTCACCCTCGATCAGTTCCTGTTCCTCTCCAAAGCGCTCACGGAAGCGGACGATCTCGATCCCGACATGGCCGAGAAGCTCCTCGGCGGCTTCCTCGCCAGCGGCCAGGGCGACGGGCTGGCACGGCTCGTTGCGGGCGGCGCCGAACCAAAGCTTGCCAATACGATCGTCGCCGCCTGGTATTCCGGCGTCTGTGACAGCGGCCAGGGCCTGGCGGTGGCGGGCTTCGAGCAGGCGCTGCTGTGGCAGGCCATGAGTTTCACCAAGCCCTTCGCCGATTGCGGCGGCGAGACCGGCTATTGGTCAGAGCCACCGGCGGGCTGATCCGATGTCTGGAGATATCGCCGCGGATGTCGTGATCGTCGGTTCCGGTGTGGCCGGCGCGCTGCTGGCCGCGCGGCTTGCCGCGGCCGGCGTCAAGGTCGCGATCCTGGAGGCAGGCGCCAAGGTCGATCGGGGCGATGCGACCCAGCGCTTTCGCGACGCGGTGATCAAGGTGCCGGAATGCCCCTATCCCGCAACGCCCGAAGCCATGCATCCCATCTCCAACGATCCGGATTTCTGGTACCGCCAGCAGGGCCCCGACAAATTCAAAAGCACCTATCTCAAGGTCGTGGGCGGCACGACCTGGCACTGGCTCGGCACCTCCTTGCGTTTCCTGCCCCATGATTTCAGCCTGAGCTCCACCTATGGCCGGGGCGTCGACTGGCCCATCGGCTATGACGATCTCGAGCCCTTCTATGGCGAGGCCGAGGCGGAGATCGGTGTCTCCGGCAATTCAAGCGAGCCGCTGGGTGCGCCCAGGACCACGAATTTCCCCATGCCGCCGATCCCGCAGACCTTTCTCGACAAGGCCTATGCCGCGGCCCTAGCCGGTACCGCCTATGAGCTGCGCGCCACGCCCCAGGGCCGCAATTCCGTCGATCGCGGCGACCGGCCGGCCTGCTGCGGCAATGCGAGCTGCATTCCCGTCTGCCCGGTCCAGGCGAAATACGATGCCACGGTGCATCTGGCTTTGGCCGAGGCGAAGGGCGCCCAGCTCCACGAGAAAACCACGGCGGTTTTCGTCGAGCTCGGTGTCGACCGGCGCATCAGCGCAATCCGCTTCAAGCGCTGGGACGGCAGCGAAGGCCGCGCCACCGCCAAGGTCTTCGTCATCGCGGCCCATGCCATCGAGACGCCGCGCCTTCTGCTCGCCTCGCGCTCGGAGGCTACGCCCGACGGCGTGGCCAATGGCTCGGACCAGCTCGGCCGCAATCTGATGGATCATCCGAGCCAGCTCAGCTGGGCCCTGGCCGACCAGCCGCTCTGGCCCTATCGCGGCCCGCTCTCGACCTCGGGCATCGAGAATCTACGCGACGGCGATTTCCGCCGGCAGCGTGCGGCCTATCGTATCGAGATCGGCAATGACGGCTGGTCCTGGCCCACCGGGGGGCCGATCACCACGGCCCAGGACCTTGCCCGGCAGGGCTTGCGCGGCAAGGCGCTCGACGCCGCCATCCGGCAGCAGACCTCGCGCCATATCCGCCTGGCGTCCCTGATGGAGCAGCTTCCCGATCCGGACAACCGCGTCACCTTGGATCCCCAGGCGAAGGATATCTACGGCGTGCCACTGCCGCGCCTGGCCTATCGCCTGGACGATTATGTGAAGGCGGGGCTTGCCGCCGCCCGCATTTCCCATGGCGAGATCTTCGCCAAGCTCGGGAGCAGCCAGGTCCAACACAGTCCGGAAGCGCAAGGGTCGGGCCATATCATCGGCACCGCCCGCATGGGGAGCGATCCCAAGACCTCCGTCGTCGATCGCGACCTGCGCAGCCACGACCATGGGAATCTGTTCATCTTGGGCTCGTCGGTGTTTCCGACGTCGACGACCGCCAACCCGACGCTGACCATCGCGGCCTTGAGCCTTCGGGCGGCCGGCGCGGTGAAGGCCGGGCTCGGCGCATAAAAAATCCCCGCCGGGCGCTGCCGCCCGGCGGGGATCTGTCGCTAAGCTTCTAAGGCTTCTCAGCTGACCTTGAGATTGGTCGCCGATTCCTTGCCGCTGCGCTGGTCGCGCTCGGTGTCGAAGCTGATCTTCTGGCCTTCCTTGAGAGTGGAGAGGCCGGCGCGCTCGACGGCGGAGATGTGGACGAAGACGTCCTTACTGCCGCTCTCCGGCTGAATGAAGCCGTAGCCCTTCTGGGCGTTGAACCACTTAACTGTTCCGGTTGCCATAGCTCTTGTCCGATCTTCAGTGTGTACCGGCACGCGGGAGTGCGCGACGGGTCGGCCTTCGGGGTGATTTCGGGAGGCAGGTCCGGCGCTCGATCGAGAGCGAGGAGAGCAAGCCGAACCACAACGAGGCAGCGGCGAAGGTTAGTCGCCCTCTGCCGGCCGGGCAAGAGGGTCGTCTAAGGGCAAATTTGGCCGCGTGATCACAGATCACTCGGGCGGGTTGCCCACCCCCGGCGCCGAACGCCCTTGCGCCGACCGGCGGAAAGGGCGAATCCTGGCCGCCGGTTTTGAGGGGAGAGCTTCCATGGCCGATCAAACACGCGCCCGCCAAGCGGGGGCGCATATGTGGGAGGCGCGGCGGAGCGGGGCCGTCTACGCCAATCTGCCGGCGGCCCTGGGCCCGGCCGATATCGACGAAGCCTATGCGGCACAAGCGGAATTTCATCGCCTCGCCGCACCCGTCTACGGCCCGCTTGGCGGCTGGAAGATCGCCACCACCACCAAGGTCATGCAGGAACTGATGGGGATCGATCACCCCTGCGCCGGCGCCATTTTCGCGAGCCGGATCCATCGGAGCCCCGCGCGGATCCGCGCGGCCGACTATGTCAGCCTGAAGCTGGAATGCGAGCTGGCCTTCCGTCTCGCCGTCGATCTCCCGCCCGGCCGGGCGCCCTTCGATGTTGCCCAGATGCAGGGCGCGGTTGAATTGATCATGCCGGCCTTCGAGCTGGTCGACGACCGCCATGCCGTCTATCGCGACACGGCGGCCTGGAGCCTGATCGCCGACAACGCCTGGAACGCCGGAATCGTCCTGGGGGAGGCCAAGCCGCTCTCGGCGATCCCGCCGCTGGCGGAACTCGGCGGCAGCCTCGAGATCGCCGGCAAGCCGAGGCTGGAGGGCAAGGCCGACCGGCCGCTGGAGGCCCTGGCCTGGATCGCCAATCTGACCGCCAAGCAGGGCGAAGGGCTCCGCCGCGGCATGGTGGTGATGACCGGCAGCCTGATCCCGACCAAGCCCATCGCGGCGGGCGAGACGGCTCTGTTCCAGGTTCCCGGGCTGGGCGAGGTGCGCCTCCAGGTCGATTGACGCGTCAGCGCCCCGCTGCGTCCTCCACGGGTATGTGAATATCGATCACCGCGCCGGCGGCCGTGGGATCGAATTCCTCGCCATAGAACTCGAAGTCGATGCCGGGCTTCAGCTTCCAGCCGGAATTCGGCAAGCGCTCCGACCAGATCTCCTGCGCCGCTGCCTTCATCTGCGGATGGATCTCCCCGCCGTCGAGGGTCAGGCGAAACACCCGGTAGCTCTGCGCCGGAATGGGCAGCGCCGTGAAACCCTTCGGCAGTTTGGCGCCGGGCTCGATCTCCACGCCCGCCGTATAGTTGAAGCTGCCCTCCTTGAGGTCAGCGCCCCAGTGCACGCCATAGCCCGCACGTCCCTTCTGGCCCGGCACAGGCAATTGCTGCATGAGGCGAGGCCAGAGGGTGGGAATGACCTGCTTATTGTCTACTTCGATGCGGGCGGAGAAGCCGGCGACGGTGAAGGCTCCGCGGCGGGTGACGCCGTCGAGCAGTTTGAGATTCGGTTTGGCGATAGCGCTGGTGGACATCTGTTTCTCCATCATGGCCTGCGATTGCGCGACATCCCGTTTGAAGCGGCCGGGGGTGACGCTGAAGACCTGTTTGAAACATCGGGTGAAGGCTTCCTGGGATTCGAATCCGCAGTCGAAGGCGAGTTCGGCCAGGGCCGGCGGGTGATCGCCCAGGAGGCGTGCGGCGGCATAGAGCATCCGCTTCCGACGGACATGGCTCATGACGCTTTCGCCGATCTGCGTCGTGAAGAGTCGCGAAAAATGGAAGGCGGACAGCCCGGCGACGGCGGCAAGCCCGCCGACGCTCAAATCCTCGAAGAGATTCGCCTCGATATGCCGGACCACGTGATCGAAACGCTCGCCGCAGCTCACCGGATGCCTCCGCCCTCGCTTTCCCGTCGCAAAGGGTGGCGAATTTCGCCGGGCTTGTCTTGATCGGGCTTGCTGCGGTGCGAGAGGCCTATTCCACGTCTTTCTCGAACCGGCCGCGCAGCGCCGCAACGGCGCGATCGATGAAGAGTCTGACCTTCGGTGCGAGATAGCGTCCGGCGGGATGGATGAGGTGAATGGGGATCGGCGGCGGCTCCTGGTCGCGAAGCAGGCGGCGGAGCTGCCCGGCGGCCTCCAGCGGTGCCGATTGATAGGAGAGCGGGCGGACGATGCCGCCGCCGGCGACGGCGGCATCGAGCGCGGCCTGCACCGTGCTGAGGGTGAGGCGGGGCTCAAGGACGACCGTGGTTTCGCTGGCGCCCTCGCCGAAAGTCCAGCGGTCATGGGCCGTGCGGATGCCGGTGACCGCGATGATGTCATGGGCCATCAGATCGGCGGGCCTGCCGGGCTCGCCGCGCGCCGCCAGATAGGCCGGGCTCGCGACCGCCACCCGGCGCACCCAGCCCACCTGGATTGCACGCAAGGAAGAATCCTGCAGCTGTGCGATGCGGACCCCCAGATCGACGCCCTCGTCGACGAAGGAGACGATGCGGTTCAGCAGCAGCAGCGAGACCTTGACCGCGGGATAGTCGCGCATGAATTCCTGGGCGATGGGCAGGATATGGAGCCGTCCGAACATCTCCGGCGCCGTCACGGTCAGAAGGCCCCGGGGCTCCGACCGCTCGCTCGCCGCCGACAGCTCGAGCTCCTCGAACTCCGCCAGCGCCCGGCGGCAGAGATCGAGATAGCGCCCCCCGGCATCGGTGAGAGCGACGGCGCGGGTCGTGCGGTTGAAGAGCCGCGTGGCCAAGCGATCTTCCAGGGCCGCCACCGCCCGGGTGACCGCAGCGGGCGAGCGTCCCAGATGCCGGGCCGCGGCGACGAAGCTGCCCCGCTCGGCAACGGCGACAAAGATGGCAAGCTCGTCGAGACGGTCCATCAGATTATTGCGTGATTAGAAATAGACTCTGTAGTTTTCCGCCTATTAAGTCGGAAAGGCAAATTATCCATACTTGGGTCAGGCGAAGCGAGGTTTGAAATGAGCGGTTTCACCGACAGGGACCCGACCCTGGCTCCCTGGCATGCGGGCGAGCGCGCCCTCCAGGCCAGTGTGGGTCTCAGTAGGGAAAAGATGGACCGGATCGGCCGGGCGGTCCTCCGCGATTTCATGACCGAGCAGCATCGCGATTTCTTTGCCGAGCTTCCCTTCGTGATCTTGGGCTCGATCGACGCCGAGGGGATGCCCGCGGCCTCGCTGCTGGCGGGACCGCCGGGCTTCATCACCAGCCCCGATCCCCGCCGCCTCGACATCGCTGCGCGCCCCATCCCGGGCGATCCGCTTCTGGCGGCGCTGAAGCCCGGCGCGCCGGTCGGCTTACTGGGCATCGAGCTCTGGACGCGCCGGCGCAATCGCATGAACGGCCATGTCATCGCCGCCGATGCCCGCGGCTTCTCCCTCGCCGTGGATCAGAGCTTCGGCAATTGCCCGCAATATATCCAGCGCCGGGATTATCTGCTGCGGCGGGAGCGTGTCGTTCCGCGAGTCGAGGCTTTCGCCGGGCTGGACGAGGGCGCCGGCGCGCTGATCGCCCGGGCCGACACCTTTTTCGTCGCCTCCGCCGCGCCGGCAGGCGAGGCGTCGGCGAGCGGGGGCGTCGACGTCTCCCATCGCGGCGGGATGCCCGGCTTCGTCGCCATCGAGAGCGACGGTGCCCTGCTGGTGCCGGATTTCAGCGGCAACCGCTTCTTCAACACGTTGGGCAATCTCATCGCGAATCCCAAGGCGGGGCTGCTGTTTCCCGATTTCGAGACCGGCGATCTGCTGCAGATCGGGGGAGCGACGGAGATCATCTTCGAGGGTCCCCTGCTGGAGTGTTTCCCCTCCGCCGAGCGGCTGTGGCGCCTCCGGCCCGCCGGCGGAAGGTGGCTCCGCCGTACTGGCGTCCACGCTCGTTTTCTTCCATCTCAGGCTGTTTAGAAACTCCCAGCAATATAGGGCTTTCTGTCCCATAGCATCTTGAAGCGTGTCTGAGCGTCCACCATAATCCACAAGAGCGGCGTGGGTAGAAACATGGGTAGGAGCGGGGCATGGCGAGACAGATCGGGCGACTGACGGCGCTGGCGGTATCCCGGGCGAAGGCGGCAGGCATGTATGCCGATGGCGGCGGACTCTACCTCCAGGTAACCGCCGCCGGGGCGCGGACATGGATCTTCCGCTATACGCTTCAGGGCCGCACCCGGGACATGGGGCTTGGCTCCCTCAGCGCTGTAAGCCTCGCCGAAGCCCGTACGCGGGCGCTGGAAGCGCGGCGGCTCAAGTCGGCTGGTATTGACCCCATTGGAGCCCGTGACGGCCAGCGGGCCATGGAGCGGGCGGAGACGGCCAAGCAGATAACCTTTAAGGACGCAGCTGAGGCTTTCATCAAAGCGCACCAAGCCGGCTGGCGGAACGCGAAGCACTGCGAGCAGTGGCGCAACACTCTTGCCACCTATGTCTACCCCCTTATGGGCGCCTTGCCCGTCCAACAGATCGACGCCGGGCTAGTGGTGCGGGTACTGGAACCGATATGGACCACGAAGGCCGAAACCGCCGGCCGGATCCGCCAGCGCATCGAAGCCGTATTGGATTCAGCAACTGCTCGCGGCTACCGGAGTGGCGAGAATCCTGCCCGCTGGCGCGGCCATCTTCAGAACCTCTTGCCGGCGCTGTCCAAGGTCAGGCGGGTCCAGCATCACCCCGCGCTGCCCTACACCGAGATTGGCGCATTCATGGCGGAGTTACGCAAAGAAACAGGGCTGGCGGCCCGAGCATTGGAGCTACTGATTCTTACTGCCACCCGTACTACGGAGGCCATTGCCGCGCGCTGGTTCGAAATCGACCTGGAGCAGAAAATCTGGACTATCCCGGCCGAGCGCATCAAGGCGGGCCGCGAACACCGCATCCCCCTGTCGCCGGCCGCCGTCGCCTTGCTGCACCAGCTTGCTAAAACCAAGGACAGCGAATTTGTGTTTCCGGGCCGTCCTGGCAAGCCGCTGTCCGACGGTGCCTTGCTGGCGCTCTTGCGGCGGCTGACGGGTTCCGATCTGACGACGCATGGCTTCCGCTCTACCTTCCGCGACTGGGCAGCGGAGCAGACTAACTTCCCCCGCGAGGTTGCCGAGATGGCGCTGTCCCATGCCATCGGGGATAAGGTGGAAGCGGCCTATCGACGCGGCGACTTGCTCGAAAAGCGGCGCCGAATGATGGAAGCATGGGCCACTTTCGCGGCGACAAAGCCGCCCGCGGGCAAGGTAGTAATTCCGATGCAACGGCGCAATGCGGAAGCGTAGAATTGCCCCGGTGGGGATAGGCCGGCCAGCCGACAAGCGCGGACCGCACGCGCTTCCGCTATCCACTATGCGGGGCGCCGTTCGGAGGAGCGTAGTGAGTTATCGACGTGATGTAGATGACGTTCGCCAATCAGCCTTGAATGCGCTAGACGAATTAGTCGAAATCTACAGAAGCACAGATCCCGCCCTGGGTGCGGCGAGTGAAAAATCGAAGCAGTCAAAGGCGCTCGCTGCACTTCGGCTTGCCAGCAGCGTGACTTCCGAGCTGATCGAGTGGGCAGAGAGCCACGTTATGGGAGCGATTTACCGCGAAGATCACGGTAAGAACAAATCCAATTTCAAAGAGGACAGCCATGCTAACGAGCTCCAACTATTCGGGGACGAGATCGAACTAACTGCGAATCAGTGGCGACTCTTTATTGGCAGGATCATCCGGAAGATGGCTCCATCGAGCAGAGACTGGCGACAAGCGCTAGCCCTTGCCCTATTTGCTCTAAATGACGGTGAGGTCCTATTCCTTACCAAACCAGCGTCAACAGGCAAACATGGGCGTCCATTTACGCTCAGGGAACTCCGATGGATTGCAATACTGCACGTGCACGTTCTGGTGGGCACTGGTCTTAAGAAGTACTCCGCTGAAAGTAAGGTCGCTAATGTGCTTAACCACAGCGTTGAAACCCTGCGAACATGGGAAAAAAGCCTTCTGAAAGGCCGCGCTGACCTACGGCGCAAGATAGCTCTGGCTCAAAAGTTGGCACAGTTCCATCTCCATAACTTTGACAATCCTTTGAGGGACCAGATCGAAATCGATGATCGGGAGGATGGGGCCATCGTGCATGAAGGGAGTCAGGCGTTCGCGCTTCATGTTCAACTTAGAAATCATCCCCTTCACGTGCTCGCGGTCAAACTAAGGAGCGCTAAGATGCGCCCGTGACGTGTGCTAGTGGGATTTCCAACCGGAAAAATACTAGTTTTCTAGTATCGAACGCCATTCGATAAACACCGCGCCTGTAGCCTTTTATCCGGGAATACTTCGGCATGTTCCCCACTGTCCGGAGTCCCGAAAATGCAATCACAGCTTCTCTCTATCCCGGAGTTCTGCCGGGACAACAAAGTCAGCCGTAGCTACGCCTATCGAATGCTTGGAAATGGGACCCTCAAGGGGGTGAAGGTCGGACGCCTCACACGCATCCGGCGCGAGGATGCCGAAGCGTGGGTGACCAAGCTCCAGTGCTACAGATCTGCCCCCTGAAAAGAAAACCCCGGCAACGGTCTGATGAACCGCGCCGGGGCAAAGCCGCTATGCAATCCCTTACCCAAGGAAAAGCGAAATGACACTACCTCGCAACGCTTCTAGGCGCAATCACCATCCCGACCTTTTCGAGTGGGCCGACCGCCGAAGTCGGGTCTATGTGCTTCCACTGGCCGCCCGCCGCATTCGCGACCGCTTCGGGCTTTCGACCGCCGCAGCTGCCATCACCGCCGAGCTTGCCGGCTTTACGATGGGGGAACGCTGATGCGGATTTCTGTCGAGTTCCTCGATGCCCTCGGGCTCGGACCCGTAACCGCCCGTGGTCACGATGCCTGGGCGCTCCTGCAGCTCTACCGGGCTGGCGATGCCGGCTGTACCCCGATAACGCATCCCGGCCCGCGCTGGTCTGCCTACGTGCTCAAGCTTCGCAAGCGAGGGCTGCAAATCGAGACTGTGACCGAGCGCCACGGCGGTCCGTTTGCAGGCAGTCACGCCCGCTATGTGCTGCGGTCCCGAATCCGCATTCTCTGCGCCGAAGCGAGCGAAAGCTTATCGCAGCCACCCGGCAGTCCGTCGGGATGGCCTCGGGCAGAGCCGGAGGCCGCCCATGAGTAAGCGGCGGCGATATCGAAAGAGCCGTAGTGGATCTGAGGAGCAGTATTTCGGGCTGTTCTACGCGATGGCTCGCAGCGACGCCTTCCGCTCGCTAAGTGGACCCGCTCTCAAGGTGTTTATCGAGATTCGCACCCGGTTCAACGGCGGCAACAATGGCGAGCTTTCGCTGAGCCTGGATGAGGCGGCCCGGTTGCTCGGCATTGGCAAGGGCACCGCACAACGCGCCTTTGCCGAACTGGTCGAAAAGGGCTTTCTTCGCCTGATGCGCCGGGGCCGATGGTTCGGCCGTCAGGCCACGACTTGGCGTACGACCGACAAGGGTTACAAGGGCGAACTGCCGACCAATGACTGGAAGTTCTGGAGGCCGGCGAGACCCTTGCCTGACCTGCGCCCGGAGATTGAGTCGACCGATGCGTCTGTGAGTATGACGCCGTCCCGAACTGGAAGGCGGGCAGCATGAATCCCTGTTGCTGCCTCTGGTGCCATAAGCCGTACGAACCTCGTTCTGATGGCGGGAGAGCTAAGCAGTATTGTTCATCGGCTTGCCGGCGAGCGTTCGATGGAGCCGCGCGGGCCTGGGTGCGGCAAGCGGTCATTGGCGGGACACTCGCCATCGAGGAACTACAGAAGGCCTCCCCAGCAACGCGCGCGTTGGTTACAGCACAAAGTCCGCTCTCGGGCTACCGGAGGAGCCCATGAACTCATCGCCTCTCCTAGGCCACCGCAACGCCTCGCGGCGTACACACTCGATTTTCGGCAGCATTGAGTTTCCCTGCGGCAGATACGGAGGCCGAAATGTGGCGGCTTCGGTGCTGAGATGGACCGAAAATCATTGTCTCGGTGCTGTAGCGGTACCGTCAGGGTGCTTCATCGGTGCTGTAGCGGTACACGAAATCGCCCATCGTTCCACCTCAGCACCCGTCAGGCCCATTTCGCCACAATTCATCGGTGCTGTAGCGGTACGCCTATATAACCACTCCCTGTGCACTGTAACGGAGGGTGGGCGAGAAGCCGTCAGGAACCGGGCGTGACAATACCGCCAAGGCGGGGGCGGATGGCTCTCAGACATCCAAAAGGGGACGAAAATGACTGACGATCCACAAAAGCCGCGCGTCCGGAAGCGGGTTGAGACCGCATTAAAGGAAAAAGATAGCGCCACTCGTATGCGGCGCTGGGCTGACGAGCTGAGCGAAGCAGATCCAACGGGAGCAAGGTGGACCCGAAAGGACGCGGATGCGATTGAGGCCAAGGCCGAGATAGCTCTTTCCCGCTCGTCCTACACCACTGGACTACCTGAGACAGGCAACGGCGGCGAGCTTGTCCCACTGCCGGAAAGCCAGACATTCGCCATCGCGGAAGCGGTCCGAGATCCGCCCGACATGCTCGCCCATTCTGCCTCAACCCAGAGGATGGAGCTGGCAGCCGAGGCCGACGTGCTTTCCCTGGGACTGGATGCGGCAAACTCCATCAAGGCGCGGGATTCGATAGAGCAGATGTTGGCGCACCAGACGGCCGCCGCCCACAAAGTAGCAATGCGTTTTCTGGCCAAGGCGGACCACCATCTTTCAAAGGCGAATGAGTTCAGCCGCGATTGGCAGGCCCACAGCGTTGAAGCAGCACGTATGGCGCAATCAGCTGTCAAGCTTATGGGCGCGTCGGCCGATGCGGTGTTGGCTGTCCAGCGACGGCGAAGCGGCGGCAAGCAAGTGGTCCAAGTGATCCACCAGCACGTGGCCGTTGGCGAAGGAGGCAAGGCCATCGTGGCGGGGACGGTGAAGGGAGGGGGCAATACCCAGGGCAAACGCGGGGGGTCGAAGTGAAATCCGGCCGGCGACCCTATAAGCCGGACTGGAAAGCCGCGCTGGCGCTTGCTCGGGCCGCGCCGCGCTGCCGGGCTAGGTGCCGACGATCCAAATTGCCCTGCCGAGCGCCTGCCATGCGGGGGAGGCCTGTATGTCGCCTGCACGGCGGCAAGGGCGGGGGGCCAAAGGGCGAGAGGAATGGCGCCTATCGGACGGGTCGGTATACAGCAGAGGCGAAGGCAGAAAGGCGGACAGCGCGGGCGCTAATGCGGCAGCTTAAAGAGCTGATTGATGCCGGCGGCTAGGACTGCCGGCTCGAACAGGCCCATTTCAACGTCTGGGCATAGTTCCTGGCTCATTTTAACTCGGTACTGCCAGCACTCAACGAGTTCAGTGAAGCTCTTAGCTTAAATCACGCTACGACCAGGGAATCAATGGCCAACAACATGTCCGGTGTTGGAGGGTGAGCGGACCTATGGCAGACATCGCGAAATCGACGCGATTGACCCAAATGTATGGTCCGGCCGTGCGTCGCAAGAGGTTTTCGTCGAGTTGGCGGTGAGCGGTCTTGCATCAATGTATCCGGCCTCTGGTTGGAGCTCGTTGGGCTCCGGGCCATCATGGAAATCAGCGCGCCTGCGATCTCATTAGCGGACAGGCCTCAGCGGGCCATTTGGGTCACCAGTGTTCGCAAGCGCCGGGAAGACCGATCCTCCATCTCTTCTCATCCTCTCGCAGACCTCGGCGGGTAATCCGGTTACGTCAGCGTGGGCTCCGTCTTGCGCTGAACGATCAAGCAGGCAGGGTGGCCGCCGCAGCAACCTTGCCCGCCTCGAAGTTGCGGCCATGGGCGAGAACGCTCCATGCGATGCGCGCCAGCTTGTTGGCAAGCGCGATCGCCAGCACATTGCGGTGCAGCCGCCTCTTGGCCGCCTCGATCCAGGGTTTGAGCCCGTAGCGCTCCCAGTTCTTCGACCTGATCAGCACGACCCAGGCGGCCTGAACGAAGAGGACGCGCAGGTAGCGATTGCCGCGCTTCGATATCTTGCCAAGGACCGTGCGGTCTCCCGTCGAGAACTGTTTGGGGACAAGACCCAGCCAGGCGGCGAAGTCGCGGCCCTTGGTGAACGTATCCCCGGCGCCGATCGCCGCCACCATCGCGCTGGAGATGATCGGCCCGATCCCCGGCACGCTCATCAGCCGCTCGCAACCGGCATCCTGGCGCGCAAGGGCGCCGATCTCGCCCGACAGACCTTCGATCCGCTCATCCAGCCGACGCCAGTCGCCGGCCAGATCCTCGATGAGGTGAACCATGCGCTCGGACAGTACCTCACAACCCGTCGCGAGAATGCCTGGCAACCCGGCACGCAAGAAGTGCCGCCCTTGCCGCACCGCGACCCCACGCTCCAAGAGGAAGGCGCGGATCTGATTGATGACACCGGTACGCTGGCTGACCAGACGCTCCCGCACCCGGTGCAGCGCCTGCAGGTCCAATTGATCGGCGGTCTTCGTGGCCACGAACCTCATCGTCGGGCGCTGGACCGCCTCGGCAATCGCCTCCGCGTCGCGGAAGTCGTTCTTCTGCCCCTTCGAGTAGGCGCGGACGTACTTCGCCGGCATCAGCCGGGCATCGTGGCCAAGCAAGCTGAGCCGGCGGCTGAGATGATGGGCTCCGACACAGGCCTCCATGCCGATCAGGCAGGCTGGCATGTTGGCGAGCCGTGTCTCCACCTGGCCACGCGACCACTTCTGCCGCAGCGCGATGGCGCCACGCCCATCGAGGCCGACGACGTGAAACGAGTTCTTGCCGATATCGATACCGATCACGGCGATCACACTGTTATGCGTCTCAGACATGGCGTGCTCCTTTCGCTTGGTGCCTCCTGCCAGCCTACTGCTGGCAGTGGGCAGGAGCACGGCCGGACCATCCCATTAGCGGACCTCGCGTTGGGCTGCTTGTCGATTGCTTGTTGCGCGCACATTCTGGCATGGCATTGTGGGTGTACTCAGGCTGGAACATGGTTTACAATGTCCGACGACGCATTTGATCGCGATGCTTGGCTAGCGCGAATCGGCCATCACGGTCCGCAAATTCCAACGCTAGAAACGCTTCAGGCCCTGATCTCCGCGCACTCGAGAGCGATTTCATATGAGAGCATCGATGTGCTTCTGGACCGGCCGCCAACATTGGATTTGGCGGCGCTTCAGGGAAAAATGATTGCTGGCGGGCGCGGCGGGTACTGCTTCGAGCAAAATATGCTGTTTCGAGGTGGCCTCAGATCCCTTGGGTATAAGGTGACAAGTCTCCAGGCTCGAGTTGTCCGCGGATTGGAGATCGATGCCCCGCGTCCAATGCTACACATGGTGCTTCGCGTCGATCTTTCGGAGGGTCCGTTTCTTGCTGACGTGGGCTTTGGCAACCTAGCACCGACAGGAGCGCTGAGGTTGTTAACTCACGTCGAGCAGGACACACCTCACGAGGTAATGCGCTTCATTGCGATGGGTGAGGAGTTGACCCTGCAGTCCAAGTTGGGAGACAGATGGGAGCATATCTATCGCGTCGTTCCGCTCCCGCGTTTCGATGCCGAATACGAGATTTGCAATTGGTTCACCAGCACTCATCCGCAGAGCCCCTATCTCAACAATTTGATCGCGGCGCGGCCGGGCCCGAACAAGACCAGACTTACGCTATTCAACGCCCGGTTCAACGTGCGGCACGCCTCGGGGGAAGTGGAACGCTCGGATTATTCAAGGCGAAGCGGACTATCGCCGCGTACTTAGGGAAGAGTTCGGGATCATGCTGTCCGACGCGGACCTGAGGGCAGCTTTAGCGCATGTTGAGCGGAGGGGAACACGCGGACCACCGCATCCCTTCTTCGCCTAAGTCATTCGGATTGGGATTCAAGTCCGAATCTGGCACTTAGCGACGAACTTGCTCGATCAGCGCGGGTCCGGTTCTGGGTTCTTAACGGACGTATGTTCGCCGGCCAGTTTCGCGGCACTTTGACTTTATCCCCCTGCAACCGCTGATTGGCCCGGCTTGCCCATCCGTGCTATTCTCAGATTCAGTAACTTCGTTCGTGGCCTGTACTCGCGTAGCAACCATCGGGGGTGCTGAATGTCGGCCAGTTCGCCCGTCAGCGCCGTTCAGCGGCGCCTAGCGGCCATATTCAGCGCAGATGTGGCGGGCTATACGCGCCTGATGAACACGGATGAAGGCGGCACTCTCCGCCTTCTTACTTCCCACCGCGAGGTCGCGGATCGCCTCATCGCAAATCACGGCGGTCGTGTTGCCAATACCGCCGGCGACAGCATCCTAGCCGAGTTTCCCAGTGTCGTGGATGCTCTTCAGTGCGCTCTCGGAATCCAGGAGAGAGTCGCGGCGGTGAATGACGAGGTGCCTGAGGAGCGCCGGGTCAGCTTTCGTATCGGCGTGCATGTCGGCGAAGCCATGGTCAGGAGCGGTGACTTGTTTGGCGATGCGGTGAACATCACCGCGCGGATACAGGGCTTAGCCAAGCCGGGATGGGTATGTCTGTCAGGTGCGGCCTATGAGTATGTCCGCACGACGCTGCCGTTGGATTTCGAGGACCTCGGCGCGCAGCACGTCAAGAATCTTGAGGCGCCAGTCCGCGCCTACCTGGCGCGGCCCTCGGGTCACCCGCCATCGCGGGCCCTTCCACCGATCCATAGACGCGCGGAATCGCATCTCGCGCGACGGTTCCACGCACTTTGCCACGCAGCGCTTACGGGAATAACAGGTCCTGAGGATCTTGAGCCCATCGAGTATGCCGCAATCGCATCTATCCATGATGCTCCTGGGATCGATCTGACCCGTTTGGGCGAGCGAATGGGGATCGATCTCGCAACGGCCATGCAAATCGTCAAGCGCCTCGAGCATCTGGGGTTTGTCGAGTGGTCGGGCAACGAACGCTCTCGGCGGCTTGATGCCACGCCGGCGGGAGTCGAAATCCTTCTGCGCCTGCGTCCCGCTATTCGCGCTGCCCACGATGACATCATGGCGCCGCTTTCGGACCGAGAGCGCGAGTTGCTCATTAGTCTTCTGCTGCGGGTCATCAAAGCTAGAGATGCCAAGGTCAGCGATGCCGCGACGGAATAGTGCGGACTGAAGGATCGGCCATTCCCGCGCTCAGAAATGCAGTTAACACCCTTCCTCGTGCACGGTTGACCGAAAAGCGGCTCACACTTTGTCGTTCCTGGTAGCGAACCCTAAGTCGAGGTTCGCTTGAGCACCAGGTAGTGCTTAGCTGCGGCGAGAAGTAGTGCTGTCGTATGTCTTACCCAAGCGATACGAAGCTTTTTCCAGCCCTGCCACCCTTCTGGCAGGCGCTTCTCCAGAAACATCCCGCGCAGGTCCTCTAGCGACACCGCTGGTTCGCCGTCGATCTCGCGACCGTCCGGCTTTCTCCCCAGAAAAGCAAAAAGCAAACCGAACTCCCCGGCAGATCCAACGAGATTGTTTTCGCCGAGCAACTTCGTCAGTTTCGTTTCCAAGTCTCCGTGACCTGCGTCGGCATTATTCGAGCCGAAAAGCTTAGCGAAGGCGGGCAGCACCGCGGCGCCAATAGCTTCCCCGGCGTCTCGCGCCAGCAAGGTTGCCACGTTTCGGTCAAACACCTTCGACCCACTATCCCTAGTCAAGTTCTCGGCAATCAATTCTCCTACGTCCGACCGCTTGATGAAGCCATCTTTCGCTCGCGACGCCAGCCTTTCGAAGTCCGAGTTGCTCAGCCGTCCGAAGTCGAGGACCTTGGGGTCGCCTTGAAGAATTCCGCTGTGACCTGGGTGGGAGCCTTGGGATCCGGGTAGTTCCAGCGAGAACAAGCCGGGTGGTGTACGCTTGTCGAGTTTGCCGGAGTCCCCTCGCATGAATGCGTGATTCCCTGAAGCGAACACGACGAGAATATCGCCGAGGTCCCCGCCGCCCGTATTGCCCAGCTTCCTTACGTCTTCGATGCTTGCCAGCGGATTGGTCGCTTCGCCCCTAACATCGAGAAACTTTTGGGCAACTGCACTTCCTAGGAAAGGACAAGTGACCTTCCTTTCAACAATTTCACGCTTCGTTTCTTCGCTTAACGAAAGTCCAGCACCATGATTGTCCGATGAACTCGTCGGGGTGCCCATAGTGGTTCTCCCGCTTGCGTGTCCGCTCTTTGCGGTCGAGTTATCGTATAGCAATCAGCAGGCAAGCGCCTTGCCGATGATTGTCGGTCCACCCTCTATGGAAACGGGGGACTTCGAGCGAGTGGACTGTCGCTTTCATTTGATATCATGGAGGCCAGAGCGGGATTGTGCTTTGACTTTCTGATACTGACTCGTAAGTCCGATTCTGGCACTTCTGAGACCAACGGACCCAGCTAGTTTGGGTCTCCTATCGGGGTGAAAGCGGACGCCGCCCCGTCGGCCGACCACGGTCAAAACATCCGTAGCGCATTTGCGAACATATCGCCTCTCCGAGCGCGCCCCTTCGGTGAGCCGGATGACGAGCTTCCCAAAGTTGCGGCCGGTCAAGAGGGCGTATTGTTGCAACGCGCTGACCAATCGGCATAGAAAGCAAGGGTCAACGGCCGCAGCCCGAACGCTGCTCGCCGAGCCATTTGATTAGGCTTACGTCGTCACCGACAAGAACCGCTCGTTCAACTTCCTGTCATAATAGAAAATCGCGCGTCCCAGTTCCGCCTCGGTCCATTCCAGCACCGGGTTGTCCGGATAATACTGATACCCACCCGAGAACACCTCGTTGCGGTTTCCCGATGGATCGAAGAAATAGATCGTGTAGCCGCGGGTGATCCCGTGCCGCGTCGGGCCGATGTCCAGCGGCACCTTGTGGCGCGCGATGATGTCGGCGGCGTTGCCTATATCGTTCCAGCTCTCCAGGCAGAAGCTCGCGTGATGGAATCGGCCTTTCTCCGGATTCCGGATGAAGGCGATATCGTGCGGCTTGTTGCTGCAACTGAGGAACGTGCCGATGATCGTTTTCCCGTCACCGGCGATGATCCGCTCGGTCAGATGAAAGCCAAGCACCTCGGTAAACAGCACCAAGTTGGTGTCGAGGTCGTCGCCGTACAACAAACAGTGATCGAACCGGGTCGGCCTCATACCCTTGATGGTTTCTGGCTTCACCTCGGGGTTGACGGTGCCGAGGCCATTGCCGATCTGTTGCTTGTCCGCGAAGAGCTCCAGCGTGTGGCCGGTGGGGCAGGTGAAGCGCAGACGGCGGCCGGTGGCGGGCATTTCGCCCGCCGGCATTTCCTCGACCGCTAGGCCAAAGCGGCGCACCCGTTCCCCGAGATCGGTCAGCGCGGCGTCATTCGCGACCTTGAAGCCAACGAAATCCATCCCCGGCGTGTCGGCCTCACGCAGGATCACACTGTGATGGTCGAACTCGTCCCATGCCTTGAAATAGACCCGTCCATCCGCACCACGCAGCACCTCTTCAAGGCCGATCACCTCCGCGTAATGTCTGACCGCCCCCCCGAGGTCCGTTACCCTGATCTGGATATGTCCTGGGCGTAGCACGCCGGTGAATGACATGATGTTCCTCCCATTCCGCTTCTGTTACGCATCCGTCAGGACGGTGTCGTAGCAGGCCGCCGATCGCGTTGGAGATCACGAGGACCCCGCGCCTTCAATATACTAGAATCCCTGGTGGGTCACTCAAGCTGACCTACTACCGAATTCCTACATTCATCATAACTCGGCCAGCATTTTGCTGACACAATCCGTCGTTACGCAGCGAGGCACAAACCCAATCGGAATGTCCGAGTCTGGCACTTAGCGTCGGTTCGCTGCGATGCGGAACTTCGTCCGCATTCGGCGTCACAGCGGACATGGCTGGACTTGCCGCTGGGTCGCGCCGGTAGCGAATGACCCTGACCGGAAGTGCGGCCGGATAAACTCCCCGACCCCGCGCTCATACACTCTGCCGTACTACACCCTAGCCAAGTACACGCCCGTGATGGCCGAAGAACGCGCCCAACGTCGCCTCGCCGCGATCCTCGCCGCCGATGTGGCCGGCTATAGCCGGTTGATGGGCGCTGACGAGGAAGGCACGCTCGCTCAGTTGAAGGCGCATCGGAGCGATCTCGTCGACCCGAAGATCAGGGATCATCAGGGACGGATCGTAAAGACCACCGGCGATGGCATGCTGGTAGAGTTCGCGAGCGTGGTCAATGCCCTGCGCTCCGCCATCGACATTCAGCTCGGTATGGCCGACCGCAATGCCGATGTACGGCTGGAGAAGCAAATCGAATTCCGCATTGGCATAAATGTTGGTGACGTCATTATCGATGGTGGCGATATCTATGGGGATGGCGTGAACGTGGCAGCACGCCTGGAAGCACTTGCAGAGCCAGGTGGCGTCTGCGTGTCCGGCCGCGTTCAAGAGGATACGCGAGGCAAGGTCGACGCGAGTTTCGAGGACGCAGGCGAACAGCAATTGAAAAACATTGCCCAGCCTGTACGAGTCTACCGGCTACGGCTCAGCGGTGAAGCAACAATCGCGCGGCCGATGTTGATGCTCCCGGACAAGCCATCGCTCGCCGTCCTGCCCTTTCAGAATCTCAGCGGCAACACCGACCTCGGCCATCTCTGCGACGGCATCACCGAAGACGTTATCACCGGGCTCGGACGCTTTCGAAGCTTGTTTGTGATCGATCGTCATTCCTCAGCGGTCGCCTCGCAGCAGCCCTTCGACATTGCCGAGATCGGGCGGCGGCTCGGCGTTGCCTACCTAGTGCAGGGCAGCCTGCAACGGTTCGGCGAGAACGTGCGCATCACCGTACGGCTTGTTGACGCCAGCAGTCGGACACAGCATTGGGGGGAGGCCTATGACAGCGCTCTGTCCGACATCCTCGCCATTCCGGACAAGGTCACGGGAGCGATCGTCTCGACACTGCACGGTCGAGTCGAAAGTTCTCTGCTAGAGCAGAGCCGGCACAAACCGGCGCTGGCGGCGTACGAGTGCGTCCTGCGCGGCCTCAAGCATTTGCGCGGCTATGGCCCCGACGACAACAGGCGCGCCGTCGAACTGTTTCAGCAGGCGATGGATCTCGACTCGGACTATGCCCTCGCACGCGCCTATCGCGCTTTCGCTGACGTAGTCTTGCACGGATATGGTAATGCGCCCGACGCCGTTTTGACGCAAGCACTCTCGCTAGCCCAGACTGCCATCGACCTCGATGCCGGCGACGGCCGCTGTCAGTGGATCCTTGGTGCCATACATCTCTATCGTGGTGATTGGCGCAATGCCGATCAGCACAACCAGCGGGCAATCGCCCTCAATCCCAATGATGCCAACGCCATTTGCAGCTCTGGCCGGATGCTCGCCCGTCGAGGACAGGTACAGGAAGGCATCGACCGAATTCGCGAGGCCATGCGTCTCAACCCCTACCATCCCGAGTATTACTGGCATAATCTCGGGTTTGTGCTGCATATGGCGCGGAAATACGCCGACTCCGCCGAGGCTTATGGCCGCATGACGCGGCCGGGATATTGGGTGTTGTGCCGCCTCGCCGGCTGTTATGCACAGTTGGGCCGGATGAACGAGGCAGCTGAGGCGGCGGCCGATGCGCTCCGACTTCGACCAGATTTCTCGCTTGCGAAGGTGCGGCTACGCGAGGTGGACACTGCCGAGGCCGAACATATCAAAGATGGGATGCGCAGGGCGGGGCTGCCGGAGTGACAGTCTGCGTTTTCAGCATCAGGCGATGTCCGAAAATGGCACTTCTGCGACATTGCAGGCCGGTTTCCATATGTCTGGTTTAGGCCTGTGAGTTCAACCGGTCAGTGCAACGCCTCTCGTAGTTTATCGGCTGGCGTTTCGAAGCCCAAGGTCTTTCGCGGACGTTGATTGAGCCGCAGGGCGATGCTGTTGAGGTAGCTCTGGGAGATACGCGAGAAGTTGGTTCCTCTCGGGAAGTACTGACGCAGCAAGCCGTTGGTGTTCTCGTTTGAGCCGCGCTGCCAGGGGCTGCGAGGATCACAGAAGTAGACCTGCACGTTTGTGGCAAACGTGAAGCGTTTGTGGGCATGCATCTCCTTGCCTTGATCCCAGGTTAGCGAGTGTCGCAGCTCCTCGGGCAGCTTGCGGATGTGCTTGGCAAGTGCAGCAACAACAGTCGTTGTGTCCCTGCGGGGAATCTTGACGAGCATCGTGAAGCGGGTGTTGCGCTCGACGAGGGTGGCGATGTGCGTGTCGTTCGCTCCGGTAAGAAGGTCTCCTTCCCAATGGCCCGGCACGGCGCGATCCTCAACCTCGGGGGGCCGCTCGCGAATGGAGACCTATCGAGCACTGCGTGACCCGCCTCTCGTTTCACCTCTTCGATGATGGCGTTGCTGATGAGAATCGCAATGTCGAGAGTCGCGTAAGATTCTCGATGCGGCTGGCTAGATTGACGATTTCACCGACGACCGTGTGCTCGAATCGCCGCGCGCTGCCGACATTGCCAATTGTGGCCTCCCCACAGTGCAGGCCGACGCCTATGCGCAACGGGCACAGACCGGCAGCTTCGCGCTCGCGGTTCCAGCGGTTCAGGTCCCGCACCAGATCGCGCGCGCAGGCGACAGCATTGGTCGCGTCGCGCGCTCCGGGAAACGGCGTGCCGAAAGTCGCCATTACCCCATCGCCGATATATTTATCAAGCGTTCGTTATTGCCGAATACAGCGTCCTCGACCAGGGTATGAAAGCGGCGCAAAAGTTCAATGACCTCGGTCATCGGGGTGGTCGCACTCATCGCCGTAAAGTTGAAAAGATCCGCGAACAGCACTGTAATCGGTTGCGTGCGCACAGCGTCGAGCTGGCCGCCGGAGCGCATCAACTCCTCGACCATATTGGGCGAGAAGTGGCGTATGCCCCGGTGACACGGAAGATCGTTTCGTGATCGATGCCGCCGGTAATACGGTCGCGCCGCCACGGGGAGCGTCTGACGCGTTCCTAATGCCCTATCACGTGGAGCGCGGAAAGATCATGGTTCGGGAGCGCCTGCGGCCCGTTGCCTACATCGACGAAGAGCAGGTTGCCCGTGGCATCGAACTAACGCGCTTCCCAGTGCCCGAGGACGACGACCACGCCGAGAACGACACAGAAGCGGGGCTGGTGCGGGCGGCCGATCTCATTGGTCAATTGGGGGATCCGCTGTACTTGCGCAAAGTGAATGCGCTCTATCATGAATTCGTTGAAAACGGGATCGACGAAAGGCTCGGCTACCGCAGCCCCGCGGATATGGTCGAACGATACCCGCAATTTTACTGGAGCAAGGTCGAGAAATACATTGGCAGTGCGCTGCGCTATCTCGATATGACGATGGAGGGCAAACAGTGGACCGCGACGCTCTATAGCCACATCTTCGCGATCGAGCACAATCGCCGGCGGACGGGCCCGCAAACGGGCACCGCTACCGAGAGCGCTGTCCCTCTGCGCATCGCTAGTGAAGTCGCCGGGCCTAGATAGCGCAAACCGGTCGCATGTCCGCTGATCGCGGGTGACCTGACCTACGCAGGTCCTGGCCAGATTCCCTCGGAGAACTTTGAGTGGCAATCATTGCGCCGATCACTCCATAGGTCGCCGAAAGGCAGGCTGCGCGGGCGCTGCTAAGGGAGCTGCGGCGGCTTATAGATGCCGGCGAGTAGAGGTCTCGCCGCTCGAACCAGACCATGTCTATATCGCCGACAAATACGTCCACGGGACAAGTGGCGGACTCTTTCATTTTAAGACAGGCTCGTTTCCCCCGGCGCTTGTTGTCCTGATAAGCTCCCAAAGGGCCCGGCAAGAGCGCTCCAGCATAAGGTTATCCAATGCGCGCGATACGATTAGGCGCTTTGCTGATGCTGTCCGTGATGGCTGGGTGCGCGCAGCGTCATCCGATATTGGTAGCTGCGCCGCCGCAGCCGCTTCCCCCACCAACGACCGATCAGCGGACGCTGATCGAGACTCCGCAGCCCGCGACGCTGCCGGATCCACCCTTGCCCGCCCTGAAACCGGGGACTGAACTCAGCTTAGCGGAGATCGAGGCGCTGGCCGAACAGGCATCCCCCAAGGCGCCGGTGGATAAACAGCCCACGGCCAGTCAAAGGGCCATCGGCCGGATGGCGGGCCGAGCGAGCAGCCCTACCGGCACGAAGGCACCGACGCTGACCGCCTACCAGCTCGTGGGCCTGAGCAAGGCGGACGCCGCGAAGCTGTTCGGCCCGCCGGCGGAGAGCAAAGAGCGCCCCGTGTATCAGATCTGGATTTATCATTCAGCGGTTTGCGAAGTTACGCTCTTCTTCTATCCGGAAGTCGGGGGACGAGCCTTCCGAGCACTGACTTATCAAATCGATGAGCGAAGCGTCTCCGACGCATCCCACCAGACCTGTCTCGCCAGTCTGGCTAAGCTCCCAGCCGGCTGACTCTGGCCGTCGGCGCCGGGCAAGACAATTGTTGCAGGCACGCTCGAGGGGGTCGGGCAAGGCCGAGGTCGAACGCGGGCGGGGCCAAAATGAAATCAGGCCACTGACCCTATAAGCCAGACTGGCAAACGGCTTTGGGCCTCGCTCGGGCGGCTCCAAGGTGCCGGGCTAGGTGTCGGCGCTCCAAACTGCCCTGCGGAGCGCCTGCCATTCGTGGCAAGCCCGTCTGCCGGCTTCACGGTGGCAAGGGTGGTGGCCCCAAGGGCGTAAGGAACGGCGCGTTTCGCACGGGTCGCTACACCGCTGAGGCCAAAGCCGAGTGGCGGGCGGCGCGGGCGCTCTTGCGGCAACTAAGGGAGCTGATTGATGTTGGCGACTAGGGCTATGCGGCATGAATAGGCCATTTCGACGCCGAGCGAGGCGGGCAAGACACCCCCCATCGGCCGATTGTCAACGAAGAATGGCCGCCTTTTCGTGCTGCTTGGCCCGCGCTGTTACCTAGTCCTCGAATGCCACAACAACGGCTAGCTGACAGGTCCGTTCTTGGCACTTATGAGACGTACGGGCTGAGCGGGATCAAGTCTGCTTTCAAGGTGGAACCGGACATCGGCCCGCCGTTCGACTGGACGCTACACCGCTGAGGCGAAGGCTGAGCGTAGGGAGCAGCGGGTGCTGATCCGCGAGTTGCGGCGGCTGATCGATGCGGGCGAGATGGCGGGCTATCTCCACTCGCACGTCTCGGCCGGAGATCCGAGATCAGCCCACCCCCAGCGCCGTGGTCGCCCTCCCATCGCTGATGCGCCTCGACCGCCGCGACAGATCAGGAGATCAAATCGGCGGACGGCTGCGGCGCCCCATGAGGCCAGCGATGAGGGCCACGAGAAACAGGACGAGGAAGATGTAGAAGAGGATCTGCGCGATGCCGCCTGCCGCTGCGGCGATTCCGCCGAAGCCAAGAGCACCGGCGATGAGAGCGATGATGAAGAATACGGCCGCCCAATAGAGCATTCCTGCCTCCTCTCATAGCCGTGGAAATCGGTGCGGTGGCCGCGAATTGAGGGCTCCCGCCCCATGCCGCAAAGCATGGATGAGAGGGGAACACAGCCTCCTTCCGAAGGTTCCTATCGTTTTCCTTGTGGCATTGATCAGGCGTCGTCGCTGTATCGTGATTCAAGTAGTGGTCTACTTCCTCCCAGGCCGCGAGCATCTCTCCACTATTGGATCCAGTCGTGTCGTGAATGGTAGCTGCGCGGCCCAGCTCATCATTTCGGGGCCGCTGTGTCCGCGACGCTAACTTGGCTCGCGCCTTCGTCCGCATTGCTATCCGACCCCGAGCGGCGGGAAGCAGGTAGTCCGGGTGATCCACCAGCAAGTGGCACGGCGGAAAGCAGGTCGTCCAGGTCATCCACCAACAAGGGGCCGTGGGTGCCGGGGCAAGGCAATTGTTGGGACGGGGCAAGGCAGGGGGCAGGCGTGGGGGGCATGAGTGAAATCGCCTCATCGACCCTATAAGCCGGACTGGAAACCCGCCCTGGCGCTTGCACGGGCCGCACCCCGCTGCCGCGCTCGACGCCGGCACTCCAAACTGCCCTGCCGAGCGCCTGCAATGCGCGGAAGGCCGGTTTGCCGTCTGCACGGTGCTAAGGGTGGCGGCCCCAAGGGTGAAAGGAATGGCGCCTATCGGACAGGGCAATACACTGCCAAATCTAAGGCTGAGCGGAGGGAACTACGGGCACTGATCCGCGAGTTGCTGCGGCTGATCAATGCTGGCGAGTAGACCGGCGGTAACAAGGTCCGCCCGTTTCCTTCTCGTATAAGCGCAAGTGCCTCGCTCGGGTGGGGAGCGGCCAGAGCCGAGCGTGCATCCACCTTCAAGGGCGCATTCTAAGTCCGCGAACGCAGCGCGTTTTCACATCCCAGGCACTAGTTTGGCAACCACTAAGCCGACGAGAACGACGACGAAAGCCAGAAGTGAGTAATTTGCGAAGCCCAGCATCGGTTTGCCCCCATCATCTAGTGCTTGCATCAATCGCAAGTAGCTCAGCAGTTAAACAACCTATATGCTCGCCCGAGCAATTACGGGAGGGAAACAGGCTGTGGCGTGACGACCGCGCATCGCCTGTTACTCATGTGCCACACATTTCGGGTCACCCTGCTCCGTGGCGCGGGCTCGACGATCATTACCTTACTGTGTACCGTCGGGCCGCCAGCCAGTCTCGACAATCTGCCCCTTGTTTTGCTTGTTGGTGATTAGCAGCTCCCGCTGTTTCCTCGTCGCTTCAGCTTCGCTGGCGGTGCTGAAATACTCGCACCCTGCGCTCCCTTTTTCGCCATATCTGTAGGAGACGTAGGCGCCAAAATCCGCCATCCATTTTTTGACGGTATCGCCACCACCGGCCGATTTAATCCATTGAGCTGGGCCAAAAGTGTCGCTGAAGTAGTAGAGCATTGGAGTCTTGGCGGATATCACTTGGCAGTACCACCAGTAGCCCCTTTGCGCGAATGACTTGCTTGGCGAGTAAGTCCAAAGCCACGCAAAGGCGAGAATGGCAATCCACCGTGGCATCTGGCTCCATGACAGCATCGGACACTTGGCCTAGTGGTCTGCTCGGCAACCTCTACTTCACCGCTCCTTGGTGAACTCAATAGCCGTCCCGCACTTGAGCCTCGGTGAGGATGATCTTCAGCCACTTGCCCTCCTCGGTCATCATCTCCCCGTCACCAAGTTTGTAATCGGGAGAGCATGCGACAGGGGATGGATGAAGCATCGCTAGCTCAAAGGCGTACGTTGTGGCGTACGCGGCCGTCGATTGAACTAGAATAGTCGGCTTGGATGCAACGCTCCCAGGCGGTTTGAAGAAATTCGGAGTGATGATTGTCGGAGCGGGTGCTGGACAGTCTAGGGAACGCAAGCCGGGGGGTACCAGTGGGGGCATGAGTGAAATCACCTCATCGACCCTATAAGCCCGATTGGAATGCGGCCTTGGTCCTTGCTCGTGAGCACCCCGCTACCGGGCCAAATCTCGGCGCTCCAAGCTACCCTGCCGGGCTCCTGCGATGCGCGCCGGTCCGTTTGCCGGCTACATGGTGGAAAGGGCGGTGGTCCTAAGGGTGAGAGGAATGGCGCTTATCGGACAGGGCACTATACCGCCGAGGCCAAGGTGGAGAGGCAGGCGAGCCGTGTGCTGCTAAGGCAGTTGCGCCGATTGATCGGCGCCGGCGACTAGACTAGACGAACTGACCCATCAGAAAACGGGTTCCGCGATTACCAGCCCGCGTCGTCCGCTTTCCACAGAGAGACTGGATAACTGCTGCGCGCCAATAAGAGACTCAGTTTTTCCAATAGTAGAGCACCGTCGCGAGCAGACACTCGACCCCAACCAAGGCAAGGAAGACAACAACGGGTCCGAGCCTGCCAAAGCGACCGTCCTTGGCCTGGGTCACATAGAGCACGGGCTCCGGGAACCACAGGGTTGCAAGCGTGAGAAGCACACACGCGACTAGAAATCCGCCAAAAGCGAAGAAAGCCGCAAGTGCCGCTCCATAGGCCATGGCTCACCAGTTTCGCAGTTGTAACCCCCAGCAGTTTGCAGTTTCGCGGTTGCTCAGCGGGTACTCCGACAGCGCCCCTCGTTAAGGGTGTCTAATCGATTTGTAAACTAATTGTTCTGTAAGCTTTTCTTATACCACGCTCAGGAGCGGCAATGGCTCCACTCGACGTAGCGAAAGGCGGTTTGTGGAGGTCGAATGCCAGTCTTTAGCGTAATGTGCTACAATAGCGGCGTCTGGGACAAATCGGAGCCGCGGGTTATCGAGGCGGGCGACGCAAAGGCAGCTGCGGAGAAAGTCTGCCAAAGTCCGCTCGTTGAGGGTGAGCCAAAACCCGGACTTCTTCGCGCCAAAGTCTGGCCGGCGTCCAATCCCGCAATGAAGAGGGTGTTCAGCGACCCGCCGAGATAGGGGTCAAGCGGGCGCCCAGGTCTATGCGGACGCGAAAGCCTCCTGCCCCACCAGCCATGATCTGGGCACACGCGCCAGCGTTTAGCGTGCACTTTTCAATAATCCGTTGCAGCTCGTCTTTGGTGATGCCGTCGCGGGCGAGCAATGGTTCCAGCGTGGGGTCGCTGAGGAGATCGTCCAGCGTTGGCTCTCGCCATGGCTGCTTCATGGTGCCCTCCTAGACGTCGGCAAATTGAGCCGCTACCTACACCACTCTCCGAGACACCGTCGGGTCAAAACCTGGGCAATTTCGTGATTGGGTTCTTATCGCTCGCTCAGACGCGCCGACGCGAAGAATACTAGTCCCGAATACAGCACCATATATTCAGTTTGGAAAGTCCTCGAAGCTTCCTCCAGGATAAGGGCCGAGGGAAGAGGTAAACCTTATACTTCGGCCTACTACGTTTGTGTCGCTGGTATTCCTGGCTTTCTGGCCGCATAGCAGTGACCAGCATGGCCAAGCCGCCCCTATTGACGATCACGTTGCTTGCGAGCGAGCTGACAGACATCATCGACTGCCTCATGTCCAGCGCCGACCGGGCCGAGAGTTTGACATATGAGCTAAAGGGCATACCGAAACAGAAGACCGTGCGCGCCAGGGCTGCTCGCCTCTACGCGCTCGCAGACCGCCTCGACGACGCCCTCGCTGATCACAATAGAAGTACTCGGCCGCGGACCACGCCTGGATCATCGTCCACGAAATCATAATTTCTCCATTGGCTGCGCCGTTTTTCTTCGGCCGGCCGCACACCAGACACTCGTGGAACTCTTTTGGGTAACTCGCGTAGGAACCTGCGAGGCCGTATCTTTTTCCCCAGGTCCTTTGAGGCGAGACCAACGTGGCCCACGGGGGCGAGCCGGCCTGTCGCCGAAGCGCAAGTCTCGGAGAGGCCGCAGATGAAACCGAAGCTATCCCGGCGCACCCTTGACCTAATGCGCCGCACTATCGAAGCGGCCGACGCATGGGATGAGCAGCTCGTAGAAGAGCTCGTATCGAGTGCGTATGTTGACGGAGCCCCTGAGATGCTCTCCCGCCTGCGAGGGGTAGTCATGGGCGGCAAAAGATTTCCGGATGGCGAAAAATAGGCAACCAGCGGGCACACAATGCGCCTTAAGGCACACCTAGGTGGCTTTGCGATCCAGGTCGGAGAACGGTTCATCATAGAACTTGGCCGCCGGTGCTTCTATGGGCGGGTGCCATGGGGGCGCGGCGGTCGGGAGTGGTTCATCGACTTCACGGGCCATCTCAGCCCCTGTTGGGACAGGTTCGAGCCCGAGCCGCGACCGCGAAATAGGGGCTGACGTACCGGCAGGGGTCTTGACGGCGCTGCATCGCACACCATCTCTCATCCCCGTGGGCCCATAGTGGCCCGGCAGTGCTGCCCCAAGGTTGGGCAGTCGGCCGCAAGTTTAGGGGAAAACAGGGATGCTACCGCGGCTCTCTCAACGGACGTACGACCTGATGCGTCGCGCAATCGACGCTGTCGATAAAGATACGGCGGACCTCATAACGACGCTTGTGGCAAGTGCCTTTGTCGATGGCGGCAAAGAGATGCTCGCGCGCAAGCACGAGGCCGACGCTGAGCGGGAGCTGGAGGACACTTAGGCGAGGCTCGCGCAGATGCCCTAATGTCTCTTTGCCGTGGCCTCTATCGCGGGGCCGTGTGCTGCTTCATGAAACCCTCAACTAATTCCCTGGCGTCTTCGGCGCCAAGCATCTTCAACACGGGCGGTAGGCGCCTCACCAGTGCCAACAGCATTGCTTGGTGCGGCTGAGGCCGCGCCGCAAAGGCCTCTACGGCCTTAATTTGATCAAATAGCGCACCGCGGCGTGCGGTCTCGATCCGTAGCGTTTCGATGGAACGTCGGACCTCGGACATGATTGCCAGCAACGCGTCGACGTTGATACGTTGGGCCCGTCCGATGACATCACGGCCACCCACTACAACAAGGCTGCCCACGTTGATATCCAGGTCTGGAAGGGGATCGGGAATTGTCGTGGGCACTGGTCTGTACGTGAGGTCGTCCACCACGTCCTTGCACTCCCCCAGCAAGGCGTCGGCGAGGTAGCTGCACGCCGCCTCGACCTCCGCGGGCGTCGCTTGCACCTTTCCCGACATCAGTCGTTGACGATGAAGGCTGACCAAGCGGGCGCTCAAGCGTCCTGTCCATGTACCAGCTTCAGCGGCAAACTCCGGGGCGTCTTCCGCCGCGATTGTCCGCACTTCGTCTGCGATCATGGCGCAGGTTCGCCTCACGCCAAGGGCGATCACACGCCCTCTCTCGGACATCCAGGCAGGACTGTCGTTACCGCCCTGTTCAAAGAACTGCGCGTCCAGCGTGACAACCTCCTTGAGGATGGAACCCTGTTCATCGTATGTGATCTTCTCGATGCGCCGCGAGACATAGCTATGGTCAACTGCCATAAGCGCAGATCTCCAGGTTCAACCGCAACGATATATAAGCCCGATTGGAAGGCCGAGCATCGAAATCTTTCGGTCTCGCCGCCGTGGCGGCGTTGGCAGGCATCCTGTGTTTGAGCCGGCCGCCGCATGGTCCGGTCGATGCCGGCGATCCAGGTGAACTTGAAGGGCAAGGCCTTCGCCCGGTCGAGCGGGGACCAGTTAATTTCTAGAATCTATGACGGTCACTCGTAAAGCGCACCGGTAATTCCTATGTATACCAACTAGCAGTCCGAGCCGATGCAAGCATCCGGCGGCGCCTAGCGGCTCCCTGCTCTCTCCGAGGTGCAACATGGGCCCAGATATCACCTTTTCGCGGAACGAGCAAAACCCAAGATGGGACGATAGACGCCTTACGAACTGGCTGCACCGCGAACTTCGTTTTGATGCGGACGTGGGGCCCCTCCGAGTTGTTTGCCGCATTCCACGGGGAGATTTTGTAAAGGCGTTCGGGCCTATCTCGGACGGAAACGTATTTGAGGTTTTCGCGGAGCATAGAGCGGGCATCGAAGACGCTGCCCGGGAGATTATCCTGCGCGGTGATTTTACGCATGATATCCATTGGGGCGATCCAGAGACGGCTTCTATCCTAATTACGGGCGCCGAGATTCAAGGGGCGATGTAGGCCTGGACCACCTAGGTTTCGCCGCCAGATCCCCGGTTTGGCAAGCCGTCAAGGGACGGCGCAAGGCCGGCCTGTCGCGGGCCAGCGATGCGTGGGCGACCCGTCTGCCGATTGCACGGCGGCAAGGGTGGCGGACCGAGGGGCGGAAGGAACGGCGCCTTTCGGACTGGGCGGTACACCGCCGAGGCGAAGGCGGAAAGGCAGGCGACGCGGGCGCTGATCCGCGAGCTGCGACGGCTGATCGGTGCCGGCGACTAGGGTGACCGATTATGCCCGCCCATGCCCCTCTGGATCGCGCTCTAGCCTCCGCGCAACCCGCTCAACATGGCGCTGGTTGTACACCCATTGCCAGGCATCTGCCCATGTGTTGAAGCAATTGACGATAGTGGGCGGACAATTTGGCGCCGTCATTTCGACATCGAAGGCGCGGCCGTTTTTCCGAGGGATTACTTGATAGGTTGGTTTTTGCATCTCCCTGATGCTCCTACATGCAGGGGCGGTGAATTGGAGCAGCTCAACGACATGGTGGCAGTCTGAACCGAGCGGCAACGCCATGCATGGTTGGCAGTGGTCCAGCCGGTCACATGGCGGCTTGGGCGGCGGACCAAAGGGCAGAGGAACGCTGCCGACGCGCCCAGCTACAGCCTTCGTCGCCTGAGTTGCGGACTCTCCGAAGGCTCGACATATAGTTCCGCTTCGAGATGCCGTAAACGGCTTTCGATCTGGGCTGCCATATTTTCAAGCGCGGCTGTCTGGTCTTTGAATGCCGAACTGCCGTGCAAACTACGAGCGGCCAACCGGCGGGCCCTTGCTGCTTTCTCTCGGGCGCCAAAGGCCTTCTCCCGAAGCTCAACCATTTCCAAGTGTTTCCCATGCATAGGCAGTCTCCCAAGCCTTCCATATGTCGCCGCATTTAGTGGAGGTCGCCTGCGGATCGCAACATGCCTAGTCAGATGACAGAATTTTGCCCGCCCGACCGCCTCGGGTCTGCCGGCTACACGGTGGTAAGGGCGGCGGACCAATGGGCAAGCGCAACGGCGCCTATCGAACTGGCCGCTACACCGCGGAGGCAAGGGCCGAGCGGCGGGAGCAACGCGCGGTGATCCGGGAACTGCGGCGGCTGATCGATGCCGGCGACTAGGACTACCGGCTCGAAGCAATGGAGCCCCACAGGGAGGCTTCGGTGGCCCCTTAGGACGCCAACTCTTGCACCGACAAATGACGCGGCGTCGCTATGAAATGGCTCCCATGCTGATCCCGACCTCGGTCATTGGCGGGGCAAGACCGGGGGCAATCGTGGGGGGTGGAAGCGAAATCAGCTGACCGACCCTACAAGCCCGATTGGAAGGCCGCTTTAGCATTGGCACAGGCCGCGCCCCGCTGCCGGGCTAGGTGCCGCGTCTCAAAGCTTCCTTGTCGTGGGCCCGCAATGCGCGCAAGGCCGTCTGTCGCTTGCATGGGGGCAAGGGTGGCGGCCCTACCGGGGAGCGCAATGGCGCTTATCGGACTGGGCGCTACACGGCCGAGGCGAAGGCGGAGAGGCAGGCGGCTCGTGCACTGCTAAGGGAGCTGCGGCGGCTCATCGATGCTGGCGACTAGGGGGCTCGCGGCTCGGATAAGTCAATTTCATCGCAGCGGTGGTTTTCCACTCGTACAGGCGAAATTGCGTCGCTCACAGGGCTGCCAGATAGCCCTGGCTGGCCTCGCCCGGTTGAACCCTGTTCAACATAGAACAGCGCCGCCCTCGGGCAGGGTCAATTATGGCCTTGGCTCGGCTAGGCGAAGCGAAGCACCCGGAGCCCGAAGGATGCAATGTCATGGCCGTAAACGAGAACGACGAAGCGAGCTTCACCTTCCTGCTTCACGGCACCGCCGAGGCGCATGCGATCGGCGGCTGGGCGAAGGCGGCCTTCCTGCCCCCTGAGATGTTCCATGCGCTGCTGCAGTCCCTGATTGCCGAGTGGCTGGAAGCGGGCTCCGACGCGTCGGCAATTGCTGTCGCCGAGGTGGTCGCCTTGACCGCCGCGAAGGGCCAAATCAGCTAAACTAAAGCGGATTCCGCTGCATATTGAAACATATCCGGCATGAGCGAAGTAGTTGGCGCATTCGGTCTGCGCCGAGGCGAGGCACGAAGAGGCCAATTCGGCGGCGAAGGCTGCGCTGCGTCCGCTCGGCAGCTTTGACGCAGATACGCCTTGAGCTTGCTGAAGGACATCTCGATCGGATTGAGATCGGGCGAGTACTTGGGCGGTATATAGCTAATTCCGCGCCAACGGCCTCGATCGCTTGCTCGACGCCGGCAACCTTGTCGGGCTCGGAGATTGTCGCATCACGACGATCATCGCCGTGGTTGAGCGCGGGAGCCAGGCATTGCTCGACGTAAGACAAAAAGATTTCTCCGTTCATGGCTCCTTCGATCACGCAGGGGCGCCGTCATTTCGTCGCAGCGCAGGCCAGCCACGAAGGTCAGGGTCTTCCAGGTTCACAAGCGGGACGCGCCCGATCAGCCGCTCGCCGCGCGGGCAGCGGCCATAGTCGGCGAGGCCATGGTAGTGTTCACCCAGGTTTCATCGATGAAGACAAGGCTGGATGAATCACTAGCAGGGCCTGCTGCCGGATCCAATGCCGGCGCGCCCGGGCGACATCGGCTCGTTGCTGCTCGGCCGCGCGCAGGCTTTTTTTTGAAGCTGATGTCGTGACGCTCCAGAAAACGCCACAGCGCGCTGCGGCTGCCCGGCATTCTCTGCTTATGCAGGGCCGCGACGAACTCTTCGAGCGTCCAATCCGGCCGCTCGCCGACCAGCGCGAGGACCCCGTCCGCGTAGTCCTCCAGCGGCGATCGGCTGCCGCCGCGTGGCCGCGGCGCACGGCGCCCTTCCCGCCGCCACGACTGAGGCCATTTGACCGCCGAGCTGGCGCTGACTGTCAAAACGCTCCGCCGCCTCACGCCGACGATGCTCCCCCTTCAACAAGCTTCGATCACACGCTCGCGCAAATCCGAACGGACAGAGCCTTGGGCATGGCGCTCCTCCGCAAACCGAATCGGCGCAGAGACTCTGCCGATTACGTCACCCCTGCGGATATCCCGATTCAAATCTGCCGCGGAACCGCTTTAGTATGCCGGTAAACGCTGACAAAGGAGAACGCCATGGCGACCTATGTTCTACTCTGCAACTACACTGACCAGGGCATCCGCGCCGTTCAGGATTCGCCAAAGCGTCGGGCTGCCGCTAAGGAGCTGGGCAAGAAGTTCGGCGTCGAAATGAAGGCTGGCTATCTCGCAATGGGAACGTGCGACCTGATCCTCACCGTGGAAGCCGCTACCGACGAGGCGGTGGCGAAATGGGCTCTCTCTCTTGCGTCCAAGGGGAATGTACGGACCACCACCATCAAGGTCTTCCCCGAAGCGGAGATGGACAAGATTTTGGCGGCGCTCGGCTGATCAAGCGCCCGCGCAACTAAGGTAATCGGCCCCCGCTTCGGCGGGACCTATCTTTCTCGCACAGGTATCCGAACTGGACGCGCCCCGCACTGCGGCGTCCGGCGGTATTGGCAGGGCGATGCCATAGCCCAGTTCAACCTCGGGGTCATGTACGAAAGTGGCCAAGGCGTGGCGCAAAGCTATGCGGAAGCGATGAAGTGGTACCGCAAAGCCGCCGACCAGAGCGATGCCCAGGCCCAGTTCAACCTCGGAACCAAGTACTACAGGGGCGAGGGCGTCCAGCAGGATTACGATAAAGCTCTGATGTGGATTCGCAAGGCCGCCGACCAGGGCAATGCCGTCGCCCAACGCAGCCTCGGGGTCATGTACAACAAGGGACAAGGCGTGACACGGGACTCCGCCGAGGCATCGAGGTGGTATCGCAAGGCGGCCGATCAAGGGGGCAACAAGGACCAAGAAGCGCCTCCCGTTCACGACCGAGCAGCTTCAAACGATCTTTGCTGCGCCCGTGTTCATCGGGTGTCAATCAGAGTCTAAGGTACTGAAGCCTGGAAATCATCGGCTTCGTGATCATAGGTTCTGGGCGCCGCTGATCGCCCTCTGGTCAGGTGCCAGGCTGAACGAAATTGGGCAACTCCTTCGGTCGGACATTCGCGAGACCGACGGTATCTGGTGCTTCCACTTCACCGAAGACGCGGAGGGCGACACGAAGCGCCTTAAGACCGAGGCGGCTGGGGTATGCGCCGGCCGAACTCAAATGGGGCCGCTACCAAAGCGCGGTTAGCGGATCGGCGAGGAAGGCGGGCGCCAGAATCGCGAGGAGAAGCTGGCGCATTTTCGGATAGTGATATGTGCTGGCTCGTCGGACAACGCCAGGCCGCAGGAATTGACGATGCCGGCTTTGCGAGGAAGTGACGGCCTTGGGGAATAGATCTCGGGTAGGGTGAAGCATCACCCATAGGCTGTGGCGCCAATTCATGCCCGCGCAAGCCCTCGTGGCTTGTCCCCTAGTTGCCTCCGTGCGAGGAATTCGGCATGTCGATCCCCGTCAATGCCCCGCCGGAAAACCTCGCTGACCACCTCACCATGAGCCTATGGCGCGAGCGCGCGACGCTCCGCCTCCTGGCGCGGCGGAAGGCTTGGGAACCGAGCATCGATGATTGCCGCGATATGGCCGGCCGCGTGGTCGAGTATCTCAAGGGGCGTGGTGTGCTTCGCGTCATCCGGGAGAGCGGCAGCGAGCAACACAGCATCAGTCCCGTTGCCATCAAGAGAGCAAGCCCGCCGATGCCGATCTGGGCACCACGGCCTCCACGCGAGATCTGAGCCTCGAAAAGGCCGATGGACGGTGAAAGTTTGCCGCGAACTCCCGATTGATCTCAACGGGCAAGCACCTGTGTCAGAAGAGCCAGGATTTGTCGACGGAACCCGGCGTTCAGCCCGGGGAACCGTCTAGCACGAGCACCCAGTCGCTATCGCCGGTACTGTTCTTACCGGGCGGCGTGAATTGCCGGATACCGGTGTTTGGCAAAGTTGCGGTGTCTATTGGCCGATAGGTGCCGTTCGTCGGATCGTACCAGCGTCCGAGAGCAGCTCGGGCTAGTCTGCTCATATCGACCGAGATGGTCCGCGCGAAAGGCATATAGGCCATGACAAGACTCCCGTCGGCCGTGCGGGCGGCGGCCACATAGCTGTCCTTGGTAATGCTGCCCTTCGCAGAAAACTGACCGTATCCGTCGACGACGGTCATGTGCTCCTGGTCCGGCACCAGAGCGTACCAACTGCGGGTGGCGAAGAGCTTCTTCATGAAGCTGAGTTCACGAACGCCGGGCGTGTCTAGTTTATCTCGCCAGCCTGCCGGAAACCGCCAGGTGAATGCGCTTCCGTACAGTTGACCCGCGGCGCCGCTCAGCATGGTCCAGTATTCCTGCCGGCGGAGATTCAGCGGGGAACCGCCATCCGTATTGCCGAGATGCTCGAATTCATAGTTTGCTTCGACCAGGAACACGGGCAGAAAACGCCTTCGATTGTACTCCTTAAGGACCTGCGCATAGGTGGGATAGTAGGTATAGGCCGCGTCGAGGTCGATCGATAGAGCCCAGGCGGAAGCATCCAGAGAGCCGCTCGAGAGATAGTTAAGCTCGATGGTCTGAAGGTGCTGGGGCGCCGCGCTGCGGATTCCACTGGCGACCGCGCGGACCAGCGCGCCGTCCGCCATGTCTCGCCAAGTCTGAAAGTCATTTCCATGCATCCAGACAATATTGGTGTAGCGCCTGTAACGGTTGCCGAGATACCTGCCGTAGTCCCTGGCCTTGGCGATGCCGTTGGCGCGCAGGACTTTGAGCCAGCCGATCGTCTCGATGGGGTCGAGCAGAATGAGCATGTTTTGCTTGACCGCCAAATCGAGGACGGCGTCCACCTTCTGGAAGTAGATCGGGTTGGGTGTGGCCAGATCTCCAGGCGTCCTGAAAGGCGCGATGCCTTCGCGCGTGCTGCCATCCGCGTTGCAGGCAGTACCGTCGTTGCACAGGAGGTTTATCCAGAGGGTATTGATGCCGTAGCGCGCTCGATTCTGCATGTAGAGCGCGGCTTCGGGCAAGGTGAGGTTGCCGATCAGAGATTGAGGCGAGTTGCCGACCATCAGGAATGGAGCGTTCTTTTGATCAACAAGATAGCGGTTGTTGCTGCTCGCCTTGAGGGGATAGGCGGGCGCTTCGAGCGCCGTACCGGCGGCCGCCGACGCCGCGCGGACTGCTTGTCCGACCGCGAGGCCAGCGAGCAAGCATAAGACGGCGCGGGACCAACCCGCTCCTATTCCGAACAGCTTCAACACCGCGGCAATATAGAGCGCGTACGGAGATTGAGCCGACATCCACCGGATGACCGGTTTCCTAATTCGCGTTTGCTGCCGGATAATGGTATTTTCAGGAGCGGACCCTCGCTCGGAATGCCAGGATGGTCCAACCGCCGTCGAGATCGGGGCGCCGCGTTTGGGAAGCTCCGAAATTGCCTTCATCAGGGCGCACCTCTCTCATGGGTCTTGCTGGAACTGATGGCGACCGATCCCGCGTCACGCTGCAGCTGGATCAGGTGGCGGACGCAGTTCGCGATCAGCCGCAAAATCTTGGCCGACAGCATTCTGGGCACGGCGACCTCCATCTGGAAGGTTATACAAAGGCCGTGACTGACGACCCAGATTGCGTTACTTGAACAGTTGGCTCGCCTGCGAGACAGGCTCGGCATCAACCCTCCGGGGTGGCAGTGCCGTTAGCTCGGTCGCCCGGCTGGAAGTAATGAACCCCGGCCCTGGACTTTGACTCCACGGCTCTGCCTGCCGGCCAGTCTGCTGGAGCGGCCACCAAATTCATCCCCATCTTTCACCCAATTCAACCTTGGCTTGGGATCTTCGATGTGCCTTGGTAGACCCCGGGGGTTGGTGTAGGCGTTAAAGCCAGGGAGGCCAGCAATGTATGATCCGACAGCGCTCGCAAGGTACTACGCGTTGCGCGTGCAAAGCTTCGTCAATCTTGCCAACGAGGGTTCGTCGCTCAGCCGAATGATATATCTGCGCTTGGCCGAGGTATTCGATGGATTGGCGACCTCGGCTGATCGTTTCGCCACCGAGCTTCGCGGTGAGGCGCAGTTGGAGCAAAGGAAAGTGGAGCCGGAAGCACCTATCCCCCTGCCAGTGCCCGCAAGGCCGAAACGCAAGCCGGCCTTGAGGAAGACCTCATCGGCTCAGACCCTGCTCCCACATGCCGCTGTAATCGACCAAGTGCGGCACTAAGCGGCTTCGGAAGGCGACAGCGGGACGCAGTTACCGGCTTACTCCAATGGCCAATGGCGCTAAGCCTAATGGCGTAATCAGCTCGTGGCAAAATTAGGCCCTAAGATCGCGATGCCACAATCTTAGGAGCTTAGCACATGAAAAGCGCAGATTCGCTCTGGCCCTTTGCTCTGACGGTTGGGACCTCTGATCACCCAAAAGACGGTGCGTGTCTAATGTCGGTAGTAAGCTGGCTGGTCTACGGCGATCTCAGCGATCAGCCCGCTTGCGTGTCTGAAGTAGTCGGCGAGGTTGCACGGCACGTGAACGATCTACTGCCGGATTATCGGCGACAGGCTCTCAAACCCTACATTCCTCGGTTGATTGACACCAACGACCGAGATTCTGTTGAGCGCGCGCGGCTCTGCTTCATACAAGAGTACATCATCGAGGAGTTGTTTCCTCTTGGTCTGGAGGCTGCGGGGCTCGACTTCCTGATTCCTGTCTTGCGTCGGGTGGCTCCTAACCATGTCATTCGAACTCAAGCCATACGTCGACGAGATCGTCGGGCAAGCACTCCGCGATCCCTCGTGGCCCGAGGTGGCGATGACTATACTCCAGAGCCGTATCGAGCGAGGCCTTTGGGTTCAAAGTGGCACCGCAGCACCGGAAACCATCGGCAGTGTGCTCGAAAGCGTTGCTCTCGCCATGGCGCTTAAGCCACGTATGGTATCGCAGTTCTATGATGGCTTGGTCGGGATGCTCGATGGGGTGTTGCTCATCGGGCGAAGCGGCGTGCACCAGATCGACCACGCCGTCGCCGAGGAGCGGATCCAGGCATTCGCCGAAGCCGCATAGTTGATGTAACGGCCATGAAATCAGGTATTGATCCGGATATCTTGCGCAGGATCGTGGGCAATGACCCAGAATTCCTTCGTGAGGTGCTCGAAGACTTCGTTTGTCATGCACAATCCGAAATCACCGCGATCCGTGCAGCCTTCGTGAGCCAGGACGCGGAGCAGATGAAGATCCCAACCCATAGGTTCAAAGGGTCAGCCAGTCTCATGGGAGCCCGTCAGGTAGTGGAGGCATGCACTCGGCTCGAGGCGGCGGCAGGAGCGAACGACTGGCCGATGATTCAGTCGTTGATGCCGTGTCTGGACGGGCTGATGCAGCATATCGAGACATCGGCAAACGCCTTACGCGGACTGCTCCCAGATCCCTGTACGTAGAAGGCTGTCTCCGCTGAGGCCATGGCCGGTCGGGGGATACAGGAAATGCCCCTGGAAGCGCCTGCGGAGTCCAATGAGACTCACCAGGCAGCCCGCTACTTCCCCCTACCCAGGTGGGGCAGTTTTGCTTGTAGGAGGCCTTCTGCGGGTCACTGCAGCGCAGGCCCGCTGGGCGAGCCGCGCGGTGGCTGAGTAAGGCAATGTCCGGTCAAGGCACTTATGCGACGTGCTGCCGAGCGAGATCGTGTCCGCTTTAAACGTGAAACCGGACGGCGGCTGGCGGTTCGCCGAGGCTATGGGGGTTGCCAGGTGGCGGCCGACTGACCGTGGCGGAGATCAGGGAGGGCCCTCCAGCAACGTATACGTTCCTCCCAGAGGGGAAGCGGTCCTAAGGGTAGGCTCTCCGATCGGAGGTGCCCTTTCGCCTCTCCAGGGCCCGCGCAGACACAAAAGGCCGGGCTCGACGCTGGACGCTCGCCCGCGCGCGAAGGGGACAGCCATTCCGTTGGCACGGCTCTTTTAGCGCGGAGAAGTCCGAATATCGACGCCTGAGGGCTATCCGGGGAAACCCGGCTAAACTGGCTCGCGGTGTTACGCCTTTTCGGCGAGCACCCCCACCGGTCGGCCGCCGGCTAGGTGTTCTATGGCTTGGGTGATGAGCTCAGAGTGCAGGCCGCGGTCGACGGCGTTGGACAAAGCTTCGCGCAATTCATGAGGCAATTGGGCCCAGTGGTCAGGGCAGAATATCTCATGGTGCGGGATAGCCTCGGAGCACCGGGCAAGACAAGTTCGGAAAGACTTCTTTTTTCTGGGCATGGCCCAGTCTACCGCGTCCGCGGTTCCCCGGCAGGGAACCTTCGTTGTATCGCCCTAAGGCGAACCCCGTTTAGAACCGCAACTTCACGTCCGCCCAATCCTCCCTGCAGTCTCGAGGAATGGTCTGGCCCGGGTCCGGGCGGGCCAGTTCATCGACAACGCCGGAGAAAGTAACCTGATCCGGCACCGGACCGTCGAGTTGTTCAGCCCTGACTGAGCCTTGTTCGATCCATAAATTCAGCACTGCAACGGCGCGTTGGAGCGGGCCGGTCGCCCACGACCGACCTATGCTCCGAGCTCCAGTCTCCGCAATGGGGATAATCTGACGTAACTCCTCGGGTAGCATTGCTGCCTTGACCTTCGGAGACCCGCCGGTCATTCGTGACGCCCTGCATGTCACTGCAGGGTCGCGGTCCGAAGTGGAAAGCAGCCGTCTTTCCATTGATGGGTGCGGCGCTGGACCCGATCAATCATGGCCTCTGCCCCCTCCTCCCCGCTGACCGCGATACTCAGTGCCGCAGCAAAGTCGACCAGAGCCGGAAAAGCATCCTGCATCGTGATGCCGGCCTGTTCGGCCGCGCTAAACGTCGCGCTGAGCATCTCAAAAAACAGGTCGTATCCCCGGTCCATCTCAGCCCGCCGAACCAGACTTTCCAAGCAGCTGACGCGCCTGATGCACGTACCCCGCGGATTCGTCTGGTTTCCTCTTTAGGTGAGACTCCCAGATCGCGTTTCTGATCCGCTTGGGCAGCACGTCCCAGTGCTTTCGGCAAAACGCGCGCGGCGGCTTTACCGGCTCGCCGCATCCCTCTGCAAAGCACTTATTGTGTTCCGCCATAGCTGCTCTGACGCGCTACCCAGAAAACTATTATCACGCAGGGGCATGGGTTCTGTTAGTGCTACTTCCGGTGTAGGCTTTCTCGTTCCGGTGCAGCCGTTTGCGACGACCAGCCCGGCCCAATGGATTGAGGCTGGCCATCTCTCGGTCGCTGCTTCGGGCGGCTCTCCATCAGCGCGCGCTGGCTAGAGAGGCTAATCAGCCCAAGAATGAGGCCGAGTAGCCTGGAGCGGCTCGTGCCCCTCTAGGGGCAGGCGCAGGACCTCAGGCGGCTATGTTGCTTAGCAAGTGCAGGAAACATGCCGAGGCTACTTAAAATGCATCGACACACCCAAGATTCCGCCTTCCTCGCGCACGGGTGAGGTGGCGCGTTGACTACGGCGCGATGGGCAGCTGCCGCGCTTCCGAGAACAGCTGCCTCAGCACGATAGAGGTCGGGGAAGGCGCCTTAGGCTCTCGATTTGAGAGATCGTTAAGTTCGCTTTCGATGTGAAACCGGACATCGGGGGCGCCGTTCGCCGAGGTCTGAGTCTGACCCACAGCGGAAGTCGCTCGTTAAACTCCTGAGCGGGACCGCAGTAAAATCTGAGCTTGCGTTCTCCAAAGATAATCGCCCCACATGGCCGAAGAACGGGCCAAACGCGATCTCGCTGCCATCCCGGCTCCGTAGGTAGCAAGGGCCACGGCGGCGTCCCCACTGAGGCTATCGGCGGCGATCTATTCGCTCACTCTCTAGCCGACTGGCAAAGGCATAAAGACGCTTCGCCCTCTCCACCGCGAGTTGGTTGACCTTAGGGGTGCCCGCCATATCGTATTCGCTGCTCTCGGCCGGTCGGCAGCGCCGCAACTAGAGAGGTCACTCCGAGTACGGCGCGCCGCGTCGTCACGTACGCACCCTCGGGTGCGGTTTTCACTGCCATCAACCCGTTCTATGACATTGCAGCCCGCGGCGGCCCCCTCTCATTTCGTTGGTGTGCAAGTTCCGAAGACGACCATGCCGAGGGCGCCATCAGATCCCGTGAGCGTGAGCTTGCCGCTGGTTTTCGAAATCGTCCCGCTCCAACCAAGATTATCCTTCGTCCCCTGCACTATCATGTGCGTCGGTCCCAGCGCGACCGTCTCAACGGTGCCTGAACGCATCTGACCGTCGGGCCCCCTCTCGGTCATGGTCTTCGCTGCAGTGTCGATCCAGAAGAACTGCGGAACACCCAGGCTCTCGACCGTGCCGCGTTTGCAGTCGACATCGGCACGGCAGATCACCGCCTCCTGTGCGGCACAAATCAGCGGCTTCGACCCATCGTAGTCAGCGGCCATGGCCATTGGCGCGAAACCTGCCGTCAGCAATAGCCCTGCGAGCGCCGCTTTCATCGAACTGCTCATCTCTTCGCTCCCTTAGCTGGTCGAGTCGTCGCTTCGGACCGCCCGCAGTAAGCCGGCTTTCAATCGTCGGGCGTATAGGGGGTGATCTTCGAACCTTGGATTCCCATGCCGGCCATCAGCCCCTGCTGGCTGAAGATGAACGCATAGACATCATCCAGCTGGGTCGCCGTCGTGAAGCTGCGCGCCATTCCCTGGTCCATGACCACGACGCTCGGGCCAACGCCGATCTGCCAACCCTCCTGGCTGTTCAGGAGGCCCGTGGCCTTGTTGTTCGTCAGGAAGAGTGCATAGCCGAAGCTCTGCACCCCGAACTGCAGGCCGTAGGACGCCGCCGCAATACTGTAGTAGCCGGCGGTCTGGCCGTTTTGACGCAACGCGCCCACGCCGAACTCCCCGCCGAACAGGAAGCCTGCCTTGACGATGTGAGGGAAGACGAGGACGCCCGTCGCCTTGCTCGACAGCTGCACGGCGGCCGGCGTGCTCGCATAAAGATTGGAAAGGGCGCCGTCCACATCTTGGTTGATCGCATAACTGCTCTCCGCCCTTGCGGACCGCGGCAGCATCGCCGCGCCACACACAGCCAGAATTGGCGCCGCTAGCAGCGTCCTGCGGTGAACATGCATGCTCATTCTCCCCCGGTGGATTTCTTCCATGGCCGCAAGCCTGACAGTCATGGTGTGCCAAATTTCCAGTTCACTATCGTAGCATGTTCCGCCCGAAAGTGCCGTCGAATTTAGGGCCTTCGGTCTACGGTAGACTTCGCAGCCTAAGGAAAATCATCGTGAAGTGGCAAGATGCGACAGTGACTGTTTCCGTTTCTAGACCCCGGACAGCATGGTTGGATTTACCTCTGTTCCCGCGGGGCCGTGGGGGCTCAGCGCCAAGTGGCGAAATTGACCAAGGTCATCGCGCAGGACCTGGCGACGAATCAAGGATCTCTCTGGGTTGGAGTTCCGCTGCTGGCACTTAGCGTCGGTTCGCTGCGATGCGGAACTTGGTCCGCTTTCGGCGTCACAGTGGCCATGGCTGAACTTGCCGCTGGGTCACCCGTGTAGCGAATGACCCGGAGCGGACGTTAGTCCGCCAGCCGAACAGTTCGCGCTTACTCAACTTGGAGGAATGGCTTCTCCTAGAAGCCCGGCGGTATGTTCACGCGGACGAAGGCACTCTGCTATCCATCTTGGCGTCCATTGCTCTGAGCTTCGCGAGCGTAGAGGCCTTGGAGGTCAGGGGATGCTGAAGTTTGGCGGATGATATTGGCGAATCCGCGCGGGCCTATGAACAGCGCGAACTGCTATCGCGCAGACGAACGAGTTAGTGGGGTAAGTTGCCAATGAAGCGCGGTCTGTCGAACGTATTTCGGCTTGGCGCATGGACTTGCGTGGTTCTCCTCGCGCTCCTGTCGTGGCTTCCGGCCGAGGACATGACCCGGACTGGCATCAATGGCCGGACCGAGCATTTCGTCGCCTACATGGGGACGATGCTATTTGTCGGCGCAGCGTATGCGCTTCGGCTCGGTTCATTGCGCATAATGGCAATGCTGATCGGCTATGCCGGCATTCTCGAACTGGGTCAGAATTTCTCTCCCGGACGACATAGCACAGTGCTTGATTTTGCTGCAAGCTCGTTCGGGGTCGTTGCTGGCGCCACCGCTTTTCAGCTCGGTTACGCGCTGTTGCGCGACACGGCAGTTGGACGAGAGTTGCGACGGGCTAACCTACCATCGCGCTAAACCGTCCAGCGGCAAGTCGGCATGAGATGATCCTGGCCGGGATTCTTGCGGGGACGAAATCGTCACGCGGCGGGCTTCGTCCGACACGTGCGAGCGAAGCTGGCCCAGAGACAATTTTCTCAAGGGTGAACTCTCCCCAGGCGCAGGCTCATCATCGCCTGAAAGGCGAGGAGCTGACCATCGCGGTATGCGAGGGCTTGCGAGATCGCATCAAGAGTTTCCGTGCCCGCCTTCGGGGCTACCGATAACGGGCATCTGCCCTTGACCACCCTGGCCCATGCCGCCTGATCCCGGCGACCCACCCGCGACCCCTAGCTGGTACGATTGCCCGAATGTCTGCCGAAATAGAGCTATTAGAGAAACGTATGATCTCGCGTCAGCTCTTCCGCTGTTGGCACTTTTGAGACATGCCGACGGACGCGGAGAATGTCTGTTTATCGAGGCAGATCGGAAGTGACCGGCCTACGGTCAGAAGGCCGAGTTTGACCCAAATGTATGGTCCGACCGTGCGTCGCAAGTGGGTTTCGTCGAGGTGGCGGTGAGCGGTCTTGCATCAATGTATCCGGCCTCTGGTTGGAGCTCGTTGGGCTCCGGGCCATCATGGAAATCAGCGCGCCTGCGATCTCATTACCGGACAGGCCTCAGTGGGCCTATTGGGTCACCAGTGTTCGCAAGGCGCCGGTAAGACCGATCCTCCATCGCTTCTCATCCTCTCGCAGACCTCGGCGGGTAATCCGGTTGCGTCAGCGTGGGCTCCGTCTTGCGCTGAACGATCAAGCAGGCAGGGTGGCCGCCGCAGTTAGGTGCGCTGGATTGTGACCTGCCCCAGTTTTTCGGCATGCGCCCATGTTTGGTCCTGGCACTTCGCGTCGTTCGCGGCACCGCAGCATCACGGCCGTTGTTTGGGGTAAAGCGGCCGCAGCCCGAGCATCACGGAACCGGCACGATTGACCTAAAGGCGAAGCCATAAGCCGCGGCGGAAACTCCTTCCCCCTAGCCCCCATCAGCGACATCCTGCAAAGGCATTATGGACCAAGCCTGCCCGTGGATGCAAAACTGGCTGCTGCCGGATACCGCGATTCCGCCGGATACCTCGTTGTTAGGGGCTGACAATGCATGAATCTTTGGGGGCCTTTATCGCGAATTGCGAATCGGTCATCGCTGACGTGGGCGGAGCGGCGGAGCGGGTAACCGCAATTGCGCCATTGATGCAGAACCTGGCGGCGGATGCCGACAATTTTCTGTCCGGCGAGCATTTCCGTAGCGAGCCGGAACATTATGCCCGAAACGCAATTCATATCGCGCCCAGCGGCAATCTCTCGCTCTTCGCGTTGGTCTGGCTGCCCGGGCAGTGGACACCTGTCCACGACCATGGTTCCTGGGGTGTCGTCGGTCTCGTGCGGGGCGTGCTGGAGGAGCGCAGCTATATGTGCGCTTCCGGTGCCATCACCGCCGATTGCGACATCCGCCTTAAACGTGGCGGTGTTACATTGCTAAATCCGGGTTCAGTTTCGAGCTTCGTGCCTAACCCTGATCACATCCATATGACCGGCGTGCCCAAGGAACGTGGTACTTGCGTCAGCCTCCACCTTTACGGCCGCAACATGAACTCGTTCCATATCTACGACGTGGCTGCGGGCACGAGGCGTCTGGTCGACGTGCCCCATCACGCCAGCCGGTAGTCGCAGGCTCGGCCCGGATACGCCAACCGAAAGGATCCTTCATGATCTTTCGACAGCTCTCCGATCCGCAGTCTTCTACCTACAGCTACCTTCTTGGCGACGCCGACACGGGCGAGGCCTTGCTCATCGACCCCGTTTACGAGGAGGCACCGCGAGATGCCGCTTTGGTACGCGAGCTGGAGCTGAAGCTCCTATATACCTTGGAGACGCATGTCCATGCTGATCACGTGTCGGGAGCCTGGAACCTCAAGCACAGACTTGGCAGCCAAATCCTCGTCTCGGTCGAGGGTGGTGCCGAGGGCGCCGATCGCTATCTCGAGGACGGGGAAACGGTTCAATTTGGCAAACGCCACCTGCATATTCGGGCGACGCCTGGGCACACCCGGGGCTGCCTCACCTATGTGCTGGATGACCAGACGATGGCTTTTACGGGGGACTGCCTGCTGATCCGGGGCTGCGGGCGGACCGATTTCCAGCAGGGGGACGCTCGCGCCCTGTACCGTTCCGTGCACGAGCGAATCTTCTCGCTGCCCGGCTCCTGCCTTCTCTATCCGGGGCATGACTATCGCGGGCTCACGGTCTCCAGTGTCGCTGAGGAGCGCCGGTTCAATCCGCGTCTGGGCGGAGCGCTGAGCGAGAACGACTTCGTCGGCTACATGGAAAATCTCGGCCTTCCTCATCCCAAGCAGATGGAAATAGCCGTTCCAGCCAACCTGAAATGCGGGCGGCGTGAGGGTGCGGATGCGCCCGCCGAAACCCCCGACTGGGCCCCGATCAACCTCACCTTCGCCGGAATCTGGGAGGTGCAACCCCATTGGGTGCAGGAGCAACTGCACGAACTGCGGGTAATCGATGTACGCGAGCCGGCGGAATACGATGGTCCGCTCGGCCATATCCCCGGGGCGGAATCCATCCCACTTGGTATGCTCTCGGCCCGCGCAGGACAAATCTCCAGGGACCTGCCGTTGATCGCCGTGTGCCGCGCTGGCGGCCGCTCGGCCCAGGCTACGGTGATACTGAGAAAGGCCGGCATCGAGCGAGTCGCTAACCTCGCTGGCGGCATGCTGCGCTGGCGCGCTCTGCACCTCGTCGTCGAAGGGGGACGAGACTAGAGTAGCGGGGCCTCCGGCTCGGTAGTGCAGTGCCTAAGAGCGAGGTGGGCGCAGCTCAATTTGCCGCTTCTGGCACATCTGCGACGTTGCCGGCCAATTCCCGTATGTCTGGTTTAGGCCGGCGGATTCACTAGGTCAGCGCAACACCTTCTAATCTTTCTGGATGAGGAGGTGGGACATGGTGACGTCACGGATTTGGTTCACGGCGCAGCAGAAGGCGGATCTGTGGGAGCGCTGGAGGAACGGGCAGAGTGCTGCGGCTATCTCGCGGGCGCTGGAAAGGAGGAACAAGACCGGCGTTGAGCGGATCGTTGTACTCCATGGAGGGATCGCTCCGGCGCCACGGCGCAGAGCGGTGTCAGCGCTGAGGCTTGAGGAGCGGGAAGAGATTTCCCGTGGCATTTCGGTGGGCCGGTCGCTGCGGCAGATCGCCCAGGGCCTCAGACGAGCGCCATCAACAGTAAGTCGGGAGATCAGGCGCAACGGCGGCAGTCAGGCCTATCGTGCAAACCGGGCCGAGAGGAGCGCCTGGGAGCGGGCGTTGCGTCCCAAGCCTTGTCGCCTGGCGCTGCATAGGGAGCTACGATGGCGCGTGGCGCAGAAGCTCGCGCTGCAATGGTCGCCGGAGCAGATCTCCGGCTGGCTGAAGCAGGAGTTCCCGACCGACCAGGATATGCAGATATCTCACGAAGCGATCTATCGCAGCCTCTTCATCCAGACCCGCGGCGTGCTGAAGAAGGAGCTGACGGCACACTTGCGTACTGCGCGGCGGATGCGTCGTCCCAGGAGCCACAATGCGAAGAGTGGACAGGGACATATCCTCGATATGGTCTCCATTCGCGAGCGGCCCCCCGAGGTTGAGGATCGCGCCGTGCCGGGCCATTGGGAAGGAGACCTTCTTACCGGAGCGAACGACACGCACATCGCCACCCTCGTCGAGCGCAACACCCGCTTCACGATGCTCGTCAAGATTCCCCGTAGGGACACAACGACTGTTGTTGCTGCACTTGCCAAGCACATCCGCAAGCTGCCCGAGGAGCTGCGACACTCGCTAACCTGGGATCAAGGCAAGGAGATGCATGCCCACAAACGCTTCACGTTTGCCACAAACGTGCAGGTCTACTTCTGTGATCCTCGCAGCCCCTGGCAGCGCGGCTCAAACGAGAACACCAACGGCTTGCTGCGTCAGTACTTCCCGAGAGGAACCAACTTCTCGCGTATCTCCCAGAGCTACCTCAACAGCATCGCCCTGCGGCTCAATCAACGTCCGCGAAAGACCTTGGGCTTCGAAACGCCAGCCGATAAACTACGAGAGGCGTTGCACTGACCGGTTGAACTCACAGCCCCTTTGCCGACGTTTCCGGACAATGCCGGGATGGCCGAGTTTGACCCATAGCGGACGGCGAGCGGTGACCTATTGGCGGCTACCGCCTTAACGTGGGCCGCGGCCCGCTCAACGCCAGGTGCTCAAAGAGGTCCCGCGCGGGCGACGCCAATTCCTCTTCGGAGCGAACGCACACCGACAAACGGCGTGTAGCCCAGTTATCTGCAAGTCGGACAGACGCGATTTTTTCATATCTGCCGCAGCGGCGGGCGGCCGTCTCCGGCACGATGCCGAGGCCGACGCCGTCAGCTGCCATATGACAGATCCCTTCGAACGTCCGTAGCCGGACTCGTACCTTCAGATTGGCGCCCATCCTTACAGCCTGGAGGTCGATGTGCTCCTGCAGTGCGCCATCCGCGAGCCCGACAAAGTGCTGATCCAGGATGTCCGCAAAGGCTACGCGCCTCTTTGCTGCCAGCGCATGACCACGCGGCACCACCACAACCAAGCGGTCTAAGGCGAAGGGGCGCATCTTTAGGCTACCGGTTTCGACCGCATCCGAGAGTATGCCAATTTCTACCACCCCAGCCGCGACTGCTCTCGCGATCTCTACGCTCTGCCGTTCCTTCAGCTCGACATCGATTCGCGGATGGGTAGCCATCCAGGCGCTGAGTCGTTGAGGTAGAAATTGCGTGAGGGCCGCCGTGTTCGTGGCGAGCAGGATGGTCGCGCGCAATCCACTAGCATGCTCGACGAGATCGCCATGCATCTGTGCCATCTGGCGCCAGATCAGGCGGGCGTGACGCGCAAGCGCCTCGCCGGCTGGGGTCGGCCAGACACCGCGGCGGCCGCGCTGAAGCAGCTTAACCTTACCGATGGCTTCCATGTCGCGCAGACGCTCGCTGGCGGCCGGCAACGAAAGCCCCACGTCTGCCGCTCCGTGGGTGATGCTGCCTGTATCTACCACGGCGAGGAACAAGCGAAGGTCGATCAGGTCGAAGCGCATACAGACGACAATATCCGACATACAGCCTTCGGACCAGCCGAAGTCTGTCTGCGGATCATCCACATTGTGGATGCGGACAAATCCGTTACCTGAAGAGCATGTCAAATTTTTCGATGCTACTTCTGTCGGCTATCACCGCCACGTTCATTGTGGCCGGGTCGTCAAGGGCGTTACCGGCATGGGACTGCCCACCGTAGCCATGGGCCTGCTCAGCGCCCTGATTTCGCCCCTGGCCGCAGCCAGCCTGCTGATCGTCCCATCTTTAGTAACCAATGTCTGGCAGCTCATGGCAGGGCCGAACTTTGACCCGCTCCTGCGTCGGCTCTGGCCGATGATGCTCGCGGTTGTCGTGGGAACAGTTGCCGGACTATCGCTGCTCACCAGCGGCCACACCACGCTGGCGATGAGCGCGCTAGGCGGAACTCTTGTCCTCTACTCTGCCTACACGCTTTTCGCTCGCCAGTTTCGTGTGTCGACGGCGCTAGAGCCATGGCTGTCTCCCCTCATCGGCACGGCAACCGGCCTCATTACGGGAGCCACCGGCATCTTCGTCATCCCCGCAGTGCCCTACATTCAAACGCTCGGTCTCGAGAAGGACGATCTGGTTCAAGCGCTTGGCCTATCCTTCACCACCTCCACGATTGCCCTTGCGGTCGGGTTGGCAATGCGAGGCGCCATTGATATCGACAATCTCGCCATATCGGCGTTGGCGACCGCTCCAGCGCTCGCCGGTATGTGGGCCGGCCAGATCATCCGAAGCCGCGTGAGTCCGTCAACATTCCGACAATGGTTCCTGCTCTGTCTGCTGCTCTTCGGCGCCGAGATGTTCTCGAGGCCGTTTCTGTGAGCGCAACGATCCTCAGGAGCCAAGCATGAGCACGAACATCGAAGGAAAAGTCGTCGTGATTACAGGTGCGAGCAGTGGCCTCGGGGAAAACACCGCACGTCACCTCGCAGAACTCGGATCAACCGTCGTACTCGGAGCACGCCGCAAGGATCGGCTCGATGCCACCGTGAAGGACATCACTGCTAAGGGCGGCAAGGCGCTGGCGATCGCGGTCGACGTCACGAAGCGAGAGCAAGTCGACGCACTCATCCAGGCGGCTCTCAAGGCCTATGGCAAGGTCGACGTGCTGGTGAGCAACGCCGGCATCATGCCCATCGCACCGCTCGCCGCTCTGAAGGTGGACGAATGGGAGAAGATGATCGACATCAACATCAAGGGTGTGCTTTACGGCATCGCCGCAGCTCTGCCGGTATTCACCAAGGCCAGAAGCGGCCACTTCATCAACCTCGGCTCGGTAGCGGGTTTCAAGGTGTTCAGTCCGGGCGGTTCCGTCTATTCCGCCACGAAGTTTGCCGTCCGCGCTATCTCAGAAGGCTTGCGTCATGAAGTCGGCGGGGAAATCCGCGTCACGGTCGTAGAGCCAGGTGCGGTCGACAGCGAGCTCACCTCCGCCACTACCGACCCAGCGAGCCACGACTTCTTAGTGGATTTCTACAGGAAGGCGATCCCCGCGAGTTCGGTCGCTCGCGCCATCGCTTACGCTATTGAGCAGCCGGCAGACGTCGACATCAATGAGATTGTACTGAGGCCGACAGTCCAAGAGTTCTGAAAAAATCGGACAACAGTGTCCGTTTGAATTCCACAAGAGAGTTCAATAACCCCTCATAGGAGCACATCTCGTGACAGCAACGAAAGCAACAGGCCCCTTCGCGGTTCTTGAGGCCGCCTTCAAGATCATTCCGGGGAAAGAAACCGACTTTCAGCCCTTTCAGGCCAAGGTGGTGCCGCTGGCCGCGGCACAGCCCGGTTTTCGGACAGCCTACTTCGGCCCGGTTCGGGACACGACATGGGTGTACTTCGGAGCGCGCTTTGACAGTGAGGAGCAAATGAATGCATGGCACGGCGAACGCCAGCATCGGGTGATTCAGAAGTCGGCCCCGCACTGGTGGACAGCCCTGTACCTCAGAAAGTGGCGCCCCCCGATGGCGGGCGAAGTTCTCGGCGATCGCCTGATGTCGGAAACCCGCATCCTCGTCGATACCGCTCTCGACGACACCCAGATACAATCGGTGCGGCAGGCGCTGGCAGAGTTGGGCGCTGCCGGAGCGCAACCGTTTGAAACTCTAACCGGACAATTCGAGGCACACCCCTACCAGCTTTCCGGTCCCCTCCTCGTTGTGCCGGCTGGCGATAAAGTGCCGTATTTACTGACTGCGCACTGGTCTTCTGCGGATCATTTCAGTGCCTGGACATCCTCCAGGTCGTATCGTGCATTGCAAAGCCTGGGCGATGTGTCGAGCGAGCTCTTCGTGCCTCTCGTCGAGACGCATCCGCGCGAGCACCTGCGGGACGACAAGCTGCAACGGGATTGGGAATGGACGCTTGAAGATGGTCGCAATCCTGCCGTACTCGCGGCCGTCAGGGAAGAGCAGGCTAGGCGTTAGCGGCAATGACCCTGCGTGGCGCGTCTGCGATGCGGATCGCTTGTCTCGTGGTCGTCGCGCCGGCGAGTTGGGCAGGTCGGGCCGGCAGTGACGCGGAGGCCGGTGCCGAGGTGCCGTTCGTGACCCTGGTGCCAGTAATGGCAGTGGCGGGCATCACCCGGAAATGCGGATGTCCGCTCCTGGCACTTCTCGGAAGTGCCGGCTGTCGCGAATGATGGCAGCTTACCGATCTTAAGCGGACTCTTGCATGTTCATGAGTTCACCCCCTAGAAAACCGTGACAGGGCGAACGTGATTCCCCGTTCTCGAGGAAGGGCTCAAGTCATCGGGTGTCCGAATGGGGTGTTCGAGGCTATGGACCAGTCCTCTCGCGACTGCTCTCGGTTTTGAGCTCACAAGTGCCTCGGGCACAGGTCTTATCCCCCGCCGATCATGGTGAAGCCAAAACCGGGAATCTCCGGCCCGTGATCAGCAGGGGATGTTCCGGTCTACAGGTGGGCGAAGGACCTGATAGCGTAACCAACGCTGTAGCTGGTGGTGCTCATGACCAGCATGCGGTCCCGACATCCTGAGCCGTTCGATGCTATAGAGGCAGAGGGGGTACGGATCGACGGGACAACTCGACAGCGTAGCGCCTTTCCTTGCTGTCAGGGCAATGGGGATGGTGCGAGCGATGCTAGAGATGTCCCTGGGGCCAAGCGGAGGGCAGAGGCCATGCACAGAACCATCGGCCTGAAGATCTTCGGACTGGTCCTGCTCCTGTCGGTACTCGCAGCCGCGGTTGCCTGGATCAATGAGCGGCAGGCAGATAACATCCAGAATCTAGTGGGCAATATCAACAAGACCTACGTCCCGATCTATGCTGCCTTATCGGACGCCCAGGCGAAGTCTCTCGAAGAAGCGCTCTATGTGCGGCGGCTGCTGCTGGGGATCTCCGAGGCGCAGGAAGGTTCGGCAGATTTCGCACGGCTCGTTGCCGAGGCGGATGAAAGAGCCAAGCAAGTCGGTCGACAGCTCACGCTGGCGCGCCATCTCATTGCTGAAGAGATAGACGATCCCACCAGCTTCAGCGACAAAGTTCTCCTCGGCCGGCTGGATACTCGGTTGGAATATGTTCAGCGCGAGCAGGCCAGCTACGAGAAGACCCGAGCCCTGCTGAAGCCCGGCTCCGCTGCTCAGGAGCGAGCCGAGATGGAGGGTGCGCTGGCGGCGCTAGATGAGAAGCGTGACGCTCTCAACCAGGAGACGGCGGCGGTGCGCTCCGAGATGCTGGGTCTTCTTGATGGGGCCGTTGGCATGATCATCGATGCCCAGCGACAAGCAACTCGTTACGGGGTCCTGCTTATCGTCGCCGCGCTGAGCATCGGCCTCGTAGTGGCCGCAACGGTGACGGTCAATTTAGTGCGGCCACTTCGACGCTTGGTCAAGGGTGCCGTCGCCGTCGAGGGGGGTTCTCTCGACACCGAGCTGCCGATCACGACGCGGGACGAGGTCGGTGCCCTGACTATAGCCTTCAACCGGATGATCCGAGAACTGCGCACCAAGGAGCGGGTACGGGAGACCTTCGGGAAGTACGTCGATCCACGTATCGTTGAGGGCCTAAAGCGGTTCCCGGCAGATTTGAATCGGGATTCCCAGGGGTGACGAATCGGGCAGAGTCTGGGGCGATTCGGTTTGCGGAGGAGCGCCATGCCCAAGGCTTGTTCGTTGGATTTGCGCGAGCGTGTGATCGAAGCGGTTGAAGGGGGAGCATCGCGGCGTGAGGCGGCGGAGCGTTTTGAAGTCAGCGCCAGCTCGGCGGTCAAATGGCTTCAGTCGTGGCGGCGGGAAGGGCGCCGTGCGCCGCGGCCACGCGGCGGCAGCCGATCGCCGCTGGAGGACTACGCGGACGGGGTCCTCGCGCTGGTCGGCGAGCGGCCGGATTGGACGCTCGAAGAGTTCGTCGCGGCCCTGCACAAGCAGAGAATGCCGGGCAGCCGCAGCGCGCTGTGGCGTTTTCTGGAGCGTCACGACATCAGCTTCAAAAAAAAGCCTGCGCGCGGCTGAGCAGCAACGAGCCGATGTCGCCCGGGCGCGCCGGCATTGGATCCGGCAGCAGGCCCTGCTTGATTCATCCAGCCTTGTCTTCATCGATGAAACCTGGGTGAACACTACCATGGCCCGCCGCTATGGCCGCTGCCCGCGCGGCGAGCGGCTGATCGGGCGCGTCCCGCTTGGAACCTGGAAGACCCTGACCTTCGTGGCTGGCCTGCGCTGCGACGAAATGACGGCGCCCCTGGTGATCGAAGGAGCCATGAACGGAGAAATCTTTTTGTCTTACGTCGAGCAATGCCTGGCTCCCGCGCTCAACCACGGCGATATCGTCGTGATGGACAATCTCCGAGCCCACAAGGTTGCCGGCGTCGAGCAAGCGATCGAGGCCGTTGGCGCGGAATTGCTATATCTGCCCAAGTACTCGCCCGATCTCAATCCGATCGAGATGTCCTTCAGCAAGCTCAAGGCGTATCTGCGCAAAGCTGCCGAGCGGACGCAGCGCAGCCTTCGCCGCCGAATTGGCCTCTTCGTGCCTCGCCTCGGCGCAGACGAATGCGCCAACTACTTCGCTCATGCCGGATATGTTTCAATATGAGCGGAATCCGTTTAGTGGAGCGACCCGAGCTGCTGGCGGCCAAGGGCGAGCGGCGGGTCATGACAATCTGCTTCTCGGACATGGTGGGCTTCACCGCACTCAGCGAGGGCATGACGCCCGTCACGCTAGTCAACGTGATCAATCACTATCTGACTGCGATGTCGGAGCCGATCCAGCGTACCGGCGGCATTATCGACAAATATGTCGGCGATGGCATCATGGCCTTCTGGGGGCCACCCTTCGGCGCGGCGCACGACCAGGCTCGGCTGGCTTGCGAGGCGAGCCTGCAGCAGCTGGATCAGTTGAACCAGGTTCGCAAGAGCTTGCCGGAGGTCATGGGTATAAAGCGTCACCTGCCCCATATCGACATGCAAATCGGGATTGCCAGCGGCGACGTTGTCGTCGGCAATGTCGGGTCGCCCCAGTCCATGAGCTACACCGTCATGGGCGACGCGGTGAACCTCTCCTCTCGGCTAGAGGGGGCCAACAAGATCTATGGCACCCGTCTACTTGTTAACGAGCTGACGATGGAGATGGCAAAGGACGCCTTCGAGTTTCGCGAGATCGACCGCATCCTGGTCGTCGGCAGTGGGGAACCTGAGCGGGTCTTCGAGCTCATCGGGCGGCACGGGGAAGCGGCGTCGGCGAAGCTCGACCTCGCGGCCGCATTCGGCAAAGGACTGGAGGCTTATCGGGCCCGGCAGTGGGGCGAAGCGGAAGCTGCGTTCAGGTGTTGCATTGAACTTGTCCCCGATGACGGTCCAGCGAGTGTATTCCTACGCCGCATTGCCCATTTTCGGCTCCAGCCACCGCCGGAGGGCTGGGAAGCCGTCTGGCAGCTTGCTGACAAATAAGACGATGGCACGGAAGCACCCGGCACGGGGTTGCCCAGGGTAAGAGTAAGTAGATTTCGATGCCTCAGCTTCCGCAGTTGGCACATCTCGTCGTTTCGCCGCACTGCACCAAATCGGCAGCAATTGAGGGGTAAGTGGACCAATATACAACAAAATATATCGTGCGTTGAAGACCGGCTACCAGCCCTTTGAATGTGGGTAAAAACGTGGGTAGGAATCGCATCGAATTGGCAAGCCATTGATTTTTATGATATTAAACTAGGATTGTGGCGGAAGGTGGCTCCGCGGCGCCCTGCCCCTGCGCTTCGTCCTGCGCGAAATCTCGCCCCAGTCGCTGCACATGGGAAGCTGGCAAGAGGGTTAGGCGGGGCTGAGCCCCCCTTGCTTTCTTCCCCCTCGCCCCCTGAAGGGGGGAGAGGGTCGGGGTGAGGGGGTCTTCGCATGGTCCGGACCGGGAGCATGTCGGACACCACCGCTGGCGGGACAAGCCGGGCGCGCCTGAAACCTCACGGATAGCCGGTCGCCCCAATCGGCAGAACGAGAACCTCGACATCCACCTTGCCTGCCTTCTCGAAATCGAGGGTGACGGGGAAGCGCTCGCCGCGCGTCAGCGGCTGCTTCAGATCGGTCAGCATGATGTGGAGCCCGCTCGGCTTGAACTGGATGCGCTCGCCCGGCTTCACATCCACGGCATCGACGGGGCGCATCTGCATGACATTCCCCTCCATCACCATGATGTGCATGTCGGCATGGGAAGCGACCGGGGTCGCGACCCCGACCAGCCGGTCCGCCGCGGGCCCCGTATCGGCGAGGCTGAGATAAACGACCCCCGTCGCCGCCGCCGAGGTGGTGGCGCGCGCCCAGGCCTTCTCGACCGTGATCGTCGCTTCGCCGGCCGACGCCGATGCGCCGGCGAGCAGGCCGACCAGAAGGATGAGCGGGAATGGTTTCAGCATCGATGGTCTCCCTGACCGAGCCTGCCGCATCAGCGGATGGGGATGCGGGTATCGAAACGGATCTCCTCGAAATCGGAGATGAGCACGAGGAGCCGGAGATTCCAGTCGCCGGCCAAAAGCAGGGGCGCGCCCTCCCAGCGATAGAGGCCCGGTGTCGTCGCGGTCATCGGATGGGTGATGGCCTCGACACCGGCCGCGGGCCGGGAGATCTCGATCGTCACCTCCTGCGGCGTCAGCGGCTTTCCCTCCGCATCGAACAGATGAAGGGTGATGAGATTCGGCCCTCGCGCCGCCGGCGTCACCTCGATCGCAGCCCCCCGCTCGCCCGCGAAGGTGACGACGCTGAAGCCCGGCATCGCGGCGCCGGCGGTCATGTCATGCGCCATGGCTGCGGCGATCAGGGCGCGGGGCGGCGGTACCTCGCCTAGGCTGCTGGTCGCCGCCAGAATGGCGATGCCGAGCCCGATCTCAAGCCCGATGCTGGCCCGCAGGCGATGGGTCGCAGGGGCGCGTCCCGCAGCCAAAGCCGGCGTCAGCCAGAAGCGGTTGAGGGCGGCCAGAAGCAGGAGGAGAACGACAAAGGCGAGCTTGGAGAGGAGTCGAATCCCATAGGCCGTGGTGAGAAGCTCCCCGATCCGGCCGAGCTGCAACACCGCCAAGGTGGTGCCGGCGGCGACCAGCAAGGCGACGGCGGGAATCGCAATCACGGAGAAGCGCTGCAGCAGATCGAGGGCCGCCTCCGGCCGCCGTCGCCCGACGGCCTGCCATAGCGGCCAGAGCGCGCCCAGCCAGAAGGCCGCCATCAGAACATGGATGGCGAGCACCGGTGCCGTCAGCCAGAGCGGCCCGGCGGTCAGCGCATGACCGGTCAGCGCCAGGCTGCCCAGGGCTACGAGGCCGGCGGGCAGCGCCAGCACCGCCAGCCATCCCCGGGCGCTCTCGAGGGCGAGGATGAGGAGGGTGAGGGCGACCGCCGCGACCGTGAGGCTGAGACCGAGGCTGGTCAATTCGCCGAGGCGCCAAGTGCTGCCGTGGAGGATTCCCGCCCCGCCGGTATCGGTGAGGGCCGCCCCCTCGATGCCGATCCCCGCCAGCGCCGCCAGCAGGCCGAGCAGAGCGAGCGCGACCGTGCCGCGACGCGTCTCCCGGTCGAGCCGCAGCAGGTCGCGTCCCACAAGAGCGTGAAACATCGTCCCGCCGGCCGCACCCACCAGGCCGATGAAGAGCAGCAGGCGCGTGATGGTCGAGAGCAGCGGCCAGGGGCTGCTCTTATCGGCGAGGCGCGATTGCAGCCCTGCGATAGCGCCGCTGCTGGGCGTGCCGATGCTGAAGACGATGGTGCCGCCCACGGGATGGGAATCGAGAGAGGTGACATGGTAGCTGAGGAGATAGGTCCCATCGGCCAGGGCCGCGGGAATATGAAGATGAAGCTCGGCATCTTGCGCCATGACGGTGATGGTGCCGCCGGCTGGCTTGCCGGTGGAATCCAGGATCTCGACCTTGGCGAGAGTCACCGGCTCGTCGAAGCGCAGCAGCACCATCGATGGCGATTGCGCCAGCACGGCGCCGTCGGCCGGGTCCGATTCCAGCAGCATCGCATGGGCGCCGGCCGGCTCGGCGCCGAGAAGCGCCGCTGCCGCAAGCAGAAGGAGGGCGAGGAGCCTGCTCATCATCATGATGGGTCGGCGAGGGGCCGGCATCGCCGCACCCCTCGCCAGGCCATCGTCAGTCGTCGCCGCCCGCCTGCTTCGGGCCCAGTGTCAGGGCCGGCGCCGGGCGCTTCAAATCTTCGCCCGTCTGTCCCTGGGCGGGAATCTCGATCCAGCGCAATTCGCCCTTGGCGCATTCCTGGATCACTGGGAAATAGATTACCGCACCGGGCTTGTCCGGCAGCTTCGCGATGAAGGTGAACTCGTCGTAATAGGCGTCCGGCAGATCGCCGCCGGTCCAGTCGATCTCGCGGACATCCTCCGTGAGCTTGGTGCCGTAGTAATCGACGGGCTCGGCCAGCTTCTCCTCCACGGTCAGGATCTTCCAGCCGGGCTTGGGCATGGGCTTGGCCTTGATCACGCCCTCGGGAATTTTCACGCGCAGCCCCACGGTCGGCGAGCCGGCGCAGCCATGGGGCACCATGAGCACAAGCTTGAAGCTGGCGCCGGCCGGCGCCTTGTCGCTCTCCAGCTCGACATGAGCCAAAGCGGGGGTGGCGGCAAGGAGGAGAGCCGCGAGGCTCGCGGCGGGCAGGAATCGGTTCATGTCGTCGTCCTTCGTCTGAATGCGATGAGGCGCGGCCGAGCCGCGCCGATAGCCGGATCGATCTTTCAGACGAGGGGCGGGCCGCGCGGCTGGGCCGGGGAGAGATCTCGGCGAAGCGAGGGATCGTCGTCGGGGACCGCCGCTTTGAGCCAGACCGGGGCCGACGCCAGAGGCAAGGGCGGCAGGCTCGGCGGCAGGAGGCTTGCCGCCTGCTGCACGGCCCAGCATATCGGGCAGGGATGGACGAGGTGTGGAGTTTGCTTGCCCTCATGGGAAGGGGCGCTGCCGGGCTCGCAGAGGGCGGCACTGCCCCAGACGGCCGACGCCTGGGCCAGGATCGCTGCGGCCGGCATCATGGCTCCGCCGCCCGCTGCGGCGAGAGCCACCGGCGGCATGGCGATAACGGGCAGCAGAAGCTGGATCGCAAGGGCGAGCGCCGCGCCGAGGCGGCCCAGCCGGCGCAGCAGCGCCGGTCTCCCTTGGCCTTCTCTTCTTTGCCGCTGAGGGCGCCGCTGGCCCATGAGATCCAGGTGGGTGAAATGAACGGGCCGGCATTATAGCCCCCGGGCCGCCCCGCGCATCTGCCTTGCCGGGCAACCCGCCGCAGCGACCCGTCGCGCCGGCGAAGGACCATTGTGCGGCCCGGGAGTTACGCCATACTCCGCCCCCGTTTGGCTCCAAGGATCCTGTCATGAGCTCGATGCTTTCCACCGCCCGTCTGGCGGCCTTGCTCATGGGGCTCTGCCTCGCGGGCGTCGCGGCTGCGGATACCGCGCCGCCGGTGACGGTCAAGACCCTGCTCACCACCGACAAGACCGATATCGGCCAGCCTCTCGTGTTGCCGTCCCACCACCCGGTCCTCATCGTCTCCACCTACGACATCGCGCCGGGCGCGCGGCTGGCGCGCCACAAGCATCCCTTTTCGCGCTATGCCTATGTGCTGGCGGGCGATCTGACGGTGGAGTTCGACGGCGGCAAGCAGCGGCAGTATCACACCGGCGATATCGTCGTGGAGGCCGTCGATACCTGGCATTTCGGCAGCAATAGCGGGACGGTGCCGGTGCGCCTGCTGGTCATCGACCAGGTGGAAGAAGGGACAATCGAGCACGATCCCTGCCAAATAGCGGGTCGGCTTGGAACGCCGGTCCGCCGCCCTTAAGCTGACGGCGCAATCCGAGGGGACGCAATGACGCAAGCGCAACGATGCGAGGTGGCGGCCTGGGTCCTGGCGGCCGCAGGTCTGCTGGGCGTGCTTCACCTTCACCTCCTGGCGGCGCTGCTCGCGGGCCTGCTGGTCTTCGAGCTGGTCGAGACCGCGGCCGCCCGGCTGCGGCTGGCCGGCATGCGCCATTCCTTGGGAAGGATCGCTGCCCTCGTCGTCCTCTGGCTGATCATCGCCACGCTGCTGCTGCTCGCCGTGCTGGGCCTGCTGGGCCTGCTCAACGACCGGGCGGAGAGCCTGCCCGTGCTGATGCAGAAGATGGCCGATGTGGTCGATACCGCGCGCAGCCATCTGCCGGACTGGGCCCAGGCCTATCTGCCGTCCAATTCGCAAGAGCTGGAGGATGCGGCCGCCGGCTGGCTGCGAAGCCATGCCGGCATGCTGCAGACCGCCGGCGAGCATATCGCGCGGATGTTCGTGCAGATCATCATCGGCATGGTGATCGGCGGCATGATCGCGTTGGCCGATTATACCACCCCGCGCCAATTGGGCCCGCTGACCGCCGCGCTGGCGGGCCGGGTCGGCCTGATCGCTCATGCCTTCCGCCGCGTCGTCTTCGCCCAGGTCCGCATCTCGGCGCTGAATACGACGCTGACCGCGATCTATCTGCTGGTGATCCTGCCTGCGATCGGCATCCATTTGCCGCTGACCAAGACGATGATCGTCGTCACCTTCATCGCCGGCCTCCTGCCGGTGTTGGGCAATCTGATCTCCAATACGGTCATCGTCGTCGTCAGCCTCAGCGCCTCGGCCTATGCGGCGGCCGGATCGCTCATCTTCCTGGTGCTGATCCACAAGCTGGAATATTTCGTCAATGCGCGCATCATCGGCAGCCAGATCCGCGCTCGGGCCTGGGAGCTGCTGCTGGCCATGCTCGTCATGGACGCCGCCTTCGGCATCCCCGGCGTCATCGCGGCGCCGATCTACTACGCCTATCTCAAGGATGAGCTTTCGGGGCACCGCCTGATCTGAATCACCTGAGGAGCACTATGTCCGACTTCGTCATCGCCCCGCCGCCCGTCCCTGCCGTTCCCGTCGCCGGCGGCGGCAGCTTTCCCGTGCGGCGCATCTTCTGCGTCGGCCGGAATTATGCCGAGCATGTCCGCGAGATGGGCGGCGATCCGACCCGCGAGGCGCCCTTCTTCTTCACCAAGCCGGCCGACGCCGTGCTGACCGGCGGCGCGGGCATGCCCTATCCGCCCCGGACCTCCGATCTCCATCACGAGATGGAGCTGGTGGCGGCCATCGGGAATGGCGGTTCCGACATCAGGCCGGGCGAAGCGCTCCGGCATGTCTATGGCTATGCCGCCGGTCTCGACATGACCCGGCGAGACCTCCAGAACGAGGCCAAGAAAGCCGGCCGGCCCTGGGACATGAGCAAGGGCTTCGATTTCTCCGCCCCCATCGGCGAGATCGTGCCGGCATCGCGCATCGGCCATCCGGCGCGCGGCAGCATCGAGCTCAAGGTCAACGGCAAGACGCGCCAGAGCTCCGATCTCAACCGGATGATCTGGAGCGTGGCCGAGACCGTCGCCTATCTCTCGGGCCTGGTCCGTCTCGCCCCCGGCGATCTCATCTTCACCGGCACGCCCGAAGGGGTGGCCGCCGTCAACCGTGGCGATCTGCTGGAAGGCGTCATCGAGAGCGTCGGCAGCGTCCGGACGCGCATCGCCTGACAGGCGGCGCCGGCGGCTAGAGCGCGCCGGAGCCGTGCCCCCGCCCGAGCGCGCGGCCGATCCAGCGCAGCGGCGCGCTGATCCGCCAGGAGGTCGAGCCGCGGATCTCCTCCAGCGCGGCGCGATGCGCCGCCAGATCGGCTTCGAGCCGAGCCAGATGTTCGCCGTCCGGCACCGGCGCGCTGCCGTGGCCGTTGGGGACTCTCTCGGCGATCTCCTTCGCCGCGTGGTTGGCGCGCTCATCCTCGATGGCCGAGCGATAGAGCTCCATCAGCCTGTCGACATGGACCGTCAAATCCATATCGTTGGGCGAACTCGCGGGCTCCGCTTCCGGCGGTGCGCCGCCGCCGTTTCGGCCCCACTCGCCATCATGCGGCCAGCGCGGCAAGGACTCATGCAGGAAGCGCTGGACCGCCTGGGCGATGTCGTCGTCCGCCGGCGGCTTGGTCCGATAATCCTCGATCGCTGCTCGGTAGATCTCGCTCAGCCGGTCGAGATAGATGTCCAGATCGGCCTCGGCCCGCATGCGTGCCGAGACCGCTTCGCTGCCTGGGCGATCATAGCGATCGATCTCGGTGCCGACCGTCTCTGCCGTGACCGGGTTCACCAGGCTGCGGAGCGCGAAATTATGCCGCCGGAAGCGGTCGTAGTTGTCGGGCGTCACCAGACCGCCGAGGCCGTTGATGTCGCAGGTGATCACGGCACAGCCGGCGCAGAGCGCCTCGATCGCGCTCCGCCCCGTGGCGAAGACCAGGTCGCAGGCGACCAAGGTCCGCTCCGGCATGGGATCATCGCGGCCCACCCCCATCATCGCGAGAGAGATGCCGCGCGCGCGGCAGGCGTCGCGGAGCGCCGGCAGGATGGGAAGATGGGGTTGCGAGGTGAAGGCGAGCGCGCGCCGCGGACGCTCCGGCGGGGGATCGGGCCGCTCGGGGATGCGCGTGAGATCCACCGCGTTCGGCAGGATCGTGGCCAGCTCCGGCGCAATTCCCTCGCGGTTGACGATATTGTCGCGGGTGCAGTCGGAGACCGCGACATAGCGGCGGATCTGCGGGAAGCGGGGCGGGCGCTCCAGGACCGAGCCCCAGCCGTGGCAGACATGGATCGCGGGCGTGCGCGGAAAGCGGATCAGCGCCTCGCCGGTGGTGAAGAAATGATGGGCGTGGATGATGTCCGGTGCCTCGCCGATACGGGCGAGATCGTCGACGACCGGGATGCCGGCGGCTTTGAGCTCATCGGCGGCCGGACCCAGGGAGGTGGCATAGAGGACAGGGATATGGTCGCGCGCCCGCAGGCCGAGGGCGATATCGCGGATCACCAATTCAGTCCCGCCGCGGCTGTTCAAATTCCAGTTCGTGAGCAGTATCCGCAAGGGTCTCTGATCCGCTCGTTCTCGCATCGCGCAGGATTTTCCGCGCGAAGATGAGGGAACTTATCACAACCGTCGCGAGCGGGGCCATGGGCCTGCCGAGGTTGTGCCCACAGACGCTTGGCCGACAGATGCTGGGCCCACAGAGGCTGGGCCCATTCGCGCGCATCGTCTAAGAGACGACGGAGGCGCTATTGCTCGGGTGCGGCGGCGATTACTCCGCCGCCGCCTTCGAGCCGTCGACGAATTGCGAGATCCATTTGCCGCGGCGTTTCACCATGTCGCGGTACATCGCCTCGAACTCGGCCGGCGGGAAGGAATGGGTCGAGGGGCGCGCCGCCAGGGCCTCGGCCCAGGCCTTCAGCCGCGGGAACTTCTCGATATGGCCGACCCGCCTGATTCGCTCCAGGAAGAGATGGCGCTGCAGGAAAGGCGCATAGGCCGCATCCACCAGGGAATAATGGGCGCCGTTGAAGAAGGGACCGCTGCCTTGCTTTTCCAGCGCCCTTTCGAGCCGCTCGAAGGGTACCGGAATCTCGGCCGCCGCCTTGTTGAAAGCATCTTCGCTGTCGACATAGGCATGGGCCGATGTCTGATCGACGAAGCTCGGCATGTAGTCGATCCAGGCCCGGTTGACGGCGCGGGCGACCGGATCCTCGGGATGGAGACGCGGGGCCACCGTGTCGTCGAGATATTCCGAGATCGCATTGGATTCAAACAGCGACACGCTATCGTCGATGCGCAGCACCGGCACCTTGTTATGCGGCGAGATGGCCCTGAACCAGTCGGGCCGGTTATCCGCCTCGATATGGCGGAATTCGAAATCGACCTTCTTCTCGCGCAGCACGATCGCGACTCGCTGCACCCAGGGACAGGCTTTGAAGCTGACCAGCAGATATTTCGCCATGGCGGGCCTCGCATAATTTCGTCGGGGGAAAGCCATGATCGCATGTTCGGGAGCGCCGGGCAAAGTGGGCGCAATCAGTGCGGTTCGGGCGTCGCCTTGATGTAATCGACAAAGGCGCGCAAGGGGGCGGGCATATGCCGCCGGCTTGCGTAATAGAGGAACGGCCCCGAGAAGCTCTGCCACCAGTCTTCGAGCACCGGGACCAGCCGGCCGGCCGCCAGCGCCGGCGCCAGGAATTCCTCGAAGCTGCAGATCACGCCGAGGCCGGCGACGGCGGCGCTGACCCAGAGCTCCGGCGTCGTTGCGATCAGCGGCCCGCGGGGGCTGATGCGGACGATCTCGCCGCCGCGCTCGAATTCCCAAGGCGGGGTGACGCCGCTGGGGAAGCGGTGGCGGAGGCACGCATGGCCGAGCAGATCCCCGGGATGCTGCGGCCGGCCATGGGCGGCGAGATAGGAGGGTGCCGCCGCTGCGGCGAAGCGCTGCCGGAGGGGGCCGATCGGCACGGCGATCATGTCCTGCTCCAGCCTCTCGTCATACCGGATGCCGGCATCGAAACCCGCGGCCAGCACATCGATGAAGCTGTCCTCAGCCGCGATCTCCAGGGTGATGCCGGGATGGGTCTTCAGAAAGCCCGCCACGATCGGCGGCAGGATCATGGTGGCCACGATGAGGGGCACGTTGAGGCGCAGCGTGCCGGTCGGCATGCCGCGGGGAGTGTCGCGAAAGCCGTTCACGGCTTCGAGGGCGGCGGAGACCTCGCCCAGCGCGGGCAGCAGTCGTTCCAGCAGCCGCGTTCCGGCTTCCGTCGGCGTCACGCTCCGCGTGGTGCGATTGAGAAGACGCAGGTCGAGGCGCGCCTCCAGCCGGCGCACCGCCTCACTGAGGGTGGAGGCGGAAACGCCGCGCAGAGCCGCCGCGCCGCGGAAGCTCCGTTGCTGCGCCACCGCGGCAAAAGCGGCAAGATCGGCGAGGTCGAACTCAGGCATTGTGCAGATATCCGTATAACCCGCTCAGTTAATGACGGATTACCGAACGAAGCGCCAGCCCCCATTATTTGCCGGGTCGGGCCAAGAGGTCCGTATCGCCTCAAGGAGGACATCGCATGGAACAGCGTCAACTCGGGACCCAAGGTCCTCAGGTCTCCGCCCTCGGTCTCGGCTGCATGGGGATGTCGGGGGCGTATGGTCCATCGGACCGCCGGGAGAGCATCGCCACGATCCATGCCGCGCTCGATGCCGGCATCACGCTTCTCGACACCGGTGATTTCTATGGCATGGGTCATAACGAGATGCTGATCGCCGAGGCGCTGAGGAGCGTGCCGCGTGGGCAGTACCTCGTCAGCGTGAAGTTCGGTGCACTGCGCGATCCGGCCAGCGGCTGGGTGGGCTTTGACGGGCGTCCCGCGGCGGTGAAGACCTTCCTCGCCTATTCCCTGAACCGGCTCGGCCTCGACTACATCGACGTCTATCGGCCGGCACGTCTCGATCCCCAGGTGCCGATCGAGGACACGGTAGGGGCGATCGGCGATATGGTGAAGGCCGGCTATGTCCGCTACATCGGCCTCTCCGAGGTCGGCGCCGAGACATTGCGGCGCGCCGCGGCGGTCCATCCGATCTGCGATTTGCAGATCGAATATTCGCTGATCTCACGCGGCATCGAGTCGCGGATCCTGCCGACGGCCCGCGAGCTCGGTATCGCCATCACCGCCTATGGCGTGCTCTCGCGCGGCCTCATCAGCGGTCATTGGCGCAAGGAGGCCATAGCACCCGGCGATTTCCGCGCCCATAGCCCGCGCTTCCAAGGTGCGAATGCCGATGCGAATCTGAGACTGGTGGAGAGCCTGCGCCGCGTGGCGGAGGTGATGGGCATCAGCGTGGCCCAAGCCGCCATCGCCTGGGTGGCGCAGCAGGGCGAGGATATCGTGCTGGTCATCGGTGCCCGCCGGCGCGACCGGCTGAGTGAGGCGCTGGGCTCCCTGGGCGTAAAGCTGAGCGCGAAGGATCTTGCCGCGATTGAAGCCGCTGTGCCACCCGACGCGGCCGCCGGCGCGCGCTACCCGGAGGCGGGCATGGCCAGTCTCGACAGCGAGAGATGACGTCCGGCCGAAGGGTTCAGGCCATCGGGTAGAGGTGGCGCGCCCGTAGGGATTCGAACCCCAAACCTTCTGATCCGTAGTCACGTACGACCTATTTTCCTAAGTTGTTGATCCGACTCGGTTCTGCCCTGTGTCCGCGCAGAAAGTCCCAGTGTAGCGCGCATTTCTGTTGACACTCTCTGACATTTCCCCACATACTCAATGACACCCACGCGCATTCGCAGCGCGGACACGGTGCGGACACAAAGGCACTATCATGGGGTCGCGGTCATGAAGCTCAGCGAGGAAACCATCAAGAAGCTGCCGGTGCCGGATACGGGGAACAAGATCTTCTACTTCGCGGGGGACAAGCTGCAGGGCACCACAGCGCCCCGCGGCTTCGGCGTCAGGGTCACTGCCGGGGGCAATCGAAGCTTCATCCTCAATTACCGCCTCCGGGGTCGCGAGCACCGCTACACCATTGGCGCGTTCCCCGACTGGTCCGCGCTCAAGGCTGTCCGCCATGCCCGCGATCTGCGCCGGCGCATTGACCGCGGGGAGGATCCGCTCGAGGATCGGAAGCCGGAGGTCGAGGGCAGGACGGTCGCCGATGTGCTGGACGATTTCATCGAGCGCTATGCCAAGCCGAAGCTGCGGCGCTGGAAGGAGGTCGAATCGGCCTTCACCCGGTTGGTTAAGCCGGTGGTCGGCAAGCGGGGCGTCTATGACCTGCGCCGATCTGACGTGGCCGAGATGCTCGACAAGATCGAGGACAGCTCCGGCCCCGTCGCAGCCGACCGGACGAGGGCCTATTTCCGTAAAGCCCTGAGCTGGTACGGCGAGCGCGATGACCGCTTCATCCTTGGCGCATCAATCGTCCGGGTCGAGCCCCGTGCGGCCGGGACGACCCGCAGCCGCATCCTGTCCGATGACGAACTCCGCCTCATCTGGCCGGTTCTCGGCGAAAGCGGGACCTTCGGCGCCCTGCTCAAGGGCTTGTTGCTGACGGCGGCCCGCCGCAACGAGGTTGCCGGCATGGTCCGCAGCGAGATCGACAAGGACGGCATCTGGGAGATCCCGGCCGAGCGCTACAAGACCAAGCGGCCCCATGCCCTACCGCTTTCAAGGGCCATGGTCGCCCTAATCGAGGAGCAGCCCGAGGGGGAGTGTGTGTTTCCCTCCCAGGAGGGCACGCCGTTCTCGGGCTTCGCCAAGAGCAAGGAGACACTCGACGAGGCCATCCTGGTCGCCATGCGGAAGGCCGCCAAGCCCGGCGAGAAGGTCAAGCCTATGCCCCACTGGACCTTGCATGATCTGCGGCGGACTGCCCGGACGCTGATGGCGCGCGTTGGCGTGCGGCCGGACATCAGTGAGCGCGTGCTAGGGCACGTCATCCAGGGTGTAGCAGCGGTCTACGACCGCCACGACTACGAGGCCGAGAAGCGCGACGCGCTGGAGAAGCTGGCGGGGCTGGTCGAGCGGATTGTGAACCCGGCGCCGGCAAACGTAGTGCCGATGAGGCGGGCAAGCGAGTAGGATCGCGATCGACGCGGCTAGGGTAGCTCCCGAACGGCTGGCCCCACACCAGCCTGCCGCGTCGATCACCCTTGTGGATGCCCAGTGGGAGGGCGCGATGGCTGACGAGAACGAGATAGACGAGAGACACAAGTTATTTGAGGACATCAATACCAGATGGCAAGGCGACAAGCCCAATCGCTGGATTGATCTTTCTCAAGCGGTCGATCTCGTCGCCAAAACGCTCGGCATGGTGCCGGCCGTGGCCGGGTCGTCGCTGCTGTCCGAGGCGATACCGCCGGCTGTGCCCTGGGCTGGGCCCGGACTGGAATTCTCAAAATACCCCATGCCGGATGACGAAGCCTGGGAGCTCGTAGAAATCGATCCGTCATTGCTGAAATACGTAGAAATCGATCCGTCGTTGCTGACATACGCAAGTTTCGATTTCCGCCAAGGACTCATTTGGATCGACGATGGTGGCTGGGACCTCAGGAACATCTACATCGAGCTAAACCACCTCGATGCCTGGCTGGAGAAAAAGCAATCCGAGAACCTGCGCAACGAGAGAGATAAATTTGTCCGATTTTGCCGTAAAGCGATCAATAGCGGGCTACAGGGTGATAAGCCCAATCGCTGGATCGAGCTTTATAAGGCGGTCAGGCTCATCGCGAAAACGCTCGGCATTCTGCCGGGCCCGGCCCAAGAGCTGCTGCAGAAGGAGGCGATACCGCCGGCTGTCCCCTGGGTAGGCGAGGTATACCGCACGTGGAACGATGGCACGACCTACTTGATGCCGACAGCGATCCGCCAGGCCGAGGTGTCGGGGGCGGACATACATTTCGGCGCCCAATCGATGAAATCGCCGGCGAACGAGGGCATCATCTTCGAAATCCGCATCGAACAAAACCACCTCGAAGCTTGGCTGGAGAAGCGTAAGGCGCCTGTGCTGCATCTTGTGAAGCCGGACCAGTCTTCGTCCGCTGAGCCAGCGAGGAAGACACCTGGGCCCAAAGCTCCGGTTCAACGTGACGCAGCGATCCGCGCTCGACTAGAGCAAGGAGAGCGACCCGGAACATCGGGCTCTCCGTGGAAGACTTGGCAGGTCGGCATCCGGGAAGACTGCGGGATAGCGGCGTCAGGGCCCGGACCCGGCGATCCGCGGGGCTTCAGCGACGACGCCATCCGCGAGGCCACTACTGCGATACAAGCGGAGACGAAGGCTCGCAGCAGCGGGAATTAGGCGAATTCCCAATTCGCCCTAATACACCCGATTTCCCAGTCTCCCTCGCACTGTCATCTGGCGCCATAAGGGGGCACGAAACACCCCTATGGAGGCGCATAAATGGCACCCGAGACGAACGAGATATTGGCAGGCGGACATGGCAGGGCCAAACTTCTGGGCTCTGCTGCAAGCTTGCCCTCGCCCACTGTCCTTGAAGGCTATCTGACGGAAAGCGAGCTGGCGACGCAGATCCACCGCAGCGTTCGGACATTGGCGAGATGGCGTGCCATTGGCGAGGGGCCTCCGTGCCTTCGCCTGGGTCGCGAAATCTACTACAAGAAAAGCAGCGTTGCGGCCTGGCTGGCGTCCCTCGAGCAGGATGCCTGAACCATGGACCAGAAGGTGCTGCTCTGCTCCCTCTGGGAACGCACCAGCGCGAAGGGCACCGTCTATCTCAGCGGCTTCCTCGGCAAGGCCCGTGTGGTCGGCTTCCGCGGCGAATCCAGGCCCGACGGCACCCAGACGTGGGACCTCTATCTCACGCCGGGTAAGGAGCAGGAGGAAGCTGCCGGCAGCCGAGCGCAACAGGCGCGGCGCCCGGAATCCCGGCGACCCCCGCGGCTACAGGTGGAGAAGCCGGCAGAGGACCGGCCGTTCTTCGACGACGACATCTCTAACCTGGGGAGGGACCGGTGAGCGCCGCCCTCAAGGCTGCCCTCGCCTATGCCCGGCGCGAGTGGCCGGTATTCCCCGTCTCGGCCCGGAAAGTCCCATTAACTGAGCACGGCCTGCTCGACGCCATCACCAACGAGGCGCAGATCAGGGAATGGTGGGCACGCTGGCCTGACGCTGTGCCGAGCATCTCAACCGGCAAGCCCAGCAGCGTTGTCGCGCTGGATGTGGACGTGAGGCCCGGCGTCTATGGCCCTGATAGCCTCGAGGCCATTGGACGCAACTTTCATCCAGTCACGCCCACCGCGCACACGCCATCCGGGGGGTACCATTGCCTGTTCAAATGGCCCGGCCATGAGGTACGCAACTCGACCGGCAAGCTTGGGCCGGGGCTCGACATCCGCGGCGACGGCGGATCGTTGATGCTGCCACCCGGGCCCGGTCGAGATTGGGACCCGCATCTCGGGCTCGATCGGCCGCTCGCGCTGGTGCCGGAATGGATGGTCATCAAAGAGCCTGAGCAGCCTCGGCTGGCCGCGCGGGAGCCATTCCGTCCCGTCGGCAAGTTGTCGCCCTACTGCGAGGCCGCCGCCTGCAACGCCTATAAGCGGATCGTGGAAGCGCCAGCCGGACAGCAAGAGACGACCTTGAACAGCGAGGCTTTCGGTCTCGCGAGGCTCGTCGTGGGCTGGGGAATGCCGCCCAGTCTCGCGCTCGACGTTCTGCAAAAGGCGGCTCAGAAGATGCCGAGCTACGATCGCCGGCGACCTTGGCGGCAGAGGGAACTGGACCGAAAGGTCACGGATGCCTTCGCGGCGGGCCTGCGGAGCCCGCGGGAGGCTCGCCATGGATGATGCCTTGCCTCCGGAGCTCGATGAGCTCATTGCGCCCTACAAGACAGGAGGCGGCGGTGGCGACTTCAGGCCGCCAGAGTTCACGGACGAAGCCCTGGCACTGAAATTCGCCGAGGTGCACGGCCCCCATCTTCGTTATGTCGCCGCCTGGGGGCAGTGGCTCGAGTGGGATGGTGTCCGCTGGAAGCGGGACGACACGCTCCGAGCTTTGGACCTTGCGAGGCGCATCTGCCGGACAGCGAGCGCCGAATGCAACATGCCCAACATCCCCCGTCAGCTCGCCCGCTTGCAGACGGTTACCGCTGTGGAACGCCTGGCCCGGGCCGACCGCCGAATTGCGGCAACGGTCGACCAGTGGGACTCGGATCCTTGGCTGCTCAATACGCCGGGCGGCGTGATCGATCTTCGGTCCGGCCTGCTCCAGAAAATTCGCCCGGAAGACTACGTGACCAAATGCACGGCGGTTGCGCCCAGCGAGGCAGAGCCAACGACCTTTCTGGCATTTCTCGCGAGAGTGACGGGCGGGGACCACGGGCTACAGCAATTCCTCCAGCGTCTCTTCGGATATGCCCTGACCGGCGTGACCCGCGAACATGCGCTGGCCTTCTTTCACGGCACCGGCGGCAACGGCAAGAGCGTCCTGTTGGGCGTGGCCTCCGGCATTTTCGGTGACTATGCCACGACGGCCCCGATCGAGCTCTTTCTGGCCTCGCGCGGAGATCAGCACCCCACCGGCCTGGCCGGCCTCCGCGGCGCCCGTCTCGTGACAGCCATCGAGACCGAGGAAGGCCGGCGCTGGGCAGAGAGCAAGATCAAGGCGCTGACCGGCGGGGATAGGATCTCCGCCCGGTTCATGCGGCAGGACTTCTTCGAGTTCATTCCTCAGTTCAAGCTCGTGATCGCCGGTAACCACAAGCCCGGGCTGAGAGGCGTGGACGAGGCCATCCGCCGACGCATGAACCTCGTGCCCTTCACGGTCACCATCCCCGCCGAGGAGCGCGACGAACAGCTGCCCGAGAAGCTAGCTGCGGAATGGCCCGCAATCCTCGGCTGGATGATCCAAGGCTGCCTGGAATGGCAGCGCAATGGCCTTGCTCAGCCGGAGGCGGTGCGCGCCGCAACCGAGGCCTATCTCGACGCAGAAGACAGCTTCGCCCTCTGGCTCCAGGAATGCTGCGAGAGCGCCGGCACCTTCGACTGGGTGAGAAGCACGGAACTGTGGCAGAGCTGGAAGGAGTGGGCCGACACCGCAGGCGAAAATCCCGGCAGCCAGAAACGCCTAACCCAGGTCCTGAAGGATCGGGGCTTTGCCGACAAGCGGCAGCCCGGAACAGGCCGAGCGGGCTTCGAAGGCCTGAAGCTAAGAGCCGCGATAGGGGTGTGATGGGTCGTGATGCCTCTGCAGTATACCCCCCACGCGCGCGTGACGGTCGAAACGGGAAGACCATCACAACCCTTCACGGAGCCCTCTCTGGCGGCCTCCCGCGAAAAAAGTGGCCTAGGTGGCACCTGCCGGCACTATCGCATGTAGCGGGCAATGCGGAATGAGGACACAGTACGGACACCTGGCGAAGATGTAAGGCAAGTTATTGTTCAAGCTTGATGACTTAGGGGTAGACCTATGATAGTAACTCATGTGCTCCAGACGATCGACGCAGCCAGGAGCAAAAGGCCCTCGCTAGCGACAACGCCTCTGCAGGGTCGCCTGGTGGGCAATGCGAGGCATCCATGACGAAGGCCACTCCAAAGCCTGTGACGGTAAAGCTTCCGGCACCGGATGACCCGTCGCTCAAAGGAGAGCTCAAGTGCGTCGGGGGCTCTAAGGACGATACGTTCAACACTGTCTTGCTGAACCAAGTCGCCAACACCCTCTGGGTCGCCCACGCCGACAAGGAAACTCAGACCAAGCAGTTCGCCGCCGCCGCTTTGGCCATGATCGGGGCCAAGCCAGCCGACGAGCTCGAGGGAATGCTGGGCGCCCAGATGGTCGCGGCGCACTCTGCGGCGATGGAATGCTATCGCCGAGCCATGCTGCCTAACCAAACCTACGACGGCCGCGAAAGCGCTCTGAAACATGCCGCCAAGCTGTCCCGCACTTACGCCGACCTGGTACTCGCCCTCGATAAGCATCGGGGCAAAGGCGAGCAGAAGGTCAGCGTCGAGCACGTCCATGTCCACAAAGGCGGCCAAGCCATCGTCGGCACCGTCCAGGCGGGGGGTGGGGTGCCAGCTAATTCCGAGGATCAACCCCATGTACCACCAGCCCTCACCTATGACCCAGGCCAGACGCTGCCGAGCGAGATCGAAGCGGTCAGGGAAGCCGTGCCGGTCGCCCGCCGTTAGGGGTTGGTCGGTCTGCCGGATGCACGGCGCCGGCGGCGGGGCTCCGAAGGGCAACCAGAACGCCCTCAAGCATGGACGATACACCGCCAAAGCCATTGCTGAGCGACGATGGCTGCGCGAGCTGCTGCAGGATTGCCAGGAGCTGCTGGAGAGGTTCTAGCCGCCCCCACAGTGTAGCCGTCGTTCTCGTGCCCATGTCCGATTGTCGAGGCATCAGCCTCTTTCGGACCGGTGGCGTCACCGCGGCAAATCTGCCGCACCTCTTTAGCAGCAGATAACCGACTTTGGTATAGAAAGCGCAAACCCTAAATGGCATCAGGGACTACTATCGCTCAATAGATTGGCGCAACTGCCGAGCATAATTTCATCCGAGATCAGAAACTCGAAGGAGTATCGATCGTGGATGAAATGCATCCTCTTCAAGCAGCGTCGAGGCGGCGGGGCCAGGTGGATGTCGTCGCCTGGTTGAGGAGCAAGGGGGAGATCGAGCGGGCCGAGTGGCTACGACGGACAGGCAGCTGTTCCTTGACCCTCATGGAGCTGTGCGAGATCGCGCTCGCCGAAGACAGGCGGAGTTGATAGCGGCCGCCTGAACCGAGCCCCTGGGGGGTCATTCCTCAGGCTGTGCAAAAAGCCCCCCGAGGTGGCTCATTTCGATCGAGTGAGCTGACTTTTCCAACTTCGGTTCGGGATGGAAACGTGCCGTTGGCGAAGCCGGCGGGGCAGATGGTCGGTCTTCGCCGGCCATGACGCAGAGAGAATCAAGCTTTCCGGCCGGCAACCAGACAGCCATTACTCGGTGTGTCGCATTAACCCTTAACCAGACAATGATGTGTATCATTGTCCCTGCCGTCAGAGATTCGCGGCATCGATCGAGGACAATCCATCCTGCGTCACTATCCCAACTTCGACGCGCTGAGGCTGCTGGCGGCGGCATCGGTCGTGTTCTCCCATTCCTTCCTAATCGCCACGGGGTCGGAGGCGTCCGAGCCCCTCAGTGCGACCGGCCGTGTCACGGGCATCTATGGCGTCTTCGTCTTTTTCATCCTGAGCGGCTTTCTGGTGACGGGAAGTGCCAAGCGGTCGGTCGATTTGGGCGACTATTTTCGCAAGCGATTCCTTCGCATCGCGCCGGGCTTCGTGGCCTGCCTACTGCTGCTGACCTATGCCGTCTGTCCCTTCTTAGCGGAAAACGGCGTGACGGCATTCCTGCTGGATCCCGCGGTCACGAGCAACGCTCTCCAGACCATCTTCCTGCACACCGGCGGCCTCTATTTCGACAATGTGCGGTTCTACCCGCCCCTGAGCACAACGGATTTCCTACCGGGGGTCGCCAATGGTGCCTTGTGGACAATCAGGTTGGAGATGATCGGCTATGTCCTGGTGGCGCTGTTGCTGGGCGCCTCGCTGCTCAAAGAGAAGCGCCAAATCCTGTCGGTCCTGGTGGCTTTGGCCGTGATCGGGATCGCCGCCGTCTATGGCAGGGTCGCGCCGTTCAAATGGATCGTGGATCTGCTGTTCGTGCTGCCGGCGTTCTGCTGCGGGATCATCATGAACTGGCTGGTCGGGCTGCATCAGCCGCGGGGCTGGATTGCCCTGATTTGCGGGCTCGGCCTTCTCCCTGCCGCCTATTTTCATCTGCTTCCTGAGATCTTCTGCTACTTGGCGGCCTATCCGGTGATCTGGCTCGGCGCTGTCCGCTTCCCGCCCTTCGCCTGGGTCGGCGCCCATGGCGATATTTCATACGGGGTCTATCTCTATGGCTGGCCGGTGACGCAGCTGATTCGCTCCGCTGTCGGGGAAGGCTGGTCCGGCTACCAGATGGCCACGATCGCCTTGCCGGCCACGGCGGTGCTCGGCTACCTCTCCTGGCATCTCATCGAGAGGCCCGCGCTCAGCTACAAGAGGGCCCCGGTCAAGGCCGATACGGTCGGATAGGGCCCCACCCGACACCTTCGCCCACACGACAGGTCGGGGTAAGGGATTCTAGTTGGTTTCCTCGCCCTCGGAAGGTGGCCGTGAACAACTCTGGACGGGAACTGGCTCCGGGGCCTGGCGCGCCGGAAGGCGTGGGCGCCCAAGAGCGACAATTTCCGGCTAATAGCCACGAGCCAAGTCGCACAGTTAAGGGCCCCTTGCATCCTTTGTATCGTCCGCACCGTTCCGCAGCCGCATGGCAATTGCCATTCGGACCGCCGGTTCTCGATGAGCCGCAGCCCCTGCCGCGCTGTATTCCACGGCCGCCCTTCGCCCCATGACAGCCGCTTCCCATGAGCCAGCAACCAGTCATCGCGCGCCAAAAGTGACCGGCAAGCAGATTAGATCCGCATCCCAAGACAACTCTCTACTCGAACAGGAGGCCGGACGTTCGAGCCACAATCGGTCATTCCGTAAGCTGTTGAATAGAACAGCTTATTGTTGGTAGCTCACTCTGCACCTGCCATTCGCTAGCAGGAGCCCCGCTTCCGAGTGATCCCACCCAAAACAGCACGCCGCACTACGCGGGCTGTGCGCCGGGGGTGACACACACTGAAGAGAAGCCAGCGTTCCCGGACAAAAGCCAATCTGTTGAGCCACTTAGCCCTTAGGCACGAATCACTAGCCCGCTTGCTGCCAGTGATCCATTGGTTAATACATCTTAATAAGTATGTACTGATGGTTAATTCTTTGGTAAGAACTGCCGCCGCAAAAAGTCACAGCGGTGTACGGCTTCAGGGGAAAACCACACGATGATCAACGCTGCACCCTCCTTATCGGTATCCCGACACCCGGGAACCGCTGCCGGGCACGCATCGAGGGACAAAGCCGGAACGCAGCCTAGATCGGCCCTGACGGGCGCTGACCTGGCCGAACGAGCCTCGGCAGGTGCCGAGCCTGCCGTGATTCTATACTTCGACAAGCAGCGTCTGGCGAGAGATTGCATCAGCGAGCAACTCGCGATCCATCTGCCTGAATGGACGATCGAACCTCTGGCTAGCGTCTGCGAGCTTCGAGAGGATGAAGACTGGTCCAGAGCCTCTCTGGCAATCTTCAATACTCATGGCGAGAGCCTCCGCAACGCTGATGTTGCCCGGGAAATAGCGATGATCGCAAAGGCGGCGGCGGGCTCGTCGCTCGTGATCATGTCGGATCTCGACGATGCGACGGAGGTGCTTCTGGCGGCTCAGCTTGGAGCCCAGGGCTATCTACCGGCTGGCTTGCCGTTCCGACAAGTGATGGCAGCGATCCGCTTCATCAACGAGGGCGGAACTTATATTCCAGTATGCGTCCTGGCCGCGTCGTCCGAGCCTCGGCGGACATCGGCCGCCCAGCCGATGGACGAGAGGGGAAAGCCAATTGAGTTTTCGCCGCGTCAAATGCAGGTGTTGGAGCGGCTGCAACAAGGTAAGCAGAACAAGATAATCGCTTACGAGCTGGGCATGTGCGAAAGCACCGTCAAGGTGCATATCCGGCACATCATGAGGAAGCTCAACGCGCGCAACAGAACGCAGGTCGTATTGCTGACCAACAAAATGCACAGCGGATCGGCTGTAGCCTTGGCGGAGCACGCGGCATGAGTGGCGGGCGTGTACTCGTAACGGGAGGTGCCGGATTCATCGGCAGCCACACCTGCAAATTCCTTGCTGCGGCCGGCTTCGAACCGATCGTCTATGACAATCTTACCACGGGACACCGCAGTGACGTCCGGTGGGGCCCGTTCGTGGAAGGCGATATCCGGGATGCGGATCTTCTGGCTCGGACACTGCAGATACACAAGCCACATACGGTCATCCACTTCGCGGCGTCGGCCTATGTTGGCGAATCAGTCGAAAATCCCGCCAAATATTATTCGAACAATGTTGTTGGATCGCTGTCGCTCCTTGAGGCATGCCGGCGCACGCAGACGCTGAAACTTATCTTCTCAAGCAGCTGCGCGACTTACGGGACCCCCGCGAAGCTGCCAATAAGCGAAACAACGCCCCAAAACCCCATCAGCCCCTACGGTCGCAGCAAACTGATGGTCGAGCAGATCATCGTGGACTATGCCGCAGCCTACGGCCTGCGCTATGTCGCACTTCGGTATTTTAACGCTTGTGGTGCCGATCCGGACGGAGATCTAGGAGAAAAGCACGAGCCGGAGACGCACATCATTCCTTGTGCGCTTATGGCCCTCAGCGGAAAGTTGAAGCACCTATCCCTCTATGGAGACGATCACGAAACGGCCGACGGAACATGCGTGAGAGACTATATCCATGTGACAGACTTGGCTCGTGCTCACGTGCAAGCAGTCGAGTATCTGGAAAAAGAAAATGACAGTATTGCTGTTAATCTGGGCTCCGGCACGGGTACGTCGATCCGTCAAGTATTAGATGCCATAACTCGCACTACGGGTCGTTCCGTACCGGTTGTCGTTGCACCGAAGAGACCCGGCGATCCCCCCAGACTTTTTGCCGATTCAAGCCTCGCGACCCAACGGCTTGGCTTCAGGACTCAACTGTCAGACATCGACACCATAATTCGGACAGCCGCGCCCTCGTTCGGCCTTGCCATACAGCCATGACTGATAAATCCTCGGAACTCAGCAACCACGCGGAACAGCCCGGTCGCGCCGCTCGAGCGGGACATGCGGCACGATACGCCCATCAGAATATTCCGACCCGGGAGCAGGGCCTCACCCCGCTACTCAACGGCACACAGAAATTAGAATTTATGGTCGGATGCGCTGCATGGTTAGCGGCAATCATCTATTTTTGGAGCTGGTGGTTACATCCAACGCATGTCATCGGGATTGGATACTTTGCTCTGGTGACCGCGGTTCTGGTCTGGGTGACCTTCGAACCGCTGTACTTTCTAGTGATGTTCTCCGGCGCCAAGAAACCGGCCGGTATATTGCGGCTGCCACCTGCAAGCAGGGTGGCGATGGTGGTAACCAAGGCACCGTCTGAACCATTCAGTGTCGTCGCGAAGACACTCCAGGCGATGCTGGAGCAAGACTATCCTCACGACACCTGGCTGGCGGATGAAGATCCGTCACCGGAAACTACAGAGTGGTGCGCAGCGCGAAGCATCAAGATATCCACACGCCGGGGCCGGAGCGACTATCATCGCGACACCTGGCCACGACGCACACGCTGCAAGGAAGGAAATCTCGCATTCTTCTATGATCACTATGGCTATGAGCAATACGACTTTGTTTGCCAACTCGACGCTGACCACGTCCCGGATCCGTCCTACCTGCGAGAAATGTTACGTCCGTTTTCCGACGTTGATGTGGGGTACGTGTCAGCCCCGAGCATTTGCGACAAGAATGCTTCCGAAAGTTGGTCTGCTCGAGGTCGGCTCCACGCCGAGGCCAGTATGCATGGCTCCCTTCAGGCCGGGTACAACGGTGGCTGGGCGCCTCTCTGCATTGGGTCTCACTACGCAGTCCGGACGGCAGCTCTAAAAGATATCGGAGGACTTGGCCCCGAGTTGGCCGAAGACCATTCCACCACTCTCATGATGAATGCGGCGGGCTGGCGCGGCGTCCACGCCATCGATGCCATCGCTCACGGCGATGGTCCGCAGACCTTTGCTGACATGGTGACCCAGGAATTTCAGTGGTCGAGGAGTCTCGTCACAGTTTTGCTCCAGTATACGCCTCGCTATCTTCCTTCGCTTTCGACTAAACTAAAAGCGCAATTCCTATTTTGTCAGCTATGGTACCCGCTATTTTCGATGTTCATGGCGCTTATCTATATTCTGCCGATTGTCGCGCTAGTGTCTGGGGTCAACTTCGCAAATGTAACCTATTCCCAGTTTTTCATGCATTTCGTGCCGATCTCTCTGGTTCTTATCTTCATGGGTTACCGCTGGCGTTCCGGCGGATCCTACCGTCCTGTGAATGGGAAGATCCTGAGTTGGGAAAAGATGCTGTTTTGCTATGCCCGATGGCCCTGGGTATTCGCGGGAACAATAACCGCCCTCCGCGACTGGATCGCTGGTTCCTCGGTCGAATTTCGCGTGACACCAAAGGGTACCGATTCGGCCGGGCCACTGCCCGTCAGGGTTCTCATGCCCTACGCGTTCTTGTCAGGAATCTCGGCCTCGGCAGTGCTGCTACTTGGCCATGTCGGCACTGCAAATGGGTTCTATATCTTCGCCATCTTCAATGCCGGTCTCTATGCCACTTTGCTCTTGGTCATTGTCTTAAAACACATTTCCGAGAACGGGATCACCGTTAGGTGGCGTTCGACGCCTGCTTTCGCTCACGCGCTCCTGGCCCTCCTATTGCTTCTTCCGGTTAGCGCCGGCGCCGCAATCCGCGGTCCGTATGGTCTCGAGGCGATGGCCTGGGGCAGCGGCCCAATTTCGCTGACACAGGCGGAATATAAGGTCGCTGGTGCGGGACAAGGGGGCACGGGCGTGCGCGTGGTCAAGTGGCGGCTAAAGTGGTTGGGCGAAAGTGGCACGAGTACAGGATGAGCCTCAAGCACGAAGCTTTCGTTGATCGCTTGGCTAAGGTGGCATGAGCACGCTCTGGGCGCAGATCGAGTTTATGAATAAAAATGGAGCTTCCCTGGGAAGAGCGCCGGCCGCTGTGACAAAGACGGTATAGTAATATTGGAGTATACGAGACAACCTTAGTGCAGAAGTAATTGAAGTGATTTTGATGTATTGTTCTAATCTGGTAAGGGAATCTGGCGGCAGAGCCTTCGCTTGAGACGTAGAAGTATCTGTAACAGAAACTTGGAATATGGAGAGTAAGTTCATGAAGCGGAGGAGAATGCTGGCTGGCCTCCTGGCAGCCGCGGCAGCGCCGGTCGCGCTTACCGCGCTGGGTAAGCTTGGATGGGGCGCAGGCGAACTGCTCGCGGATAACTCGGCGGCGGTGGGAGCTTATCCAGCGAAGTATCCCCAAATAAACCATCCCGGAATCCCCTTAGGTGCGTACGACCCGCACGGCGACTTCAAGAATTATTCAGGCGTTAAGATCGAACATGTGTTCATGCCCTGGCAAGATGTCGAGCTGTCGGCTCTCTATACTGCCGATTTGTATGCGCTCGAACACGGCAGGTCATTGCTGATCACGATCGAACCATGGTCGTGGTCGGAAGACTCGCGCCTAACGCCCGATCAGTTGAAGGACAGAGTGCTCGGTGGCGCTTATGACGAAACCATCAAGTCCATCGCGAAGGTCATTAGTGAGCTGAAGAGCCCCGTGACGATCAGGTGGGGACAAGAAATGGAGGATACGAGCGGCCGTTTCTCCTGGAGTGGGTGGAAACCGGAAGATTACGTCGCAGCCTACCAAGATTTCACGATCTGACCCACCCCATTGCTATGCAAGCAAAATTCATGTGGTCCCCGAAGGGCAACAGCAA
>CAVWQS010000011.1:0-225519 GCA_963757155.1 uncultured Alphaproteobacteria bacterium
ACTGCAGATTCCCTGCAGAAGCAGTTCCCGGCCCGAATGGCCATCACGGCGGGAGATCAAAATGCCTGTAGATTCCCTGTAAAAACAGGGAAACACCCCGACAGCCCCTCGCCACCGCCAGCCGGCGGTCAGTTGAAATCCCGGGGGATGCGTTCCTTCCATTCGCGGGTGAACACCCGCTTCTCGCCCTCGAAGGAATTGAGCTTCGCCTCGATATGGAAATCGGTCTTGTCCCCGCGCATGACCGTCCAGGTCTCGCTGCGGGCCTTCCAATCGCCGCGACCGATGGTGATGACGAAGGAGATCTCGATCTCCGCCGAAAGCGGGTCGTCGTCGCGGATGCGATAGGCCTCGCGATGGACGTAATCCGTCTCCAGACCGATATGGTCGATGGTGTAATGGCCGAGATCCTCCTCGACATGGAAGGTCTGGACCCCTGATCCGATGTCGCGCTCGATCCAGCGCCGGCCGCTGGCGGGGCGGTGATAGGTCTTGGCCAAAGGCTCCGCCCCTTCCGAGGCCGGGAAGGCCGGCAGCTTGGCATCCTCGGCGCCGGGGTGCCCGCACCGGCAACTCGAGCTTGCTGGCGCCGGTGAAGACGGTAAGCGTCGCGGCTTCGGGTGAGGGCCAGGCCATCGGCCAATAGCTCGTGGAGACCGCGACCCGGATCCGGTTGCCCGGGGTGAAGGCATGGGCGATGTCGTTCAGCTGCACCGTGACCTTGTAGCGTTTGCCGGCCTCCAGCGCCTCGGGCTGCTCATGGCCATTGCGATGGGCCAGGTTGAGCAGGCCATAGGTGATGCGGGTCGAGGCGCCGTCCGGCGTCACCTCGTTGAGGCGGACGCAGACGAAGGCGCTCGGCCGGTCGACGGCGAGCTCCAGGGTCACGCGCGGCGCGCCCAGGATCTCCAGCCGTTCGGTGAGCGGCGCGCTGTCGAAGACCATCGAGCGGCCGTCGTCCACCCGCTGGTCGAAGGGCAGATCGGGATCGATGCCCGAGCCGCTCCAGATGCCCGAGGCCTCGCCCAGGGATTGCGGCGAGCTTGTCCGGACGGCGCTCTCGGCGCCGGGCTTGGCTGAGAGCTTGCCGCCGGCGTCGAGCGCCAGGACCTGCGGCTTGATATTGGCGCTGGGCCAGGCGGGCTCCGCGACCCAGCGGCCGGGCCGCTCGCTGTAGAAGGAGCGCGGGGGCACCGGCTCCTCCATCCAGACGCGGTATTGCGGCTCGTCCATGATCCCGGTCTCGATGCCCTTCAGCCATTTGTCCCACCAGCGCAGGGATTCCTGGAGGAAGCCGATCTGCGGGCCGGGCTTGCCGAAATGCGGATATTTATGCGCCCAGGGACCGACCAGCCCCTTCTTGGGGCAGGTCAGATGCTCGAGCATCCGGGGCACGGTGTTGGAATAGCCGTCGGCCCAGCCGCTCACGAGATAGACCGGGCAGGTGATGGCGCTCCAATCCTCGCAGACCGAGCCATGCTTCCAGAACGCGTCGCGGCGCTGATGCTTCAACCAATTGGCGACCAGCAGTGGCTCGTTCTTCAACCGGTTCAGCCAGGTCTCCCGCCAGGCATCGCCCAGCAGCGCCTTGTCGGGGGTGCGCGCCATATAGGCCAGCATGACCGAGGCCCAATGGAGATTATCGTTCAGCAGCGTACCGCCCATGAAATGGATATCGTCGTTGTAGCGGTCGTCCGTCGAGCAGAGGGAGATCACCGCCTTCAGCTGCGGCGGACGGCGGGCGGCGACCTGCAAGCCGTTGAAGCCGCCCCAGGAGATCCCGATCATGCCGATGCTGCCGGTGCACCAGGGCTGGGCGGCGATCCAGGCCATGACCTCCAGGCAATCGTCCTGCTCCTGCTTCAGATATTCGTCTTCCAGCAGCCCATCGGATTCGCCGGAGCCCCGCATGTCGACGCGTAGGCAGGCATAGCCATTGCCGGCAAAATAAGGATGGGTCAGATGATCGCGCTCCGTCGTGCCGTCGCGCTTGCGATAGGGCAGATATTCCAGGATCGCGGGGACCGGCTTCTGCTCCGCATCGGCGGGCAGCCAGATCCGCGCCGCCAGGCGGCAGCCGTCCGACAAGGTGATAAACAGATTTTCGATCTCCCGCACCTGGCGCGGAAATTGCGTGACGATATCCATGGGGGTTCCGTTTCGCTGGGGATGCTGGAAGGCCGCTCTTTGGGCGATCCTACGCCGAGGCCAGCGCCCCGTTCAATTGCCGCCGCGCCGGAGGGCAAAAAATATGACTTTAAGAGTCCCATCGGCGATAGTCGGAGGCCCGGCGGGCAGATATCTGTTGACCCGCCGAGGGTTTCGGTCCGATCTTTTGGGCCGTATTCGGAACCGTGTGACGCTGGTGACGAGCCCGGGGGGACGCCAAGCCCGCGCTCGGCGGGAAAGCCTGGAAGCCATTTCGACGGTCGAAACACAGGGCAGAAGCCGGCAGAGAGGCGGTCACGCCGCGCGCATCGCGCGACAACGGCCGAGGCCGACGCGCCTGTCCTATATCGACCGTCCCTTCGGCCTTTTCCGCCTATTGGGCGAAGAGGGTCTGCAGCTCATCGAGCGCAATGCCGATACGATCCTGCAGGAAATCGGCATGGAGTTCCGTGGCGATCCCGAGGCGCTGGAGCTGCTGCGCGCGGCGGGCGCTGATGTCGAGGGCGAGCGCGTCCGCTTCGAGCGCGGCCTCGCCCGCTCCCTCGTCCAGGCCACGGCGCCGCGCGACTTTCCGCAGCATGCCCGCAATCCCGCCAATACCGTCCATATCGGCGGAACCAGCGTCGTCTTCACGCCCTGCGGCGGGCCGCCCTTCGTGCATGATCTCGACAAGGGCCGGCGCTACGCCACCACCGAGGACAATCTCAACCTCCTGAAGATTGCCCAGATGCTGCCCTGCCTGCATGTCTCCGGCAGCCCCTGCGAGCTGATGGAGATTCCGATCCCCGAGCGCCATCTCACCAGCCTCTACAGCCAGTTCCATTATTCCGACAAGCCGATCAGAGGCTCCGTCCGCTCGCTGGCGGCGGCGAACGACACCGTCGAGATGTCCAAGATCGTTTTCGGCCAGGATTTCCTCGAGACCCATAACTGCCTCTATGCCGGACTGAACACCAACTCGCCCTTGGTCTTCGACGTCACCATGATGGCGGCCGCCAAGGTCTATGCCCGGGCCAACCAGGCCGTGCTGGTCTCGCCCTATATCCTGGCGGGCGCCATGGGGCCGGTGGGGCTGGCCGGGGCGCTGGCCCTGCAGCTTGCCGAGGCCATGGCGGGGCTGGCGCTGGTGCAGCTCTACCGGCCCGGCGCGCCCTGCGCCATGGGAACCTTCATCGGCACCATCTCCATGCAGACCGGCGCACCGGCCTTCGGCACGCCGGAATCCCTGCAGGGCATCACCATCGCCGCGGAGCTGGCGCGCCGGCTGGGGGTGCCCGTGAGCTGCGCCGGCGGCGCCGTCACCGCCTCCAAGATTCCCGACGCCCAGGCCGCCTATGAAAGCGCCCTCACTCTGCAGACGAGCTTTCTCGCCGGGGTGAACTACATCTCCCACGGCGTCGGCTGGCTGGAGGGCGGGCTCACCGCCGGCTATGAGAAGATGATCCTGGATGCCGATCTCTGCGAGACCCTGCAGCTCCTGGCCAAGCCCATCGATCTTTCCGAGGAGGGCCAGGCCCTGGACGCCGTCCGCGAGGTCGGGCCCGGGTCGCATTTCCTCGGCTGCGCCCATACCCAGCGCAATTTCGAGGCCGCCTTCTGGCAGCCGACCGTGGCCGACAACAAGACCTATGAGCAATGGACGATCGAAGGCTCGCAGGATGCCGCCCAGCGTGCCAACCGCATCTGGAAGAAAATGCTGAGGGATTATGAGGCGCCGCCCATCGATCCCGCCATCGACGAGGCTCTCAGGGACTATCGCGACCGACGGTTGATCGAGATAAGGAAGGGGCATTGACCATGCTCGACAGCGCAACAGCAAATTGGGGAATCTCGGAGAAGGCCGCGGCCCTGCATGCCTCGGCCCTGGTCTGGGACGATCACGGCGGCTTCGCCTATACCAAGGCGTCGATCCTAAGGGGTCTGGAGCGCTGGCGCGCCGCCGGCATCGACTATCTCTCGATCAACGCCGGCTATGACGTCGTGCCCTGGACCAAGACGCTGGAAGGCGTGTCGCAGTTTCGCCACTGGATCCGGACCCACCCGGAAACCCTGGTCCAGGTCGAGACGGTGGAGGATATCTTCCGCGCCCGGCGCGAGGGCAAGCTTGCGGTCACCTTCGATCTCGAAGGCATGAACGCGCTCAACGGCGATATCGGCATGGTCGATCTCTATTACCGGCTCGGCGTGCGCCAGATGCTCTTCGCCTACAACCGCAACAACCTCGCCGGCGGCGGTTGCCATGACGAGGATATCGGGCTGACCGAATTCGGGCGCGAGGTCGTCGCCGAGATGAACCGCGTCGGCATGGTGGTCGATTGCTCCCATTGCGCCTACAAGACCTCCATGGAGGCCATCGAGGCCTCGACGGCGCCGGTCATCTTCAGCCATGCCAATGCCCGCAAGCTCTGGGACCATGAGCGGAATATCTGGGACGACCAGATCAAGGCCTGCGCCGCAACCGGCGGGGTGATCGGCGTCACCGGCGTGGGCCGCTTCATGGGGCCGCGGGGGCCTGTGGTCGAGCATCTGGTCGAGCATATCGACCATATGGTCGAGCTCGTCGGCCCCGAGCATGTCGGCTTCGGCATGGATAGCGTGCTGCATACTCATAAGCCCAACCAGCCCTTCACCCGCAGCCGGGAATATTGGCCTGAGCGCCAGTATCCCGACAGCGGCAGCGGCTATGTCGGCCCCGAGGACGCTCCTCGCCTGACCCAGGCCCTGCTCGACCGCGGCTATGTCGAGAAAGATATCCGGGGCATCCTGGGCGAGAATTTCTTGCGCGTCGCGAAGCAGGTATGGAAGTAGAGTCCGACATGGCGAACGGCAGGAACCCCGCCGTGAGGCGGCTGCCTCGGCAGCCCCAGGAAGATCCGAAAATAAGTAACCTTGGAACAGGGAGAAACTTGGATATGACCACCAGGAAAGAGAAGGGAATCACGAGGCGCCGCCTGATGCAGGGCGCCGCCATGGCCGGTGCCGCCGCCTTCGCGCCGCGATACTCGCTGGCCGATGACGGCAACACGCTGCGGGTGCGGGTCTACTCCGACATCCAGAATCTGGACCCGGGCTTCCGGGTCGCGGAACCCGATGCCGAGGTCATGGGCTGCATCTTCGCGCCCATGGCCCAGTTCAAGCCGAATGTGGATAGCTGGGAGGCGGTGCCGCTGGCAGCGAAGACCCTGAAGCAGCTCGACGCGACCCATGTCGCCTTCGAGCTCAATCCCGGCATCATGTATTCCGACGGCTTCGGCGAGATGACTGCCGACGACGTCAAATACTCCTTCGAGCGCATCGCCGATCCCAAGACCGCGGCGGATTATCACGACGACTGGGGCTCGCTGAACCAGGTCGTCGTCAAGGACAAGTACTCCGGCATCATCGAGCTGAAGGAGGCCTTCGCCCCCCTCTGGACCAGCACGCTGCCGACCGAGAGCGCCATCATCCTGCCGCAGAAGGCCTATGAGGCGGCAGGCGGGAAGTTCACCACCAAGCCGCCCTGCCAATGCGGGCCCTATCGCATCAAGAGCTGGGAACCCAAGACCAAGCTGGTGCTGGAGCGCAATCCGGATTGGAAGCTCTACAAGCCGGACTTCGACCAGATCGAGATCATGCCGATCGAGGACGAGAAGACCGCCGAGCTCGGCTTCGAAAGCGGCGATCTCGACTACACCTGGACCAGCATCAGCTCGATCCCGCGCTACCTGAAGGATGCGCCCAAGGGCGGCAAGTTCGTCCGCAAGCCCTCCCTCGCCTATGTCTGGATGGGCATGAACCAGGACAACCCGGCGCTGAAGGACCAGCGTATCCGCCGGGCCATCCAATATGCCGTCGACCGCAAAGCCGTCGTCGATGCCGCCTATCTCGGCGCCGCCGAAGTGGCGACGGGCGTCATCGCGCCGGGCCTGCCGGGCCATCGCGATGCGAACCTCTACACCTACAATGTCGAGAAGGCGCAGCAGCTCCTGAAGGAGGCCGGTGCCGAGAATCTCACCTTGACGCTCGCCATCCTCAACAAGGCCGAGCGCCTGGCCGCCGCCCAGGTGATCCAGGCCAATCTCGCCGCGGTCGGCATCACGGCGGAGATCGAGCCCCACGACAGCGGCACCTTCTGGAGCCTGGGGGCGGAGAAGAAGGGCGACAGCTGGAAGAAGCTGCAGCTCATCATCGACCGCTTCTCCATGGAGCCGGATCCGAGCTGGGCCACCCTCTGGTTCACCCCGGAGCAGATCGGGATCTGGAACTGGGAACGCTTCAACAGCAAGGAGTTCGGCGAGCTGAACAAGCAGGCGGTCGGCGAGCTCGACAACGCCAAGCGCGGCGAGATGTACATCAAGATGCAGAACCTCATGGAAGAATCCGGCGACTATGTCTTCCTCACCCACGAGGCCACCGGCATCCTCTACAGCGACAAGATCGTCCCGGCGCTGCGCCCCGACGGCACGCCGCTGCTGGCGCGATTCAAGAAGGCGTAAGGGGAAGCGTGAGCCTCTGCTTTGCTGATGCGGAGGCTCACGCCTTTCGCCGCTTCCGGGGATCGGGCGTGACCGCGGCGGGAAAGGCCGGGGTCACGCTCCCCTGCCCTCCCCAAGGGGCATCATGCTGACCTACGCGGCCAAGCGGCTCGGCCTCGCCGTGGCGGTGGTCGCGGTGGTGATCGCCGTTCTCTTCCTGATGATCTACATCATCCCCGGCGATCCCCTCACCGTCGCCTTGGGACCGCGGGCAAACCCGGCCTTGGTCGAGGCCCTGCGCCAGCGCATGGGGCTGGATCAACCCATCTACGTCCAGCTGCTGCGCTTCTACAGCTCCGTGCTCACCGGCAATCTCGGCAATGACGTGCTGAGCGAGGAGCCGGTGCTGAACATCGTCCTCACTCTGCTTCCCTACACCCTCGCCCTCATTTTCGGCGCCATGAGCTGGTCGATCCTCATCGGCATTCCGCTGGGCTGTCTCTCGGCCATGTATCCGGGCTCGCTGCTGGACAGGATCACGGCCGTGCTCTCGGTCTCGGTGATCGCCGTCCCGGCTTTCGTCATCGCCGTCTATGCGCTGCTGATCTTCTCGATCTGGCTACGCTGGTTCCCGGCCATCGGGGCCGGCAACGGCTTCCTCGACCAGGTCTATCATCTCGTCCTGCCGTCGCTCGCGCTCGGGCTCGGCTGGGTCGGCTATATCGCCCGCATGCTGCGCGCCTCCATCCTGGAGGTACAGGGCGAGAACCATGTCCGCACGGCGCGCGCCTTCGGCCTGTCGGAGAACAAGGTGATCTTCGACTATGTGCTGCGCATCGCCGTGCTGCCGACCCTCACGGTGCTCGGCATCGGCATCGGCCAGCTGCTCTCCAGCGCGGTCTTCGCCGAGATCGTCTTCGCCCGTCCCGGCATCGGCAAGCTGGTCTACGATGCCATCCTCACCCGCAACTATCCGATCGTCAGCGGCACGGTGCTGGTCACCACCTTCTTCTTCGTCCTGGTGAACGTCGTCGCCGATCTCATGATCGCCTGGCTCGACCCGCGTGTCCGACACGGCCTCCAGCGCTAGCGGCGCCGCGGCCGCGCCGCGCCGGCGCCGGCGGAGCGCGCTACGCCGGCTGCTGAGCGAGCCCCTGGGCGCCATCGGCCTGGTGCTGGTGGTCGCGGTCGTGCTGGTCGCGATCTTCGCCGGGGTGGTGGCCCACCACAGTCCCATCGCTTTGGCACCCATCGACCGGTTCCAGCCGCCGAGCGAGGCCCATCTCATGGGCACAGACAACCTCGGGCGCGACCTCTTCGCCCGGGTCGTCTACGGCAGCCGGATCGCCCTCAGCATCTCCCTCGGCGCCACGCTGCTTTCGCTGCTGCTGGGGGTGACCACCGGCCTGATTGCGGGCTATGGGCCGCGCTGGCTGGACAATGCGCTGCTGCTGGTCTTCGACGCCCTCAAATCCTTTCCCACCGTCATGCTGGCGCTGGCCCTGGTGACCCTGGTGGGGCCCAGCCTGCAGACGGTGATCCTGGTGGTGATCATCTCCGCCGCCCCCTCCTACGCCCGCATGGCGCGGACCCAGACGCTCTCGGTGCGCCATGCCGAATTCGTGCTGGCCGAACGTTCGCTCGGCGCCGGCGCGGGACGCATCATCGCGACCCACATCCTGCCCAATATCATCGGGCCGATCCTGATCGTGGCCTCCATGGATATCCCCGTGGTGGTGGCCATCGAGGCCGGCATGAGCTTCCTCGGCCTTGGCGTCCGCCCGCCCACGCCCTCCTGGGGCAGCATTCTGAACGACGGCTTCTCCTATATCCGGGAGTCCCCCTGGCCCGTCATTGCTGGCGGCTTGCCCATCATCATCACGACGCTCGGCTTCACCTTCCTGGGCGAGGCGCTGCGCGACACCTTCGATCCCAAGCGCTCGGGGAGCCGGTGATGGGCACGCCAGCACTCCTGGTCGAGCATCTCGATCTCGCCTATCGCACCGAGGGCGGGCCTCTGAACGCGCTCCGCGATGTCTCCCTGGAGGTGGCGCCGGGCGAGATCGTCGGCATCGTCGGGGAAAGCGGCTGCGGCAAATCGAGCCTGATCCAGGCGATCCTCCGCCTCATGCCGGCCAATGCGCGGATCGAGCGCGGCCGCATTTCGCTTGCCGGCACCGATCTCCTGAAGCTCGACCCGGAGGCCATGCGCCGGTTGCGCGGCGACCGCATCTCCGTGGTCTTCCAGGACCCGATGACGGCGCTCAATCCCGTGCTCACCATCGGGCGGCAGATGATGGACATCCAATACCGGCGCGGCAGCGGCCAGGCGGCCAAGCGCGCCCGGGCCGTGGAGATGCTGCGCCGGGTGCGCCTGCCCGATCCGGAGCGGCGCCTGAATCAATACCCGCATGAGTTCTCCGGCGGCATGCGCCAGCGCATCGCCATCGCCATGGCGCTGATGGCCGAGCCGGCCCTGCTCATCGCCGATGAGCCGACCACGGCCCTGGACGCCACCTTGGAGCTTGCCACCATCGAGCTCCTGAAGACGCTGCAGCGCGAGATCGGCTGCGCCATCCTCTTCGTCTCTCATCATCTGGGCGTCATCGCCGAGCTCTGCGACCGGGTGAATGTGATGTATGCCGGCGAGGTGGTGGAGACCGGCGACATCCGCTCGGTCTTCCACAACCCACGCCACCCCTATACCCAGCGCCTCCTGGCCTGCGATCCCGCGCGGATGGCGGAGAGATCGCGCCGCCTGCCCACCATCCCGGGCGAGCTTCCCGATCTCGTGAATCTGCCGGCCGGCTGCGTCTTCGCCGATCGCTGCCCCGCGGTCTTCGAGCCCTGCCGCCAGGCGCCACCGGATTTCTACCCGCTGGCCGGGGACCGCGCCGCGCGCTGCTATCTCGTCCGCGAGGAGGCGGCGCCATGATCGCGCTGCTGGAGGTCCGCGATCTCGTGGTGCGCTTCGGCGGCGCGCGGTCGCTGGCGCGCCTGGTCACCGGCCGCTCCGATTCCATCACCGCCGTAGCCGGCACCTCCTTCGCCATGGCAGAGGGCGAGACCTTCGCCTTGGTCGGGGAATCCGGCTCCGGCAAGACGACCCTGGCCCGCGCTCTTATCGGGCTGACGCCGGTGGCCTCCGGCAGCGTGCTGTTCCAGGGACAATCGACCCTGGGGCTCGCCGGCGCGGCGCTGAAGCGCCTGCATCGCGACATCGCCATGATCTTCCAGGATCCCGTGGGCTCCCTCAGCCCACGCTTCACCGTGCGCGGCCTGCTGGCCGAGCCCTTCCGCATCCATGGCCTCGCCGATCGCGATCTCGACGCCGAGGTCGAGCGGCTGCTGGGCCTGGTCGGATTGCCCCGCGCCATGGCCGACCGCCTGCCCCATCAGCTGAGCGGCGGCCAGGCGCGTCGCGTCGGGGTCGCCCGCGCCATCGCGCTCTCGCCCAAGCTGGTCATCGCCGATGAGCCGACCGCGGGTCTCGACGTCTCGGTGCAGGGCGAGGTGCTGAACCTGCTCAACGACCTGCGCGAGACCCTCGGTCTCTCCATGCTCATCATCACCCATAATCTGAACGTGGTCCGCCATGTCGCCGATCGCATGGCGATCATGTATCTCGGGCGCTTCGTGGAGGTCGGGACGACCGAGGCGATCTTCGCCGGCCCCCGCCATCCCTATGGGCTGGCGCTGCTGTCCGCCAATCCCGAGCCCGATCCCGATGCCCGGCCCAATCGCGTCGCGCTCGAAGGCGAGGTGCCGAGCCTCCTCGACCGCCCGCTGGGCTGCGAATTCCACGGCCGCTGCCCCTTCGTGCAAGAGCGCTGCCGATCCGAAGCACCGGCCGTCACCACCGATCCCGACGGGCGGCTCTTTACCTGTCACTACCCGCTGACCCCCGAGGTCGCATCTATTGGAGGCATGTCACATGTGGCTGAAGAACGGCCAGATCTACGATAGCGAGTCTCGATCCTTCCGCAGCGGCGATATCCAGATCGAGGGCGAGCGCATCGCAGCTATCGGCGGCAAGGCGCCGAAAGGGGCCGAGGCGATCGACATGGCGGGCGGCTTCCTGCTACCCGGCTTCTTCGACTGCCATGTGCATATCTGCGTGCCGACCGACGCCTCCGATCCAAGCCGGCTCTGGACCAATGCCTTGCCCGGCGAGATTGCCATCTATGCCGCCCGCGCCGCGCGGCGCCTGCTGATGTGCGGCATCACCACGGCGCGGGAGGTCGGCGGCTGGGACTATCATGAGATCGCCGTGCGGGAATCCATCGGCCAGGGGCTGATCGAAGGGCCGCGGCTCTATTGCGCCGGCAAGATCCTGACCATCACCTCCTCCACCACCCCCTATTACCGCGGCATGTACGAGGAAGCCGATGGGGCCGAGGAGGTGAAGAAGGCGGCGCGCAAGCAGCTGGCCCAGGGGGCGGATCTGATCAAGATCCTGGCCACCGGCGCCATCACCTCGACCAAATACGAGAAGGCCGAGGCGATCCAATACCGCCCGGAGGAGATCGCCGCCGCCGTGGCCATCGCGCGGGACAATCTGACCCATGTCGCCGCCCATGCCCATGCCAAGGAGGGCATCATCAACGCGGTGGAGGCGGGCTGCCGCTCCATCGAGCATGGCAGCTTCGGCGATGAGGCGACCTATAGGCTGATGGCCGAACGCGGGACCTATCTCGTGCCGACCCTCTGCACGACGCCGGCCATGTTCAAGGACCCGAAATTCGCCAGCCGCGTGCCGCCGCATATCAAGGCGCGCTATGAGAATGTCAACGCGACCCGGGTCGCCAATATGAAACTGGCCCGGCGCTGCGGCGTCCCCATGGCCATGGGGACCGACGCCGGCACCCCCGGCAATCATTGCGGCGACAATATGCAGGAGGTCGAGATCATGGTCGACAAGGCAGGCTTCCCGCCCGCCGAAGCGATCCACGCCGCGACGATGGGCGCCGCTGACATGATGGGGCTGGCAGGCAATCTGGGCTCGCTGACGCAAGGCAAATATGCCGATATCATCGCCACATCTGTCGATCCGCTGCAGGACATCAGCGCGCTGCGCAGCGTCGGTTTCGTCATGAAGGGCGGCCGGGTTCACAAGCGGGACGGCGCACCTATGCCCTTCCTCTGAGGATCGAATCCCGCTCGTCGACCATCCCATGACCATGGGCTAGGCCGCGGTGTGCTCAAATTAACTATCCCTGCGGAAGGCACTTCTTTAGATTGCCGCGATGGAGTTCGATCCCGCGTCCGGCAAGTACGTCTTCCGTGTCAATGGTCACTGTCCGATCTGCGAGGCACCATCCGAATTCGTCGCCACGCGGGACGAACCCCTCGACGCACGCTGGTGGCCCAATTATTTCCGGGACCACCTGATTTGCGTCCAGTGCCGCTCCATCCCTCGGGAGCGCGCCCTGTTCGCCGTCATCTCCCGGTTCTACCCCAACTGGCGGGACCTCGCGATCCATGAGAGCTCGCCTGGAAACCGCGGCACAAGCATCAAGCTACGGCGGGAATGTCCCCGCTACATCGAGACGCAATATGATCCTGCTTTGGGGCTGGGTAATATCCATCCCGCGCGTGGGTATCGCAGCGAGGATTTGGAGGCTCAAACCTTCGAGGACGAGAGTTTCGATCTGGTCATCACGCAAGACGTGTTCGAGCATTTGTTCGATCCGGCGCAGGCGCTCCGGGAGATCGGTCGAACATTGAGGCCGGGGGGAGCACATATCTTTACCGTCCCCATCGTAAATGGCAGCAAGCCAAGTGTGCGACGGGCGCGGCTCACGAATGGGACCGTGGAGCACTTGGCCGAGCCGCAATACCACGGCAATCCGATGTCGGCCGAGGGGAGCTTGGTTGTCATCGATTGGGGGTACGACATGGTCCCGTATCTTGCCTTGCATTCCGGGTTACCGATTGTGGTCGTCGAGATTGATGACATCTCGCGCGGCATTCGTGCGGTCTATATCGACGTCCTTATGGCGCAGAAGCCGGGAGCAATGCCGGAGATCTGAACCCCCTCACGGCGCGGCGCGGGCTGACGCGCCCGACTCCCCGCGATTGCCCCGAGGCGCCTGGTCGACTGGCATGCGATTCACGAGGCTAAGGAGGCCGATCTGTGTCTGACCCCGTTACACCAGATCTCGGCCCGGATCCCTATCCCCTGATCGATCATCACTGCCACGGCGTCTCGCCGGCCGATCTGGATTTCGCCGGATTTCAGGCGCTGTTCTCCGAAAGCTACCGCCCGCCGCCCGAGGGCACGACGGAGTTCCAGAAACCGCTGGGCCTCGCCATCCGGCGCTTCTGCGCCCCGTTGCTGGATCTCGAGCCTTCGATCTCGGGCGAGGCCTATGTCGAGCGACGCCGAGTGCTGGGTGCCGCCGAGGTCAACCGCCGCTTTCTCCGCGCCGCCGGGCTCGACCGGCTGATCGTCGACAGCGGCCTGCGCAGCAGCGAGATCCTCTCCGTCGCCGAGATGGGCGACGGTCGCGGCGCGGCCGGCTCATGAGGTGGTGCGCATCGAGACCGTGATCGAGGAACTGGCCAAGGGCGGCGTCGATGCTGCCGCCTTCCCCACCGTCCTTGCCGAGCAGCTCGCGAAGCGGGCGGCGGGCGCCGTTGGCCTCAAATCCGTCGTCGCCTATCGCTGCACCTTCAAGATCGACCAGACGGCGCCGAGCAAGCGCGCGGTCGTCGAGGCGGCCGGCGCCTGGTTCCGCAGCGCCGCGGCTGCCGGCAAATGGCGCGTCAGCGATCCGACCATCATCCGTCACGGGCTCTGGGTCGCCGCCGAGATCTGCCGCGCCCGCAAGCTGCCGCTCCAGCTCCATGTCGGCTTCGGCGATCCCGACGTCTATATGCACGCCTGCGATCCCACGCATTTCACGGATTTCATCGCGGCGATGGAGCAATGGGAGGTGGCGATCACCTTGCTCCACAATTATCCCTTCCACCGCGAAGCCGCCTGGCTCTCGGAAGTGTTCCAGAACGTCTATTACGACGTCGGGGTCATCCAGAATTACGCCGCCCTCAACTTCACCCAGATCCTGGCCGAGGCTTTCGAAGTCGGGAAGTTCACCAAGCAGCTCTTCAGCTCCGACGCCTTCGGTCTCTCGGAGCTCTATTATCTCGGTTGCATCCTCTTCCGCCGCGCTCTCAAGCGCTGCCTCGACCGCTGGCTGGCGGAGGATATGATGACTCTCGCCGACGCAGATGAGATCATTCGACTCGTCGCGACCGAGAATGCTCAGCGGATTTATCCGCTGGAGAGCACCGGCACCAGTTGATCGATCGAGGGGTCGAGAAAATGGGTGTTCAGTTTGCAGACGCCACCGGCCGTCGGCCGTGGCGCCTCCTTATCATCGCTGTCATGGCCTGCGGCTGGCTCACTGCCTGTTCCAATGAGGAGGACCGGGCGCAAGCTGCTCGGCCATCTGGGTCGCCGTGGGTAAGCCGAGCGACACGCTCGAATTCCGCGATGACGGATCCTTCGAATATCTCAGCGGCATGGGCATAAAGACCAGACTGCAGATCTTCTGGCGGATGGGAATGGGCCATAAGATCGTGCTCAGCATGGCCGACGGCGTGAATCCCCGGAGTTGCTACTACAAGCTCGAGGGCGATCATCTGACCTTCGACGACGGCTCCGGCAGCTCCTGCATCCCCGCCGAGCCGGACGACATGCCAATGGAGTATCAGCGCGCGGGGAAGTGAAGCCCTCGCCCCGCTACGCGTCCGGCCGCGGATCCCAGCCTTCGCCGGTACCGCGCTGGATCACGCGGTCACTCGCCAGAATCTCGCCCGAGCCGATCTGCGGCAGGCCGCGGAGCGTCTGGTAATAGGGCGTGAAGTCCGGCCGCGTCGCATCGAAGAGCTGCTCGAATCCGTCGATGACGAAATAGCTCTTCTGAAAGGTGTCGAGGCGATAGCCCGTGCGCATGATGCGCAGCAGATCGAAGCCCAGCCGGTTCGGCGAAGCACTCTCCAGGCAATAGACGGACTCCGTCTTCGAGGAGACGATGCCGGAGCCGTAGATGCGCAGGCCCTTGGGCGTGCGGATCAGGCCGAACTCCACGGTGTACCAATAGAGCCGCGCCAGGTAGTTGAGGGCGCCCAGCTCGAGGGCCTTCAGCCCGCCTGCGCCATAGGCCTGCATGTAATCACCGAAGATCGGATTCATCAGCAGCGGCACATGGCCGTAGATGTCGTGGAAGACATCCGGCTCCTGCAGATAATCCATCTGCTCGGGCTTGCGGATCCACCAGGTCACGGGAAAGCGCCGCGCCGCGAGATGGGCGAAGAAGACTTCGTCGGGGACGAGGCCGGGCACCGCCACGATCTTCCAGCCCGTCGCCTTGGTCAGGGCCTCGCTCAAGCGCTCGAAGCTGGGGATGCCCTCCTTGGCGACGCCGAGGCCCGCCAACCCGTCGAGAAACTCATCGCAGGCGCGGCCCTGAAGCGTCTCGGCCTGGCGCTCGAAGAGACGGCGCCAGACCGCATGATCGGCCGCCGTATAGCGCTCGACCGGCTGGTCCATGGTGTAGTCGGGGCGAACCTCGTCGCGCATCGCCTGGGCAAGCATGGCATCCTCCGGGGGCAGCTCTCTATGCTGCAAGTTTAGCGCCGGACGCATGGGGAATCCTGGCTTTCTGAGGCAAGATACCGCGCCACGATGCGGGAAAGCTGCAAATCTGGCCAGATCCATGCCATAATACCGCATGGCCGATCTCGACGATTTCGACCGCAAGATCCTGGCCGCGCTCCAGCGCGACGGCCGCATGACCAATGTGGCCCTGGCCGAGGTGGTCGCGCTCTCGCCCTCGCAATGCGCCCGGCGCCTGCAGCGGCTGGAGGAGATCGGCGCCATCCGCGGCTATGGCGCCTTCCTCGATCCCGAGGCGTTGGGCTTCGGCATCACGGCGCTGGTGACCGTCACGCTGGAGAAGCATGCCCGGGCGAATATCCGGGATTTCCACGAGCTGGTCCGGCGCAAGCCCGAAATCGTGGAATGCCTGGCCCTGACGGGCGACGGCGATTTTCAGCTCCGCATCGTCGCCCGCGACTTGCCGAGCTTCTCGCGCTTCCTGCTGGAGGTGATCATCCCCATGCCCGGCATCGCCACCACCCGCTCCCATATCGTGCTGGAGCAGGTCAAGAGCACCCATGCCTTGCCGATCTGACGGGCTCAACTGCCTTTGACGTAGCCCAAGGCTTCGACGATCAGCCCGTCGCGCAGGCGCATCAGATTCACGCCGCGCACCGAGCTCTCCTTCTCCGGCCCCCAATGGTAGCGCCAGAGGATGAGGCCACGTTCGCCCATCACCGTCACATCCTCGAGCTCGAAGAATGTTCCCGGCGCCGTGGCGATGCCCGTCCAGAGGGCGATGCAGGCAGCGCGCCCGACATGGCGCGATCCGTCGGGCGCGGGATTGGTGTTCTCGACGATGCAGTCCTCGGCCACCAGATCGGCGAGGGCTGCCGGATCATGCGACAGGAACACCTCGTTGAAGCGGCGCAAGACGTCGGCGGTCTGGCTCATGACGCCGCCCGCTTCCGCGCCTCGGCCGCAGCGACATAGCTCGCCGGCGCATGGAAGATCCCCCGTTCGCCAAAGGGGATCAGCGCCTCCGCCTTCAGCGCCGCCTGAACCTTCGGCCGGGCTGCGACGCGCGCCATGAAGGATTGGAGCAGCGGCCATCCCTCGAGGTCGACGCCGTTCCAGGGCGACCAGTTCAGGCAGACGAAGAGATAGGGATCGGCGATCGTCATTCTCTCGCCCATCAGATAGGGCCCGGCCAATTGGCTGCACAGCCAGTCGAGCCGCTTGCCGACCAGCTCGAGCAGAGGAGCTCGCACGGGCGCATAGGTGGGATTCAGCAGCATGGCCATCGGCTTGTGCAGCTCGGAGGTGATGAAGTTCAGCCAGGACTGGGTTTGCGTCCGCGCCATCGTCCCGGGCGGGGCAAGCAGCCCGGCATCGGGACGCAGATCGGCCAGATATTGAACGATCGCGGGCCCCTCCGTCAGCGTTCGGCCGTCCTCCAGACGCAGCACGGGCACATAGCCATTGCCGTTGATGCGAAGGAAATCCTCGCCTTCCCCCGTCCGATGGGTCTTGCGGTCGACCTCGACGAGCTCGATGGGAAGATCGAGCTCGCGGCAGACGATATGCGGTGACAGGGAGCAGGCGGCGGCATGCATGTAGAGCTTCACGAATTCCTCCTCCTAAAGCAGCACGGATGACATTTGTACTGTCTCGCATTATATTCCCCTCGTCAATGTTTTTATGCGATATGGTACATAAATGACCGATGCGCCGAGGAAACGGGGACGGCCCCGAGCCTATGACCCCGATCAGGCCCTGGAACGCGCGAGAAGCGTCTTCTGGGATGCGGGCTATGCCTCGAGCTCCCTCGACGAGCTCGGCGCCGCCATGTCCATGAACCGTCCGAGCCTCTACGGCGCCTTCGGCGACAAGGAGGCGCTCTATCTCAGGACCCTCGAAGGCTACCGGCAGGAGAGCCTCGCCCTCCTGCGGACGAAGCTGGACCCGGCCCGGCCTCTGCGGGAATGCCTTCGGGCCGTCTATGCCGCAGCCCTGGATATCTATCTGGGGGGCGATGCCCCGCGAGGCTGCTTTCTGATCGGGACCGCGACCGTGGAAGCGGTGATGCACCCCGCCGTGCGGCGCGATCCTCCGGGACAGCCTTGGGGATTTCGATCAGGCCATTGCGGAGCGCTTCCGCCTCGCCATCGACCAGGGAGAGCTCGAGCCGGCTGCCGACGCATCGACCCTGTCCGGGCTTGCCTCCGCCGTCATGCACTCCCTGGCGGTTCGCGCCCGCGCGGGTGACTCCCGTGCGGTATTGGAGAAGCTCGCCCGGTCCGGCGTCGAGATGATCTGCGGCCGCGACGCCGCCGCGCCCCTGCCCCGCCGCCGGAAGCGGTGACCGCTGCTACCTCTCGGCAACGGCCTTCAGATTCGCGAGGCCTTCCTCGAACTGCTTGCCGACCATGTTGTCCATGCTCATGAAGATGCACATCACCTTCGCCATGAAGGGGCTCGATCCATGCATGGCCCAGGTGACGCTCGTGGCATCGCCCTCCGGCACCATGGTGAATTCGGCGGTGTTGCGGGCTTCGAAGGGCTTCATGAAATGGAGGGCAATGACGATCTTGGACGATGGCGACGATTGCGTGATCTCCATCCGCCCCTTGCCGACCTTGTTATTCCCCTGCCATTCGTAGACCGCGCCCTTGCCGCTTTGCGGGCCGCTATAGCTCCGCTGGAGCGCCGGGTCGATCTTCTCATAGGGAGACCAGGCGACCCAGTCGTGGAAGTCGTCGATCAAGGGAAAGATCTTCTCCGGCGGCGCCTTGATCCGCGTCGTCCGTTGCACGCGGAAAGCATTGGGCCGGGACGCCGCGAAGAGGAGAAATGCGGCGATCACAACGACGATAACAATCAGGACGACGACGACGGTGGGGGACATGAAGGTCTCCGCTAGGTTGCTTCCGGCAGGTTTCTAAGACCAGGCAATGATGCGAAGGTGAGCCACTAGGAATAGGCTCCCACGGGCTCGGAGCCGTTGAAGACCCGCCAATACCAACGGCCATCCAGCTTTTGGAAGATGCAGAACATCCGATAGGGCTTGCGCTCGGTTCGATCGGGGTAGGCGATGACGATCTCGCTGTCGGCGAAGACCCAGGCCAGATCGCCATGGCGGGTCACCTTCCTCTGTCGCCATGCCCAGGAGACCCGGAATGGCTTGGCGAACAGCGCCGCCATATGCGCCGCAAGCTCTTCCCGCGTCTCGTCGACCTCTCCCACCTCCGACCCGACCAGCCGGAATCCGAGATCGCTCCACAGCTCGTCCACGATCGCCGGATCGCGCGCATAGACGAGCGCATTCAAGCGGTCGAGCTTGGCGAGCAGTATCTGATCCTCCGCCTCGGCCGTATCCATGTCGATCCCTCCCCTCGTCATCTCTTTCAAGCCGGCAGCCAAGATAGAAGCCGAGGACCCCATCCGCTATGGCTTCAGATCCACGGCTGCTTTCAGGCTGCCGTCCATATAGAAGGGCACGGAGCTATGCTCGTGCCGGATCTTCCAGATGCCGCCCGCCTTGCTCAGGCAGACGGTCTCCCGCGCCCAGACGCTGACCTTCTGATCGCCATCGACCTTCGTCCCGCTGATCCGCACGAAGCCGTGGCAGAAGGCCAGATCGCCCCCGGTCACCACCTTGAAATCCCTGAGCTGATAGCGGAGCGGCCCCCACCAGGTGGCAAACCACCCCTCCAGCCCGCGCTTGTCCAGGGCGGCAGGGCCGGCGGTATGCAGCGGCGGCGCCAGGTCGAACTTGACGGTATCCGGCGCATAATGGGACAGGACGGCGGGGGCGTCCTTGGCCCGAAGTGCTGCCGCACGGTCCTCGAGCAAGGCGCGAATTTGGGTTTCGTCGCGGTTTTCCGTCGTCATCTCTCTCCTCTCTCGGGAATGCCTGCCTCAAGGACGAAGCAGGCAGCGGCGTCCCGACAGCCGGACCCTTCTTTTTCCGCGAAGTTGGAATGCCGGTAGAGACCGCGAGCCGTGCCCCCACGTCTATCCGATGATTGCAAGGGCCGTCGCGACCACGAGGATCACGGCGAAGAGGATGTTGGCGATCCGCGAGCGCAGGGGATCGTGAAAGATCCGCGAGAAGGCGCTGCCCGCCAGCAACCAGGCAAGATGGATGGCGACGATCATCAAAGCCAGAACCGCCGTCTTCAGCACGGCCCCGGCGGCGGGCGGCCCGATAGGAAGATCTGCGCTCGCGAAGACGGCCGCGATCGCCACATAGGCCTTGGGATTGGCCAGAGCCAGCAGAAAGCCGGCGGCGAAGGAGGGTGCGGCCGTTCGCCGATCAGTCTTCGACAGCGGCGGCGCGGTCGCGATCCTGAAGGCGAGATAGAGGATATAGGCACCGGAGGCCGCGAGGAGCAGCGGTGCCAGCTGCGGCACCGACAGAATCAGGGCGAACAGGCCCGTCGCGACGGCGATCAGGACCACGATCGTGCCCAGTATGAGACCCCCGAGATAGTCGAGCGAGCGTCGAAGACCGAAGGCCGCTCCGACCGCGGTCACGCTCATGGTCGAGGGCCCCGGGCTGCCCATGACCGCCGCCGATGCCAGGATCAGCGCCGCCAGCGGACGCCAGAGACCGGACAAGGAAAGCACCTGCTCGGACATCGCAATTCCTGTAGCTTTGAGAGCATGGGAGCGAAGCTATCGCGGGACAGCCAACGCGGTCTTGAACGCTTGTGCGACGGCGAGGCGGGCCCTGGCCGGCGCCGAAGGGATCGCATCAGGATGGGCACCGGCGCCGAGGGGATCGAGCGCATCGAAGCGCATTTCCGGGGCCAGGCCTTCTCGCCCCACCGTCACGACACCTATGGCATCGGAATCACGACGACGGGCGTCCAGACCTTCCGTTACCGCGGCGAGCAGCGATATTGCCGCCCCGGCCAATGCCACATCCTGCACCCCGATGAAACCCACGACGGCGGCCCCGCCACCGACGAGGGCTTCGGCTACAGGATCGTCCATATCGACCCTTCGCTGATCCAGGAGGCGCTCGGCGGCAAGCCGCTTCCCTTCGTTTCCAATCCCGTGATCGCCGCGTCTGCCTTGTCGAAGGATTTCACCTCGGCAGTCTCCGATATCGAAGACGAAATCGACGACCTCGCGCGAACCGAATTGGCCATCACCATGGCTGACATGCTGGTCGCCGCCTCATCCGGGACGGTGAGGATGCCCGGCCCACTCAGTCTTGTGCCGCTGCTGCGGGCTCGCGACCTCATTGCCGCCGACCCGGCCAAGCGGCATTCCATGGCGGCGCTGGAGCGGGTGACCGGCCTCGATCGCTGGACCCTTGCCCGCCAGTTCCGCGCGGCCTTCGGCACGAGCCCCAGCCGCTACCGGACCATGCGGCAGCTGGATCAGGTGCGGCGGTCGCTGGATGGCGGCGCTTCTCTCGCCGAAGCCGCAATAATGGCCGGGTTTTCGGACCAGAGCCACATGACGCGGCAATTCAAGGCCGGCTACGGCCTCACGCCGGCGCGTTGGGTTTCCGCGATTTCTTGACGCCTAGGAGGCCTGGAAATCGGCCTGGCGCTCGGGTGCTGCGGCCTGGAATTCCGGACGCCGGTTGAGCGCCTCATCGATCGCGACCAGGCGCGGCATGGCGGCGAGGTTGCAGGCGAAGCGCCGGGCGTTGAACATCTGGGGCACCAGGCAGAGATCGGCGAGGCTCGGCGCCGTGCCGAAGCAAACCCCGCGCTCGGCCGCCGTCCGCGCCACCATCTCCTCGAGGGCGGCCAACCCCAGCTCCACCCAATGGCGGTACCAGGCATTGGTCTGCGCTTCATCGGCGCCGAAATCCGTCCGCAGCTTCTTGATCACTCGCGGATTGGCCAGAGGATGGACATCGCAGGCGATGGCCAAAGCAAAGCTCCGCGCCCGGGCCCGGAGATAGGGGTCCCGCGGCAGCAAGGGCGGCTCGGGATGGGTTTCCTCCAGCCATTCGATGATGGCCAGCGATTGGGTGATCACCCCCGCCTCCGCCTGCAGCACCGGCACCAGCCCCTGGGGATTCAGCCGGTGGAATTCTTGGCTCTGCTGCTCGCCGCTCAGCAGATGCACCGGCACGCTCTCGACGGCGATCCCCTTCAACGCCAGGGCGATCCGCACGCGATAGGCGGCGGAGGAGCGGAAATATCCATGCAGGCGCATCGCGCGTATTCCCATATTGTCGTTTTGCCAGGGTCGCCAATATTATCCTGGATTGCTTGGGTCATCGATCCATCGAGCGCGGCCGGCTGTTATAGTGAAACGGGACATGATGGACGCCAGGGCGTAGCATGCGGCATACAGGCGTCCGGCCACGAGGGAACTTGATCCACCACGACTAGGGAGACTCTCTCATGCGATCAAAGCTTGTCTTGGCAGCCATCGGGTGCCTGTCGCTTGCGGTCATGGCTCACGCGCAAACTTCGGATGTTCCCGACGCTCTCCCGCCGATGGGTGCTCCCATGCCGTCGGATGCTCCCGGCGGAGCGCTCCCGCCAAATACGCCCCTCGAGCCCATCCCGGCGCCGGTTGCAACGCCTGGCAATGCCGGCACGCCGACATCCAATCTTTCCGAGCTGACCGTGATCCAGAACGGAACGGTGGTCCGAGAAGAGCCGGACGAAAGCTCGCGCTTTCTGACCAGTCTATTCGCCGGAAACAAAGTGCTCGCTCTGGGCTCGGCCGACGGATGGACGCATGTGATCATCGGATTGGCGGACGGCTATGTCAGGTCCCAGTTGCTGAAATAGGCGTCACAGTCTGCTCGATGGCGCCGAAGATGCTGGCGCCACCATCCCCAAGCATCTCGATCCGCAGACGATCGCCGAATCTTAGAAAGGGCGTCGCCGGCTGGCCGCTGCGGATGGTCTCTACCGAGCGCTGCTCCGCAATGCAGGCATAGCCGGTGCCGCCCTCGCCCGCCGGCCGCCCGGGCCCGCCAGCCTCTTTGTTGGAAATGGTGCCGGAGCCGATGATGCTGCCGGCCGACAGACGGCGCGTGCGCGCTGCATGGGCGATCAGCCGGCCGAAATCGAAGGTCATGTCGGTGCCGGCATCGGGCCGGCCGAAGAGCTGGCCGTTCAGATGCACCAGCAGCGGGCGACGCAGCTTCGCCTCGCGCCAGGCTGAGCCCAGCTCGTCCGGCGTCACCGCCACGGGCGAGAAAGCCGTCGAGGGCTTGGACTGGAAGAAGCCGAAGCCCTTGGCGAGCTCGCCCGGGATGAGATTGCGCAGCGAGACATCATTGGCCAGCATCACCAGCCGGATCCGTGCTGCCGCGGCCTCGGCCGAGATGCCCATGGGGACGTCATCGGTGACGACAGCCACCTCGCCCTCGAAATCGATGCCATAGGACTCGTCGGCGGCCTCGATGGCGTCGCGCGGCCCCAGCATCGTATCGGCCCCGCCCTGATACATCAGGGGATCGGTCCAGAAGCTCTCGGGCAAAGCGGCGCCCCGGGCCCGGCGCACCAGCTCGACATGATTCACATAGGCCGAGCCATCGGCCCATTGATAGGCGCGCGGCAAGGGTGCGGCACATGCCCCGGGGTCGAAGGGGAAGCTGTCGGAGGCCGCTCCTTCCTCCAGCAGCTTGGCCACGACGGCGAGCTTTGGCGCCGTTGTCGCCCAATCGTCCAGCGCCTGCTGCAGGCTATGGGCGATCTCCGGCACCCGGCGCGCCTCGGAGAGATCGCGGCTGACCACCACCAAGGTCCCGTCGCGCCCGCCGGCCTTGAGGCTCGCGAGCTTCATCAGGCCTTCTTCGCCGGCTCGCCCTGCCAGCTCTCGACATAGCCCGGCCATTCCGCATCGGCCATCAGCGGGCCCGGATCCAGCGCATCGCGGGCGTCGATCATGACGGCATATTCGTCGGTGCTGGCGCGCTTGGGCGTCAGCATGCCGGCCAGCGCCTTGGGATGCGGCCCATGGGTAAAGCCGCAGGGATGGAAGGTCAGCATGCCCGGCCGGATGTTGTCGCGGCTGAAGAAATCCCCGGCGTGGTAGAAGATCACCTCGTCGAAATCGTCGTTGTTGTGGAAGAACGGCACCTTGAGCGCGCCCGGATCGGATTCGAAGGGCCGCGGCGCAAAGGTGCAGACGACGAAGCGATCGGCGACGAAGGTCGTATGGGCCGAGGGCGGCAGATGATAGCGGTGGCTCATCAGCGGGCGGATGTCCGCGATGTTGAGGCGCACCGGCGCCAGATCGCCATGCCAGCCCACGGCGTCCAGCGGATTGAAGGGATAGGTGACCGTCGAGATCTGCTCGCGGCGCTTGACCTTGACCTGCCAGGGGCTCTCGGTCTGCTGGGCGCGGAATTGATCGTCGATCTGGGGCAGGTCGAGCACGGCGGGATCGAAGATCGCATGCTGGCCGACGAGACCCTTCTCCGGCAGGCGGTAGGACCCGTTGGTCGCCTCGATCAGCAGCAGGGCCATGGGCGAGGAGGCATCGATGCGCCACATGGTGGAGCGCGGCAGCATGACATAGTCGCCCGCCCTGACCTGGAGATGGCCGTAGTCGCAGAAGAGATCGCCCTGGCCCTGATGGATGAAGAGCAGCTCATCGCCATCGGCATTGCGGACCAGGAACTCCATCGCCCCCGCCAGCTGCCACCAGCTGAGCTTCACCTGGGCATTGCCCAGCACCAGCGGCGCCTCCCAGGGCGAGGCCGGGGCGCCGGCAAGCTTTGTCAGGTCGAAGGCGCGGGGCCGTAACGGCCCTTCCCAGCTCGTCCAGCCCGTGGGGGGATGGCGGTGGTACATATGGGTGGCGGGGCCGAAGAAGCCCTCCTTGCCCAGCTCGCGCTCGAAGCTGCCGGCCGGCAGATCGGCATGGGCCTGGCGCGAGAATTCGCCGGCGCGTTGCGGCAGGGAAATCCAGCGGCGGCTCATCGCACCCTCCTATTTCGCTCGTTTCGTTTTCGTCTCGCCCGGCGCCAGTACGCCCCTGGCGATCTGATCCTGCTCGATGGATTCGAACAAGGCGCGGAAATTTCCCTCGCCGAATCCCTCATCGCCCTTGCGCTGGATGATCTCGAAGAAGATGGGGCCGATCACCGTCTGGGTGAAGATCTGCAGCAGCAGCCCGCCGCCCGGCGCCCCGTCCAGCAGCAAACCATTGGCGGCCAGCCGCGCCACATCCTCGCCATGGTCCGGCAGACGCGTCGCCAGATTGGCGTAGTAGGTGGCGGGCGGCGGCGCCATGAAGCGCACGCCCTGCGCAGCCAGGCCCTCGACCGTGGCATAGATATCCCCGGTCCCCAGCGCGATATGCTGAATGCCCTCGCCGTGATAGGCGGCGAGATATTCCTCGATCTGGCTCTTGTCGTCGGCGGATTCATTGATGGGGATGCGGATCTTGCCGCAGGGGCTGGTCATGGCCCGGCTCTTCAGCCCCGTCAGCTTGCCCTCGATATCGAAATAGCGGATCTCGCGGAACTCGAAGAGACGGGCATAGAACTCGGACCAGACATCCATGCGGCCGCGATGCACGTTGTGGGTGAGATGGTCGACATAGGAGAGGCCGAGACCCCGGGGGCTCGGGAGCGGATTGATGCTCCCCTCGAGGCCGACGAAATCCACGTCATAGATCGAGCCGCGCGGGCCGTAGCGGTCGACCAGATAGATCAGGCTGCCGCCGATCCCCTCGATGGCCGGGATGTTGAGCTCCATCGGCCCGGTCTTCTGCGGCACCGGCCGGGCGCCCAGCGCGACCGCGCGCTTGAAGGCCGCCGCGGCATCTTTGACCCGGAAGGCCATGGCGCAGGCGCTGGGCCCATGGACCCGGGCGAAGGACTGGCCGAAGCTGTCGGGCTCGGCATTGATGATGAAATTGATGTCCCCCTGGCGATAGAGGGTGACCTGCTTGGCGCGGTGGCGGGCCACGGCGCGGAAGCCCAGGCTCTCGAACAGCCGGCCGAGCGCCGGGGCATCGGGGGCGGTGTATTCCACGAACTCGAAGCCGTCGGTGCCCATGGGGTTCGGCCATTCCTTCGGGGCGGCAGGGGATGCGGCCATGGCGAATTCTCCGGAGATTGCGGTTTGGAATAAGCTTATGCTTGATGTCCCGGCATTTCCTTGCGATCTATGGCATTGAGTGGTCAGACATTGGCATTTTCTGCCGGATATCAGGGCAATTAGGGCATGACATGACCGAGACCTCCCTCGATCCCGCCGATCTCAGGATCCTCAGCGTACTCCAGAGCGAAGGCCGGATCGCCAATGTCGATCTCGCCGAGCGGGTCGGCCTCTCCCCCTCGCCATGCCTGCGCCGCACCAAGCAGCTCGAGACCAGCGGCACCATCCGCGGCTATGTCGCCCGGCTCGACCGCAAGCGTCTCGGCTTCGGCGTGGAGGCCTTCGTCCAGGTCAGCCTGGAGCGCCATCAGGACCGCTTCGACAAGGCTTTCCGCGAGGCGGTGCTGAGCCATCCCGAGATCGTCGGCTGCTATGTCATGACCGGCGAGATGGATTATCTCCTCCACATCCTCGCCCGCGATCTGGAGGCCTATGGCCGCTTCACCCTCGATGTCCTGCTGAAGATGCCCGGCGTCAAGGATGTGAAGTCCAGCCTGGCGCTGGAGGTGGTGAAGGATTCGACGGCGCTGCCATTGACGGCGGCCAAGGGAGGCTGACATGGCCGATTCACATCTCACGGAAATCCCAGGCGCGCAGCGGCGCCGCCATCGAGCTCGCCGCCGGCGAGGCCATCAGGCTCGTCAACAGCTTCGGCAACCAGGTCGTCGACACCTGGGCGCTCAACCGGCGCGACATCACCGAATATCTCTCGGTCGAGCACACGCGGCGCATGCTGTTCAATCTCTTTCCCCGCGAGGGCGACAAGCTGTTCAGCAACCGGCGGACGCCGATGCTGCTGCTGGAGCGGGATTCCTCCGGCGTGCAGCACGACATGCTCTTCGCCTGCTGCGATCCCTGGCTCTATCGGCACTACGGTTGTGCCGAGGGCCATGCCAACTGCCGCGACAACTTCCTCGCCGCGCTGCGCGAGATCGGGGTCGCGACGGCCCATGTGCCCAATCCGCTCAATCTCTGGATGAACATTCCGGTCGCCGAGAACAGCAAGCTCTCGATCGAACCGCCGGCGAGCCGCGCCGGCGACGAGGTGGTGCTGCGGGCCTTGATCGACTGCATCGTCATCTTTTCCGCCTGCCCCATGGACGTCACCCCCATCAACGGCCCCGACTGCACGCCGCGGCCGGTCCACTACGAGCGGCTTCAGGCAGGGTAAGTCGCGCCGGAGGTCGCCCAGCGGCGTATCTCGCAAGGCAAGCTCGCTCTCACTGCCGTCATGGTCGGCGAAGGCCGACCATCCACGAGTTTGCCTGCCGCAGGCCGCGTACTTCGGGCCTTTATCGCAATCGGCGTGACCCCTTCTCGTCATGCTCGGGCGTGTCCCGAGCATTCACATCTTTCCGGCTACTCCGCGGCAATCGCCTAAGGGCGCGGTGCAACCAGCTCTTGGCGTGCAAACTCGTGGATGGTCGGCCTTCGCCGACCATGACGGCATAGAGAGCAAGGCTGCCGACAGGAACCGAACGGCCAGTGGACAAGGCATCATTTCGTCATTGACTTAATTAAGCCCATCCTTAATCTAATTCCCATGCAAAGCCTCACCGCCCTCGCCGACCCGAACCGCCGGCGCATCGTCGAGATGCTCGGCCGCGGCGAGCAGGCCTCAGGCGAAATCGCGGCGGAATTCGCCGTCAGCGCGGCAGCCATCTCCCAGCATCTGAAGGTGCTGCGCGAGGCGCGCCTCGTGCGGGTGCGGGTGGAGGCGCAGCGCCGGATCTACTCTCTCGACCCGTCGGGGCTCGGCGAGATGGACGCCTGGCTGCAGGCCGTCAGGAAATTCTGGAGCGGCCGGCTCGACGCCTTGGAGCGCGAGCTTCGCCGGCCGCAAGTCACGACGAAAGCAAAGAGACAAAGGAAAGAAGAGGAGCAAGCGATGAGCGATCATGGCGTGATCACCGAGGCTGCGACGGTCCGCTTCGAGCGTCTCCTGCCCGGCCCGATCGAGCGGGTCTGGGAATATCTGACCCAGGCCGACAAGCGCGCCACCTGGTTCGCCGGCGGCGAGATGGAGCTCCGGCGCGGCGGCAAGGTCGAGCTCAGCTTCCGCCACGCCGATCTCTCCCAGCCCGGCGAAGTCCCGCCGGAGAAATACCGGAAGGTTCATGAGGAGGGCCTCACCACCTATGGCGAGATCACGCGCTGCGAGCCGCCGCGCCTCCTGAGCTTCGTCTGGGGCAAAGACGGCGAGGTCACCTTCGAGCTCTTTCCGCGCGGGCAAGAGGTGCTCCTGCAGCTGACCCACAGCCGCCTCCCCGACAAGGCGACCCTCCTCTGGGTCTCCGGCGGCTGGCACACCCATCTCGACATGCTGGCGGCGCGCCTGGCCGGGAAGACCCCGCCGCCCTTCTGGGCCACCCACGCCGCCCGCGCCGCCGAATATGAGTTGCGGATCGCGAAGGAGGATCGCTGATCGGGCGCCCTGCCGGGCGGCGGTTGTGGCGAATTGAAGGGATTGCTAGCCTAGGCGCCTGTCCCCTGGGGGAGGGCCCATGCTTCAAGGCATCATGACCCTGTGGTTCGTGCAGGCGATCCTCTTCACTGCCTTCGTGGCGGTGGATACCAGGTTGACGCCGGAATCCCCGGTGCTGAAATGGGGCTTCATCATCGTCACCCTCTATTCCGGCCCGATCGGGCTGGTGCTTTGGCTGCTCGCCTGCCGCGAGCCCTTGCCCGGCCTGCATGAGCGCTACGTCGCGGCGCGCTGGCGCCAGGTCGTGGGCTCGACCATGCATTGCGTGGCGGGCGACGGCATCGGCATCCTCGCCGCTGCCGTGGTCGCCTCGCTGCTGCATTTGCCCGGACCCGTGGAGGCGGCCTTCGAATATGCCGCCGGCTTCCTCTTCGGCTGGATGATCTTCCAGGCGCTGTTCATGCGCGACATGATGGGCGGCTCCTATCCCAAGGCGCTCGCCGCCACCTTCTATGCCGAGCTGGTCTCCATGAACGGGGTCATGGCCGGGATGATGATCGTCACCATGCCCTGGCGTGCGGCGCTGGGCGACCCCGGCCCCGCCACCGCGGCCTTCTGGTTCATCATGTCCATCGGGTTGACGGTGGGTTTCCTGGTCGCCTATCCCATCAATTGGTGGCTGGTGGCCCGCGGCCTGAAGCATGGGATGATGACCATCCGGCCAGAGGCGTCCCCGCCGATGCCGGCGATGGCCGACCATATGCATGACATGCCGCCAGCAGAGGAACCCGCCATGGAGCATGGCGCCGGACGGACCTCGCTTGCGCAACGTCTCGGCTTCGCCGCCGCGAGCTTCGTCCTGCTCGCGGTGGCCATGGTGCTCGCCTCTAAACTGATGTGATCAGCTCTTCCCGAAGACCGGCACCAGGCCGCTGCGGGTCAGCTTGTTCTCCGGCGAAGCGAGGAAGAGGATCGTCGCCGCCACCTCCTCCACCTTGGGCCAGGCGTCGAAATTCGCCTTGGGCATGTCGCGCCGGTTGGTGGGCGTGTCCATGATCGAGGGCACGACAGCGTTCACCAATATGCCCTCGCCCGCCAGCTCCTCGCCCAGGGCGGCGGAGAGTGCGGCGACCCCGGCCTTGGCGGCGGTATAGGCGCTCATCTTGGCGCCGGTGCGCGGCTCCAGCGCCTGGCGTGCCGCGACATTGACGATGCGCCCGCCTCCCTTGCCCCGGCGCATCACATTCGCCGCCTCGCGGCAACAGAGGAAGCAGCTCACGAGATTGTCGTCGATCTGCCGGCGCAACAGCTCGCCGCTGGTCTCGGCGAGCGGCGCGAAGGCGAAACCCCCTGCGATATGGATCGAGGCCCAGAGGGCGGGAAGGCTGGCATAGAGAGTCTTCACCAGGGCCTCGTCGGCCAGATTCGCCGCCGGGATCATGCGTCACCGCCTGACCCTGGAAGACTTCCTTATCCCGCTCATCGCGAAAAGGGACATGGCAGCGCGCGCCCGCCGCAAGCAAGGCGCCCACCACGGCCCTGCCCAGGGCACCGGTGCCCCCGGTGACCACCACATTACGATCGCGAAAATCCATCCGGGCTCTCCTTCGGGCATGAGGGGCGCGCTGCATTCTCGATGCTGCCGCGCCTATCCGCAATCCTGCTGATCCCCCGAACAACTGGCGTATTTTTGAAACGATATCACCGCTTTCACCACAATCTGCTCCGTGGCGAGCCTAATTTTTAGGCTGTTTCATGCGACCTTGGAAAGGGGGCATTGCCTTGACAGAGACAGAGTTGAAACGATATTTTTTCTTCAACTTTCCTTCGCATCTATCCGCGACGCTTCCTCAAGAGGGCGATAGGCCCTGCTTCACATCGAGCCAGCCTGGGAGGGCAACATGCCGAGTTCGAGACGCCATTTCACGCTCATGATTCCGGTCTTCGCCGCCGCTCTCGCTCTGCTGGTGCCGGCGGCCCGCGCGGACGAGCCGATCGTCATCGGCTTCGTCACCCATGCCCAGGGCGATCCCTTCGTGCAGCAGATCATCGACGGCGCCGAGGCAGCGGCCCATGACCTGGGCGTGACCCTCAAGGTCGCCCAGCAATCCGGCGGCGCGCCGGAGGGCCAGCTGAAGCTGGTGCAGAATCTGGTCAATGCCGGTGCCGCCGGCGTCGCCACCTCGGTCCCCGGCGATTCCATGGCCAAGGGGCTGAACGACATCATCGACAGCGGCGTGCCCATCGTGCAGTTCAATCTGCTCAGCACCGCCGTCAAGGCGCCCTATGTCGGCGAGAAGTCCACCCAGAGCGGCCGCATCCTCGGCAAGATGGTCGCCGACAAGCTGGGCGGCGCCTCGGCCAAGGGCGCGGTCATCATCGGCAATTGCTTCCCCGGTTTCCCCGTCCTGGAGAACCGGGCCCGCGGCGTCGAGGAATCCCTGAAGGCGGCACCGGGCCTCACCGTCCTCGGCCCCTATGACGTGAAGGTGAGTGCCGTCGACAACTACAATCACTGGGAGCAGCTCTACGCCGCCAATCCCGAAGCCGTCGCCCTGGTCGGACTCTGCGCGCCGGACGTGGCGAGCCTGGGCAAGCTGAACGGCGCCAATGGCGACAAATTCATCGCCGGCGGTTATGACCTGACGCCGCTCAATCTCGCGGCCATCAAGGACAACCACGCCTATGTCTCCCTGGGGCAGAGCGCCTTCGTCCAGGGCTATCTCCCCGTGGTCCTTCTGGTCGATGCCATCAAGCAGAAGAAGCCGCTGCCGGTCGGCTTCTACAACGCCGGAACCCAGGTCGTGACCGCCGGCAGCGTGGACATGGCCAACAACCTGCCCTCGGCGACCTTCGCCCAGCTCCTTACCCTGGCGGGCGATCCGGCGGCGACAGCGGCCTTCTACAAGCCCTGGTCCGACAGCGTCCGGAGCAGCGATTGGCCGAGCGGCATGCAGCCCATCGCGGCGGAGTCCGAGTAAGCACATTTCGCTATAGGCCGGAGGGCGATGACCGCCCTCCGGCCCCGTGATCGCCAGGCATAGGGACGATGTCGGACAGGCCGCTCATCTCCGTCCACGACCTTGCCAAGCGTTACGGCGGGGTGGTGGCCCTCGACGGCATGAATCTGGAGGTCGAGCCCGGCACCATCCACGCGGTGGTGGGCGAGAACGGCGCCGGCAAATCGACCTTGATGAAAATTCTGGCCGGCGTGGTCCGCCCCGATGCCGGGCGCATCCTCCTCGATGGCCAGGAGCTGGCTATCGATTCCCCCAAGACCGCCCGCAAGCTCGGCATCGGCATCGTCTATCAGGAGCTGAGCCTGTTTCCCCAGCGCTCCGTCCTGGCCAATCTCTTCGTCAATCGCGAGCCGGTCCGCCGCGGGCTGGTCTCCGTCCCTGCCATGGCGGCGGAGAGCCGCGATCTGCTCGCCCAGCTCGGCCTGCATGTCGATGTCGAGGCGCCTGTCAGCCGGCTCAGCATCGGGGAGCAGCAGCTGGTCGAGCTCTGCCGCGTGCTGCTGGAGGCCCCGCGGCTGCTCATCCTCGACGAGCCGAACTCGGCCCTAAACGAGCGCGAGACCGAGCGGCTCTTCGCCGTGCTGCGGGAGCTGCGCCGGCGCGGCAACACCATGCTCTATGTCTCGCACCGGCTGGAGGAGGTCTTCGCCATCTCCGATCGCGTCACCATCACCCGCAATGGCCGCGACGTGCTGACCCGCGACCGCGCCGCCCTCACCATTCCCGAGGTCATCGAGGGCATGATCGGAACGCGCCCGGAGGCCCTCTTCCCCCCGCCTCTGCCGTCCCGCGAGGGCCGCCCGACGGCGCAGATCCGGGTCAAGGGCCTCAGGGGCGGCGAGCTCAGGGATATCGACTTCGCCGCCCGCGCCGGCGAGGTCGTGGGCCTCGCCGGGCTGGAGGGATCGGGCGTCTCCACTCTGCTGCGCATCCTCTTTGGCACGCAGAGGGCCAGCGCCGGCGAGATCGCCTTTCCCGACGGCCGCGGCCTGCCGCGCAGCCCGACCGATGCGGCGCGCCGCGGGGTCTGCCTGGTGCCGGCCGACCGGCGGCGCAATGGTCTGATGCTGGACAAGTCCATCCTCTTCAACATCAGCCATGTCGCCGTCGGGGCGCTCACCGGCGGGCTTCCGATCTTCGACCGCCGCCGCGCCCGCGACCGGGCGCTCCGCCAGATGAGCCGCCTGCGCATCAAGGCGCGCTCCCCCGAGACCCCCGCCCATCAGCTTTCCGGCGGCAATCAGCAGAAGGTCGTCATCGGCAAATGGCTCGAGATTGGCCCCAAAATCTTCCTGCTGGATGATCCGACCCGCGGCGTCGATGTAGGGGCCAAGCGGGAGATCTATGGCCTGATCCGGGAGATGTCGGCGGCGGGGGGCATCGTGCTGTTCAGCTCCACCGAGCTGCCCGAGCTCATCGGGCTTTGCGACCGAATCCTGGTTTTCTACCGCGGCCGGCTGGCGGGCGAGCTGGCGCGAAGCGAGATCGACGATCACAGCCTGCTGCATATGATCAACACGGGCGAGGTTGCGCCCGGCGCGAGCAAGGGCCTCTCTTCATGACCGATCCCTCCCCGCCCACCCGGCGCCGGTGGCGCATTCCGGAGGAGATCGGTGTGATCGCCGCTCTGGTGGTCATGATGGTGGTGATCGGCATCGCCCGGCCGCGCTTCCTCAATCCGGTCAATCTGCTGACCATCCTGGGCAATACCACCTTCCAGGGCATGCTCTCCCTCGGCATGGTCTTCCTGCTGGCGATCCGGGAGATCGACCTCTCCGTCGGCTGGATGTTCAATTTCTCCGCCGTCATCGCCGCGCTGATGATGGTGGCCGGGTTCAATCCCTGGCTCGCCGCCCTGGCCGGGATCTGCTTTGGCGCCCTGCTTGGCCTGGTGAACGGCGTGATCGCCGTCGGGCTTCGCCTGCCCACCATCATCGTGACCCTCGGCACCTTCTCGATGTTCCAGGGGCTCTCTTTGGTGGTCAACAACGGCCGCGCCATCGTGCCCGCCGATCAGTCCAGCAGTTACTTCACCTTGATCTCGACCAAGATCGGCATCGTCCCCGTCGTCGCTCTGGTCTTCGTGCTGCTGGCTATCGCCTTGCATCTGGTCTTGCGCAGCACCCGCTTCGGCTATCGCGTCCAGGCGGTGGGCAGCAATCCCGAGGCGGCGCGGCTGGCCGGCATTCCCAATGCCCTGGTCCGGCTCCAGACCCTGGTGCTGATGGGCGCCATCTCTGGCCTCTCGGGTGTACTCTATGTCGGCTTCCGCGGCGCCATCGATCCCAATGAGGGATCGGATTTCGCTCTGGTGGTCATCGCCGCCGTCATCATCGGCGGGACGCCGCTCTCCGGCGGCTATGGCACGGTCATCGGCGCGGTGATCGGCATGCTGATCATCCAGGTCATCAGCAGCGGCATCATCTTCTTCGGCATCGATGCGACCTGGAGCACCTTCGTCACCGGGGCCGTGATCGTGCTGGCCGTCGCCCTGGACCAGCTCGTCAAATATCAGCGCAGCCGGCACGCCGCCGGCGGCCGGGATGGACCTTAGAGGAGAAAGATAGATGCGAGGGTTGAAAGGAAAGATCGCGGCCGTCACCGGGGCCGCCTCGGGGATCGGCGAAGCCGCCGCCCGCCGCCTGGCCGAAGAAGGCTGCAAGGTCGCCATCCTCGACCGGAACAGCGAGGGTGCCACCGCCGTTGCCACGTCCATTGCCGAAACCGGGGGTACGGCGATCGCGATCACCTGCGACGTCGGAGACGAAGCCTCGGTCGAGGCGGCCTTCCGCAAAGTGATTGAGAGCTTCGGCCGGCTCGACATCCTCGTCTCCAACGCCGCCGTCTTCTCCGCCGAGCGCGACGGCAAGATCGATACCCTGGACCAATCCGTCTGGGACGAGATCGTCCGGGTGAACCTCACCGGCATGTATCTCGCCTGCAAGCATGGGGTGCGCACGATCAAGGCGACGGCCAAGACCGGGGCCGTGGTCTGCACGGGTTCGCCGACGGGCATGTTCGGGGTGACCCCGGCCAGCAGCGCCTATAGCTCCAGCAAGGGCGGCATCTTCGGCATGGCCCGGGTGATGGCGGTGGATTACGCCGCCGACGGCATCCGCGTGAATGTGGTGATCCCCGGATTCACCCTGACGCCCATCGTCGCCGAGCTGGTGGCCGATCCGAAGGTGCTGGAGTGGAACGTCAAGAACATCCCGCTGAAACGGGGCGCTCAGCCCGCGGAGATCGCCGCGGCCATCGCCTTCGTCGCCTCCGACGATGCCTCCTATATGACGGGATCCTTCATGTTCGTCGACGGCGGCCTGACGGCGGCTTAGAGCGCCCTACCCCGCCGCCTTCTTCTCCAGCCGGGCCATGAACTTGGCCGCATCGATGATGAAGCGCTCGTGGAATCCGGCGCCGATGATCTCCTTCTCGTCGCGGCATTCCACCTTGAAGCGCAGCTTCCGCCCCTCGACGCCGATCAGCTCGACCTCGGCGGTCACCTTCATGCCGATGGGCGTCGCCGCGAGATGGCTGAGATCCACATGGGTCCCGACGGTCTTCTCCCCTTCGGCCATGAAGGGCTTCAGCGCCTCGATGCAGGTGGTCTCGACGAAGGCTACCATGCAGGCCGTCGCCAACACCGGCGGCATGTCCGCGAGATCGCCCAGCAGCGGCGGCAAGGCCGGCACCGTCACGCTGCGATCGACCACCAGGGACCGGCTATGCCTCAGGCCCGGCTTCGCTCCCTCGCTGCTCATCCCGTCCCCTCTCGCTTGCGTCCTTTGAGCCGCCCGCTTTAGGCCTTCATCGCCGCCGGCGCAAGTTCCTGGTCCCTCATTGTTGTGTTGCCCTCATTGTGTGTTGACTGGGCGCGAGGCTTGTCTTGTCATATCTGCCACGCATGATCCGCCCACCGCTTCGAAGACGTGGAGGTCTAGGGACATGAAAGCACCCCCCGAGGTCGAGCTGACCATCAGCCTGGAGAAGCTGGGTTTCATCATCCTCAAGGCGCGCGAGTTCGACGTGAAGGTCGAGCCCGTGGAGGCCGATGCGGATGCCAGCGCGACGGACGACGAGGCGCGCGATGTGCTGGAGGACTACGCCGACGATCCGGCCTATGAGGAGCTGGTCGACGCGCTGGAGAATCTGAACGAGGACGAGCTGGCCGAGGTCGTCGCCTTGACCTGGCTCGGCCGCGGCGACTACGAGCCCGCCGATTGGGACGAAGCCCTTGCCGATGCAACGGATGCGCGCGACCCGCGGGCCGTCGCCAATCTCGTCGGCACCCCCAACCTCGCCGACGAGATCGAAGAAGGCCTCGCCCATCTCGACCTCTCGATCGAGGATGTGGAGCGGGAGCATTTGTAGGAGCATTCCCTCGACATAAGCCCCGCTCTCTCCCTCGTCATTCCCGCGAAAGCGGGAATCCAGGGCCACACGCTCAAAACTTTGACCGCTTGCCCTGGATCCCCGCTTTCGCGGGGATGACGGAAGGGAGCGAAAAGCGATTATCCGGCCTATTTGCATCCGCGGCTCCCGACCCCATGTCTTGGCGCATCACCTCCGCCAGACAAGGACCTCCCCCATGAACATCGACCTCTCCGGCAAGACCGCCCTTGTCACCGGCTCGACCGGCGGCATCGGCTTCGCGATCCTGCGCGGCCTGGCCGCCTGCGGTGCCCGGGTCGCCGTCAACGGCCGCAAGCAGGAAACGGTCGATGCGGCCCTGGCCAAGATCAAGACGGCGCTTGCCGAAAGCCAAGCTCCTGGGGGTCGCCGCGGATGTTTCCACCGCCGAGGGCTGCGACAAGCTGGCGGCTGCGGTGCCGGAGGCCGATATCCTGGTCAACAACGCCGGGATCTTCGAGCCCAAGGATTTCTTCGCCATCCCGGATGAGGATTGGCGCCGCTTCTTCGAGGTCAATGTCCTCTCCGGCGTGCGGCTGTCGCGCGCCCTGATGCCCGGCATGCTGAAGCGCAATTGGGGCCGGATCGTCTTCGTCTCCTCGGAATCGGCGATCAACATCCCCAAGGACATGATCCACTACGGCACCACCAAGACAGCGCAGCTCGCCATCTCCCGCGGCCTCGCCGAGCTCACCGCCGGGACCGGCGTCACCGTCAATGCCGTGCTGCCCGGTCCCACCCGCTCGGACGGGATCGAGCCCTTCCTCGAGGCCATGGCGGCCCAGGAAGGCGTGCCGGTGGACCAGATGGCCACGGAATTCGTCAAGCAGCACCGGCCGACCTCGCTGCTCCAGCGCTTCGCGACCGTCGATGAGATCGCCAATATGGTGGTCTATCTCGCCTCGAAGGAGGCTTCGGCGACGAATGGCGCAGCACTCCGGGTCGAAGGCGGCATCATCCGCAGCGCCGCCTAGAGCGCCATGCCATGCGCCTTACGCCGTCCCGACCAACCATAAATTCAGCACGATCAGCAAAGCGGCCAGGCTGCCCGCCAGACCCAGGGTCCTGAGCCGCATCGGCGCCCGGCCCATCAGCCCGCGATCGGCGAGCAGGATCAGCATCGGCACCAGCACGAAGGGCAGCGCCAGGCCGAGGACGACCTGGCTCAGCACCAGCAGCCGGTCGACCCCACCCTCCCCCATCGCCAGGGGCAGCAGGAGCGCGGGGCCGAGGGCGGCCCCTCGGGTGATCAGCGCGCGCAGCGCGATCGGCATGCGCAAATCGAAGAATCCCTCGATCACGATCTGGCCCGCCATTCCCGCCGTCGTGGTCGCGCTGATCCCGGCCGCCAGCAGGCCGATGGCGAAGACCGCGCCGGCACCGCTGCCGAAGACGGGATCGAGCAGGTGATAGGCATCTTCCAGCCCGGCGCCCGCAACCGCGCCATGCCGGAAGGCCATGGCCGCCACCACCACGATCGCCGCATTGGCGAGGCAGGCGAGCCCGAGCATGGCCCAGGAGTCCAGCGACAGGAAACGCAGGATCGCGCGCGGCTCCAGATGGCCCAGCTCCATCGCCTTGGCTCTCGCCAGGCCCGAATGCAGATAGAGGTTATGGGGCATGATGGTGGCGCCGATGATGCCGATGGAGAGATAGAGCATCTGCGGATCGCGCAGGATCTGGGGATCCGGCAGGAAGCCCAAGGCAAGGGCGCCGAGCGGCGGATGCGCCAGGCTCAGCTCATAGGCGAAGCAGCCGGCGATGACGGTCAGCAGCAGGCCGACGGCATATTCCGGCAGCCGCCCGCGGGCATGCGGCAGGCTGAGCAGGGTCAAGGTGAGGCCGGCCGCCAGGACCACGCCGGCTGCGATGGGAAGCCCGAAGAGAAGCTTGAGCGCCACGGCGGCGCCCGAGCAGCTCCGCCACATCCGTCGCCACCATGGCCACCTCGGCGGCGGCCCAGCAGACCAGCGCCAGCGGACGCGGCAGGCGCTCGCGGATGAGCCGGGCCAGATCCTTGCCCGTCGCCAAGGTGAGGCGAATGGCGAGAACCTGCAGGAAGGCCGCCGTCAGGCTGGCGGCCAGCACCACGAAGAGCAAGGCGAAGCCGTAGCGCGCCCCGGCGGCGACATCCGTCGCCCAATTGCCGGGATCGATATACCCCACCGCCACCACATACCCCGGCCCCAGCACCGGCAGCCATCGCCGCAGCGCCAGAGGCGACGGGCCATTCCACAGGGCGGGCAAGCGGGCGATGAGAGCGGTCATGGGAGGTGCGGCTGATCCTTTCAGGATGAGATATAGTTGCGAGTAATTCTCATTTGCAGATCCGACTAAGGGTATCTCCCCTGCGGCGCTTGCATGGCCTCCCTACCGCCCGCCTCCTCGGGGGCCCACTCCCTCCGTCGTGGCCGGGCTTGTCCCGGCCATCCACGTCGGGGTGCTCCAACAATGCCGCCAAGGTGCGCCAGTAATCGCCGCAAGTGTCGCGCTGACCGTCAGAAGGGTCGGTGCCGAACTTTCATGAGAAGTGAGGACGCGGCCCAACGTGGATGGCCGGGACAAGCCCGGCCATGACGATTGGGAGTATGAGGCCGCCGCCACCGTACCGCGACCAACCGACAGCCGCGGTCAGGGCGGGGGCCGCTTGCCTCAGGCCCCCCGCCCCTCGCGCTTTACTCCGCGGCAACCTCGGCAATCTTCAGTCCGAGGCCCTCGGCGACGCCGGCGCCATAGGCCGGATCGGCCTTGGCGAAATGGGCGATCTGGCGCTTCTGGATCTCCACCGGCACGCTGCCCATGGCGCCCACCAAGGCGCCGATCAGAAGCTTCTTCTGCGCCGGGCTCATCAGGCGGAAGAGATTGCCGGCCTGGGTGTAATCGTCATTGCCGGCGCGGTGATCGTAGCGGTCCGCATCCCCCGTGATGTGCAGCGGCGGCTCGCGGAAGGCGTGATCCTCCTTGGGCCCACCGAAGCTGTTGGGCTCGTAGTTCACGGCGCCGCCGTCATTGCCGTCGAAGCGCATCGCCCCGTCGCGATGGTAGTTGTGCACGGGGCAGCGCGGCTTGTTCACCGGCAGGCTCTCGTAATTCACCCCCAGGCGATAGCGATGGGCATCGGCATAGCTGAAGATGCGGAACTGCAGCATCTTGTCCGGGCTGTGGCTGATTCCGGGCACGACATTGGCCGGCGAGAAGGAAGTGCCGAGCCCGAGCGGCGTCAGCGCAACCCGGCGCCCGCTGCGATCCACCAGGGCCGTGCCCAGGATCGCCTCCAGCTCCTTGATGCTGGCGCTGAGGCTCGACTGGGTGACGCCGCAAGCCTCGGCCGCCCGCCCGAAATGGCCGTGGTCGGCCAGGGCCACGAGATGGCCGAGCTGGCGCAGGGTTGGCAATCTGGTCATGGGCTCTTCAGATTGTGGTCACGCCTTTGGGGCACAAGGTTACACTTTCGCCCGACGCGCCGGCCCACCTCCCGAGAGGATTGATCCATGGCCAAGGCAAGCAAGGCCCCACCCGCCCCGAAGCACCCAAGAACGAAGCGCCCCACAATGGAGCGCACCATAGCCGAGCGTCACGAATCCGGGCTCTCCTTCCTCTTCGACCTCGACGGCACCCTGGTCGATAGCGTCTACCAGCATGTGCTGTCCTGGCATGAGGCGCTGCAGGCGGCCGGGATTCCCCTCTCCATCTGGCGCATCCATCGCCGGATCGGCATGAGCGGCGGGCTTTTCGCCAATGCGCTGCTGCGCGAGATGGGCCGGCCGATCTCGCCCGAGCTGATCCAGGGTCTGCGCCAGGGCCATGCCGAGGCCTTCCGCCGGCATGGCAAATCCGTCGTGCCGCTGCCCGGTGCGCGCGAGCTGCTGGCGGCGCTGACCGAGCAGCAGGTGCCCTGGGCCATCGCCACCAGCGGGCGGATGGAGACGGCGGCCGGGCTGATCCAGATGCTGGGCGTCGATCCGGCGCGGGTACCTGTGGTGACCCGCGACCAGGTCCGCTATGCCAAGCCCGACCCCGATCTCTTCGTCACCGCGGCGGAGCGACTCGGCGTCGACATCCACCATTCCATGGTGGTGGGCGACAGCGTCTGGGATCTTCTGGCCGCGCGGCGGGCCCGGGCGCTGGGCGTCGGGCTTCTGTCCGGGGGCTATGGCGAGGAAGAGCTCGAGCGCGCCGGCGCCTACCGGGTCTACCAGGACCCCGCCGATCTGCTGAAGCATCTGGACGAGGTCGGCATCCGCCAGCCGGCGCAATCCGAAGGATCGGGCGGGAGTGAGAGACTGCTTCGCAGGATGCATGCATCTGCGAAGCAGCGAGAGATGGCCTTAGTGGAGCGGACCGGGGTCGTCGTGCCGTCGGTCGTGTTGCCGGTGATCTGGTTGTTCCCATAGGACTGCAGCACGCCGCCATCGGCGCTGAGGACGCCGGTGACGTTGCCGAAGACCACGGAGTTGCCGATCCGGACGGTGCTGGTCGGGCCATCCGAGCGGAGCCCGAGGATACTGGCCGACAAGCTGGCCCGGTTGAGCATCACATTGGGGTTTCCCTGACCCGCAGTGGTAAGGCTCCGACGTTGAAATTGGTGTTCCCGGCCGATACGCTGTCGATGAAGTTGAGGTTGACAGCACTGGTGCCGCCGGTACTGTCGACCTTGACCCCCGGGCATTGTTCTCGACATGAATCTGGTTCAGCACGACATTGGCGCTGCCCGCGCCGGTCGGCCGGATGGGGATGCCGGCGCCGTTGGCGCCGTTGCCATTGTCGGTGATGTAGATCCGTCACATAGAGCTCGCTGGCACCCGTCGGCGCGAAGTTGATGCCGGCCGCGGTTCCGGCATTGAAGCCGCGAATGAGGCAATGCTCGACATGCAGGACGCCGGCCTGGATGAAGGTAATGCCCGCCAGACCGGTCGTGATGCCTTGGATGTCGAGACCCCGCAGGTACACGATATCGCTCGCAAGGACACTGACGACGATTCCGTTGGTCCCGCTCACCAGCACGCCGGCCGTGCCTATCTCGCAGGAGATGGTGATCGATTTGGTGATCGTCACCGCCCCGAATCCGCCCGGATCGAGGCAGTTGATCTCGCCCTTCACGGCAGTCTTCGAGATCGCCCCCGCGAAGGTCTTGCAGGGCGCCGTCCGGCTGCAGGGATTGGCGTCGTCGCCGACGCCAGAGACCCAGGTGCGCGTCGCCTGGGCATAAGCCGGCAGGGCAATCAGACAGAGGGCGAGCAATGCGCTTGTAAGGCTTAAGAAGAGCGTCAATTTTTTCATCGCCGTGTACCCTCCCAGAAGGATCCCGCTTAGATCCACCGTTTCCAGCATCAATCCTATCCGTCGAGCGATACATGCGCAATAATATTACCTAGGGCTGTCGGTAGCATGTAGCACGTCACTTGTCCGGTTTTAGAATTGTCCCGAAAAAGGAGCGAGGATGAGCTGGACGGGTGCACTGCGCGAGGTCCGAAGGATGCGGTTCGAAGAGGTTTACGGTCGGTTTCGATACTCGAGATACGCGAGGGACTATGGACTATATCGCCGCGCTGAAGCTCGTTCACGCGATCCTATCGCCGGTCAACTATTGTGAGATCGGTTGCCGATTTCGGGATCAGCCTGGCCCTGTCGGAGGTTCCCGCCGTCGGTATAGATCCCGACTTCGAAATCCGCAGCAGCTTGTCTGCGCCGACGCGTCTCTATCGTCAGACCAGCGACGAGTTTTTTGCTACGCAAGATATTGGCACCATCCTCGCAGGGCCCTGTCGATTTTGCCTTCATCGATGGAATGCACCTCGCGGAATTTGCCCTGAGGGACTTCATCAATCTCGAAAGGTCGTCCGGCCGCCAAAGTGTCATCGCAATCGATGACCTGTTACCTCAGGATCTTGCTTATGCCACGCGTGGGCGGCATACGCAGATATGGACCGGCGATGTCTATCGGATCATTCCGATCCTGAAGCACTATCGGCCGGACCTTGATTGCCGGATCTACGACGTGGAGATGAAGGGATTTGGCATCATAGTCGGCCTGGATCCGTCGTCGACGGTCTTGCGTGACCAATATGCAAGGATCGAGGCGGATCTCGCGGCCGGGCGGTGGTCGTTTGACTGGTAGGGGCGATCCGCGAAGCGCTCGCGCCCCGACCGACCGACCTCTTGGAGAGCGACCTGAAGCATCTCGCCACGAACCGGGGCGCGGCCGCATCGGCGACGCAGACCAACTACGCAAGCCCGGCCGCTCTTTATCTGGATCTCCTCAAGCGATCGGTTCTCAACGAGATCTACCTCGATGACGAGCTGCGGATTCTTTACCTTCGCGCTTGTGTGCTGGGATCCGACGTGTTCGACCCGGCCGTGCTGCATGACATCCGCGATCGTCGGCGGTTAGACTATCAAAAGCTTTCTGCTGGGCGGCGCATGGGCCGCTTCATCGACAACAAGATTTACAATAGCGGCTTCAATCATACAATGATGGGCCGCGCGCGGCTCGACAGCCTTCACGCCTGTCTCGACACCCTGCGCCAGGAAGAAATCCCCGGAAATCTCGTTGAGTGCGGCGTTTGGCGCGGCGGCGGATGCATCTTCATGGCCGGCTATCTCGAAGCGCATCGCCTCGTGGGAAAGCGCGTCATTGTGGTCGATAGCTTCGAGGGGCTGCCGCCACCGAGCCTACCGCAGGATGCCGGTCTGGACCTCAGCAAGGACAAGTTCCCAGAGCTCGCTGTATCGCTCGGGGTTGTTCAAGAGAATTTCACCGTCTATGGTCTCCAAGGGCCCAAAGTCAGCTATCTAAAGGGTTGGTTCAAGGATACGCTCCCGAACGCATCGATCGGACCGATCGCGCTTCTAAGAATGGACGGCGACCTCTATCAATCAACGATGGATATCTTGATAAACCTCTATGACATGGTTGCTCCGGGTGGATTTGTCATCGTCGATGATTTTGGTGCGATAGCGGCTTGCCAACAAGCCGTGCTTGACTTCTTTCGCATGCGCGGTCTGCCAGTACCACAGATGCAGGAAATCGACTGGACAGGGGTCTGGTTCAGAAAGGAGAGCTGAGTTCGGCAGGGTGCAGCGCCGCTGACATTCCATAGAGGCGGATCAAGGCGGCACATGTGCTGTCGTCGCACAAGTGCACAGGTGCGCGTTTGATCTGAATTGACGACAGGTCAGAGAACGCCCCGCTCCCGCAGACGCGTGGTGACCGCTTGCCAATCATTGGGTACGACATTGAGAATCTCGAGCGGCAGCCGGTTCGATATCCGAGAAAGGCATCCCGACAAAACGGCCGACTGCCTCGTCGTAGGCATCGGCGAGCCGATCGGAACCGCCCCCGAGCCCGGTGACGACCGTAAGGCCCGACCATGGCGTGGCGATCGTAAAGACATCGAGATCGGGCCGGTATTCCTTCAGGCAAAGAACGACCTTCCAGATGTCGCCGGTGTGGAACTGCGTCCGCCGCTCCCGACTTTGCGTTACCTCGTCTAACGGGAACTATCGTGGAACAAACAACCGAGCGTGGACCGCAATAGGTTTCCAAGTTGATGAAATCCCTGAGTGCCTGCTCGAAAAGATGCAGCCCGTCGATGAAGGCGAAGCGAAGCGGCTGACCTTTCAAAAGCCCCTCTAATCGACGCCGTTGAAAAAACTCATCGCTCGTCTCGGGGTAGACCATGGTTTCGGTGCGAAATTGAACGGCGATATTCGGAGTTGGGTCGACACCGATGGCAAGTGTCGGGGGCCGCGCGAGGGCGAGCGAACCTCCTTTGTTGATGCCGATTTCGACGTAGGCATCGGGACGCAGTGCAGCGTGCAGACGATCGAGCCAAGCATAGTAGCCTTCACCCGGCATTCGCAGGTGGGAGAGGCCGATATGGGCCTCGGCCAGGTCCCCGTTCAAGGAAAGAGCGGTGCGAAACTCCCTCGACGCGGCCTCCGGCTCCCCGAGCCGGAGATGGGCGGTACCGAGAGCCGCGTGGAAGGCCGCGTCCTGCGGTTGGTCGGACGGTGTTCGGCGCAACGACGGCCCGGCATGGGACAGCAGCCGTTGCACCGCCGGCTCGTCTGGGGCTCTTGCCCGCCCAAGGCGGGCGACTGCAGCCGCTGACTTGAAGCGACGCGCACGAAATTCTCGGTTGGCGAGATCTACCAGGCAGGCGATGGACGGGTCGCTGGGTCTTTGTAGCGCTGGCATGGCCCACAAATCCCGATCGAAGCCGAGACCGAGTGGTGGTGGCCCGCCACAGACAGGATCGAACAGTGAGCGCGCAAAATGCGGCAGAGCCGCCGGCGGCAATGTACCGATGTAACAGCGCTTTTGCTGCTTCGGCGCGGAATATGGATGGCCGCGAATTGCTTCATACTGGTGGTGCCAATTGTCGAGCGCGGACAGGAAATCCTTGTATCGGGAATTGGTGGCAATCCCGCCGTGGAGCTGGTGAAACGTGGCCTCCCCCAGCAGTACGACCAGTTCACTTTGCGGCAGCTCCATCGCGCGGCCAAAGGTGTCGGGATTCAGCATCCCACCACCCGGCAAGTCGAAACGCTCGTCGACCCCGTCGAGCAGATCCCACATCTCGCGGCGCAGAAACAGCGCATTCGACTCCGCAACAGGCTGGAACCAACCATCGACGGAGGATTTGTCGGGAGTGCCGATCTCGAAGAGGCGATAGCCGTCCCTCGGCCAATCGACCGAATTCGAGCAAGGCATCCTCGCGCTGCTGACTATAGCCCGCTTCGATCGCCCATCGCTGCAGGTCGAAGCCGAGATACCAGCCGAGGGCGACAATCACCGCCCGTTCATACATCCGGGCACCGTGGCGGGCAAAATGCAGGAGCCCCGGCGTGGCTATGCGCGCCCCGTCGATCAACACACCCACAATATTGCCGTGTGCCTCGCTCAAACCTCGGTTGATGGCTCGCGCCGGCGATGGGGATGGCGGATCCATGCGGAAGAGGCGAAAATTACCGGCCAGACCGGCATGAACATTATCGTTCACCGGCGGCGTCGATCCATTGTCGATGACAATGACTTCGTAGTCGTCGGCGGGGATATGCCGCTGATAGGAGGACGATAGGAAAGAAGTGTCCGCGGCGCCTCGCGGTGCATGTTGTGGACGACGACCACGACCGAAACTTCAGGTGAAAGTGCCATCGATCCCCTCAATTCCCATCACCTGTCGGTCTTGATCACACGGCCGCGAGCCCATTATGATGATGGAGCCATTGCCCCATTTATCTGGGTCGTATAGACGAATATCCTGGCGGCGTCACTGGTTTCGAAGCGCGATGAGCTTCCTTGGTGGGCTCCAGGATAAGGTGTGAGGGAATGGATATATCGACGAAGGCGACGCAGGAAGGGAACCAGGCGAAGAGGATTGGCGAGCAGCGCTTTCCCTGACCCATTCGATCCTAAGCTGCGATTTTATCTCGAGATCGGTTGTCGGCGTGGCTCCAGTCTCGCACTGGCAAAGTGTCCGTCCATTGCGATCGATCCTGATTTCAAGATCAGCAGCGAGCTTGCATTCCCGACTTCGCATTTTAAAGGAAACCAGCGATGAGTTTTTCAGCCGCCCGGACTTGGAGAATCTGCTCGGCAGTCGGATAGACTTGGCTTTCATTAATGAGATGTATCGCGTGGAGTTCGCGCTTCGCGACTTCATGAATTTCGAGAAGCACGCCTCGAAAAGGTTGGTCATCCTGATCGACGATGTTCTGCCTCAGGACATCATATGGACGACGGACCGGCAGCAGGGGCAACCTCGGACCGCCGACGTCTATCGGTTGATTCCCATTTTACGCAAATTCCGTCCCGACCTTGTGGTTCAGGTCTTCGACATCGGGCAGAGAGGGGCTTGCAGTCGTATCAAACCTCGCACCAGCCAATGACGCACTCCGGGGCGCTTACCCGCAAATCGACGCTCAAATCAAAGCCGGCGCCTATAGCATGCAGAGCGCCGAGGAGATCAGGCATCTATTGTCTCCTCTGCCGGCAGCGGATGCGATCGAGAGCGCACTTACAGGCGATAGCAAACTGTTTCCACAACGTCCGTTCGAGAGCTCCATTAGAGGCGAATTCCTGAAGCACTATCAGCGCGGGGTGTTGGGATATACTTACCGGGACATTCCCTGTTTTAAGAGCCCGATCGATCTCGCGATCTACCTCAAGCTCATCTGGGATCTGAAACCGCGGACAATTATCGAGGTGGGTACCAAAGCGGGGGGAGCGCCCTGTTGTGGGCGGACATCCTTGCGATTTACGGGCTCTCGGCGCATGTCTATTCGATCGACCTTGATCCCGCCAGAATTGTGGACAAGCGCATCTCCTTCCTTCGGGAGATGTGCATGATTTGGCATCTGCGTTCGACCGAAACGGGATCGCGGCCGCGCCGCGCCCATGGCTCGTGACGGAGACATCCGCTCATACTTATGATGGATGTCTGGCGGCCCTCCGTTATCTGTCGACCGTCATGGCAGCCGGCGACGTTCTCGTCATGGAAGACGGAAACCTGGCAGAGCTGGGCCTGGAGGAACGCTATCAGGGTGGCCCGAGCCGCGCAATCGCCGAGTTCATGACGCATAATCCCGGCAGGTTCGAGGTTTTGAGCAGCCTCTGCGACCTTTTCGGTCCGAATGCGACTAACAACCCCAACGGCTATCTGCGGAAGACTTGAAGCGACGAGAATCGCAATCGGGGCAACCTTTCGGCGCTGCGCTCCGCACCGGCCCGACGTGCTGCTTTAGTCCGGAGCGCTGGGGCACCGACAATCGCCTTCTTCTGGAAGCCGTCCTAGGACAGCCCCTCATCGAGGCGCGCGGCCCCACGCCGGATATCAACACGCCTTGGTTGGGGTCCAACGAGGCGGTGGGAAATCAAGACTGCTTCGCAGGATATGCGTCCTGCGAACAGTGAAGAACTGGCCTTAGTGGAGCGCGACCGGGGTCGTCGTGCCGTCGATCGTGTTGCCCGTGATCTGGTTGTTCCCATAGACTGCAGCGCGCCGCCATTGGCGCTGAGGACGCCGGTAACGTTGCCGAAGACCACGGAGTTGCCGATCCGGACGGTGCCGGTCGGGCCATCCGAGCGGAGCCCGAGGATGCTGGCCGACAAGCTGGCCCGGTTGAGCATCACATTGGGGGTTCCGTGACCCGCGTGGTGAAGGCTCCGACGTTGAAATTGGTGTTCCCGGCCGATACGCTGTCGACGAAGTTGAGGTTGACAGCGCTGGTGCCGCCGGTAATGTCGACTTTGACCCCCTGGGCATTGTTCTCGACGTAAATTTGGTTCAGCACGACATTGGCGCTGCCCGTGCCGGTCGGCCGGATGAGGATGCCGGCGCCGTTGGCCCCGGTGCCATTGTCGGTGATGTAGCACTCGACACATAGGCTCGCTGGCACCCGTCGGCGCGAAGTTGATGCCGGCCGCATTCCGGCATTGAAGCCGCGGATGAGGCAATGTTCGACATGCAGAATGCCGGCCTGGATGAAATGGATACCGCTAGGCCGGTCGTGACGCCTTGGATATCGAGGCCACGCAGATAGACGATACTGCTCGCGAGACATTGATGATGATCCCATTGGTGCCTGTACCAGAACGCCGGCCGTGACCCCCTCGCAGGAGATGATGATCGATTTGGTGATCGTCACCGCCCCGAAGCCGCCGGATCGAGGCAGTTGATTTCGCCGTTCATAGCCGTCCTCGAGATCGCCCCCGCGAAGCTCTTGCAGAGCGCCGTGCGGCTGCAGGGATTGGCGTCGTCGCCGACTCCAGACCCAGGTGCGCGTCGCCTGGGCATAAGCCGGCAGGGCAATCAGACAGAAGGCGAGCATTGCGCCACAGAAACTAGCAGAAAGCTTGGTCTTTTTCATTGCTGGTTGCCTTTCTTCTGGAAATGAGGAATCGACAAGGAACTTTTCAGACGTGTGCAGATGCAATTGTGCAATCGTCCTTTGGTTGCAGCATGCACTCGGGTGCGATGACAGTGCAGCGGATCAAGGGGATGGACCAATGCTGCCCGTGTGGCCAACGCAGTAAGGTCCCTTCTGCGTTGTGGTGGCTTTGCTCCCCTTCCGACGGCTTTCCTCGGGGCTTTGTCGCCGGTGCAGCACGCCATACCGCTAGCCAACGAGACCCAGGATAACCGTAGGATAAAGGCTGCAGATCTGGACATGTCGGCCTGAGGTGGGGCCTTCGTGCTAGCTCGAGCGTCAGCCGAACAAGGGCAACGCCGTGGGGTGACGAAATGACGATGGAACGTCTTGCGGCGCGAGCCGAGGATTGTCCGCCGCAGGAGAGCGTGGCTCGGTTACAGCGCGCTCGGGACGACAACGCGGCTAACGCGCGGTTATGGCGATCCGGTACGCCCAAACTCTCCATCATCGTCGTCGGCTACAACATGGCGCGCGAGTTACCTCGCACCATTCGTTCGCTCTCGCCTGCGATGCAGCATGGCATCGACCCACGGGATTACGAGGTCATATCTAATCGACAACGGCTCGACACAAGCTTTCGATGAGTCCGAGCTTCGCCGTATTCTGCCGGATCTCATCCTGCACCGGTTCCAGAATGCTACAGTGTCACCGGTGCCGGCGATCAATTTCGGATTCACTCTGGCGCGCGGTGATCTCGTCGGCGTCTGCATCGACGGTGCACGAATTGCCTCGCCAGGACTTTTGGCGAAGGCGCTGGCTGCCTCCCAGCTGCATGAACGCCCAGTGATCGGAACCATCGCCTTTCATCTCGGCCCCCAGGTGCAGAGAGAAAGCATTAAGCACGGGTACAACCAGATGGTCGAGGACGAGCTCCTCGCCCTTAGCGGCTGGGAGACGGATGGGTACCGCCTGTTCACGATTTCAACCTTCGCCGGAATCCTCGGCCGGTGGTTGGTTCGAGTTGCCAGCCGAAAGCAATGCGTTCTTCCTGCGGGCCGAGCATTGGCGCGCGCTCGGCGGTTGGGATGAGGGCTTCGTGACGCCGGGTGGTGGCTTGGTCAATCTCGATACATGGTCGCGCGCCTGCGCCGATCCCGAAGCGGAGATCATCATGCTGTTGGGCGAGGCGACGTTCCATCAGGTCCACGGTGGCATCGCAACCAACAATCCCGAGGTACCCGACGCGCTGTTTCAAGAGGAGTACGCGCGACTGCGTGGCCACCCCTACGCGCTTCCGACCCGGCGGCCGCTCTATTTCGGGTCGCTGCCTGAGACAGTGAAGTACAAGCCTGAAGGCCTCGCTAGACCGCGCTGTAACGTGCTTACGTCACATCTTGCGCGATCGAGCGGCGAATTCGGCGAACCGCTCTGTCGACCATGGACCGACTGCGACAATGCCATCCGTCAGTCTGTTGTCCCCGGCTTGCTTCATCTCGCCGGCGCCCTCGTCTGGATTGGATCAGGGCGATCCAGTACAGCGGATCCGATGCGCGGAAGAGAAAATAGAGACTGCTTCGCGGTATGCGTGCACCCTGCGAAGCAGCGAGGGACTGGCCTTAGTGGAGCGCGACCGGGGTCGTCGTGCCGTCGGTCGTGTTGCCGGTGATCTGGTTGTTCCCATAGGACTGCAGCGCGCCGCCATTGGCGCTGAGGACGCCGGTAACGTTGCCGAAGACCACGGAGTTGCCGATCCGGACGGTGCTGGTCGGGCCATCCGAGCGGAGCCCGAGGATGCTGGCCGACAAGCTGGCCCGGTTGAGCATCACATTGGGGTTTCCCTGACCCGCAGTGGTGAAGGCTCCGACGTTGAAATTGGTGTTCCCGGCCGATACGCTGTCGACGAAGTTGAGGTTGACAGCACTGGTGCCGCCGGTAATGTCGACCTTGACCCCCTGGGCATTGTTCTCGACATAATCTGGTTCAGCACGACATTGGCGCTGCCCGTGCCGGTCGGCCGGATGAGGATGCCGGCGCCGGTGGCCCCGGTGCCATTGTCGGTGATGTAGAACTCCGACACATAGAGCTCACTGGCACCCGTCGGCGCGAAGTTGATGCCGGCCGCGGTTCCGGCATTGAAGCCGCGGATGAGGCAATGCTCGACATGCAGAATGCCGGCCTGGATGAAATGGACACCCGCTAGGCCGGTCGTGATGCCTTGGATATCGAGGCCACGCAGGTAGACGATACTGCTCGCAGGGACATTGATGATGATCCCATTGGTGCCTGCTGCCAGAACGCCGGCCGTGACCCCCTCGCAGGAGATGGTGATCGACTTGGTGATCGTCACCGCACCAATCCACCCGGATCCAGGCAGTTGATCTCGCCGTTCGTGGCCGTCTTCGAGATCGCCCCCGCAAAGGTCTTGCAGGGCGCCGTGCGGCTGCAGGGATCGGCGTCATTGCCCACGCCGGAGACCCAGGTGCGCGTCGCTTGCGCATGCGCCGGCAGGGCCACGAGGCAGACGGCGAACATGATCCCGGTCAAACTCAATAGAAGATTCGAAGTTTTCACTGGTGATCCCCTTCTCTAAAACGCTGTGGTGAAGTCGACCGGAATCAATCTGATCTCGGACTTGGGAATTTCAATCACCAATAGTGGACGGCGAATTCGAGGGTTACACTATGGATTTGAAACCATCGCTAGCTCTTGATGAGACAAGAAAATATTATGATGATACCTAGTCGACGGGGAGGCTCGTTACAGTTGTCCGGAGAAGGTGATCAGCCCGGCAGGCGGCCCCCCTCGACCGTGCTCAGCCGGGGCTGCCGATCAGGAAGGGGCGCCGCGGCACCATGACCCGCGACTATGTCCGCGACGGCACCGCGACCCTCTTCGCCGCCCTCAACCTGCTCGAGGGCAAAGTCATCGGCCGCTGCATGCGAGCCCCGACTTCCTGCTCCTGGCTGAATGCCGTCGAGGACTTCTTCGCCAAGCTCACCAGGCGTCGCGACTGGGGCGGCAGTTGTCAAAGAATTGGTCAAGACCGCTAAAGCTGTCCGAAAGTTTAGAGCGGATTGCAGAGCTTTCGCAGCATAAGGCGGATGGAGGCGAGGCGAAGAAACGCGAGAGCGTTTCGGTTGAGATTTTCCCAATCTTTGACGAGACGACGACAGCGATTGAGCCAGCAATGGAGCGTTCGACGATCCATCGTTTGGGCAAAACGACGAAGCCATCGGCCGCATCCGTTCTCTTGACGATTTCGATTTTCAACTGCGGCAGGACCCACGACAGCGCGCTGTCAAAGATGCGTCCCGAGTAAGCGCTATCGGCAAACAGTTTGACAAGAAACGGATAGATGCCGAAGAGCGTGGACATCAGCAGAATGCCGCCATCGCGATCCTGAACATCGGCGGCATGCACGATCGCGTGGAGCACAAACCCAGCGTATCTACAAGAACGTGCCGCTTCTTGCCCTTGATCTTCTTTCCCGCATCGTACCGTGCGAGTCGATGCTCGCCCCCCTTTTTCGGCGCTCTTCACGCTCTGGCTGTCGATGATGGCGGCGGTGGGGTCGTCGTCTCGTACCTCCTGTTCGCGGCACTTGAGGTACAGCGCATGGTGCTAAAGCCGTCACAAATGGCCTGGGAAGCGAGGGCGTTTACATCACTCAGGCAAACGAACCTGCCGCAGGGCAAGATGTCTTTCATCTGCACTTCCACGTCTATCCGCGCTGGAAGCAGGAAGCAAAGAATCAGGTGAAGATAGCGGACGACTACCTGCGGCAAGCGACAATGGAAAAAGTCAAAGCGGCTTACAGATAGATCCCTGCTCGAAATGCGGCGAAGCCAGGAGATAGCTCATCGCGGCGCAATGCGTAAGTTTGCGTTTGACAACAACGCATTTTGCATATAATCTGACATAATGGATTGGACGTAGCACCACACCGGATGTCTGGCGGGCGGACGACGCCAAGACGGCACCTCTCGCAGTTCCCTCGACATCGAAGAAGGTGGCGGCAATCCGATCCGCGGCAGGAAGTCCTGCCGGAGCATGAAGCCAGGCAAAAGGATCATGCCCTGAAGCCTGCGTCGCGCTTGAGCATAGCAACGCTAAAACCTGGAGCGATCCCGCCTTGGCCGACATCGCTCTGTCGCAATTCCGACTGAGCCAATAATTCAGCCTGCCCTTCAACCCAGAAAAGGAGACGAAAATGACTGCAGATTCCCTGCAGAAGCAGATCCGGGCCCCGGATGGCCACCTCTTCCAGAAGGGCCGCTCGGGCAATCCCGCGGGTCGCCGGCCGGGCACCCGCAACCGGGCGACGCAGGCGGCCGAAGTCCTGCTGGAGGGCGAGGCCGAGGCCCTGACCCGGCGGGCGATCGAACTCGCCCTGGAGGGCGACACAACGGCGCTCAAGCTCTGTCTCGAGCGCATCGTCCCGCGGCGGAAGTCGCGGGCCGTCGACTTCGACCTGCCGCCCATCGACCGGGTCGAGGATCTGGCCGGGGCGATCGGGTCGGTTCTTCAGGAGGCATCCTGCGGCCGGCTGCTCCTCGACGAAGCGGCGGCGCTGGTCGGCATGATGGAATCCAAGCGCAGGGCCATGGAAACGATCGATCTGGAGAAGCGCCTGCAGGCGCTGGAGGCGGAAAGCACGAGCCCTGACGGAGTGGGCGAACGAAGACCAGCCGGGATAAGCGTCGGGCAGACGTCGCTTCGCAGGCAGGGCCAGCCTGCGAAGCGGCGCCGCAGATCGTCAGTGGAGCGCGATGGCGGGCATGGTGCCGTCGGTCTTGTTGCCGTTGAGCTGGTTGTTGGCGTAGGACTGCAGCACCCCGCCATTGCTGCTCTGCACGCCCGTCGTATTGCCGGTGATCACGGAATCGCCGATCCGTACCGTGCTCCTGGACCCGTTGGACCGCAGGCCGACGAGATTGGCCGAGAGGCTCGTCCGGTTGATCATGACAATGGCGATTCCCTTGGCGCCGTTGGTGAGGGTCGCGACACCGGTGCTGCCGCCGCCGTTGCCGGCCGCGACGCTGTCGACCAAGGTGAGGTTGACCGCCCCGTTGCCGGCGGTGCTGTCGATCCCCAGCCCCAGGAGATTGGCCTCGAGGTGAACCTGCTTCACCGTGGCATTCACGACGCCCGAGCCGATCGGCCGGAAGAGGATGCCATTGCCGTTGTTGGCGATGAAGGAGTCGGAGACGAAAACCCGGCTCTGGCCGCTCGGGGTGACGATGATGCCGCTGGCAGCGCCGAAGTTGAAGCCGTGGATGAGGCAATGCTCCACATGCAGCTCGCCCGCCTGAATCAGGCTGATGCCGCTGGCGCCGCTAGCCGCCGCGAGGATGTCGAGCCCGCGCAGATAGACGACATCGTTCGCGGCAACGTTGACGGTGATTCCGACGGCGCCGCCGCCGGCCTGCACGCCGCCGATGGCGCCCTCGCAATTGATGGTGACGGATTTGCTGATAGTAACCGTGCCGAAGCTGCCTGAATCGATGCAGTTGATCTCGCCGCGCGCCGCCGTCTGGGTGAGCGCCCGGGCGAAGGTCAGGCAAGGCGAGGTCCGGGTGCAGGTATTGCCGTCATTTCCCACCCCCGCCACCCACGTCCGCACCGCCTGCGCGTAGGCTGGAGCGATGGCGATGCAGAAGTGCAAAGGCGGCGGCGCAAAGGCTCGCAAGGATGTTCTTGATGGTCATCGCCCTTCTCCATCTGGTGATCGAGCGACCCGCCTTGGGGGCGGGTGATCGTGCAAGCGAACTCTATCTTTGGGGGTAGCGCCGGGCAATTCCGCTCGGTGCAGGGATGGGGCCACTGGCCGAGCCGCAGTCCCGCGCGAGACCGATCGCAGCGGTTTGCCTCAGCGGCCTATCGCGCGCCGCTGAGATCCATCATGCCGTCGCCGGCTCCGGCCATGGCCGCTGCTTCTCCCGCAGCTCCTCGAACTTCCGCGCGAGCTGCAGCACGCCGAGATCGTCGAAGCGCTTGCCGATGATCTGCAGCCCGATGGGAAGCCCGCTCCTGGTATAGCCCGCGTTGATCGAGGCGGCGGGCTGCTCCGACATGTTGAAGGCCACCGTGAAGACGATGTGCTCGAAGGGCTTGGCCGGGTCGTTGGTCGGGCAAGGCAGCTCGGCGGCAAAGGCCGGCAGCGGCGCCGTCGGCGCCAGCACATAGTCATAGGGCCGGCAGGCGGCATTTGTGGCCGCGCGCATGACCATGACCTGGTTGAAGCCTTGATAGACATCCATGCCGGAGGCACCCTCGGCTCCTTCCGCCCAAGCGAGGATGAAGGGCAGCACCTTGGCCCGTCGTTCGGGCGACCATTTGCTCATATCCGCCAGGGCGCGCGTGCGCCAGAAGCGGTCGAGGCCCTCGAGCATCTCGCGGGTCAGGAAGGGCTTCATGGGCTCGATATGGGCACCGGCTTCCTTGAAGCGCCGCGCCGCTTCCTCGATCGCGGCCTTCACCTCCGGCTCGACCGGCAGGCCCAGACCTGCATCGAGCAGGAGACCGAGCTTGAGCCCTCTCACCTCGCGGTCGAGATTGCGCCAGTCGATGGTCTGCGGGGGCAGGCTCATATGGTCGCGCTCATCGGGCAGCGACAGCACCTCCATCATCAGCGCGGCATCGGCCACGGTGCGCGTCATCGGCCCCGCGACCCGGCCGATATAGGGCGGGTCGATGGGAATGCGCCCGAGGCTGGGCTTCAGCGCGAAGATCCCGCACCAGCCCGCGGGCAGGCGCACCGAGCCGCCGATGTCGGTGCCGAGATGGAGCGGGCCGTAGCCGGCGGCCGCCCCTGCCCCCGCCCCGGCGCTGGAGCCGCCGGGGTTCAGGTCGAGATTCCAGGGGTTGCGGGTGAGCGGATGGAAGCTCGAGAGTCCCGAGGACAGCATGCCGAGATCGGGCATGGTGGTCTTGCCCAGGAAGACCGCGCCCGCCTCGCGCAGCCGGGCGGCCGGCGGTGCATCGGCCGCGGCCGGCGTCAGCTCCGTCGCCGCCGTGCCGAGGGGAACGGCAACGCCCTGGGTCGCGATATTCTCCTTGATCATGAGCGGCACGCCGTCCAGGGCGCCGGCCGGGGCCCCCCGGGACCAGCGGGCCTCGGCCTGCCGGGCCTGGGCCAGCGCCCCTTCGGGATCCAGGGCATAGCTGGCCCTGAGGGAGGGCTCCCAATGGGCGATGCGGTCGAGGACCGCCTTGGTTACCTCGACGGGCGAGAGGGCCTTGCGGCGGTAGAGATCCAGCAGCTCGGTGGCGCTCAGATGGTGGACGGCGGTTTCGGTGATCATGGAGAGGTCCTTGGAGCCAGAGGTGGGACGATTCGAAACGGCTTTTCCCGGGGCAAGGGGCGATGATAGCGTGCTTTGCGATTTCGGACCGTCTTTCGTGCAGTACTCAATCGGGGAAAGTTCACGCCATGTCCTTGCGCTCTCTGACATATTTGTTCGCGCTTTTCGTGGGCGCCCTCTTCCTGCTCCAGCCCGGCCCGGCATCGGCGGCCAAGAACTCCCTGACCGTGGGCATGGTGGTGGAGCCGGAGGGCCTCGACCCCACCATCGCCGCGCCGACGACGATCCGCGAGGTGACCTGGCTCAACATCTACGAGGGGCTGGTCCGCCTCGACGAGAACAGCCATATCCTGCCTTTGCTGGCCTCGAGCTGGACCGTCTCGGATGACGGCCTCACCTACAGCTTCAAGCTGCAGCCCAATGTGAAATTCCAGGACGGGACGGCCTTCAATTCCAGCATCGTAAAATACTCCCTCGACCGGGCCCGCGCCCCGGATTCGACCAATGCCCAGAAGCAATTCTTCGAGCCCATCGACCGCATCGAGACACCCGATCCCCTCACCGCCGTCATCAAGCTGAAGCATCCCGCGGGGCTGTTCCTCTATTGGCTGGCCTGGGGCGATTCGGTGATGGTGTCGCCGAAGTCGGTGCCGACCAACAAGACCCATCCCATCGGCACGGGCCCCTTCAAGCTGAAGCAGTGGGTCCAGGGCGACCGGATCGTGCTGGAGCGCAACCCCGACTATTGGCAGAAGGGCAAGCCGAAGCTCGACACCGTCACCTTCCGCTTCATCGGCGATCCCCAGGCCCAGGCCGCGGCCCTTCGCGCCGGCGATGTCGACGCCTTTCCGGAATTCAGCGCCGCCGAGCTCTTCGGCGCCTTCCAGAAGGACGATCGCTTCACCACCTTGATCGGCGCCACGCCGAACAAGCTGATCGCCGGCATGAACAATGACCGCAAGCCCTTCAGCGACTTGCGGGTGCGCCAGGCCCTCATGCTCGCCATCGACCGCAAGGCGGTGATGGAGGGTGCCTATTCCGGCCTCGGCACCCCCATCGGCAGCCATTACGCCCCGGCGGACGAGGGCTATATCGACCTCACCGGCGTGCTGCCCTATGACCCGGACAAGGCCAAGAAGCTCCTGGCCGAGGCCGGCTATGCCAATGGCTTCACCTTCACCATCAAGGTGCCGCAGATGTCCTATACGACGCGCGCGGCGCAGATCATGCAGGGCATGTTCGCCGAGGTCGGGGTGACCATGAACATCGTACCCAGCGAATTCCCGGCGAAATGGCTGGAGGAGGTCTTCACCAACAAGAACTACGACATGACCATCATCGATCATGCCGAGCCCATGGATATCGCCATCTATGCCCAGCCCGGCTACTACTTCAATTATCACAATGAGAAGTTCAATGCGCTGGTGGAGCAGGCCTTCGCCACCGCCGACGAGGGCAAGCGCGACGACCTCCTGGGCCAGGCCCAGCGCATCCTCGCCGAGCAGGTGCCCGCCCTCTATCTCTTCGATCTCCCCTTCCTCAATGTCGAGGCGGCCAAGCTGCGGGGCATGTGGAAGAACCAGCCGATCCCCGAATGCGACGTGACCGAGGCCTATTGGGCCGATTGATGGCGGATGGCGATGCTCCCCGTTCAACATGCCGTCATGCCCGCGAAAGCGGGCATCCAGGGCGAGCGACGGGGCCTGTGACCCTGGATTCCCGCTTTCGCGGGAATGACGGGTGGAGAGAGCGGGAGAAGCGTCTGTCAGGGATGGGGCGGGAAGACGCCGCGGCGATGACCGCGGCCGGTTGAGCCGGCGATGCTCCGTCTCCTTCTCGGCCGCCTCGGCTCCTTCATCGTCACTTTGCTCGCCGCCTCGGTCATTGTCTTCGTCGTGCTCGACATCTTGCCCGGCGATCCCGCGGCAATCCTGCTCGGCACCAGCGCGCGGCCCGATACGCTGGCAGCACTCCGCCATCAGCTCGGCATCGACCGGCCGCTGATCCTGCAATATCTCGACTGGGTCGGCGGGGCGCTGACCGGCGATCTCGGCAATTCGATCACCTATGGCGTGCCGGTGAGCGGTCTGATTGCCGACCGGCTCGCCCTCACTTTGCCGCTCGCGGTCATGGCCATCGTGATCTCCACGGCGCTGGCCCTGATCCTCGGCGTCATGGCGGCGGCCTATCGCGATCGGGGCATCGACCGCGCGGTCCGGGGCTTCGCCCAGCTCGGCATCGCCGTGCCGGATTTCTGGATCGGCCTGCTGCTGATCCTGCTCTTCTCCACCAGTCTCAACTGGTTCTCGGCCGGCGGCTGGTCGGGCTGGGGCAACGGCCCCGGCCGGGCGCTGGCGGCTCTGATCCTCCCCGCCATCGCGCTGGCTTTGCCCCAGGCCGGCGTGCTGACCCGGGTCACGCGCTCCGCCGTGCTCGATGTGCTGGAGGAGGATTTCATCCGCACGGCCCGGGCCAAGGGCCTCGACCGGCGCGCGGCCCTCTGGCGCCATGCGCTGCCCAATGCACTGCTGCCCGTGGTCACGATCCTCGGGCTGCAATTCTCCTTCCTCGTCGCCGGCGCCGTGCTGGTGGAGAATGTCTTCAGCCTGCCGGGGCTCGGGCGCCTCGCTTATCTGGCGCTGGCCCAGCGCGACCTCATCGTGCTGCGCAATGTGGTGATGCTGCTGGCGGCTCTCGTGATCCTGGCGAATTTCATCGTCGATCTTCTCTATCTGCTGCTGGATCCGCGGCTGAGGGCCAAGGCATGAGCGATCAGGCCGCCGCCGCCCTGCGCGCTGCGCGCCGCTGGCCGCCCGCGCTCGTCACCGGCGGCACCATCACCGGCGCCTTCATCCTGATCGCCCTCCTCTCCCGGATCTGGACGCCCGAGAGCCCGACCCGCATCCATATGGCGCTGCGGCTGAAGCCGCCGCTGGCCGCAGGTCTGCTGGGCACCGATCCCTTCGGGCGCGATGTCCTCTCCATGCTGATGGCGGGGACCTGGACCTCCCTCACCACGGCCTTCCTCGCCGTGCTGCTCGGCCTGCTGGCCGGCGTGGCCCTGGGCTCCTGCGCGGCGGCGCTGCGCGGGCGCTTCGAGGAAGTCGCCATGCGCGGCGCCGATGTCATCTTCGCCTTCCCTGCGCTCATCACCGCCATCATGGTGACCAATATCTTCGGTCCCGGCCAGGCGACCGCCGTCACCGCCATCGGCATCTTCATCATCCCCGTCTTCGCCCGGCTGGCGCGCGCCTCGGCCCTGCAGATCTGGGCCCGCGACTTCTGCCTCGCCGCCCAGGCCGCCGGCAAGGGACGGCTGCGCATCACGATCGAACATGTCATCCCCAATATCGCGGGCGGCCTGCTGGTCCAGGCGACGATCCAGCTGGCGCTCGCCATTCTGATCGAGGCGGGGCTCAGCTATCTCGGTCTCGGCCTGCCGCCGCCGACGCCGAGCTGGGGCCGGATGCTGAACGATGCCCAGACCTTCCTCGACGCCGCGCCCTGGCTGGCGGTGGCGCCGGGCGTGGCGATCGCCCTTGCCGTCCTGGGGTTCAATCTCCTGGGGGATGGGTTGCGCGATCTCTTCGATCCGCGCCGGGAGGGTCGCCGGTGAGCCTGGAGCTGGAAAAGCTCGCGGTGCATCTCGAGGGCGAGCGGCCCCTGCCGCTGATCGCCGATATGAGCTTTCGCCTCGAGGAAGGCGGGACGCTGGGCATCGTCGGGGAGTCGGGTTCCGGAAAATCCCTGCTGGCGCTGGCCATCATCGGCCTGCTGCCGGGCGGCATGCGGGCCCAGGGACGCGTCCTGCTCGATGGGCAGGATCTCCTCGCTCTGCCGGAGAGCGAGCTCTGCCATATCCGAGGGGCCCGCATCGGCATGATCTTCCAGGAGCCGATGACGGCCCTCAACCCGGCGATGCGCATCGGCGACCAGATCGCCGAGGGCCTGCTCTGGCATCGCAAGATCGGCGCAGCCGCGGCGCACGCCGAGGCGCTGCGCCTGCTGAATCGCGTGCGCATGCCCGAGGCCGCGCGGCGCTTCGCCTTCTATCCCCATGAGCTCTCCGGCGGGCAGCGCCAGCGCGTCGGGATCGCCATCGCGCTGGCCCCCGGCCCCAAGCTTCTCATCGCCGACGAGCCCACGACTGCCCTCGACGTGACCGTCCAGTCCGAGATCCTCGATCTGCTGGCCGAGCTGGTGGCGGAGTCCGCCATGTCGCTGATCCTCATCAGCCATGATCTCGGAATCATCGCGGGCATGGCCGAGCGGACGCTGGTCATGTATGCCGGCACGCGCTTCGAGGAAGGGCCGACCGAGACCGTGCTGCGCCATCCCCTCAACCCCTATACCCGCGGCCTTCTGCAAGCCCTGCCGCCGCGCGGCTTGCCGGTGACGAACGCTCGCGACCGCCGCGCGCGCCGCCTGGCCAGCATTCCCGGCAGCGTGCCGCCTGCAGGACGTCTCGCGCCCGGCTGCCGCTTCGCCGACCGCTGCGCCATGGTCGTACCCGCCTGCCGGCCGGTCGAGCCCGCCTGGCGCGAGCTGGCGCCCCAGCATGCGGTCCGCTGCATCCGGGCGGAAGCCTTGCTGTGAGCGGGCATCTGCTCGAGGCGCGAAACCTTGCGCGCCATTTCCGCCAGCGCGGTACGCATAGCGTTCTGAGGGCCGTCGACGGTCTCGACTTCACGATCGAGGAAGGCTCGACCCTGGGCGTCGTGGGCGAGAGCGGCAGCGGCAAATCGACCTTGGCGCGGCTGGTCATGGCGCTCGATCGTCCGACCGCCGGCGAGGTGATCTTCGCGGGCGAGAGCCTTTTCACCCAACCCGCCCATCGCCTGACCCGGCTTCGGCGCGGATTCCAGATGGTGTTCCAGGATCCCTATGGCTCCCTCGATCCGCGCCAGACCGTGGCGCGCATCATCGCCGAGCCGCTCCATCTCGATCCCGCGGCCCCGCGCGGCGCCGCGCGCCGGGCGCGCGTGGCCGAGGTCCTGAGCCAGGTGGGCCTCGCCGCCGGCGATGCCGATCGCCTGCCCCACCAGTTCTCCGGGGGGCAGCGTCAGCGCATCGCCATCGCTCGCGCCCTCATCAGCGGCCCCCGGCTGGTCGTCGCCGATGAGCCCGTCTCCGCCCTCGATCTCTCGATCCAGGCGCAAGTGCTCAATCTGCTAATGGATCTGCGTGACCGCCAGGGGCTCGCCTTTCTCTTCATCAGCCACAATCTGGCCGTGGTGCAGGTTCTCGCCGACCGCATCGCCGTCATGTATCGCGGCCGCTTCGTGGAGAGCGGACCGACGGACGAGATCTTCCGCCGGCCGATGCATCCCTATACCCGGCTCCTGCTCGAGGCCGAGCCGCGGATCGACGCGCCGAGACGCCACGCGGGGCGCTCCGCCGCGCCCTCACGGGCGGACGGCACGGGAGAATGGAGCAGCGCCTGCGCCTTCGCATCGCGCTGCCCCCATGCGACAGTGGAATGCACGACCCGCGGCCCGGCGACGATCACCGTTGCCGCCGATCACAATGTTACTTGCCACTATGCAGGCCAGATCTAGGAAAGCCCCGATGTCCGACATGCCCTTCGATACGACCCAGACCTTCATCGCCGGCGAATGGCGCTCGGCGGCAAGCAATGAGACGCTGTCGCTGGAGAATCCCTCCGACGGCACCGAGCTCACGCGCATCGCTCGCGGCGGCGCGGCCGATATCGACCGGGCCGTCGCGGCGGCGCGAGACGCGCTGGCCGGCCCCTGGGGCCGCATGACCGCCGCCGAGCGCGGCCGGCTGCTGGCGGGCATGGGGCGGCTGGTGCTGGAGAAGGCCGACGAGCTTGCCCGGCTCGAGGCGCTGGACGTGGGCAAGCCGCTGCGCCAAGCAAAAGCCGACGCGCTGGCGCTGGCCCGCTATCTCGAATTCTACGGCGGGGCGGCGGACAAGCTCCATGGCGAGACCATCCCCTATCAGCAGGGCTATACCGTGCTGACCCTACGCGAGCCCCATGGCGTTACGGGCCATATCGTCCCCTGGAACTATCCGATGCAGATCATCGGGCGCAGTGTCGGCGCGGCGCTGGCCATGGGCAATGCCACGGTGCTGAAGCCGGCGGAGGAGGCCTGCCTCACCGCGCTGGCCTTCGCCCGCATCGCCGAGCAGGCCGGCTTCCCGGCGGGGGCGATCAATGTCGTCACCGGCCTGGGCGAGGAAGCCGGTGCGGCGCTTTCGGCCCATGGCGGCATCGACCATATCTCCTTCACCGGATCGGTCGCGACCGGTGCCCTGGTGCAGGCCGCCGCCGCCCGTCATGCCATCCCCGTCACCCTGGAGCTCGGCGGAAAATCGCCCCAGGTTGTCTTCGCCGATGCCGATCTCGACGCGGCCCTGCCCTTCCTCGTCAATGCCGGCATCCAGAATGCCGGCCAGACCTGCTCCGCCGCCTCGCGGATCCTGATCCAGCGGCCGATCCATGACGCCCTGCTCGGCCGCATGGCCGAGCGCTATCGCGCCCTGAAGGCAGGCCCGGCCCTGGCCGATCTCGATCTGGGGCCTGTCGTCTCGGGACGGCAGCAGGAGATCGTCGAGGGTTATCTCGCCTTCGCCCGCAAGGACGGCCTCGCCATCGCCGCCGAAGGCAGCATCATCGCCAATGCACCCAAGGGCGGGCACTATATCCGCCCGACCCTGATCGCCGGTGCCACGGCCGATCATCGACTGGCGCAGGAGGAGATCTTCGGTCCCGTGCAGGTGGTCATCCCCTTCGAGGACGAGGCCGATGCGATCCGCATCGCCAATGGCACGCCCTATGGCCTCGTCGCCGGCGTCTGGACGCGGGACGGCGGCCGGCAGTTCCGCCTGGCGCGTGCCATCCGCACCGGCCAGGTCTTCATCAACAATTACGGGGCCGGCGGCGGTGTGGAGCTCCCCTTCGGCGGCGTCAAGCGCTCGGGCCATGGACGGGAAAAGGGCTTCGAAGCGCTTTACGGTTTCTCGACCCTGAAGACCGTGGCGATACTCCACGGCTGATCGCAAAGGAGAATTCCATCGTGAGGCTTGCAGGCAAGACAGCGATCGTGACCGGCGGCGGCTCGGGCTTCGGCGAGGGCATCGCGCGCAAATTCGTGGCCGAGGGCGCCTGGGTCCTGATCGCCGATCGCGACGCGGCCGCCGGCGAGCGGGTCGCGGCCTCCCTCGGCAAGATGGCCCATAGCATCGCGGTCGATGTCACGGTGGACGGCGATGTCGCGGCCATGGTGGAGACGGCGCTGCTGGATTTCGGCGGCCTCGACATCCTGGTCAACAATGCCGGCATCGGCCATACCCCTCAGCCGATGGAGGCGCTCGGCGAGGATATCTTCGACCGCATCACCGACATCAACATGAAGGCGATCTATCTCGCCGCCCGGCATGTGGTGCCGCGCTTCAAGGAGCGGAAAGCCGGGGTGATCCTCAACATGGCCTCGACCGCCGGCGTCAGCCCGCGGCCCAACCTCACCTGGTACAACGCGTCGAAGGGCTGGGTCATCACCGCGACCCGCTCCATGGCGGTGGAACTCGCCCCGCATGGCATCCGCGTCAACGCCCTCAACCCCGTCGCCGGCGAGACGCCGCTGTTGAAGACCTTCATGGGCGAGGACACGCCGGAGATCCGGGCCAAGTTCCTCGCCTCCATCCCGCTCGGGCCGCTTCTCCACCCCGGCCGATATGGGCAATGCCGCCGCCTTCCTCTGCTCCGACGAAGCCAGCATGATCACCGGCGTGGCGATGGAGGTCGACGGCGGGCGCTGCATCTGAGCCGCCCGTGAACAGACCCCTCGGCCGTCATCCCCGCGAAAGCGGGGATCCAGGGCCAAGATTTCGCTTGTTGCCCTGGATTCCCGCTTTCGCGGGAATGACGGAGGAGAGACCCTCGCGATCGACTTAGTGGATCACCCCGGCCGCCCCGCCAAAATCGCATCGAGACCCAGCGTTCCCTCCTGGTCCGCCGGCTCGCCGGCATCGGTGAAGCCGCCGGACTGGCGGCGCCAGAGCCGGGCATAGGCGCCGCCGGCGGCCAGCAGCTCGGCATGGGTCCCCTGCTCGACGATGCGGCCGTGGTCGAGGACGATCAGCCGGTCCATGCGCGAGATGGTCGAGAGCCGGTGGGCGATGGCGATCACCGTGCGCCCCTTCATGAGCTCGCCCAGCTGCTCCTGGATCGCGGCCTCGACCTCGGAATCCAGCGCCGAGGTCGCCTCGTCCAGCACCAGGATGGGGGCGTTCTTCAGGATCACCCGGGCGATGGCGATGCGCTGGCGCTGGCCGCCGGAGAGCTTGACCCCGCGCTCGCCCACATGGGCGTCGAAGCCGCGCCGGCCCTGCCAATCCTCCAGGGTCTCGATGAACTCGAGCGCATGGGCCTGGGCGGCGGCGGCCCGCACTTCCTCATCCGTCGCGGTCGGCCGGCCGTAGCGGATGTTGTCGGTGATGGAGCGGTGCAGCAGCGAGGTATCCTGGGTCACCATGGCGATATGGGAGCGCAGGCTCTCCTGCGTCACCCGGGCGATGTCCTGGCCGTCGATCAGGATCCGCCCCGCCTCCACCTCGTAGAAGCGCAGCAGGATGTTGACGAGGGTCGACTTGCCGGCGCCCGACGTGCCGATGAGGCCGAGGCGCTCGCCCGGCGCGATGTCGAGATTGATGCCATGCAGCACGCCGCGCGATGTGCCGTAGCCGAAGCGCACATCCTCGAAGCGCACGGCGCCCTTCTCGACCTTCAGGGTCGCGGCCCCCGGCTTGTCGGGCATCAGCCGCGGCACCGAGATCGAGCGCATGCCGTCCTGCACCACGCCGACGTTCTCGAAGATCGCCGTCACGTTCTGGGCCACCCAGCCCGCGATATTGGCGATCTGCCAGGTGAGCGGCAGCGCCATGGCGACGACGCCCACGGGAATTTTCCCGCTGGTCCAGAGCCAGACGGCCGCCACGCCGGTGCCCACCACCATGGAGGCGTTGAGCAGGGTCAAGGTCAGGCTGAACAGGGTGATCAGCCGGAGCTGGCGCCGGAAGGTCACGGTATGCTCGTCCACGGCCGCCCGCACGAACTCGTCCTCGTCCCGCGGCCGGGCGAAGAGCTTCACCGTCAGGATGTTGGTGTAGCTGTCGACGATGCGTCCGGTCAGCGCCGAGCGCACCTCCGACATCTCGCGCGAGCGGTCGCGCAGCCGCGGCACGAAATAGCTGAGGAAGACGGCATAGCCCAGGAACCAGAACATGACCGGGATCGCCAGCCGGACGTCGCTGGAGGACATCAGGAAGATGGCGCTGCCGCCGTAGACGAAGATGTACCAGACCGCATTGGTGCCGGCGACGACGCTTTCGCGCAGCGCCGGGCCGGTCTGCATGATCCGGTTGGCGATGCGGCCCGCGAAATCGTTCTGGAAGAAGGTCCAGCTCTGGCGCACGACATACCAATGGCTCTGCCAGCGGATCAGATTGGTCAGGCTGGCGGCGATGGCCTGGTTGGTGATCAGGGCCTGCAGCAGCAGGGCCATGGGCCGCAGGATCAGCAGCACGGCGACCATGCCCAGCAGCTGCGGCCCGGCCTCGCGCAGCAGCGTTCCCGGCTCGTGGTTGGAGATCAGGGTGATGACGCGGCCGATGAAGACCGGAATGGTCGTATCCAGCACCGCCACCAGGAATCCCGCCACGAACAGCGCGCCCACGAGCCAGCGCGCCTGGCGCGCGTAATACCAATAGAAGGCGACGAGCCCCGAGGGCGGCACCGTATCCTCCGGCGGCGCCGTCGGCTCGAGGAGGCGCTCGAAGAGGCGAAATAGGAGCATGGGATCGTCCTGGTCTCTGGAGCTGGCGGCGGAAGGCGAAGGCGTTCCACAACCCCGGTCGACACCACCGGGCTGCGGCCAAGGGCCGTTCGATCTTCCGAATGCGAGGGAGTTGATTTTCCGACTCGCGCCGAGTCGGGTCAAGCCTGCCCGCGACGGACTGCCGCAGACTCAGATCTCCCGGTCGACTGGCAGGTCGTTAGAGTTCTTACAGAAGATCCTGATTTGATAGCATTTTCTGTTAAGAGGGCAGAGCTTCAGGGGGCCTCCTCCTCACGCCGCCTCCCACCAGCCGTGGAAGCTCATGGGCAGATGGGTCCGGAGCTTCACCTTCGCGACAGGTCCGTCCTCCAGATGGCCTGCATCGAAGATCGCGAGGAAGCTCTTGCCCGCTTTTCCGTCCAGCACCTCGGCGAGGATCCAGCCGCGATCCTCCGTCGTGGCGGGGTCGGCCGCCGCGGCCGGATCGGGCGCGAAAATCGGCTCGCCGACGTAGAAGTCGGTGCCGAAGGAGAATTCGGTTCGCGCACCGCTCTCCACATCGATCCGCGCCAGGCCGGTCTGGTACCAGTCATGGGCGATGTCGCCCATGGCGGCATAGCCATAGCGATGCTTCTGCCCGACCCGACCGGGATGGGGCATGGGAAACTCGAAATGGCCCGTGGCGATGGTCTCCATCCCAGCCTTCCGAGCCGCCAGATCGATCGTAAAGCGCCGCAGCATGCCCGGTGCCTTGGCCAGGCCGGGGCGTCCCTGCATGATCATGCGAAAGGCCGCATCGGGCCCGAGGAAATGATCCGGGGCGTCATAGCCGACGAAATCCGCCAGGATCCGGTCCCCCGCCACATAGGCGTTGAGGGCGTGCCACATCCACACCGCGGGCACCTCCAGCGTCATCGGCGCGCGCTTGCCTGAGGTGTCGACCACGACCAGCAGACCTCCCGCCGAAGGCGTCCAGCGCAGGCTGTCGGTGTAGCTGCGAAAGCCCAGAACCATGGGCAAGGGCGAGAGCAGAGGCGGGCTGCAGCAGGAAGACCGCATAGGGGCTCGCCCAGAAGAAATCGTGGAAATAGGCCTCGCCCCGCGGGCTCGGCAGCACGACCTGCGCCTTGTGCCGTCCCGCGCGATCCTTCACCAGGACATGGAGGTCCTGCTTCACCCGACCCCGGGTGCCGATCAAGACCCAATCGCCGCTCTCGCCGTCCGTCTTGGTATGCGCCTTGTAATCCGAGGGACCCTTGGCCGGGGCGTCGGCAGTCGGGATTGAGGGGGCCGGTGGTCTCGAGACTGGCCGGGTCGAGGCCGTAAGGCAGGCCGACCTCGTCGAAGGCATGGAGCCGGCCGTCCTTGACCACGGCCGTCACCCCCGCCTGGCCGAGGCTGGGATAGCCCGGGATGTTCTCCCAGCGGCGCGGGGCCGGCGTCGTCCAGGTCGGATAGAGGAATCGCCCCGCCTTCTCCTCCGCCTCGAATTTCTTCGTGCGCACGAAGCGCGTGCGGAAGCGGACCGCTCCATCCGCGAAGCTGGTGGCCCGGATCATCCCGTCGCCGTCGAGCAGATTCCATTTCTTGAAGCCGGCGCGCTCATAGAGCCCCGGCCCGTTGCGATAGAGTGTGCCGGCGAGCCCCGCGGGCAGCCGGCCCTCGATCTCGGGGACGTAGTCGAACTCCTGGCGCGTTCCCTGGCCCAGTTTCGCCAGCCACCAATCGCCGCGAGAGGTCTCAGCCATGGCGGTCATATTCGAGGGACACATCCTTGTTGGCGTGGTCCTTCATCCCCGCCAAAGCGAGCAGGCTGACCACGGCGCAGGCCAGGATGAAGACGGCGATGGCATAGCCCGATTTGAAGTGGGCGAAGAGGGCGGTGGCGATCAGGGGCGCCGGCCCGCCGGCGATGATCGAGGCGAGCTGATAGCCGAGCGACGCGCCGCTGTAGCGCAGCCGCGGCGTAAAGGACTTCGGCGATCAGCGCCGCCTGGGGGCCGTAGAGCATGTCATGGGGAATGAGCGACAGCACGATGGCGAGGAAGATCAGGCTGGGAACGGCGGTATTGAGTAGGCCGAAATAGACGAAGCCGTAGACCGCCGTCGCCACGGCGCCGATGGCATACATCTTGCGCCGGCCCATGCGATCCGACAGATGCCCGAACAGCGGCACGGAGAAGAAGGACACCACCGACGCCGTGAGCACCGCGGTCAGCAGCAGGTCGCGCGGGACCTTCAGAACGCCGGCGCCATAGGCGAAGATGAAGGCGGTGAAGATATAGAAGGGCGCCTGCTCCACCAGCCGCGCCAAGGCGGAGAGCAGGATCTCCTTGGGCTGCCGGGCGATCACCTCCAGCACGGGTGCCTTCTCGATCTTGTTCTCGGCCATCAGCCTGCGGAATACGGGAGTCTCCAGCACCGAGAGGCGGACCCAGAGACCCAGCACCACCAGCAGCGCGCTCATCGCGAAGGGGATTCGCCAGCCCCAGGCAAGAAATTCCGACCCGACATCTGGCTGAAGGCCAGGACGGCGAGGTTGGCAAGGAACAGCCCCGCCGGCACGCCGAATTGCGGCCAGGCCGCGAGGAAGCCCCGGTTCTTGTTGGTCCTTGCCCATTCCATCGACATGAGCACCGATCCGCCCCACTCCCCGCCCACGCCGATGCCCTGGATGAAGCGCAGCAAGGTGAGCAGCACGGCCCCCAGATTCCGATGCGGTCATAGGTGGGTACAAGGGCCACCAGGAAGGTGGCAGACCCCATCAGGATCAAGGTGATGATCAGCGTCGATTTGCGCCCGATCCGGTCGCCATAATGGCCGAAGATCGCGGCGCCGACCGGCCGGGCGACGAAGCCGACGGCATAGATGGCAAAGGCGTTGAGCGTGCCCGTCAGCGGATCGTCGCCGGGAAAATAGAGCTTGGCGAAGACCAGGCCGCTGGCCAGGCTGTAGAGAAAGAAATCGTACCACTCGATGGTGGTGCCGATGGTGCTGGCGAGCAGGGCGCGCAACAGATGGCCACGATGCTCGCCCTCGTCGAGAGCGTCCGCAACCGGCGTTACCATGGCCATGCCTGTGCTCCTCTCTGCGGCCCGGTGCTCCTCCTAGAAGGCCGGGAGCCTAACACGAAGCGAAGCTGCCGATCACGATGGGTCATTGGGCGTCATGCCGATGGACAGGAAGGGGCTGCACCTCCGCCAAAGGTTATGGCCGTGCGAAGTGCCACGGCTGCCCGCTTCGGGCGAGCGATGACCAATCAGCCGTACCCGCACCTTCTTAATGTGATCACCCCCCGATCTCTGGTCCGGTTGCTCGTCTAAATACGGGTTGGCCGCGTGGCTGCCGCCTTGCGCGTTACGGTGTTGCCGATGCCACCGCCGCGCGAAGCGCCGTGGCATCGATGTCCCCACGGGAGAATCTTGCTTCGGAAAGACCGATCAGCACCACCGTGGCAGCGAAAGCGCTCGTGAACACGAACAGCGCCAGCGCCTGCGGTCGCAGCCGGTCGAGTTGAACGACCGCGACGGCGACCTGGGTCAGCACGCCCAGTATGAGCATGGCGAGCCAGCTCATGGAGTTGCTCTCGCCGGCGAGCAAGGATAGGCGGTCCCGCCGTGCCTGGCGAATCTCGACCATGCTGTCGAGAATCGTCTGATGGACCGCGGTCGGCACGGCAGCGATCAGATCTGGCGCCAAGACGGCGCGGGCCAGATTGCGTAATGCGCCGAGGAATTCCGTGGCGCTGCCGGGCTGCTGCATCGCCGGCCACTCATTGTTGAGCACGGCTTGCGCGTAGCCGAGGGTCGCTGCCTCCAGGGGACGGCCTGTGTCGCCAAGCGCCTCGGCCAGCCGCAGAACAGTCCTGATCCCATCGGCCTCACGGAAGACCGCCGACTTGATCTCGGCATTCTGATGCTGCACGTCGTTGGCGAGGAAGGCGGCGAATAGGCCGAAGAGAAGGCCGACCGATGCGAAGAAGGGGCCGACGATGCCGATGCAGCTGGCGAAGAAGGGCCGCGCCGGCGAAAGATGCGTCAGCCATACAATGGCCGCCGCGATGGAAAAAAGCAGGAGAATAGGGATCAGGACAATCCCGACCGTACTGCCGCTGAGCCACGAATCGACCATGATGGTCAAATCTCCCCGTCGCTGTCCGGGATGTTTTTCGCACGCCGGCATGCCAGCCGTTCCGCTCGAGCGGCAGGTCGCCAAGCGCCCCCTATCAGCGCTCACCCGTTAGGCCGAAGGCATACCCCGCAAATCGCACCAGAATGATACCGCGGGAAAGTATTTGCGCCGGGATTCCCCGATGACCCTCGACCAGGCGTCGATACTCGGACTCTTTCGACCTTCCTGCAAGACAAGAGCGGGCGCGGACGGCTACCGAGGCCCCGGCGGCCCGAAAAATGTTGGGTAGCGCACTCCCCCTGTTGGTGCTCTTGAACCACGGGTCAGCGACCCGTCCTTGATCGGCTCGGGCGGTGCCAGCGCGCGCAGGAACAGTTGATCGCGTTCTTGTTAATAAGTGATCGACACCGATTTGCGGATGGCGTCCTTCAATTTCTCGAGGGTGAAATCCGGATTCTTGGCCGCTTCGATGATGACCGCCTCCTGACGCGTCAGAAGGTCGAGGGCGCCGGCCAGCTTGTCGGCGGCCTCCTCGGGAATGACAACCGCGCCATGGCGGTCGGCATGGACAAGATCGCCCGAACGCACGGCCATGCCATGGACATTCACCTCGCAGTCGAAGCTCACCAGATGCACATAGGCATGCGAGGGCCCGACGGAGCCCGCCAGGAGTTGAAAGCCCTCGGCGAGCATCGGCAGGTCGCGGATGCTGCCGTTGGTGATGCCGCCGGCGCAGCCCAGCGCCTTGTGGACATTGGAATTGACCTCGCCCCAGAAGGAGCCGTAGCCGGGTTGCTGATTGTCCAGATCCTGGATGACGCTGATCCGGGGCGCTGGCCCGTCGACGACATAGTCGTAGTAGCCGAAGCGCATGGCCAGATTGTCGGGTCCGGAAAGGGGTCCGGGCTCACTCGCCCTTATCGTCGCCGTCTTGGCATAGCCGACGATGGGCGGCAGGTCGGGAAAGGCGCAATGCAGATGACGGGTCGTATAGCCATGCCCGCGGCGGTGCGGGGCCGCGATCTCCAGGAGATTGCATACCGTCGGCGTGTCGATCCGCCGGAGCTCCGCAATCTGCGAAAGAGTCAGGGGCTTGGGCATGGGCTGCGTCTCCCGCCTCGGAATGGCGCAGCATAGCCGGAATTTGGGGAATGCAAGATCGGATCTTCGGGTCGGAGCTTAACGAACCGTCAGCGAAGGCGGGATCTCCGGAGAAGCCCGGCTCCGCCTCCGCTGAACGGTATGACAAGTATTGCTGGAGCGCTAGTGGGCAGCTATCGCGCGCTCACTAGTGAGTAGTGGTGCCGCGGCTGGCCGCACCGCGGCTGGCATTGTCGGCCGTCGTCTGCGAGTGAAAGCCCCCCATCCGCTCGAGAGCTTCGCGGAAACCACGCGGGGCTCCCTTCAGCGCCGATTCATCCATGCCGGCCTGCTCGCGAGCTCTCTCAAGAGCCTGCTCGCTCGCGACGCGGGCGGCCTCAAGAGCCTCCTGAGTTGTCTGGGACGTCCCGGTATCCTGCTGACCCTGTCCCGGAGCCTGGGCCGGGCCTTGCGCCCCGGCGCCGCTGGCCTCCTTGACGGCCTGCGCCGCGCGCTGGCTCGCCTGGAGACGGCCGGCTGCCTTCAGCGCATCGACATAGGACCGAATCGACGTCTCCGTGGCGGCCGGCTGTCCCGGAGCTTGGCTCGGAGCCTGAGCCGGGTCTTGCACCTGGGTGCTGGCCTCCTTGACGGCCTGCGCCGCGCGCTGGTTCGCCTGGAGACGGCCGGCTGCCTTCAGCGAATCAATAAGGGAGCGAGTCGTCATGTCCGTGGCGGGCGCCTGCGCCGGTGTCTGCACCTCGGTCTGCACCTCGGCGCTGACGCGGGCTTCCTGAACTGCCTCCGCCGCGCGCTGGTTCGCCTGGACGCGGCCGGCCGCCTTCAGGGAATCGAGCACCGCGCCCATCTTGGCATCCTGCCCCGCCACCGAGCGGCTCACGCTCGTGTCGGCCGGCAGCGATTGGGCAAGACCCGCGGGCCCCGTCGCTAGAATGAGAACGCCGGCGGCCGCGGCCGCCCACAAGCTTCGTTTGCTCTGACAGCGTACCATGACCTTTCTCCATCGTTGTTGAACCGGACAGAGCGCTTGCGCTCATGCCGTCAAAACCGCGGAGCCGGGGTGTAGTTCCTGTCAAATGCGGGGTCGCTGGCGACTGTGGCAGCGAAGAAACAGGACGAAATAAAAGAGCCGATTCTGTTCTCGGGAACCGCTCCCGCGAACTCAATAAAGGCAAAAAATAGGCGGATAAATGTCGAAATTTCAGCCAGGTTCATTGGAACGAAAGTTGTACGCAGCGGAACAAATAAAAGAGCGGGTCCCGCTCTCGCAGAACCCGCTCTTTTGGAACAACTGCGACTTGAATTTATTGGCAGCCGTCGACTGCGCCGAAGCCCATCATATAAGTGTTGACGTCGTCTCGGCCGGCCATGCGGATTCGCTCTGCCGCGTTCTCGTCGCCGGCCGCCTTCTCGCAGGCCAGGATCGAATCGAACTGGTCATGATCCTTGCAGGTGGCGCGATAGGCCTGACCCGGTCCATTGGTGTCACCGTAGCAGTACTTCGCGTCGATCTGCCAATCCAGGGCCCAGGCATTGGCGAAGCCGGCAAGACAGATCGCGGCGGTGACGGCGGCAACGGATGCTATGCGAGGCATAGTCAGCTCCCTCATGTTCAACCATAGGGAGCGTAGCATATCCTCAATCGCCGAAGCGCGCGCGGTAATCGGCCATCCGCCGCTTCCAGCCCTCGGTTGCCAGCACGGATTTGTTGACCACCACCCGCGGCTCGCGGCCATGCTGCACCTCCAGCACCGCCTTCGCATCCGCCGCGCCATTGCCGGCGAAGCATTGGTCCGTCCAGCACAGGGCATGGGGGGCCAGGATCACATTGTCGAGAGCCAGGATCGGGTCGGCGGGATCGGGCGGCTCCTGCTCCAGCACGTCGAGGCCGGCGCCGGCGATGCGGCGCTCCTGCAGGGCCCGGGTCAGCGCCTTCTGATCGACCACGGGTCCCCGCGAGGTGTTGATGAGATAGGCCGTCGGCTTCATCAGGGCCAGTCGCTCGGCATTGACGAGATGGCGGGTCTCGGGCGTCAGCGGGCAGCTGATGCTGACGATGTCGGCGCGGCGGAAGACATCCTCGAGCCCCACCAGCTCGATGCCGAGCTCGGCGGCAAGCTTGGGATCGGCAAAGGGATCATGGGCGATGAGGCGCATGTCGAAGGGCCGGACGAGTCGGAACAGCTCTGCCCCGATATTGCCGATGCCGACGGAGCCCAGCGTCCGTCCCACCAGCCCGACGCCCATATGCTCGCCGCGTTGCGCGAAGCCCGGCGGACCCTCGCGGGTCAGCTTGTCCTTGATCATCAGCTTGCCGGTGAGCGCCAGCATGAAGGTGATGATGGAGACCGCCACAGGGCGGCGCACGCCGTCGGGGGTGATGACCAGCGCAATGCCGGCCTCGGTGCAGGCCGCCACATCCACCGTGTCATAGCCGACGCCGAAGCGGGCGACCACCGCAAGCCGGCCATTGGGGTGGATGCTCTCCTGCCCGAAGCGCGCGCCCAGGAGGATGAGCGCATCGAAATCCGCCAGCTGCTCGGCCTGGATGGGATTGGAGCGCTCGAGGAATACCACCTCCGTCCCGGGGGCTTGGCGCAGCGGCGTCAGGTCGAAATCGGGATAGACCGGCGAGCCGTCGGGCTTGCGGAAATCACCGGATAGGGCGATGCGGAAGGGCCCGCTCATTTCCGCGCGGCTTTCTTGGCCGCGGCAGGCTTCCGCCGCGCGCTGCCCTTGCGCAGCGCGGTGATCGCCTCGGCCAGCGCATTGTGCAAGACCCAGACATCGCCGGAATAGCAGATGAAGTCGAAGCCGAGACGGTTGAGCGCGATTCCCGTCTCGACATCGGGCACCAGCCGGCCGAGAGCCTTCTTGTGCTTGCGGGCCGCCGCGACGACGCGGTCGATGGCGCCGGTGAAGGTCTTGGAGCCGAAATCCCCGGGCACGCCGAGGGAAACGGAAAGGTCGAAATGGCCGACCCAGAGGCAGTCGACGCCAGGCGTGGCCGCGATCGCCTCGGCGTTCTTCACCCCCTCGGCCGTCTCGATCTGGCAGAAGAGGGTCGTGCGCTTGTTGGCGGCGGCGAATTTCTCCTTGACCGGCCCAGGCCGGTAGCGGTCATGGGCGACCTGCAGCGCCACGCCACGCCCGCCGTCGGGCGTGTATTTCAGGCAATTGACGATATGGCGCGCCTCCTCCGCGCTGCTGACCATGGGCAGCATCACGCCCTCGGCCCCCATATCCGCCGCGCGCGCGATATGGTGGTACTCCTTCGAGGGCACGCGCACGATCGCTGGCAGATCCGCTGCCTCGAAATAGCGCAGCGCGCTCTTCACGGTCTCGAAGCCGAAGCCGGAATGCTCCAGATCGAAGAGCACGAAATCGCAACCAGCGGATTTCAGGATATGCCCGATGCCGGGGGTGGCGAATTCGACGATGAAATGGCCGAATTTCGGGTTCCTGCTGCCGGCAAGTTCCTTGAGACCTTGCGTCATGATGCTTCCTGTTGCTGGGTGATCGGAATGCCCTGTGGCGTGAGGCAGGGCGGAAATGTGCGGAATCTCTCCTTCTCGTCATTCCCGCGAAAGCGGGAATCCAGGGCCACAGGCCTCGTCGCTCGCCCTGGATTCCCGCTTTCGCGGGAATGACGGAGGATAGAAAGTCGACTTGGCCGTTCACAGGGCGCGGCCCGTTTCGGGATCGAAAATTGTGGCGCGGGGAAGATTGATGTCGACGGTGATCTGTTCGCCGGGCCCGCCCACGTCATGGGCCTGGAATTCCGACAAGAGGGGCTGGCTGCCGAGGCGGAAGCTCGCATAGCTGCGCGAGCCCGTCGGTTGCACCAGCTCGATGGTGGTCTCCAGCCGCGCGCTGCCGGCCGCCGGCGCGGCGCCGGCGGCGCGCCCGACATGCTCGGGCCGTAGCCCCAGAATGACCGCGGCCCCATCGGCAGCACCATTGAGCGAACGGCCGGGCGGCAGCGCCAGCAACGGCACGCCGTCACCGAGATCGATCGCGGTGCCGCCGCCGGAACGGGCCAGCCGGCCGCGGAGGAAGTTCATCTTGGGCGAGCCCAGGAATCCGGCGACGAAGAGGCTGGCGGGGCGCTCGAACAGATCGAGCGGCGCCCCCTGCTGCTCGATCCGCCCGTCGCGCATGAGCACGATGCGGTCGGCCAGGGTCATCGCCTCGATCTGATCATGGGTGACATAGATCATCGTCGTGGCGATCTCCTGATGCAGCCGCTTGATCTCGCCCCGCATCTCGTCCCGGAGCTGGGCGTCGAGATTGGACAGCGGCTCGTCGAACAGGAAGACGCGCGGGTTGCGCACGATCGCGCGGCCGATGGCGACCCGCTGGCGCTGGCCGCCGGAGAGCTGGCGCGGATAGCGGCCCAGCAGCGGGGTGATCCCCAGCATCTCGGCGGCCCGATTGACCCGGGCATCGATCTCCGGCTTGGCCGTGCCGCGGGCGCGCAGGGACAGGCTGATATTGCCGAAGACCGTCATATGGGGATAGAGCGCGTAGTCCTGGAATACCATGGCCACATCGCGGTCGCGCGGGCGCATGTCGTTCACCACCTCGCCGCCGATCTCGATGGTCCCCTGCTCCACCTCTTCCAGACCGGCGATGCTGCGCAGCAGCGTGCTCTTGCCGCAGCCCGACGGCCCGACCAGAACCGTGAACTCGCCATCGGGAATGTCGAGATCGATCCCGCGCACCGCCTGCACCCCGGAATAGCTCTTGTGGAGCGCGCTGATCTTCACATTGGCCATGGCGATATCCCCGAAATCCCCAGCATTTCCGATCGTCCTCTCATCCGCGCAGCGCTCCCAGGGTCAGCCCGCGCACGAGGTGGCGCTGGACCAGCATGCCCAGGATGATCGAGGGCACCAGCGAGGTCGTGGCGAGCGCGCAGGCCTCGCCATATTGGGCGCCCTGGAAGCCGAGGAAGGCCCGGAACACCGTGGGCAAGGTGAAGGCATGCCGGCTGGTCAGGATCAAGGCGAAGAAGAACTCGGTCCAGACCGCGATGAAGGCGAAGACCGCGGCCGCCGCGATCCCCGGGGCCGCCAGGGGGACCGCGATCATCCACATCGCCTGCCAGCGGCTGAGGCCATCGACCAGTGCGGCCTCCTCCAGCGAGCGCGGCAGCTGGCGGAAATAGGCGTACATCATCCAGACCGTCAGCGGCAGGGTCATGAAGGTGTAGATGAGGATGAGCCCGATATGGGTGTCGTAGAGATGCCAGCTCCGGAACAGCAGGAAGATCGGCAGGATGATGGCGACCGGCGGCAGGAAGCGCTGCGACAGCACCCAGAAGGCAAGGTGATGTCCGCCCGTGTTGAAGCGGGCGAGGCTGTAGGCCATCATCGTGCCCAGCAGGGTCGAGAGCACCGTTGCGGCCGAGGCCACGATGAGGCTGTTGATCAGACCCTGCAGCCCGCGATAGGAAAACAGCGCCGCCGTGTAATGGACGATGGTCGGCTCGGCCGGGAACCACACCGGCGGCACCGTCAGATAGTCGCTGGTCGGTTTGATGGAGGTGATGACCATCCAATAGAGCGGCACCAGCACGAAGACGACGAACAATGCCAGGAACACGAGCCGGACCACATCGGCGCCCTTGCCCCGCCGGGACCGCCGCCTGAGCTTTAAGGAAGTTGCCATCAGCTGTTCTCCGCGCGCAGAAGGCGGCGCACCAGCACCATGATCACGACAGAGAGCAGGATCAGGAAGATCCAGCTTCCCGCCGTCGCCACCGAGAGGTGGAATTGCTGGAAGCCCACCTGATAGAGGTAATAGGAGGCCGTGTAGGTCTTGGTCCCCGGTCCGCCGCCGGTCATCATGAAGATCACGTCGAAGAGCCTGACCGCGTCCAGCAGCCGGAAGGTGACCGCCAGCAGGATGATGGGCATCAGCTGCGGCACGGTCACATAGAAGAAGGCTTGGGTGGTCGAGACCCCATCGAGCTCCGCCGCCTCGTAGAGATGGGCGGGTATGGCCGCCAGCCCCGCCAGCAGGATGACGAACATGAAGGGCGTCCATTGCCAGACATCGGCGATGACGATGGCGATGTAGTACCAGGGGCTTTGGGTCAGCCAGCTGATCTCGACCGGCCGGCCCAGCAATTGGGTGAGGATATAATCGGCCGGGCCGAAGGGTCGCTGCAGGAAGAGCGCCCAGGTCTGCCCGACGATCACCGGGCTGATGAACAGCGGAATGATCAGGATCGCCATGACCAGCCCGCGGCCGCGGAAGCGCTTCACCATGGCGAGCGCCAGCACGAGGCCGAGCAGGAACTCGATCGCCACATTCACCACCGACAGGATGATCGTCAGCAGCAGCGCCGATTGCGCATTGGGGTCGGAGATGACGGTGGTGAAATTCTTCAGCCCGACGAAGGCATGGCCGGGAATCTCGAAATCGTAATTGACGAAATTGACCCAGAGGGAGAACAGCAGCGGATAGATCGAAAGCACCAGGATCAGCAGGACCGCCGGCAGGACGATGACCCATTTGAAATGCCGCTCGATGAAGGCCGAAAAGGCCGAGCGCCGCCAGCGCGGGAGCGCGGCTGTCATGCTGGATGTGCTCTGCGTCATAGCCAGTCCTGCTTCACCGACGCTACGTCCCTTCTATCGACGGCAGGCTTCCCTCTCCCGCGCTTTGAAGCGGGAGAGGGTGCCCGCCGAAGGCGGGCGGGCGAGGGTTTTGCGAGCGACATTGCCTGTAAAACCCTCACCCTCCCCATCGCTTCGCGCTGGGTCCCCTCCCTCTCCCGCTTCGACGCGCGGGAGAGGGGCGCAGAACCCATCGCCACCTGCTAGTCGAGCTTCACCGCCTGCCCCAGTTTCTCGATCGTGTGGTCGGCATAGGAGCCTGGGAGCTGCTTGAACTGCTCATAGGCCGCCTTCTGCACATCGATGCCGAGGCGCTGGTTGGTGGCGTCCCATTCCGCCGCCGCCTTGGTCAGCGCCGCCTGGGGATCCTCGCCACCCCAGACCGAGGTGCACATGCGGTCGATCGACAGGGCGAAATCCTGCCAGCCGGGCATGAAGAGATCGATCACCCCGCCATTGGCCGCATTGTTGAGATTGATCAGATAGTCCTTCGCCGATGGCCAGAGATCGCGATAGAGCGGCGAGGTGTAGTGGGCGATGCGATAGGGATCGCGCAGCGTGTAAGGCAGCATGACGCGGACCAGCGAAAGCTGCGGGGAGGTCGCCCATTGGGCAAAGAGATAGGCGGCCTCCTCATTGTTCGAGCCCGCGGCGATCGCCTTGACGAAGCCGGTGGCATGCTCGCCATTCCCACCCGGGACGGGGGCATAGCCGGCCTTGCCCACGATCTCCGATTTGGGCACGAAATTGATCGCCTTGGCGCGCTGCGAATAGTTCTCCGTCATGCGGCCCGTCGGCGGCCAGGAGAACAGCATCGCCACCTTGCCCTGGAGCCAGGCGACCCAGGCGGCAACGGCGTCGAGATCGTTGTTGCCGGGGATGGATGCCTTGTTCTGGGCGATCATCTGCTGCATCGTCGTGACGCCCGCCGGTCCCGCGATCAGCGTGGCGAACGTGCTTTCGTCGAAGAATTTTCCGCCATTCGCCCGGTATTGCTGCAGGAAGCTGTATTGGTTGCCCGGGCTGCCGAACTTGCGGAAGTGGGCCGCGCCATAGACGTTCGGGGCGAGCTGATCGGTGATGAACTGGGCCGTCTGCGAATAATCGTCCCAGGTCTTCGGCACCTCCAGCGGTTTGCCGAACTTGGCCTGATAGGCGGCCATCAGCTTCGGATCCTCGAAGATGTCCTTGCGATAGTAGAGGGCGAACATGTCGCCGTCGTCGAAGAAGCCCCAGCGCTTGCCCTTATAGGTGGGCATGGACTTGTAGAGCGGATGATAATCCTCGAGATCCGCCTTGTTCATGTACTTCTCGACATAGTCGTCGATCGGGATGATCACCCCGCCGTTGGAGAGCGAGGGGATCCAGGCCGGCTCGATGTCGAGAATGTCATAGGCGCCGGAATTCGCGATATGCTCGGCGATCGGCTTGGAATACTGGTCGGGATGGGGCAGCTCCACGACATTGGAGGTGATGCCCGTCAGCGACTCCCACAGCGGCCCGGAGAAATTCTTGGGCTCGAGCGCCTGCAACCCGGCCTCATAGGTCATGCTGATGGTGGCGCCCTTGTATTTCTGCGCCGCCTGCACGGCGCGATAGGCCGAGCTGTCGGTCGGGCTTTCCGTCGACGCCTTCACCGCGGCGGTCTGGGCCTGGCCCAGCGGCGTGCTCGGATCGGCAAGCTCCACCTTCGAGAGATCGACCGCATCGGCCCAGGCTTTGCCGGCGGTGAAGCCGAGGCCCGGCACCATGGCCGCACCGCCCATCAGCACAAGACGGGTCAGGAAAGTCCGGCGCGAAGAATCGCCCCGGAGCCAAGCGTCGACCTCCTCCCGGAGGCCGGCATCGAAATCGCGTTGTTCACGATCGTCCATTTTATGTCCTCCCAAATGAGCCCGCCGGCGCTTGTTTGAATGGGCCGGGGGTCGTTGCTAACGGTTGTCGATCAGTGCGCTCCCCTCTCAAGAACCCGGATGCCGGGCCGTCTTGCGCTCGGCATCGCCGTTGAGGCTCGCATCGAGAAAGGCGAGCCTCTGGACCGAACGCGTCTCGAGCAGGCCCTCGGCCGCTGCGGCGAAGACCTTGTAATGCGGCGTCGTGACGTGGAAATCGAAGGCCGCCGCATCCTCGTAGATCTCGTAGAGCACAATGCGGCGCGGCTCTTCCGCACTGACGAGGACGTCGAAGCGCCGGCAACCCGGCTCGTCCTGCAGGGAATGCCGGGCATTGGCGAGAATCAGCTCGCGGAAACGCTCCACGGCCCCTTGCTTGACCGTGAAGTCAACGTAGATGACCAGTGGCACCGGCTTTGCCCTCCTTCGATCGCTGGATGAGCGCGGCAACATCTTTAAGATGATCGTCCATGGCGCGCGCGGCCGCCTCCGCGTCGTGCGCCGCCACGGCCTCGTAGATGCGCCGGTGCGAATTGCTCGCCCCCTCCTCCGCACCCGTCACGCCCAGGGACATGGTCCGCTGGCTGGTGAGCCATTCGACCAGCGCGTCATGCACCGCGGTGAAGATCGGATTCTTGGCGATGGTGGCGAGCACGTAGTGGAAGGCCACGTCCGTGCGCTCGAAATCGCCGAGGTCGCCGCGGGCGGCCATGTTGGCCTGGAGGGCCTGACGCAGGCGCTCGACATCCTCGGGGGCGGCGCGCTGGGCGGCCAGCCGGGCGATGCCGACCTCGAACAGCGCGCGCGCTTCCTGGAAGAAGGCAGCGCCATTGGGCTGCGAGAGGAAATGCCGAGCGGAGCCCGCGAGCTCCGTGATCAGGGTCTCGGGCGTGGGGGTGGTCACGAGGGGGCGCTCGCCGTTGCGCAGGAGGACTAGCCCCATGCGGTTCAGCGCATAGAGCGCCTCGCGGATCGAGGCCCGGCCGACGCCGAAAACCTTCATCAGCTCGCGTTCTGGTGGCAGCAGGCTGCCCGAGGGGAAAGTCCCGTCGCGGATCATGGCCTCGAGGCGGAGCGCCGCCTCTTCCGACAGTTTGCGGCGGCGGATCGGCCAGGAAACCAGCTCAGCTGTCGGTTTTGTTTGCGCGGACCCCATCGGCGCTCCCAGCTCCCATAGGGCGCCGGTGTGCCCGGCTGCCCTCATCTTGGGTCGATGATATTGTCGGACTGTTTACCCGTCAACCTATCCGACCAAACTATCTTTTACCCGCGCGCCGATGCCGGCCAGACGCTCCGCCGGCTCATTGGCGAAGACGAAACGCAGATAGCGTGCCGTCGCCGGCCCGCCCCAATTGGCCATGGAGGTGGCCGCGATCCTGCCCCGCTCCAGCAGCCGGCGGGAGGCTTCCTCCCCCGTGAGGCCGCGGGCACCCACATCCAGCAGCAGGGACCAGCCGCCATGGGGGGTGATTGCCGGGACCACGCCCTGAAGCTCCCGCAGGATCAGATCGCGCCGATCCTGCCAGGCAGCGACAGCCGCCGCCACGTCTTCCGCCGGCGCCTGGAGGGCGATTGCGACAGCCTCCATGGCGAGTCCGACCTGGCAGACGACATTGGAGATGCCCACGAGCCCGATGTCGGCGATCAGCGCGGGCGGCCCGACGATCCACCCGATGCGCCAGCCGATCATCCGCAGCTCCTTGGAGGCCGAGCCCACGGTGATCGTTCTCTCCGCCATGCCCGGCAGGCCTGCGGGATGGAGCACCTCGCGGCCGTCGAACAGGATGCGCTCCATGGCGGCATCATAGATCAGCAGCAGATCGTGGCGGCGGCAGGCCTCGGCCACCGCTTCCCATTCCGCGCGGGTCAGCACCGCGCCCGTCGGCATGGAGGGGCTCATCAGCAGGACCGCGCGCACCCCGGGCGAGGCCGCGGCGACGCGGAAGGCATCGATATCCAGCCGCCAGCCCTCCGGCCCGGGGATCAGCGGGACGAGACGCGGGGCGGCACCCGCCAGGCGGATGCGGTTGAGCAGCCCGGCATAGATCGGATCGGTGGTGATCACCTCATCGCCGGGCCCGACGGTCGCCAGCAAGGCATTGAGGATGCCGGAGAGCCCGCCAGCGGAGATGACGCAGCTCGACTGCCAGTCATAGGCGATGCCGCTCATCTCGCTGACATGGGCCGCGGCGGCACGGCGGAGATTGTCCTGGCCGAGGAAGGGCAGATAGCTGTTGGCCGCGTCGTCATCGACCGCGCGCCTGGTGGCCTCGAGCGCCGGACCGTAGGGACGGATGTCGGTATCGAGATTCTCCAGCCGCAGTACCATGGGATCGGCCATCGCATCGGCCGCATTCCCCATCCGATCGACGCCGATGCCAGGCATCTCGGCAAGCCGCGCGGGGCGGCGGTGTCGCAAGGTCATTGTCGCTGATTCCTGTCGATGCGTGCGGGTGGATGACTTGGGCTGTGAGCCAAGACTATACTTTTCACCGACGCGAATACATTCGCAGAAGGGGGAGCGCGCCATGCGAAGGCTGAAGACCGGCGCCGTGGCGCGACGATCATTCGGGCTTCTATTGAATATTCCCTTTCTGGCCCGCGCGACCGGAATCTGGCTCGTTCTCCTCGCCCTCGGTTATCTCGCCATCTCCCGCTTGCCCCCAGAGCACAATCTCATCGCCGATGTGGCGTACTCGCTCCTGCTCGCGATTGCCGCAGCAGCCTGGGCTGTCAACGTTCACCGTTTCATTCTGCTTCGAGAAGCGCCTGCCCCGCTGCGGATCAAATGGACGGAGATCCACTATGTGCTGAGAGCTATCTGGATCTGCTGGCCCATCCTGCTTGTGGTGGCCGCAATCGTTGTGCTGATCGCGATCTTCTGGCAGTCGCACCCACCGCCCGAGGTCTTTACCGCCAGCCCGATCGGACGGCTGGCCGCCTGGGGCACAGCTGGCTTGATCATCTTCGTGATGGTCGTCCCGCTCGCTTTGTCTCTGCCCGCGCTCGCCATCGGCAATAAGAAATTCCGTCCCGTGGATGGCTTCGACGCGATCGCCGGCAATCTGTGGCCTTTCCTCGCGGCCTATTTCCTGGTCGTCTTCCTTCCCTCGGTTTTGCTCTCTCTTGCGTCACCCCTATTGGGTAAGCACACAGATCCGGCCGCTCTCCTACCCGACCCTGTCGCCCAGGGGATCGACGTTGTCGTCAGCCTCATCGGCACGGTGCTGTTTGCCGCCATGCTGTCATGTACCTATGCGGGGCTGGTGCTCCAGGATTCGGAATTTGCGAGCGGAACGGCAGAGGGCGGAGAAATCCCGCCTCCCGGCTGAGCCATTGGCTAGTCCGGAAGGTCTCTTGCTTGGGGGAAGTTGCTACAGCGTCGCGCCCAGATGCCAGGGCGCGAACTCGTCTTCGCCGTAGCCCAGGAGCTCGCTCTTGGAGCGCTGGCCGGAGGCGGTCTCCAGGATCAGCTTGAAGATGCGCTCGCCCATCTCCTCCACGCTCGCCGCCCCGTCGAGGACCTCGCCGCAATTGATGTCCATGTCCTCGGCCATGCGGTTGTACATGGGGGTGTTGGTGGCGAGCTTCAGGCTGGGCGCCGGCTTGCAGCCGAAGCAGGAGCCGCGGCCGGTGGTGAAGCAGATCATATTGGCCCCGCCGGCCACCTGCCCCGTCACCGAGACGGGGTCGTAGCCCGGCGTATCCATGAACACGAAGCCGGATTTGGTCACCGGCTCGGCATAACGGTAGACCTCGACCAGATTGCTGTTGCCGCCCTTGGCGGCCGCACCCAGCGACTTCTCCAGAATGGTGGTGAGACCGCCCGCCTTGTTGCCCGGCGAGGGATTGTTGTCGAGGGTCTCGCCATCCTTGGCGGCGTAATTCTCCCACCAGCGCAGCAGGTCGAGCAGCTTCTGGCCGACCTCGTCGCTGATGGCGCGGCCCAGCAGCATATGCTCGGCGCCGTAAATCTCCGGGGTCTCGCTCAGGATCGAGGTCCCGCCATTGCGCACCAGCAGGTCGGCGGCGACGCCGAGCGCCGGATTGGCGGTGATGGCGGAGAAGCCATCGGAGCCGCCGCATTGCAACCCCAGGATCAGATGGCGCGCCGGCACCTTCTGGCGCTTCACCGCATTGGCGGCGGGCAGCATCTCCTTGATCTTGGCGATTCCCGCCTCGACGGTCTTGCGGGTGCCGCCGGTCTCCTGGATGACCAGGGTCTGGATCCGCGATCCCACCTCCAGCTCCTCGGCGACGACGAGAGCGGAGAGCTGGTTGGATTCGCAGCCGAGGCCGATGATCAGCACCCCCGCGAAATTCGGATGCCGGGCATAGCCCGCCACGGTGCGCCGCAGGAGATGATTGCCCTCGGTCTCGACCCCGCCGGCGCAGCCGCTCTTATGGGTCAGCGCCACCACCCCGTCGACATTGGGAAAGGCTTCCAGGTCCTTGGAATTGCGGAAATGATCCGAGATCATCCGCGCCGCCGTGGCCGAGCAGTTCACCGTGGTCAGCACGCCGATGTAGTTGCGCGTCGCGACCGACCCGTCCGGCCGAACGATCCCCTGGAAGGTCGCCGCCTGGTCCTCCGGCAGCACCGTCATATTGCTGCGGTGGGCACCGATGGCATGGTCGGCGGTGCTGGGGCGGAACTCCACATTGTGGACGTGGATATGCTGGCCCGGCGCGATCTCCTTGGTGGCGATGCCGATGACTTGGCCGAGCTTGCGCACCGGCGCCCCGCTCTCGATCGGCTTGATGGCGAGCTTATGGCCGCGGCCAATGGGCTCGGAGGGGGTGATGTCGCCTAGCCCCACCGCCTCGCCCACGGCCAGATCCCGGGTGGCGACCACCAGGGGATCGGCCGGATTGAGCAGCAGCACCGGGGGCTGGTTGCGCCTGTCGGTCATGGGTTTGCTCGCCTTGGCTCGTGAGGGGGCTAAGATACGTCATGCATAGTTGACGTAAATGGTCTTCTTCTGGAAATAGGCATCCAGGCCGTATTTACCATCCTCGCCGCCGATTCCGCTATGCCGGAGCCCCGCGTGGTGGGCATGGACGGCATCGCCCCCGGGCCGGTTCACATAGATCTCGCCGAATTTAAGCTCCCGGATCAGCCGCATGAGCCGGCGCAGATCCTTGGTGAACACATAGGCCGAGAGGCCGTAGCGGGATTCATTGGCCAGGCGCAGCCCCTCGTCGAAATCGGTCACCTTCATCAGCGGGATGACGGGGCCGAAGACCTCGTCCTGCATGATCGCCATCCGGTTGTCGACGGCGGTCATGACCGTCGGCTGGAACCAATGGCCCCGGGAGAACTCCCCTTCCGTCAGGCGGTGGCCGCCGGTCAGGATCTCGGCGCCGGCGGCCGTCGCCGCCTTGACCATGCGCTCGACCTTGTCGAGCTCGGCGGCGCTGAACTTGGGGCCGATATCCACCATGGTCGTGGGATCGCCCACCCGGAGCGCCGAGACGGCGCGCACGAATTTCTCGGTGAACTCATCGGCGATGCGCTCATGGATATACATCCGCTCGTTGCAGATGCAGATCTGGCCGCAATTCTCGAAGCGCGAAGCCACTGCCGCCTTGACCGCCGCCCCGATATCGGCGTCCTCGGCGACGATGAAGGGCGCCTTGCCGCCCAGCTCGAGGCGAAGGATCTTCAGATCGTCGGCAGCGCTGCGGAAGATCTCCTTGCCCGCGCGCACGCTGCCGGTGAGGGTGATGAGGCGCGGGATCGGATGCTTGACCAGAGCCGCACCGAGTCCCTCCCCTGTCCCGCTCACCACATTGATGACGCCGGGGGGAAAGCCGACCTGGGTCGAGAGCTGGGCGATCTCGAAGGCCGAGAGCGGCGTGCCCTCATGGGATTTGAGGACGATCGTGTTGCCGGCCAGGAGCGCCGGCCCCATCTTGCGGGTTGTCAGCGCCGCCGGATAGTTCCAGGCGGTGAGCCCCACCACCACGCCATGGGCCACCCGCTCGATCCAGACCTGCTCATCGGCGTTGTCGGAGGGGATGATGTCGCCGGTGATGCGCCGCGCCTCCTCGGCGGCATAGGTGAGATAGAGCGCGGTCCCTTCGACCTCGCCGCGCGCCTCCTGCAACGGCTTGCCCTGCTCGGCGATGATCAGCCGCGCCAGCCGGTCCCGGTTCTCCAGGATGAGGCGCGCCAGCGCGATCAGCATCTTGCCGCGTTCGATCGGCGGCAGCGCCTCCCAGCCCGGCTGGGCAGCAGCGGCGGCGACGAGTGCGCGGTCCGCGTCGTCGGCGGTGCCCTTCGGCACCGTGGCGATGATCTCGCCGGTCGCGGGGTTCTCCACCTCGATCCATTCCTTGGCGGTGGAATCCGTCCATTGGCCATTGATGAAATGGCGATAGCGGTCGACGCCCGCGAATTTTTCCTTCATGGCCGGCATGACGAGGTTACTCCTTGGTCGGATCGATAGCTCGGTTATTCGCCCGGGGTGTAGCCGAACTGGATCGGCAGCCACAGCACGACATTCGGCACCGCCAGCATGATGAACAGCGCCACCACCAGGGCAATGATGAAGGGCCAGATATATCGGTACATCGAGGTCAGCGAGATGCCCGTGATCCCGGTGACGACGAAGAGCAGCTCGCTATAGGGCGGGGTGATCATGCCGATCATCAGATTGACGATGGTCGTCACCCCGAAATGCACCTTGTCGATGCCGAGCCCCGTGATCGAGGGCATGACGATGGGCACGATGACCAGCAGCATCAGCAGCGTGTCGAGGAAGCAGCCCAGCACCAGGAACATCGCATTGATGATCAGCAGGAAGCCGAAGCGCGAGACATGCAGCGATTGGATCCAGCTGCCGATCTCGTTGGGTATCTGCTCGGCCGCCACGACATAATTCACCAGCAGCGCGCCGGCGACGACCAGCGCCACCACCGCGGTCGAGCGCGAGGCGCCGACGAAAAGCTCCGTCACCTGGCGGAAGCCCAGCGCCCGATAAACCCCGCAGGAGAGCAACAATGCGTAGGCGGCAGCGACGGCGGCGGCCTCGGTCGGGGTGGCGACGCCGGAATAGATGCCCCCCAGCAGGATCACCGGCAGCATCAGGGCCGGCACCGAATCCCTCAGGATGCCCGGCACCTGCCGCACCTGGATCGGCGGCTCCTTCGGCAGGTTCTCGCGCTGCGCGATGATGGCGATGACGATCATCAGCGCCACGCCCATCAGCACGCCGGGCATGAAACCGCCGAGGAAGAGATAGCCGACCGAGGTATTGGCCACCATGGCGTAGAGGACCATGGGAATCGAGGGCGGGATGATGGGGCCGATGGTCGCCGCGGCGGCGGCGAGCGCGCCGGCGAAGCCCGGCTTGTAGCGGCCCTCCTTCAGCATCATCTCGATCATCAGCTTGCCGGGGCCCGCCGCATCGGCGATGGCGCTGCCGCTCATGCCCGAGAAGATCATGCTGGCGATGACGGTCACATGGGCGAGCCCACCGCGGATTCGCCCGACGATCAGGCTGGCGAAGCTCAGCAGCCGCTCGCTGATGGTGCCCGCGTTCATGATCTCGGCGGCGACGATGAACAGCGGCACGGCGAGCAGCACGAAGCTGCGGAAGAGTCCGTTCAGGGATTGCGAGGCCACCAGCCCGATATCCTGATGGCTCACCAGCAGATAGAGGAAGGCCGAGGCCAGCATGGAGAAGCCGATGGGCATGCCCATGGCAGCCCACAGGAAGAAACTGCCGAGCATCAGCGCGGCTGCGAAGCTCATCTGGGGGCCATCAGATGTTGCTCCGCCATTCCCGGCCGAGCAGGCGATAGAGGCGGATGGCGGCGCCGACCATGGCGCCGATCATGAAGATCCCGAAGCAGGAATAGATCAGATCCAGCCGGATGTTCAGGATCAGCGTGTGGTTACGGGAGACGAAGCGGATGTAGTTCAGGATCTCAGGCAGGCAGATCGCGAAAAGCGCCAGCAGGCTGGCCGTCGTGAAAATGGCGAAGCCCCGCTTCCACGGCGGGCTCAGCGCGGAATACAGCATGTCGAAAGTGATGTGCTGGCGCATCGTCACGATCGTCCCGCTGGCGAAGAAGACGATCCAGACATAGGTGATGGAGCAGACCTCGATGGTCCAGGAAATGGGATCATCGAAGACGTAGCGCGAGACGACCTGGATGACGAAGGCGCCGAACATGGCCGCGAACAGCGCGGCCGACAGCAGTTCGGCGCCTCGCCTCAATCGAGCAAGCAGCAGCAAAGGCGGAGGCTTTCGCTAAGACGATCGCCGGCGCGCCTACAGCCCCGCCTGGTTGATGCGCTCGAGCAGGCCCTTGGGCCAGTTGGCGGCGAATTTTGACTCCGAAAACATCTTCAGGACCTGGGTGCGGAAGGCCTCGACATCCGGGGTCGTGACCTTGACGCCCTTGCCTTCGAAGAAGCCCTTGGCGTCGGCCTCGGTCTTCAGCACGCCCGCGTCGTTGAAAGCCTTGGCCTTCGCCTCGGCCGCCTCGATCGCCGCTTTCTGATCGGCGGAGAGCCCGTCCCAATAGGTCTTGGCCACGGCGAAGAAGGTGTTGGAGACCATATGGCCCGTCAGCACGACCTGCTTCGAGACCTCGTAGAACTTGGCGGCCTCGGCGTCGGGCAGCGGATTCTCCAGCCCGTCGACGGTGCCGGTCTGCATGGCGAGATAGACTTCCTCGAAGGCCATGGGCGTCGGATTGGCGCCCAGCGCCTTGCCCAGGAACTGCCAGGTCTCCGAGCCGGGCATGCGCAGCTTCACACCGGCCATATCGGCCGGCGTCTTCACCTCGCGCTCCTTGCGCAGGATCACATGGCGGGTGCCGAGATATTGGCTGCGCACGATATGGATCTGGACGTCCTTCTCGACCCGGGCGTCATATTCCTTGCCGATGTCGCCGTCATAGACCGCGTCGAGATGCGTCGGATCGCGCATCAGATAGCCGGTGGTGAAGATCGAATATTCCGGGATCAGCGTGGCGATGTCCTGGGGCGAGACCATGCCCACTTCCAGATTGCCGCGCTGCATCGCCTCGATCTCGGTGCCCTGGGCGAAAAGCGTGCCGTTGTAATGGATCTGGACGTCGAACTGGCCGGGCGCCGCGGCGTCGAGCTCCTTCTTGAAGACCTCGAGTGCCTTGGACTGCCACTCCTCCGGCGAGCCGGGCGTCGAGATCCGGAAGGGCTTCGCATCGGCCCAGCTGGCGCGCGCGAAGAGCGGCACCGTGAGGGCGGCGGCACCGCCCGCGAGAATCGTGCGGCGGCCGATGGGCTTGCCGAAGACATTCGTCATCTTGCTGTTCATGTGAGCCTCCCCTTGGTTGCTGTTGCGCGACCTTGTTTGCCCGGTGGGTTTCCCCTCGCCGGCGCATCCCTGTTCACACGAATGCTTGCACCGGTCCTGGAACTCGTCAAGGGAATTGTTGACAATCAACAATCCACCTCCATTATCCCTATTCGTCACCTGGAATGGAGAGGCTCGTGGCCGGTCTTCCAACAACCGATTGCCTATTGGTGGCCGTCACAACGCCGGTAACCCCGGATTTTCACCCCGATGCAGAACTGCTGCTGGCGCGATGCAATAGCCTGCTGGCGGCCGGTTGCGACGGGGTCACGTTGTTCGGCACCACAGGCGAAGGAGCGGAATTCGCGGTGGAGGATCGCCAAGCCGCGCTCGAGCGCCTCATCGCTGGCGGGCTCGATCCCGCCCGCATCATCGTCTCGGTGGGCGCGCTGGCGATTCCCGACATCGTCCGTCTCTCGCGTCATGCACTCGACCAGAAGGTGGCCGGCCTGCTTCTCATGCCGCCCTGCGTCTATCGCGGCGGCATCACCGAGGACGGCACCTTCCGCTTCTACGCCGCCGTGATCGATCAGACCGGCCGGGAGGATATGGGCCTCCACCTCTATCACTTCCCCGATATCTGCGGCGTGCCGATCACCCCCACGGTGATCCGCCGGCTGGAGGAGCGCTATCCCCGTGCCATCGCCGGAGTAAAGGACAGCGGCGGGGATCTCGACTTCACCGAGGGCCTGCTCCGGCGCTTCTCCCATCTTTCGATCTTCACGGGCAGCGAGATCCACCTCCCCCAGGTCATGGCGAGCGGTGCCCGGGGCACGATCTGCGGCCTCGGCAATGTCATGCCCCGGCTGATGCGCGGCCTGTTCGATGCGCGCACGCCCTTCGAGCGCCGGCGCCTCGTGCCGCTGATCGTCGCCGGCGACAATATCCTGTCGCGCCGTCCTTTCATCGCCTCGGTCAAGGCGCTGATTGCCGAGGCCGAGGGCAACCCCGCCTGGCGCCGCGTCCTGCCGCCCATGGCCGAGCTGCCCCTCGCCGAGGAGCAGCGCATGATCGCCGATTTCCGGCATTGGGAAGCCGGCCTCCCCGCCCCGCTCCGCAGCCTCTATCCCGCGGCGGACGCGCCGGACCCGAAGATCGTCTCACTGCGCCGAAGCTGAAAATAATTTCTTCCGTCATCCCCGCTTTCGCGGGAATGACGACGAAAGAGAAGCGGCTTCGCTCGGATCGATCTCCAGCACATTTCCGCCTCGTTCGATTCCTCTCTATTGTCGTCTCATGACGCTTCTTCTCCTTTGCCTGGCCGGGTTCTGGGCCGGGATGCAGAACGCGCTGGCGGGCGGCGGATCCTTCATCACCTTCCCGGCCCTGCTCTTCGCCGGGCTCGATCCGCGCGCGGCCAATATCACCTCGACCGTCGCGCTGTTTCCCGGCCAGATCGCCATGTGCTGGTCGGGCCGGCGCGCCGCCAGCGGCGTGCAGGGCCTGACGCTTCGGGCATTGATCATCATCAGCCTCGCCGGCGGCACGGCCGGGGCGTTGCTGCTCCTGGCCACCCCGGCTTCCTTCTTCGCCCGGCTGGTGCCCTGGCTCGTGCTCTTCGCCACCCTCGTCTTCGCCCTCGGCCAGCCGATCCGCCGGCGGCTGCCGGCGGATGCCCATCTATCCCCCGCGATCCTTGCCGCCATCCAGAGCGCCATCGCCGTCTATGGCGGCTATTTCGGCGGCGGCATCGGCTTTCTCATGCTGGCGGCCCTGACGCTGGCCGGCCAGACCATCCGCATGGCGGCGACCACGAAGAATCTGCTCGCCACGGTGATGAATGCCGCCGCCTTCGTGGTGTTCTGCGTCTCCGGCGATGTCCACTGGCCGCCGGCATTGGCCATGGCCATCGGCTCCGTGGCGGGCGGATTCTCCGGCAGCTGGCTCCTGCTGCGGGCGCCCGAGAAGCTGTTGCGCGGAGCGATCATCGTGATCGGCGCCGCCCTGACCCTATGGCTGTTCCTGCGCTGAAGCCCTAGAGCAGCGGGCTCGCCAAGCGGAAGGCATTCTCCAGAAAGCGCCGGCCGAAGGGCCGCACCTGCCACACCACCGGATCGATGCGGTCGGAGTCCGCGATATAGCTCAGCTGCAAGGCCCGCAGGTCTGCCGCGAAGGCATCGTCATAGACGAACAGCGAGACCTCGTAGTTGAGCCAGATGCTTCGCATGTCGAGGTTCACGGTCCCGAACATGGACATCGTGCCATCGACCATGATGGATTTCGTATGCAGCAGCCCGCCGCGATAGAGATGGATCTCGGCGCCCATATCCATGAGGCTGTCGTAGTAGGACCGGCTGGCGTGGCGGATGAGAAAGGAATCCACCTTCTCCGGCAGGATGAGCACCACCTTGACGCCGCGGCCCGCGGCACCCCGGAGCGCCCGCAGCATCGAATCATCCGGCACCAGATAGGGCGTGGTGAGGATGAGCTCTGAGCGCGCCGCGTTGATCAAGGCGAGCAGCATCTGGAGCAAACCGTCGCCGCTCCCCGCCGGCCCCGAGGGGATGACCTGAACATCCGCATTCCCCTGAGGCGTCATCTGTCCGAGGCAGAGAGCCCGCACGAGATCGCCGCCGGATTCCCCGGTCTCCAGCACCCAATCGCCGATCATCGTCGCGGCGAGCATGACCACGGCGGCCCCCTCGACGCGAACCATGGCATCCACCCATTCGCCCACGCCCGCCCCTTGCTTGAAGTAGCGCGGATCGACGAGGTTCATGCTGCCCGTCCAGGCGACGGTCCCATCGACCACGATGATCTTGCGATGAAGGCGAAGGTCGGTGCGCCCGATCACGCTGCGCAGCAGGCCGACCGGCAGGGCCGGCTGCAACAGGACGCCGGCATCGCGAAGCCGCTGCGGCTGGTCGCCTTTCCACCAGGGCCGTGAGCCCAGGCCATCCAAGAGCAGACGGCAGGAGACGCCGCGGCTCGCCGCCCGGATCACGGCTTCCAGAACCTCGTCCGCCGCCCCGCCTTCGCTCCAGATGTAGAATTCGATCAGCACGCTCGTCTTCGCCTGATCGATCTCCCGGGCGATGGCGCCGAGCCCCTCCAATGTATCGCTGAACATCTGAAGGCGGCTGCCATGCACCGTCGGGCTGCCGGCGACCCTGCGTCCGAGCCGGTCGAGCCCTGCCGCCGCCGATCCATGACGCGACCAGTCTATATCGCTGAGCGTTTCCCAAGGTTCAGTCTCGGCGATCGTCCGGTATTCCTGGCGAACTGCGCTTACGCCCCGCTCGCGCTGGAGGCCGATCCTGCGCTCGCCGATCAGGAGATAGACGATCGCGCCTGCGAAGGGCAGCATGGAGACGAGGAGCAGCCAGGCCAGCGCCACGCCGGTCGCTGGCCGCATCATGATCACGCGCATGGCGATGACCACGACGATCACCGTATGGATGATCAGGGTACCGAGGGCGGGCGGCAGGAAGAAATGCAATTTGGCCTTCCGACTCGCGACGGATCAGAACGAGCGAGGCGTAAGGTAGCCCAAGCCAGGCAATCGCGGCGAGAGAGTTGTTAGAAAGGCTCCTTGAATGGCCTGAGGTCGATCTCATGGGCCCATGCCGAGCGCGGCTGGGAATGGATCTGCCAATAGACCTCGGCGATGGCCTCGATGCCCAGCAGCCCATCCTCGCCGCGCTGCTGAACCATTTGCGGCGCGCCCTTGCGCAGGCGCTCGCCGTCGATGCCGCCGTCTATCACGACATGAGCGACATGGAGGCCGACCGGCCCGTATTCCCGCGCCATGCTCTGCGCGATCATCCGCAAGCCCGCCTTGGCGGCGGAGAAATGGGCGAAGCCCGGCTTGCCGCGAAGGCTGGCCGACGCGCCGGTGAAGACGACCGTGCCGCGGCCCAGCGGCACCAGCCGGCGGGCGGCCTCGCGGCCCAGCAGGAAGCCGCCGAAGCAGCCGATCCGCCAGAATTCCTCGAAGCTGTCGGCGGTGAGTTCGCGGAAATCGGTCTTTCGATTGTTCCCGGCGTTGTAGACGATCAGATCCGCCGGCGCCCTTCCCGCACCCGGTGCCATGGCGCGATCCAACAGGGCGATCACATCGGCTTCCCTGGCGCCGTCCATGGCCACAGCTTCCGCGCTGCCGCCCGCCGCCTCGATCTGCTGGACCACGGTGTCGAGCTTCCCGGCCGTCCGCCCGCCGACCAGAACATGATGCCCTGCGGCCGCGAAGCGCCGGCAGAGGGCGGCCCCGAGCCCGCGCTCGGCCCCGACACCGACGACGACGGCGGTCGGCTGGGTGCCGTCCGCGCGCTTTTTCTCGCTCATCGAACTTCTCCTTCTGGGGGTGCCCGCAACAATCGGCTTGCGCAGCGATAGAGGGAAGATTAAGTAGCTATTATCATGATATCAAGACGGACCTGACCTGCCATGCAGCATAAAAGTTTCGGCAACCTGCAATGTCCGATCGCCCGCAGCCTGGAGCGCGTCGGCGAATGGTGGAGCATGCTGATCCTGCGCGATGCCTTCCAGGGCCTTACCCGCTTCGACGAGTTCCAGAAGAGCCTCGACATCGCGCCCAACATGCTGACCCGGCGCCTCAAGGCGCTGGTCGAGGCCGGGCTGCTGGAGCGCCGGCGCTACAGCGAGCGTCCGCCGCGCGATGAATATCTGCTGACCGAGCGCGGCCGCGATTTCCGGCCGGTGCTCTGGTCCCTGCTCGCCTGGGGCAACAAGCATTTCGCCCCGGAGGGGGCGAGCGTCCTGCTGGTCGACAGCAAGACCGGCGCGCCCGCCGATCCGGTCCTGGTCGATCGCGCGAGCGGCCGGGCTTTGACCTCCCCGGAATTCCGCTCCGCCGCCGGTCCCGCCGCCGATGAGCGTACCCGCCGGCGCCACGCCCTCATCGCGGAGAAGCGGGCGGAAGCGAAAGGCAGCCGCAAGCATGGATGACCAGGCCCCGACCGAACGCTTCTATCTCGACGACCTCAAGATCGGCCAGCGCTTCACCAGCGGCACCCTTGCGCTCGATGCCGAGCAGATCAAGACCTTCGCCCGCGAGTACGATCCGCAGCCCTTCCATCTCGACGAGGCGGCGGCTGAGAACTCCATCTTCAAGGGGCTGGCCGCCAGCGGCTGGCATACCGCGGCCCTCACCATGCGGCTGCTCGTGAGCGGCGGCCTGCCGCTGGCAGGCGGCAGCGTCGGCGCCGGCGGGGAGATCGCCTGGCCCCGGCCGACACGTCCCGGCGACATCCTGCAGGTGGAGAGCGAGGTGGTCGCCGTCACGCCGTCCCGCTCCCGCCCCGACCGCGGCATCGTCACGGTGCGCAGCGAGACCAAGAACCAGCGCGGCGAGGTGGTGCAGGTGCTGACGGCAAAGCTCATGGTGCCCCGCCGGCCGGCCTAGCGACGCGCGCGAGCGCTATCCGACGACGCACCCTCTCTCCGTCATCCCGGCGAAGAAGAGAAGCCCCTCACCTGATCGACTTCGCCGAGCCGCTAGCGCCGCGCGGCCACGGCCTTGGCCAGCACGCAGAGGATCTCGAACATTATGGTGGCGCCCACCAGCGCGGTATTGCCGCTGGGATCGAAGGGCGGCGAGACCTCGACGACATCGCCGCCAATCAAATTCAGCCCCTCCAGGCCACGGATGAGATGCTGGGCCTCCAGCGTCGTCAGCCCGCCGATCTCCGGCGTCCCCGTACCCGGCGCATAGACGGGATCCAGGCCATCGACGTCGAAGCTGATATAGCAGGGCCCCTCGCCCGAGACCCGCCTTGCCTCGGCGATCACCCGCTCCACGCCGAGCTTGGCGAATTCCTCCATATAGACGACGCGCATGCCCGAGCCCTCGGCGAAGGCCATGTCGTCCTCGGAATAGATCGAGCCGCGGATGCCGATCTGGATCACGCGCTTGGGGTCCAGCAGCCCCTCCTCCACCGCGCGGCGGAAGGGCGTGCCATGGGTATAGAGATTGTCGCCGAAGTAGCGATCGTTGGTATCGGAATGGGCATCGACATGGATCATGCCGATCGGCCGTTGCTTCGCGATGGCGCGAAAGATCGGCAAAGTGATGAGATGATCGCCGCCGGCCGAGATCGGAATCACGCCCTTGCTATGGATCTGCGCGAAGAAGGCCTCGATCCGGCTCAGGGAATCCATGAGATCGATGGGATTGACCGGCGCATCGCCGATATCGGCGACCTTGGCCAGCTGATAGGGCGCGATGCGGCTGACGTGATGCACCTTGCGCATGAAGCTCGACATATTGCGGATCTCGCGCGGTCCGTGACGGGCCCCGGCGCGATTGGTCGTGCCGCCATCCCAGGGAACCCCGACGAGGCCGATATCGAGCCCCGTGGGGTCGGGACGGTAAGGCAGACGCATGAAAGTCGGGATGCTGCCAAAGCGCGGCACGATGGCGGCATCGACGGGTTGCGGATTGACATCGTTCATGGGAAGCGGTCTCCAGGCCAAATCTCTGGGTCGATCATAGCGCATGCGCCGGCCAAATTAGCCGAGATCTTGGCGACTAAGATCGCAGCTTCTGGATATTCTGCTCGGCAACCCCGATGGTGACCGTCGTCCCTTCCGGCAGGGGCACGGCGTCGGGCCGGTCCAGGGCGTTCAGCAGCAGGAGCTTGGGCTCGGAAAGCGAGCCCTAGCTTCCTGCCGCCAGGGTAAACAACCCAGCGCCGTCGAGGGCGGCGACCACGCCGGGGAGTTGATCCATCGTCTCCACGATCTGGCGAGCACCCAGAGCCAAGAGACGGCCGGGGTGATGCTCCGGAATATGGCTCGCACCCGTGAAGCCGATCACCGACATGCCGGCGGCCAAAGCGGCCGCCACGCCCGTCTCGCTATCCTCCACCACCAGGCATCGCGCGGGCGCGACGCCGCTCTCCCGGGCCGCGAGCAGATAGACATCGGGCGCCGGCTTCGGTCGGGAAACCCGATCGGCGCTGAAGATGGCCTCGCCGATGCGCTGGGACAGCCCGGCTCGCGCCACCGAGAGCTCGATCCAGTCGCGGCTGCTGTTGGAGGCGACCGCGACGGGCAGGCTGATCTGCTCCAGCGCCTCGCGCACGCCGCGGATCGGGGCTGCCTCGCGCTGGAGCGTCTCGATGATCGCCTGGTCCAGGCGCTCGAAGAATCCGGGCGGCAAGGCCTCGTCCAGATGTTCCGCGAGCCGCACCAGGATGTCCGAGGTCTGGAGCCCGAAGCTGCCTGCCAAAGCCGGGGCCAGATCCCGCCCGGGATAGGCCTCGCGCAGCATGTCCATAAGGATGCGATCGCAGACGATTTCGCTGTCGATGATCACCCCGTCGCAGTCGCAGATCAGCAGATCGAAGGCGCCCGAGGTTCGGACAGAAGTCATGAAAACAAATTCTCCGATGAGATGGCAGCGCGCGCGGGCCCGGTTCCGAGGAAGATTTACGGCCGCAGGCAGGGGGAAGATGGAGTTCCGCTGCGCCAAAGGCAAGCTCGCCGCCAGGAACAGGCCTGCGACACCCCAACACCTTGGCGGAACTGGAAAATCGCACCATATTTGGCCGTCCGGGCGGGCTGGCGCGACGCACGGCGGGCCGTATTGAATAAAACTCGGGTCACAAGAGCATAAAGAACGATTCTGCCGCCAATTCACTCGCTCTCAGCCCGCGGCCTCTCGCCGGAAGCGCCGTCAAATCAGAGAGCGCTGAAACGCCCGGGGCGTGACGCCCGTCACCTTGCGGAAGGCCGTCGCGAAATTGCTCGAGGCGGTATAGCCCGTTGCCAAGGCGACCTCGGTGATCGACCGGTCGGTATCGGCGAGCAGCAGCTTGGCGCGATCCACGCGCTGACGGAGCTGATATTGATGCGGCGGCATGCTCATGGATCGCGTAAACGCTTTGCAGAAGTGCGTCGGGCTCAGACGAGCCAGGCTCGCCAGCTCCGTCAGGGAGATGTTTCGCTCCAGATTGTCGTTGATGAATTCGACGACGGCGCGCCGCTGCCATTCGGCGAGCCCGCCGCGCGCTGCCGCTGGCTTCAAGCCGCCACGCCCTCGGAAACGGACCAGCTCGATCGCCAGGGCCGCCGTGAGCGTCTCGGCGTAGAGACGATTGTCGTCGCCTTTACCGACCAGGCGAAGGATCTTGCGCGCCGTGCTCCACAGCGCGGGCTCGTCGAAGAAGAGCTGCGGCTCGAACTCGATATCGGCGAATTGGAGCTGCGGATCGGCCAAGGCCAAAGCGGGATCGATGTAGAGATTGCCGCAACGGGGCAGGATCCGCGGCATGAACGTCCCCTGAAAGCTGTAACCCTTCGGTATGAAGGAAAGCGTCCGGCCGATGTCGCGCCGGGTCGAAACAACCACACCCTCGATGCGCGATTCACCATGGGCCAGGGCGCCACGGTCGACGGCCGTCAGCAAATGGGAAGAAGCGGAGAATCCGCATTTGAACGGCCCGGTCGCCGTGACTTCCAGGACTTCCGCGGCCAGGCCACGCCAGCTTGACTCGCTTCGCGTCGCCGCATCTTCAGGATCCAACGCCACCCGGAAGCTCATATCCGAACGGTCTTCAAGCACATCGCGCGCGGTGCGCGTCGCCGCGTCCGACTGAGGCGGCACTTGCACTCTGTGGATGAGCATATGACCTCCTGTCACATCTCGCTGTACCCCAGCGAGTTTGATGACGAAGGCGGCAGATGAAAATACTCTATATCCTGCACTCGGTGGTGAAATCAGCTCAGCAATAGTTTTTCGGCGATCCCCATCCGTCCGAGCAACGAAAAGCGATGAGATCGGAAGCGCTTTTCATAACTTCCACCAGCAACTCATAGGACAAGTTCCGCGCCTCTCCCCACGTCTGAATTGCGACGGAATCACCCGCGCGATGAACAGACCATCGGGTCTAGAGAGGTCCACAATGCATGCTATCTCCCACAAGCAAGCCCGTCTGACAGGACTGGCGATCGCCTTGGCGGCGGGGTTCTTCTTCCTGCCGGTCACGGCCGGTCACCTCGATCGAATCGGCTACGCCACGGCATGGGCGGGTGATCAGGGCGGCGGTCACGACCGGGCGGGTGGAAACGAGGGATATACCAACTACTCCGCGACGCAGCCCACGCCGGAACCGGCCACGCGTTGCCAAACTTGTCGGACCGGCGAGAGCAGCGGTTACACGCCGATGCCCCCGCAGGACTATTCGAACTATTCGGCACCGAGCTCCGTGCCGGCGACACCGGCAGACTGCAATTCCTGTGAGAACGGGTCGTGGGGCAAGTAATCGACATTCCCGCCTGGCCGCGGCGCGGCCAGCGGAATGTGAGCGTTCGATAGGATGTCCATCCGGTCCGAGCCGCGGAAGCGAGGTTGCGGAGCCTCAGCTTCCCTGGCGGACCGGATGAACCTCCGGGGAGCAAAATCCGTCAATCGACTTTGCGAGCGACCGTGAAAGGGTTCTCGAGCGAGCGCTTCGCCGGCGCCGAGCCGCGGCCCGTCCGAATCATGTCGATGAGGGCTCTGAGGGCGGCGGGGACTTGCCGCTGGCCGGGATAGTAGAGGAAGAGCCCTTTGAGGCAGGGCGACCAGTCCTCCAGCACGCGAACCAGCTGGCCCGAGCGCAGGAACAGCTCGGCCCAGGCTTCGACCGTATAGGCGATCCCGAGCCCGTCCACGGCGGCGCGAATGGCCAGATCGGCATTGTTGACCATCACCTGGCCGTTCACCGAGATCCGCCGCTTCTTGCCCTGCCGCTCGAATGGCCATTCGAATTCCGTCCCGTCCGAAGGCCGGCGATATTGAACGCAATTGTGGCGGGAGAGATCATCGGGCGTACGCGGCGGGCGCCGCCGCGCAAAATAGGCCGGGGCGCCAACCACCGCCACCTTCATCGGTCCCATCACCTGCACGGCGATCATATCGGCCGCCGCATGGTCCCGGATCCCGATTGCGGCATCGAATCCCTTCGCCACGATGTCGATCGGCGCCTCCTCCACGTTGACCTCGAGGTGGACCTCCGGATAGGTCGACAAGTAGCGTCCCCAAACCGGCGCGATCACCGTGGCCACCGCCAAATGGCTCGCAGAGATCCGCAGACGTCCCAAGGGCCGGTCCCGCTCCAGGTTCAAATCGTCCAGTGCGCCATCGATCTGGACCATCGCCGGCCGCAGGCGTCCGAGAAGACGCGTGCCCGCGTCGGTCAGCGAGACGCTTCGGGTCGTGCGATTCATCAGGCGGACCCCGAGACGTTCCTCCAGCAGCCGCATCGTGTGGCTCAGCGCCGAGGGCGTGACCCCCAGGCGCGCGGCCGCCGCCCGGAAGCTGAGGTGGTCGGCGACGGCGATGAATGCCGTCAGGTCGGCGAGAGTCCCGCGCCTCATTCCTGAGTTCCTCTCAACATTGAGTGCAATAGATATATGGTTTTCGTCCCCCGTCATCGTCAACACATAGCTGAGGCACGCATTCGGCGCGCGAAAGGAGTTTGCATGCCTCGCGACGGGAGGAAAGTTTCGTTCCCCGACACGGCTGAGGCGCCGACGACAAGAACCGAAGCCCCGCAGGAACGACTGGATGATCCGGCTCAGGCACCTTTGCCGCGGCGCAGGCGGCCATCCGTGCCGCGGCGCTGGGCACGGCGATTGTTGTTCATGCTGCTGCCGCTCGCGCTGATCGCCGGCGGTTACTGGTACATCACCGGCGGCCAAGTGATGTCGATGGACGACGCCTTCGTCGAAGCCGACAAGGTCGGCGTCTCGACCGATGTCTCCGGCATCGTCAGGGAAGTCGACGTCGCGGAGAACCAGCAGGTCAAGGCCGGCCAGATCCTGTACCGCCTCGATGATCTGCCGTTCAGGATCGCCCTTGCGCGCGCCAAGGCTCAGCTCGGCATCGTCGGGGACGACCTCAACGCACTTAAGGCGAACTACAGGGATATGCAGGCGCGGATCGAGCAGGCGCAGAACGATGTCGGCTACTTCGGCACCCAATTGGGCCGCGCGCAGAGCCTCCTGAGCGCGCATTTCGCATCCCAGTCGTCTTTCGACACCGCGCACCGGAATCTGCAGAACGCGCAGCAGAGCCTCGCCTCTCTCACTCAGCAGCAGGCGGCGGTGGCCGCCAACCTCGACGGCGATCCCGAGGGCCCGGTCGGGCAGAATCCTAGATATCTCGATGCTCTGGCCCAGCGCGACGAGGCGGCGCGACAGCTTGATCACGCCACCGTCAGAGCGCCTTTCGCAGGCATCGTGACGAACGTACCCTCGATCGCACCCGGCAAATACCTCGCGGCTTCCACCACCGCTTTCTTCCTCGTTGCCACCGACCATGCCTGGATCGATGCGAACCCGAAGGAGACGGAGTTGACCTATGTTCGCCCGGGGCAGCCTGTCACCGTGACGGTGGACACTTATCCGGACATGAATTGGCGCGGCACCGTCGCGAGCATCAGCCCAGCGGCGGCGGAGGAGTTCTCGCTCCTGCCGGCGCAGAACACCAGCGGCAACTGGGTGAAGGTGGTGCAGCGCATCCCGATACGCGTGCGTGTCGACACGAGCGACAAGGATCTGCCGCCGCTGCGCGCCGGGATGAGCGTCGAAGTCGATGTCGATACCGGTCATGTCAGGGGCTGGCCGCATTTCTTGACCGCGCTTTCCGCTCACGCCTCGCAGGAACCATGATGGCTGCGGAACGCCAGCCCGAGGCCGGCAATCGGGCCGCGATCACCGTCTGCGTGATTCTCGCCACCCTGATGCAGGCGCTCGACACGACCATCGCCAATGTCGCGCTGCCTTACATCCAAGGCAGCGTTTCGGCGACCCAGGACGAGATCGCCTGGGTGCTGACCTCCTATCTTGTCGCCGCCGCGATCATGACCCCGCCGACCGGTTTTCTCGCCAGCCGTTTCGGACTCAAACGCGTTTTTCTCGTCTCGGTCGCCGGTTTCACCGCCGCCTCGATGCTGTGCGGCATGGCGCAGTCCTTGGTGCAGATCGTGCTCTTCCGGATCTTGCAAGGCTCCTTCGGGGCAGCACTCGTCCCGCTGTCGCAAACCGTACTGCTCAACATCAATCCGAAGGAGCGGCAGGGATCGGCGATGGCGCTTTGGGGCGTCGCGGTGATGGCCGGTCCCGTTCTCGGGCCGGTCCTCGGCGGCTGGCTGACCGAGGCCTATACCTGGCGATACGTCTTCTACATCAATCTGCCGATCGGCATCCTCGCCTTCCTGGGCATGACGACCTTCCTCAAGGAGGCCCCAGCGAACGCTGCCGTGAAGCTGGATTGGTTCGGCTTCGGCAGCTTGAGCCTCGCGATCGGCGCGGCCCAGGTGCTGTTGGATCGCGGCGAGGAGCTGGACTGGTTCGGATCCGGTGAAATCGTCATGGAGGCGATCGTCGCGGCCTCGGCGTTATATTTGTTTCTCGTCCATACCTTCACCACAGCCGAGCCCTTCGTGAAGCCCGCGCTATTCCGCGACCGCAACTTCGCGGCCGGCAGTCTTTTCGTTGCCATCGTCGGCCTCACCTACTACGCCTCGCTGGCGCTGCAACCCCCCTATCTTTCAAATCTCATGAATTACCCGATCGTCGCGGCCGGCCTCGTCTTGGGGCCTCGGGGCCTCGGCACGATGGGCGCCATGATGGTGGTCGGAAAGCTGATCGGGCGGGTCGATACGCGCATCCTTCTCGGTATCGGCCTCGGACTGACCTCCGGGTCATTCTATGCGATGACCGGCTGGACGCCCGACATTTCGCAGGCGACCATCATCGCCGTCGGGCTGATCCAGGGCGTCGGACTCGGCTTCCTCTTCGTCCCACTCAGCGCCGTGACTCTATCGACCTTGCCACCGGCACAGCGGGCCGAGGGCGCCGGTATCTACAGCCTGTCGCGCAACATCGGCTCCAGCGTCGGCATCTCCGTGGTGAACAGCCTGCTGACGCAGAACACGCAGATAAACCATGCCGAAATCGCGCTGCACGTCACGGCCGTCAACCGGGCGTTCGAGGACCCGATGATCGCGCAGTTCTGGAACCCGGTTAGCGCCGCCGGACGTGCCGCGCTCGATGCCGTCGTCACGGTCCAGGCCCAGATCATCGCCTATATCGACGACTACAAGCTGTTGATGGTCGCGACGCTCGCCGTGATCCCGCTGCTCATCGTCTTCAAGAAGCCGTCCGGCAGGAGCGAGCCGGATCACGCGGGCGGGATCGAACTATGACGGCCGGGCAATGCCGCGGCGCGGCTTGGGCGGCTCTCGTGAGATCTCCTCTTCAATACATTGATTTTACGGGAATGACCCCAGCCCGCCCGGCGTCCTCGGCATAGACGCTTCTGTCGCCTTGCCGCTTATGAGCCTCGATGGCGACGGCGAATTTCTCGGGGTCGAGCTCGACGCCGAGGCCGGGGCCCGTGGGCACCGGCATGGTGCCGCGCTCCGTCAGCCGGATCACCCCGGGCTTCACCACATCGCCGGCGAGCTCCAGGATATGGGTGTCGAGGGCATGGGGGAGTGCCTGGACCGAGGCCGCCAGATGCAGATAGGCGGCGGTGCCGATGCCCATCTCGCCGGCGCTGTGGAAATTGAGATTGAGCTGGAAGACCTCGCAGGCGCCCTGGAGCTTCTTCATCTGGCTGATCCCGCCCCATTCGAAGATATCGCCCAGGATCACATCGACGGAGCCCAGCCGGACGCCGACGGCCACGCCGTCCAGATCGATGACGCACATATTGGTCGCCATGGGGATGGCGACGCGCTGGCGGACCCGGGCCATGCCGTCATGGCCCCAGCAGGGATCCTCGTAATACTCGAGGTCGAGGGCCTCGATCTTTTTGCCGATGCGGATCGAGGTCGCGGGGGAATAGATCGCCTGCGGGTCGTAGCGGAGTTTCACTTCGGGAAAGGCGGCGCGGAGCGCCCGCAGGGTCTCGATCTCCTCCTCCGGCGTCTTGACCCCGCCCTTGTATTTGATCGTTCCGAAGCCATGCCGCTCGATCATCCCGCGCGCATGGGCCACGATGTGATCGGTCGTATCGATCTCGCCCTTGCCGCTGCCGTCGGGCAGTCGGTGATAGAGATACCCGGCAAAGGGGATCTCCTCGCGCAGCCGCCCGCCCAGGAGCTTGCACAGCGGCTTTCCCACCGCCTTGCCCATGAGATCCCAGCAGGCAAGCTCCAGCCCGGCGATGGCGCAATGGCCGCATTTGCCATAGTAGAGCGGCACGAAGGTCGCCTTGCTCAGGATGCGCTCGAGATCGAACGGGTCCTCGCCCAGGAACATGGCGGCGATCTCGGTCTCGATCAGCGCCTTGGTCACCTCGCCGCCCAGGGTCTCGCCCAGGCCGAGCAGCCCGTCGTCGGTATGCATCTGGATGACGAGCCGCGTCCAATCCGCATTGGCCCCGCCCGACCAGCGGATCGGCGCCACGAAGGGGACATTGACGACGCTCACCTCGATCTTCGAGATCTTCATGCCGCCACCTTCCCGTTCACCACGGCGCGCCGCCGGAGACGATGATATCCTCGCCGGTGATGCCGAGCGCCTCCTCCCGGCAGAGGTAGACGGCGAGTGCGGCGATCTCGCTCGTCTCGATCAGCCGCTTCTGGGGATAGCCCTCGGCGATGAGGCGAAGGTTCTCCTCGACATCGCGGCCCTGCCCGCCCTGCTTGACGCGAAAGCTCGAGCCGATGCGGGTGAGGCCGGTGGCGACCGTGCCCGGGCTGATGGTGTTGCAGGTCACACCCTTGGCCGCTCCCTCCAGAGCGACGCAGCGCGCCAGGCCGAGCAGCGCATGCTTGGAGGCGCAATAGGCGGCATGGCGGACGAAGCCCATGCTGGAGGCCGTCGAGCCGATATTGACGATCCGGCCCCAGCCGCCCGCGAGCATGGCAGGCAGGCAGCGCTTGGTCGTGCGATAGGCGCCGGTCAGATTGATGTCGAGAACCGTCGCCCAGGTCTCGTCGCGCGCCTCGGTCATCAGCTCCTGGGCGCAGACGCCGGCGGCATTCACCAATATGCCGACCGGCCCGAAGGCGCCGACCACGCCGCCGATGAAAATCATCGACCGATTGGTCCGAGCGCAGATCGAAGCCAGCGAGGAAGCAGCGGGCACCGGTTGCCTCGATCTCCGCCTTGGCGGCTTCCATCTCCGCGGCACCGGGCCGCGTGGAATAGGCCACCGCGCCGATGGACGAGGAGTCCGGCAGCGAGCCGATGGCGATATCGGCACCGGCCTGGGCGAGCGCCACGGCCGTCGCACGGCCGATGCCGGTCGCCCCGCCCGTCACCCAAGCCACCCGCCCGGCGAGGAATTTCTCCGGCGCGCCGGACTCCGTCACCGCTTAGCCCTTCGAGGCCACGGCGAGGCCCTGGGTGAAGCCGAGCCTGAGGGCGCTGAGGTCGTCGCAGACGGTGACCAGTGCGGCGCCATGCCGGCGGGCGAAAGCGAAGACCTTGGCGCCCGGCGCGGGGATGGCCCAGGATTTGCGACAGGCCGCCGCGACGGCGGCGACCCTGGCGAAATCGGCCAGATCCTTCGCCGTCGCCTTGAACGGCCCGCGTCCCCGGGTCATGGAGAGATCGGCGGGGCCGACGAAAAGCCCATCGACGGTATCGAGACGCGCGATGGCCTCGACATCGGCCAGCGCACCGGGAGTTTCGATCATCGCATAGCAGAGGGTGCGGCGGTTCTCCGCCTCGAAGAAGCCCGGCCCCGTCCCGCCATAGCCCATGGCGCGGCTATAGCCCACGCCGCGCGAGCCCCGCGGCGGGTATTTGGCCAGAGCCGTTGCCTCCCGGGCATGAGCGAGGTTGGCGATCTGGGGCAGGATCACCCCGTCGACGCCGGAATCCAGGGCATGCTGGATGTCGACGCGGTCGGCCGTGGCGACCCGCGAAAAGGTGGTGAGACCCAGACGCTTGCAGGCGAAAGCGAGGTTATCCGCCTCCCCCGGCGGGATGACGCCATGCTCATGGTCGAAGATGACGGCGTCATAGCCGACCAGCGCGGCGATCTCGCAGGCCGGCAGGCTGGGATATTCCAGCCAGAAGGCGATGGCGGGGCCGCGTGTTGCGCCGGCCCTTCGCTGCGCGCTTCACCATTGCGAGCCCATGGCGATGGTGATGTCCTGGCCCTCGATGCCCAGCGCCTCGGGCCGGCAGAGGAAGACCGCCAGCGCGCCCACTTCCTCCGGCTTCAGATAACGTTTCTGCGGCAGGCTTTCCGCGACCTTGGCGCGATATTCATCGACGGAGACGTTCAGCCCGGCGATCTCGATCTCCATGCGTGAGGCTGAATAATTGCTGTCGGTATCGACGAAGCCCGGGTTGAGCGCATTGCAGGTGATGCCATAAGGCGCACCCTCCAGGGCCACGCAGCGGGTCAGCCCCAGCAGCCCGGATTTCGAGGCGCAATAGGCGCTGTGCATGGGATAGCCGATGTTGGCCGCCGTCGAGGCGAAATTGACGATGCGGCCCCAGCGGCGCTCGATCATGCCGGGCATGCAGCGCTTGATCGTCCGATAGGGGCCGGTGAGATTGACCTCGAGCATCCTCTGCCAGAGATCGTCGGGATGGTCGGCCATGTATTTGCGCACGGAGGAGCCGGCGGCGTTGATCAGCACATCGATCTTGCCGAAGGCCTCGAGGATCGCGCGATGGGAGGCCTCGACGAAATCGTTGGAGCAGACATCGAGGCCCATGGCGAGCGCCCGGACGCCATGGGATTCAATCTCGGCCTTGGTGCTCGCCAAAGCCTCGTCGCTCGGCGTATGGCAATTCTGATCCGCGAGCACGGCGCCGCGCTGGCTCGAGACCAGGGAGCCGATGGCGACATCGGCCCCCGCTTTTGCCAGGCCGATGGCCGTGGCGCGCCCCATGCCGGAGGCGCCGCCTGTCACCCAGGCCACCCGGCCGGCCAGGAATCGATCGCTCATGCTCTCCCTTTCGCGCGTCTGCCCTTGAAGTCTATGTTGACAGCCTCGCCTCCATTTGGTCGGCTTACGCCAGAGATTTGCACAAAAGCGCCAGCGGGCCGAACAGGGGAGAGATGAGCGAGACTGCCGAAGAATCTCCCGTCCGGGTGGGCTTTTTCCTGATCCCGGATTTCCCCATGCTGGCCTTCTCGGCGGCCATCGAGGCCCTGCGCGTCGCCAATTGGGTGAGCGGGCGGACGCTCTACAGCTGGACGCTCTTCTCCGAGGATGGCGCGCCCGTCAGTCCCAGCAGCGGCATCGCGATGACGCCCCATGCGGCGATGACCAGCGTCGACCGCTTTCCGATCATGCTGGTCTGCGCCGGCATCGGCGGCAACAAGTACCGCAACAAGCGGGTCTTCGCCTGGCTGCGCAAGCTGGCCCGCAACCGGAGCGTGCTGGGCGGCGTGGGCACCGGCGCCTATGCGCTGGCCCGCGCCGGGCTGCTGGACGGCTATCGCTGCACCATCCATTGGGAGGAGTTCGAGAACTTCTCCCGCGAATTCCCGCATCTGCGCTTGACCGCCGATCTCTTCGAGATCGACCGCGACCGCATGACCTGTCCCGGCGGCACCGCCTCCCTCGACATGGTGTTCCATCTGGTGGAGCAGCAGCATGGCCGCGATCTCGCCTGGGAGATCGCCGACGAGTTCATCCAGCATCGCGTGCGCAGCGCCCATGATCCCCAGCGCATGTCCCTGCAATCGCGCACCCGGGTCAACGATGTGCGGCTGCTCTCGGCCATCTCGGCCATGGAGAAGAGCCTCGAGGATCCCCTCACCCTGAAGCAGATCTGCCGCATCTCCGGCCTGTCGCTGCGCCATCTCCAGCGCCGCTTCACCGAGGTGCTGGGCAAATCCCCCACCCTCTTCTACCGCGAGCTCCGCCTGCAGCGCGCGCGCAAGATGCTGATGCATGGCACGAAATCGATCCTGGACGTGGCCGTGGCCAATGGCTTCGTCTCCGGCTCGCATTTCACCCGCTGCTACCGGGCGCAGTTCGGCCGCCCGCCCCGGGAGGAGCGTTCCCACTGACGCTTCGGCGGTGGCGATGGCGCCATCCGTCAGATTGATGGCGCAGCCGGTCCGGTCCACCTCCCGCGCGACCCTAGTCTGCTAGGAGACGGCGAGGACGGCGGTGGGTCATGGTCGAAACGCTCAGCTGCGGCCAGGCGCTGGTACGACTGCTGGAGCAATATGACGTCGACACCGTGTTCGGCATTCCGGGCACGCATACCCTCGAGCTTTACCGCGGCCTGGCGCGAAGCCGCATCCGCCATGTCCAGCCGCGCCACGAGCAGGGCGCGGGCTTCATGGCCGATGGCTATGCCAGGGCCTCGGGCCGGCCGGGCGTCTGCTTTCTCATCGCCGGGCCGGGGCTGCTGAACGCGGCGACGCCCATCGCCCAGGCCTTTTCGGATTCCATCCCCATGCTGGTGGTCTCCAGCGTCGGGAGCCTGCCGCTCTCGGGCATTGCCGAGGGACATATCCATGAGCTGCCCAACCAGGCCCAGACCATGGGCGGCTTCACGGGCTTCAGCGCCACGGTCGCCGCACCACAGGATCTGCCGGCACTGCTCGCGAAGTCCTTCGCCTTCTTCCGCCAAGGCCGCGCCCGTCCGGTCCATATCGCCTTGCCCCTCGACATGATGACGGTAGAGGCCCCGTGGCAGAAGATGCCGGCCCTTTCCAACGCTCCGGCGACCAATGGCATCCATGCGCCCGCCCTGGCACGCGCCGCGACGCTGCTCGGCCAAGCCGAGAAGCCCGTCTTGATCCTGGGGGGCGGCGCCGTCGATTGCGGCGCGGCCGCCTTGGCGATCGCCGAGCGCATCGGCGCGGCGATCCTCACCACCATCGCCGGCAAGGGCATCATTCCCGACGATCACCGCCTCCATGCCGGCTCGACTCTCACGACCGTTGCGGGCCGGCGTCTGGCGGAGGAGGCCGATGTGGTCCTGGTTCTGGGCTCGGAGCTCGCGGCCTCGGATACCTGGCAAAAGCCGCTCTGCTTCGCCGGCCGCTTGATCCGCATCGATATCGACGCGGCAGCGCTCCGCTCCCATCCCACCGCCGAGATCGCGCTGGAGACCGATCTCGGACCGGCGCTGGATGAGCTCCTCCGTCTGCTGCCGGTCCGAAAAGGCGGCGGGCAGAACGCCGCCCGGGCGGCTGAATGCCGCGGGGAGAGCCGCAAGCCAGCCACCGCTTTGCAAGCGCGCCATCTGCGGGCGCTGGAGGCTCTGCGCACGGCCATTCCCGAGGATGCCATGGTCACCGCCGATATGGCGCAGGTGGCCTATACCGCCAATGTCGCCTTCCCCTGCTTTCGCCCGCGCAGCTATTTCTATCCCGTCGGCCTCTCGACCATGGGCTATGCCCTGCCGGCCGCCATCGGGGCGAAGCTCGCCGCCCCCGACCGCGCCGCCGTCGCGCTAACGGGCGACGGCGGCTTCCTGTTCACGGCCGCCGAGCTGGGCACGGCGGTGGAATGGGGCTTGCCCATCGTCGTGCTGCTCTGGAACAACGACGGCCTCGGCCAGATCCGCGACCGGATGACGGAGCGCAACATCCCGCCCATCGGCGTCAATCCGCGCAATCCGGATTTCCTGGCGCTGGCGCGCGCCTTCGGCTGCCGCACCGCGCGGCCGGCCAGCATCGCCGGGCTGAAGCGGGAGATCCGCGCCGGCTTGCGCCGGCGCGTCCCGACCGTTATCGAAATACATGACGACGGCGCCTGGCTGTCGGGAGGGATGCCGTGAAGATCACCGCCATCGAGACCTTCTGCCTGCGCTACGACATGCCCTATCCCCTCACCTATGCCCGCGGCGAATACGCCCAGCGCGAGGCCCTGCTGGTGAAGATCCGGACGGACGATGATTCCCTCTTCGGCTGGGGCGAATCCGCCATGTGGGGCGGGCCACATGGGGTCACGGCCACGGTCATCGAGCGCGAGATCGCGCCGCTGATCATGGGCCAGGATCCCCGCCGCCCCGAATATCTCTGGGAGAAGGTGTTCCAGGAGACCTACTACCACGGCCGCCGCGGGATCCTGCTGGCGGCCCTCTCGGGCGTCGACATCGCCCTCTGGGATATTCTCGGCAAATGCGCGGGCCAGCCGCTGTGGCGGCTCCTGGGCGGCTTCGGCCGGCCTGTCAGCGCCTATGCCTCGGCCGGCTACTACCGGCGCGATTACGGGCTCGATGCCTTCGGCGCCGATGTCGCCAAGGCGCGGGCCGCGGGCTTTCGCGGCTACAAGATGAAGATCGGCAATATCCCCCAGGCCGTGCATTACGGCGTGCTGCCCGATGTGCCGATGCGTCTCTCGATCGACGAGGATCTGAAGCGCGTGGCGGCGGCGCGCGAAGCGATCGGCGGCGATCGCAACCTCATGGTCGATGCCACCACCTCGCTCACGCCGCGCGTCGCCATGCGCTATGCGGAATCCCTGGAGCCGCTCAATATCCGCTGGTTCGAGGAGCCCGTCCTCGCCGAGAATGTGGCCGGCTGCGCCGAACTTGCCGCGCGCACCCGCCTCGCCATCGCCGGCTTCGAGACCGAGACCGGCCGCGATGCCTTCGCCCGGCTGATCGACGCCGGCGCCATCCAGGTGGTGCAGCCCGATATCGTGCAGGTCGGCGGCATCACCGAGGCGCGCAAGATCGCGGCCTACGCCCAGATCCGCCATCTGCCCTTCACCAGCAAGAACTACAGCACCATCGTCAGCTCCGCCGCCTGCCTGCATCTGCTCTATGCCCTGCCCAATGGCGAATATTTCGAATGCGACCAGGACCCGCTGCCCTGGCGCAACGAGATCCTGAAGCGCCCCGCCTTTCGCCTGGAAGACGGCATGGCCGAGCCCGGCGATGCGCCGGGCTTGGGCGTGGATATCGATGAAGCGAAGCTCACGCCCTGGCTGGTTTCGCCGTGAGGACGCTCTAACTTTCCCTCTCCCGCGTCGAAGCGCGGTAGAGGGAGTTCTTGCGCGGCTTCAGCCAGCCACAGCGAATCTCGCCAAAGCTTCCTCATCCACATGCACGCCAAGCCCCGGACCTTGCGGCACCTCGAGCATGCCATCGACCGGCCGCGGGACATCGGGCACCAGCACGTCGCGGATCTCATTGGGCGTGGCCTGGAACTCGAACAAGGAGGTGCTCTCGATGGCGGCGGCAAAATGCAGCGATGCCGCGAGGTTGATGCCGTAGCTGTAGCTATGGTTGACACAAGGGATGCCCTCAGCCGCGGCGAGCTTTGCCACCCGCATGGCCTGGGTCAGCCCGACCCGGGCGATATCGACCTGCAACACATCGACGCATCGGCCCTCGACGAGGCGTGTCAGCTCGGTCTCGCTCGAGGCCATCTCGCCGGCGGCGATCGGCGTCTCCACTGTCGCGGCCAGCCGGGCATAGCCGGCGAAGTCATAGGCACGCAGCGCCTCCTCCAGCCAGAACAGGCGATAGGGCTCGAAGCGGCGGCAGCGCTCGATGGCGGTGTCGGCATCCCAGGCGAGTCCGCCATCAATCAGGAGGTCGGCGTCCGGACCGATCGCTTGGCGGAGGCAGGCGACGAGGGCCTCGTCCTGCTCCGCATCGGGGCCGAGCGGCAACCAGCCGAACTTGACCGCGGTGAAGCCGACCTCTGTCAGTGCCGCGGCGAAGCCTGCGGTCTCCGCGAGATCGCGCCCCAGAGGATGGGTCGCATAGCAGAGGAGCTTCTGCCGCCGCGCCCCACCCAGGAGCTCATGCACCGGCCGGCCCTGCGCCTTGCCCTTGATGTCCCAGAGAGCGAGATCCACGGCGGCCATGGCCTGAAGCGTCACCCCGTCGCGGCTATATCCCAGCGTCGCCTGGGTCATGCGCCGCCAGAGGCCGTCGATGTCGAGGGGATCCTGATCGAGCAGCACCCATTTGAGGCCGGACATCATCTCGTTGAGGAAGGGTGCCTCGACCACGGCCTTGACGACGCTGGGCATGCTGTCGGTCTCGCCATAGCCGATCAGCCCGCTATCCGTCGCGATGCGCAGGATCAGGCCATAGGGCGCGCCATAGGCGCCCTGCTCCCCCTGCCCGCGCAGAGGAATCGCTTCGACATTCCTGATCTTCATCGATCCCCCTCGCGGTTCTGCCGCAGCGATATTGGCTGAGCCGCGGCATTCGGCAATGGCCTGTCGCCTGGCGGCGTGTTCGATCAAAATCCTGGCGTCTGCGGGCCAATCCGCGCCCTTCCCCAGCCATAGCTTCTCCTGCCGGCACGGAACCTGCCGGCATCGACCAATGGGAGCGCGCATTTGACCGACAGCCCGCCGAAGAATGCCCCCAAGGGCGTCACGCCCTTCAAGGGACCGACCGTCGTCCGCCACAAGGATGCCTCGCGATTCCTCTGGGGCGACGGCAAATCCGGCGAGATCGCCGACGTCATCTATGGCCGCAGCGCGACCATCGGCACCCTGGTCTTCAAGCTGAAGCCGGGCGGCTATTTCAAATCATCCGACGGCTGGAAATCCTTCTTCGACCAGCATCGCTTCTACTACGTCCTCAAGGGCGAGATCGCGGTCCAGGACCCGGAGACCGGGGAGATTGCGGTCGCCAAGGCCGGCGAAGCCGTGCATTGGCGCGGGGCCAAATGGCATTTCGGCTACAACTTCAAAGCCGAGGAATGCGCTGTCCTCGACTGGTACGCCCCGCAGGAACGCCCGCCCCATGTCAGCGAGTTCGAGTTCGGCAAGACCAAGCCGAAATTCGAGAAGGAGAAGCCGGGGCGCGAGGGGCTGCTCGGCCGCTGGCCCGACGCGCTGGCCGAGGCCAGAGCCGAGGCCCAGAGCAAGGGCGGGATGATCACCGCCCGGCGCCAAGACGCGCTGCATTTCGTCCATGGCGAAACCAACCCCATCATGGAATCGCTCTTCGTCAGCACCAAGGAGCTGACGGCCGGCACGGTCGACCTCATGGCCGGGGCGCGCAGCGAGAACCGCAGCCATCCCGGCGAAAAAGTGATCTTCGTCACCGAGGGCAAGCTGCATGTCTATCTGCCGGAGAGCTACGACTGGTTCGAGCTCGACGCCTGGGACGTGCTTTATCTCCCGGCGAACACGCCGCATCAATATTGGAACTACACGGACAAGCCGTTGAGCTTCGCCTTCATGGTGGTGCCCCGCTACGCGTGAGGGAGAGAGCGAGCTACAAAATCTCGTCACCGAAGCTGCGGTAGACGCCGATATCGGTAAGCCGCATCGCCGGCAACGTCTCGTCGCGCAACAAAGCTTCGCTGGCGACATAGTCGGGTGCGGCCCAGAGGCATAGCAACGCCGGATCGGGCCCGGTTCTCCCAATCCGGCGCAGCAGCAGTGTCTGGCGCAGCGGCGCGTGCCGGTTGGCCCGATCAGCGAAAACCGCGCGGATGGCGTCGTCGTTCTGGCCTTGGGGATCGATGTATTCGACGATGTGGAGCGGCGCCTCCAGGGGGTCGCTCCGGCTCAAGATGTCGTAGAGCCCTGCCCGCTGGATATGAATGGCGCGGTGCATCGCCAGGCTGCGGTTGTTCATGCGTGCGGCAGGTGAGTGAAAATAGTCTTCCCAGGAATCGAGCCGGGAGAGATCCGGGATCTCCCAGAGGCAGAGATAGCTGGGCGCCGGCCCCAGCCGCAGGGTCCGGCCGAGCTGCAGGATCATGCGATCCTGCGCTCCCTCGGCCCAGGCTGAGGCCTGATTGCCGAGTTGGCGAAAGATCTCGATGGGCATGGCCCGGTCGCGCTCGATGAATTCGAGATAGATCATGATGAAACCCGCAGCTGCACCGACCCGATTCCTCTAGGGCCGGCGGCTCTGCATGTCCAATCATTCCCGGTCACCGTCGTCCCTGCTTCTGCAGGGAATCTGCAGTTGTTCCGGTCTTCTTTCCCGGGGGCCGCCGGGAAGTCCCGGACCTGTTTCTACAGGGAATCTACAGGCGCTTTTATCTCCCTTCGGACGGCCGTCGGGCGTACCGCAAACTGCTTCTGCAGGGAATCTGCAGTCATTCTCGTTTCCTCTCGGGCCCACGGCAGGCCGCACCCTGGTGAGCTGAACTGGAGGGGAGTGGGACAAGCCGGCGCGGGATTACGCGATCATAGATTTAGTCTATACGCAAAACCCGTAATAGTCAATCCTCAGGGCGCGTCCACCGGTGCCGGCTGGACCGCGCGCAGCAGGGCCTTGCGGGCTTCCCACTGGGCGGCGGGGTCGAGGGTTTCGATGAATTGCACCTCGCCGCCCGCCAGCAGGGCGACCGGCAGGCCGTCGCGATAGAGCAGGCGATTTCCCGTGAGGGCGGCGAGCTTGGGGCCGGGGGTCAAGATGCCGACGAGGTTCAGCGGGTCGGCGCCGGAGATCGAGATCAGATTCCCGTCGGGCTTCTTGCGCCGTGCCTCGCGCAGCGCGCCCACGGCATTGGGCAAGGCGAATTGCTCACCGGAGAAGCCGGCGACGAAGCGGCCGCCGCGGATCTCGCCGCGGGCTTCGAGGCGACGATAGACCCGCAGCAGATCGCGCCAGGGCGGCAGCCAGCCGGCCTCGCGCTCGATGAGGCGCCAGAAGACCACGCCATAGCGCAGCAGCAGGGCGCGGGCGACATGCTCGACGGCCTCGGGCTTCACCGGCTGCGCCGGGCTGGGCGGCGCCGGGGCGGCGGGTGAGCGCCCAACGGCCGGCATCCTCCATGCCGAAGGTCACGGTGCGCCGGCGCCGCTTGCCGCCCGCGAAGGGCCGGCGCCGGTCCGAAGGCGTGAGCAAGGCGCGCAAGCCGCCGAAGCTGTCGGAATTCACCAGGCCCAAAGCGACCAACTCGGCGAGCGCATCCTCCGTCTGGGTACGCAGCAGGCCGGTGCCCTCGACCAGCTCGTCGAAGAAGGAGGCGCCATGTTCGCGGATGAAGCCGGCGACGGTCTGGGCATGATTGCTGGGCTCCACCGCATCGATGCCGGGCGAGAGCGACGACCAGAGCGGCGCGTTGCGCCGCGCGAGAAGGGCGATGGGCGTCGTGCGCACGGGCGTGGCGCCGCGATCGCCGCCGCCGGTCTTGGGGTCGCGCGGCCGCAGCCTGGCCCAGGATATCCGTCCGGCCAGGCATTGATCGTCGAGCCAGGAGGGCTCGTATTCACCGATCCGCGCGGGCAGGATTTCGCTTTCCCAGGCGCCGGCCGGCGCCTCGAAGCCTTCGAGCTGCGCGACCACGACCTCGACCGCGTCCGGACCTTGCATTCGCGCATCGGGCGCCACGCGCTGCCAGGCCAGAAGGAAGCGCAGGAAATCGCGGGCGGCAACCGGCTCGATCTCGGCCCGAAGCCGCTTGACGGTATAGCCATGGATGCGGGCCAGCAGGCGGCGCTCGCACCATTCGTCGTCATTGGCGCCGGGGGTGAAGCGGCCGCGCATCACGAAGCCTTCGGTCTCCAGCGCGGCAAGGGCCTCGGCGATCTCATGGGCTTCGAAGCCCAAAGGTGCGGCCAGCGCGGCCTGGGTGACGGGCCCCAGCCCCTCCAGCCGGCCGCGCAGGATCTCGATCAGCGCCGTCTCCGCCGACCAGCTCGTCCCGCCATAGCCGGCGGGGATTGCGATCTTGGGCGTCAGGCTGGCGCGGGGAAACAGCGCCTGGAATTGCGCCAGACGCTCGGCGGCGATCCAGATCGCGATACCCCGCACCTCGAGCCGCGCGACCCGCTTGTCCCGCGCCAGCTCGGCGAGCCAGCCAAGCCAGCCCGGCCCCGCCTCGGCCTCGCCGGCGCTGATGAAGCCCAGCCACACCAGGGCATCGTGAAGCTCATCGGCATTGGCGGCCTCGGGCCAGGCCTCGCCGCGCAGCCGGTCGATGGCCTGGGGATCGAGGCGGCCGAGATCGGCGGCCTCCTCCGGCGCCAGCCAGCGCCGGCTCATCACCGCCTGGGTCCGGCGCTCCTCGATGGGCGCATCGTCGAGATAGGCATAGGGCCGCGCCGCCATGACCTCCAGGGCCAAGGGCGAGGGCTGGGTCAGATCGCGCCCGGTGATGGCGATGGCGCCGGATTCCAGACCGGTCAGCAGCCGCTCCAGCCCCTCGATATCCATGGCCTCGACCAGGCAGTCGGAGATCACCTGGCGCAGCAGGGGATGGTCGGGGATCTCGCGATCGCCCGGGAGATTCTCGGCGCAGGCGAGCTGGTCGGGGAAGACCGAGACGATCAGATCCTCGGCCGCCATGCGGGTCAGCTGCGGGGCGACCTTGCGCCCGCCGCGCATGCGCGGCAGGGCGAGCGCCACGCTCGCCACCCAGCGCCAGCGCGTCGCGAACATGGGGGCGTCGAGCAGGGCCTGGATCAGCACCTCCCGCACGCTGGCGGAATTCAGGTAATGCCGGACCTCGTCGAGATCGAAGCTATGGGCCGTGGTGAGGGACAGGATGATGTTGTCCTCGGTCGCCGCGGCCTGAAGCTCGAAATTGAACTTGCGGCAGAAACGCTTGCGCAGCGCCAGCCCCCAGGCCCGGTTCAGCCGGCTGCCATAGGGCGAATGGATCACCAGCTGCATGCCGCCCGCCTCGTCGAAGAAGCGCTCGATGAGGAGCGATTCCTGCGTCGGCAGGGAGCCCAGCGCGATGCGCGCGGTGGCGAGATACTCCAGCAGCTGGCGCGCCGAGGCTTCGCCTATGCCGGGCTGCTCCATCAGCCAGGCGAAGACCCCTTCCCGCTCCGGATCGACGGCCAGGCGCCGGTCGAGATCGGTCCTGAGGCGGGAGACCGAGCGCGAGAGCTCGTCGCTGCGTCCCGGCGCCTCGCCCAGCCAGAAGGGAATGGTGGGCGCCATGCCATGGGCATCCTCGACCCGCACCGTGCCGCGCTCGACCCGCTGGATGCGGTAGGATTTATTGCCGAGCTGGAAGACGTCGCCGCCCATGCTCTCGACGGCGAAATCCTCGTTCACCGTGCCGATGACCTGGCTCTCCGGCTCCAGCAGGACCTGGTAATCGGCCGTGTCGGGAATCGTGCCGCCGGCGGTGAGCGCCGTCAGCCGCGCGCCGCGCCGGCCGCGCAGCATCTTGTTGACGGCGTCGTGATGGATGAGGGCGCCGCGCCGGCCGCGCCGCGTGCTGAAGCCTTCGGCCAGCATGACGACGATAGCCAGGAAATCCTCGCGGCTGAGATCGCGATAGGGCCAGGCACGGCGGAAGAGTGCCAGGAGATCATCCTCCGCCCATTCCTGGGCGGCGACCTCGGCGGCGATCTGCTGGGCCAGCACGTCCAGGGGCTGCTCGGGGATGGAGATCCGGTCGAGCTCGCCGCGCTCGACGCTCTGGAGCAGGGCGGCGCATTCCACCAGCTCGTCGCGCGACAGCGGAAAGAGCCGCCCCTTGGGCGTCCCGTCCACCGCATGGCCGGAGCGCCCGACCCGCTGGAGGAAGCTCGCGATGGAGCGCGGCGAGCCCATCTGGCAGACGAGATCGACCTCGCCGATATCGATGCCCAGCTCCAGCGATGCTGTCGCCACCAGCGCCTTCAGCTCGCCCCGCTTCAGCCGCTGCTCGGAATCCAGCCGCTGCTCGCGGGCGAGGCTGCCGTGATGGGCGGCCACATTCGCCTCGCCCAGCCGCTCGGAGAGATGGCGGGTCACCCGCTCGGCAAGCCGGCGGGTATTGACGAAGACAAGGGTGGTGCGATGGCCCTCTATCAGCTCGGTGAGGCGCCCATAGAGCTGGTCCCAAACCTCGTGCGACATGATCGCTTCCAAGGGCGAGGACGGCATCTCCAGCGCCAGGTCGCGGCCGCGGCGGTGGCCCGTGTCGATGATGGTGCAATCCGGTCGAGGACCACCCTCCGGCCCGGCGCCCACCAGGAAGCGGGCGATCTCCTCGATCGGCTTCTGGGTGGCCGAGAGGCCGATCCGCTGCAGCTTGCCGCCGGAGAGCGCCGACAGCCGCTCGAGGGAGAGGGCGAGATGGGCGCCGCGCTTGTTCGGCGCCACGGCATGGATCTCGTCGACGATCACGCTGCGGGTCGTCGCCAGCATCTTGCGCCCGGATTCGGACCCCAGAAGGATGTAGAGGGATTCCGGCGTGGTCACCAGGATATGGGGCGGCCGGCGGCGCATCCGAGTCCGCTCCCCCGCCGGGGTGTCGCCGGTGCGCACCCAGGTCCGGATCTCCACATCCGGCAGGCCGCGGGCGGCGAGCTCCTCGCGGATGCCGGCCAGCGGCCGGGCGAGATTGCGCTCGATGTCGTTGGAGAGGGCCTTCAGCGGCGAGACATAGACGATTTGGGTCTCATCCGTCAGGCCATCCGCCAGCCCCTGCCGCAGCAGCCCGTCGATGGCGGCGAGAAAGGCCGCCAGCGTCTTGCCTGAGCCCGTGGGGGCCGCGATCAGCGCATGGCGCCCCGCCTGGAGCGCCGGCCAAGCCTCGCCTTGCGCGCCGGTGGGCGCCCGGAAGCTGCGCTCGAACCAGGCGGCAAGGGCGGGGTGAAAGCTGGCGAGAGGGTTCATGCGGCCTGCTTGCGGAATGGACGGCAGCTCCATGATAGCGCGGGCGAAAGCGGAGTCCGATTCAGACTTCACCGCCGCGCGAGATCAGCTATTGGGAACAACCGTAATAAGGGGCCGGTGGACCTCGAAATCAAGGTCCGGCCATCCCTTGAAGTCCCTGGATTTCCGACACTTCTCGCCGGCCTCGCGACCCTATATCGTGCCGCTTCCAGCCGCCGGCGGGAGGAACGCCGGATTGGGGATCGTCAAAGGGGAAAGCCATGCCAGAGGTCTCGCCGGAGCTGCTGATGGACAGCGTGATGGGCCATTTGCGCACCTCCGCCATCAAAGCGGCCATCGAGCTCGATGTCTTCACCGCCATCGCCGAGGGCGCGACCGACGCCGCGGCCATCGGCAAGCGGACCGGGGCGGCCGAGCGCGGGATCCAGGCGCTGGCCGATTATCTCACCGTGATGGGCTTTCTCGAAAAGGCCGACGGTCGCTACCGGCTGACGCCGAGCTCGGCCCTGTTCCTCGACCGCCGTTCGCCGGCTTTCCTCGGGGATATCCACCGCTTTCTCGCCGCGCCGGAAATGCTCAAGCTATCCCTCGCCGACCCGGCGGCCCTCGTGCGCAATGGCGGGTCGATCGGCCTCGCCAATATGGCGCCGGACGACCCGGTCTGGGTCGAATTCGCCCGACATATGGCGCCCGTCATGAGGCCGGTCGCCCAGGCCATCGCGGCGCATTTCGCTGGGGCCGGGTCCCCGCCCCGCCGGATACTGGATATCGCCGCCGGCCATGGGCTGTTCGGCATCGCCTTCGCCCGCCAGTTCCCCGAATCCCAGGTGACGGCGCTGGACTGGGACAATGTCCTGGGCGTGGCGCGGGAGAACGCGGCGGCCGCCAAGCTGGGCGACCGCTTCAAGACCCTGACCGGCAGCGCCTTCGATGCCGATTTCGGCGGACCCTACGACGTCGTGCTCATGCCCAATTTCCTGCATCATTTCGACGAAGCGACCTGCATCGGCCTGCTCCGCAAGGCGCGCGCGGCCTTGGCCCCCGGCGGGCGCCTGGCCATCTCGGAATTCGTGCCCAATGAGGATCGCGTCTCGCCGCCGCGAGAGGCGATGTTCGCCTATATCATGCTGGCGACCACCCAGGCCGGCACCGCCTTTCCGGCGAGCGCGCTGGAACGCATGCTGACCCAGGCCGGCTTTCACCAAACCAAATTCGTGCCGCTGCCGCCCTCGCCCCAGACCCTGATCGTGGCTGAGCCGGCCTAGGGCGTCAGTCCAACCGAATGCCGGCCAGCCGCCGCAGGGCTTCGGCATATTTCGCGGCGGTGGCGGCGATCACCTCGGCCGGCACGCGCGGACCCGGGGCCTTCTTGTTCCAGTCCAGGGTCTCGAGATAGTCGCGGACGAACTGCTTGTCGTAGCTCGGCGGGTTGATGCCGATGCGATAGTCGTCGGCGGGCCAGAAGCGAGAGGAATCCGGCGTCAGCATCTCGTCCATCACATAGAGCTTGCCGCTCTCGTCGGTGCCGAATTCGAACTTGGTATCGGCGACGATGATGCCGCGCTCGGCGGCAAAAGCGGCGGCCCAGTTGTAGATCGCGAGCGTCGCCTCGCGCACCCGCCCGGCGAGATCGGCGCCGACGGCCGCCACCATCGCCTCGAAGCTCACATTCTGGTCGTGATCACCGACCGCGGCCTTGGTCGAGGGGGTGAAGATCGGCGCCGGCAGGCGTTCGGCCTGGCGCAATCCTGGGGGCAGGCGGATGCCGCAGAGGGAGCCGGTGGCCTGGTAGTCCTTCCAGCCCGATCCCACGAGATAGCCGCGCGCGATCGCCTCCACCGGCACCGGCTTCAGCCGGCGCGCGACCACGCTGCGCCGGGCGTAGAGCGGGATGTCCGCGCCGGCCGGCAGCACTTCGGCCAAGGGCGTGTCGAGCAAATGATTGGGCATGAGATGGGCGGTCCTGGCGAACCAGAAATTGGAGATCTGGGTCAGCATCTCGCCTTTGCCGGGGATGGGATCCGGCAGCACCACGTCGAAGGCCGAGAGGCGGTCGCTGGCGACGATCAGCAGGCGATTGCCCGGCAAGGCATAGACATCGCGCACCTTGCCGCGATGAATCAATTCCAGGCCGGGAAGGTCGGATTGCAGCAGGCTGGTCGGCAAGGGAGGGCTCCGGGGTGATCGAATACACCCCATTGTAGCGGTGAGATGCTAAAACTGCGGCCGATTTGTTCATCGCCGGGTGGGCTCAAAGGATGACGCGCAAGTGAATCTATTCGTGATCAGGCATGGGGAGACCGCCTGGAGCCTGAGCGGTCAGCATACCGGGACGACGGATATTCCCCTGACCGACAACGGGCGCCGCGTCGCCCAGCGTCTGCGGCCCATGTTGGCCACCGAGACCTTCGGTTTGGTCCTCGTCAGCCCGCGGCGTCGGGCAAGGGAGACCTGCGAGATCGCGGGCCTCGGGGGCCAGGCGATCGTCGAGCCCGATCTGGCCGAGTGGGACTACGGCCAATATGAGGGGCTGACGGGGAAGCAGATCCGCAGGCTCTCGCCGAACTGGCTGATCTTCAGGGATGGCTGCCCCGGCGGCGAGACGCCCGACCAGGTGGGTGCGCGCGTCGATCGGGTCATCGCCCGGGTGCGGGCGGTCGAGGGCAATGCCGTGGTCTTCGCCCATGGGCATCTGCTGCGCGTCCTGGTGGTGCGCTGGCTGGGCCTGCCCGTCATCGCCGGACAGCATTTCCTCTTGGATACCGCGACCTTGAGCGTGCTTGGCGACTATCGCGGGGTACCCGCGGTCAGGATCTGGAACGGACCGCTGACGATGGACGAGCCACCGATCCCCAGCGACCCCGCGAGCGCCGAGCCGGCGACCTGAAGCCGGACGGCGCGCTATTTCGCGAGGGCCAGCGACCGGTTATAGGCGCCGGAGAAGCCCTTAAGCGAGATGGTAAAGGGGGCGATCCCCCCGCCGTCGACGACGGCTTTCAGCTTGAGCACCTTGCCATGTAGCAGGGCGGCCAGGCTCCGGCCATCGAAGCTGAGGGCCACGACGCAACCGCCCGGCAGGCAGGTGCGGAAATGCATGGGCTGGCCCGGCGCGGCGTCATCGATCTGCAGCGTCACCCCCTGATCCAGGGCGAGGCCGAAGGGCAGCATGAGCGCTCCTTCCAGCTTGTCGCCCGCCGGCCAGAGCTCGATATCGAGGACGCGCTGCCGGTTCTCCTTGCTGATCTGCTGCTGCCCCATGGCGCAGCGCTTGATCCCGCCTTGCTGGCCGCAGGCAACCTGCCAATCGTCATAGGTTTCCTGCAAGGAGGAGGCGCCGCCCGGAAGGGTGCTGGCAGCCGCGGCCGGGGTCGTCGCCGTCTGAGCAAGCTTCAACTCCGGCGAGGCAGCGGCGGGAGGTGACGCGGCGGCCGGGGGCGGTGCCACGGGCGTCGAGATCGCCAGGGTGACCGAGGGTGTTTGGAGGGGTTGCTCGTAGCCCCCATAAGGATCGCCATGGCGCCGATCGCCACGACGACCGCCGCGCCCGCACCGATCGCGAGCCTGAACCCCATACCCATCATCCTCCCCAGCTCCGAATCCCGAGAGCGTCCGGGCGCGATATTACACCGGCAAGGGCCGGGATGCTTCCCGCATCTGCCACCGGCTTAAATCTCCGATCCGGCTTGCCGCTGATGCCCCCCTTGGCGCCATACTCGGGACCATCGAGCACCCCCGGCGTGCTCACCCGGCTCCGCCAAACCGGCTTCGAAAGGATTGGAGATGACGGCCGCGAAATCCCTGAACGGGGTCGTTCTGGCAATTGCGCTTTGCCTCGGGGCGCTCCATCTGTATGCATCCGATGGAACGGCCGCTTCATCGGAGCCGCTGCCGACCGGCGTCACCGCCTGTGCGTTCGATGCGCTGGCCAATGATCCGCAGCCCGCCGGTCTTGCCATCCATGACGCACCACGCAGCGATGCGCCGGTGCTGGGCCGGCTTCCCGCCATCAGGGATGCCGATGCCAGCGCCTATGGCCGGGATGGAGAGATTCCCGAAATCCACATCATCGTTTCCAGGGACGGCTGGTTCCTGATCGAAGGTGCGGCCTATCAGGAGCCCAGCCGGCCGAAACTCTATGCGGGGCGGGGGTGGGTCGATGGCAAGCTCATCACCACCCATATGTTTCGCGATACCCTGAAGAAGACGCCCAGCAATACCGCAGCCGATGTCGTCTATCTCTACGGCACCGATCTCGAAGGATTCTCCTACTCGCCCTACAGCATCGAAGCGGGGCAAATCCTGGGATGCTCCGGTTCGTGGTTCGAGGTCGAGCTATGGCTGCCGGGAGGGAAGACCGTTTTCGGCGCCGCGGTGCCGGGAGATGGAACGGTGCGGGGTTGGACGGACAGATCCTGCACGCAGCAGCAAAACCGGCCCTGCGACGGTTCGCAGTTCGACTATTCATGGTCGCCGCTGCCGCCCGGCGTGAGCGAATGCAACTTCCCAGCACTGAGCCATGATCCCGATCCCGCCGGTCTCAATCTCCACGAAGCGCCCGACAGGAATGCGCGCATTGTCGGCCGCCTGCCCGCGCCTTCGGACCTCGGCGATGGCGAGACGAAGGTCCTGGCGGAAGTCCAGGTGGTCGGCTTTGAGAAGGGCTGGTTCCTGGTCGAGGCGGGTCCCTACAATGCTTCCGATCTGCCCGCGCACGGGCCGAAACCCTATACCGGCCGCGGCTGGGTCGCCGGCAACATGCTGACGACCGAGCTCTTGCGCAACATGCTGAAGCAGGGGCCGAGCGAGACATCCGCCGATGTCATCGATCTGGAAGTCGATGACGCCAACGGCAATATCTCGAACCCGCAGAGCGTGAAGCTGCGCCAAATCCTGGCCTGCTCGGGAGATTGGTTTCGCGTCGAGCTCACGCTCGAGAAGGGGATGGTGCCGCTGCTGAAATCCGACGGTCCCGCGGGGACGGTGCGGGGCTGGACCAACGGATCATGCACCCAGCAGCTCACGACCTGCGACTTCGATCAGGCCAGGCCCTGGTCACCGCCGGCACCGCTGCCGCCGGAATGACTCGGCTAGATGTCATGAGCGGCGCCGGCAGCGTTGTCGGCAACCCTCTATTCAGACGCCAGCATGCGGTTCTTCACCAGCCAGCGCGCACCCCGGGACCATGAATAGTCAGCGCCCATGCGCAGACCGGTCGTAAAGCTGGCAAGGACGGCGGCTGTGCGGGCATCGCTGACTTTGAACTGCACGACATATTCCATCATGCTGATCTTGGTCACGACGCCGATCAGAGCCTGATCGGCCCCCAGCTTCATCGCGATGGCCGCTTCGCAGCCATTGCAGTTCCGCAGGCCCAGCCCTTTGGCCGCGCTGATATCGGCGCCGGCCGTATCGACGAGGCTGTAGCGCCCGGATTGAACGAGCTGCTGCTTCGCCTCCTCCGTGGATTGGGCGAGATAGGACGTCTCCACCGGGCTCGTTCCCTGCCCCTTTGCCGCGCTGAAATCCTCGAGCTCGAAGGGGAAGACCGCGATCTTGATGGGCGCGTCGGCCGCGGCGGCGTAAGCCGTCCAGCAGCATAGGATCAGCCCGACAATGCCGAAGCGGCTTGCGTGGCGGCGGATGTCAACCATCTGGGACCTCCGGGCGGGTTTCAGATCCGGCTCGGAGATTGACGCTTTCCCGAAGACGGAAAAATGGAGACTTGCCTGGGGAAGCCCGGGAAAATTGCCTGCGCCAGCGAGCGGCGTGTTTCGGCCTAGCTCCCGCTCTCCGCTGCCGGCGAAACGGGCGCAACGAGACCTTGGCGCAAGCCGAGATAGAGCAGCTCGATATCGGAGCTCACGCCGAGCTTCGACTTGATGCCGTAGTGATAGTTCGCGACGGTCTTGCGGCTGACATTGAGGGCAGCCGCGATCTCGTCGGTCGATCTTGCATCGAGGATCATGCGGAAGATCTCGAACTCCCGCGGCGAAAGCTCCTCCAACCCCGTCCTTTCCTCCTGCACCCGATCGAAGGCAAGCGCTTCGCTCATCTCGGGACAGATGGCGATCCGGCCTTCGGCAACATCGCGGACGGCACTGACGAGAAGGTCGGGCGGGCTGCTCTTGGTCACATAGCCTTTCGCGCCGGCCCGGAAGGCCTGCAGGGCATAGACGGCGCCGCCATGCATGGTGAACACAAGGATGCGTGCCGAAGAATCGAACCGACGGATATGCTGGATCGCATCGATGCCGCCGCGACCCGGCATCGAGATATCCATGATGACGACGTCCGGTCGCGTGTCCTTGTAGCGTTGATAGGCCGCGGCGGCGTCGCCCGCCTCGCCGACGACCGTCAGCCCTTCGTGCTTCGCCAGAAGCGTGCGGTAGCCTTCACGAACGACGGCATGGTCATCGACAAGAAGTACGCGGATCGCTTTCCGGCTCAAGGCAACGCTCCTCCCGGCGCTTCGAAGGGGATCATGGCCTGGAGCCTGAAGCCGCGTTCCCCGAGGTCGATGATGTCCAACCGGCCGCCGAGCGCCATCACACGCTCGCGCATTCCGATCAGTCCCAACCCCTCCCCCTCCGTTGCCTTGCTGCGGTCGACCCCGCCGCATCCGTCGTCCTCGATCGTCAGGGCGAGCCACTGCGGCCGGCCTGCGGCGGTGTCCTCGGCCTCCCCGGCAAGGCTGAGAGCGACCCGCGCCTGCCCCGCCTTCGCATGCTTGCCGATATTCGTGAGGCCTTCCTGGATGATCCGATAGACATGGGCGGCCGCCGTCGGCGGCAGCCCCTGGAGATCGCCATCGACCACAAGGGAGATCTTCAGATCTCCGCCGCTTCGCCGTTCCTGATTCCGGGCCAGGGCCGAAAGACTGGCGGCTAGTCCAAAGTCGTCGATTTCCGGCGGGCGAAGGCTGTGCAGGGTCGTCCGCAGAAATCGCATCATCGCCATGGAATTCTGCGAGAGGTTCTCTGCTTCGGGCACGAGGGCGGGGCATTCGCTCTCCGCCGTCGCCTTGATCGAGGCGGCGACGGCGCTCATGGCGCTCAAGCTTTGGGCGAGCTCATCGTGAAGCTCGCGGGCCAAATGTCGCCGCTCCTGCTCCTGCCCGTCGACGAGCCTCGCCGCCAGTGCCGTTCTCTCCCGGGTCGTGCGGTCCAGGCCTGCCGCCAGCGTGTTGAAGACCTCGCTGATGCGCTGAAGCTCGACAAGCCCAAAGCGCGGCAGGCGGCTCGACAGGTCACCCCGCGCCAATCGATCGAGGCCGGCAAGAATATCCTTCGTGGGGCGGAGGGCGCGGCTGATCGCGATGTAGAGCAGCACGCAAATCGCGCCAACCACCAGCGCGGTCAGGCCGAGCAGCGCCGAGACATCCCTCCAGATCGCGGCGAGAACGGCGGCCGTCTCGGTCGTGACGACCAGCGTTCCGTAAGATTTCCCGTGATAGGCGACAGGACGCAGGATCTCGATACGGGCGGCGAGAAGCCGTCTGCCGAGGGCGGAAAACCAGCTCGGCGGCGCGTCACTGCCCCCATTCAAGCCGATGCAGGTCGACCGCCCGATGTTTCCGTCTGCCTTGATATATTGGATGCACTGACCCGCGCTTTGGATGCCGTCGGTCACATAGTCCCAATCCGGGAACTGCGCGGATACGCCGATCGCGGACTCGATCCGAAACAGCTGGACCTCCAACTGCCTCTCGACGATGTCGGCGATATTCTCGTTGGCCTTTCGAACCTCGCGATAGGTCCCGAACAAGGTGAGGGCCGCCGCGATGAGAAAGCACAGACCGGCGACGGCGACAACCCGCAGCATCAACGACCATTTGAGGTCGAGACTTGGCGATGCCATGGGTTCGGTCGCGAAAGAGGCTTTTGCCATAGTCATGGGCCGCCCCGGAATTGTTCACCCTACGGTACACGCGCCGTCGGCCCAAAGAAAGCAACCCGCCCCGCGACGGGCAAATTGCCCAAGGTGAGTGAGGCGATGGTTCTGGCGAGCCAGGCCGAGCTCAAGCTTGGCTTGCGCGACGGCCCCGAGCCGGGCGCTGCGCCGCGCAAACATCCCGAACGCATTGGCGCAGCCAGCGATGCGCCGGATCGGCATCCAGCCGCGGGTGCCAGAGCAAAGAAACCGTGACCTCCGGCGTGGCGACCGGAAGGGGAAAACTATGCATGCCGGCGCGCAGCTTGCCGGTATGTCGCTCGGGAACACTGGCGATCAGGTCGGAGGCTCGGGCGAGAGCCAGCGCGGCCGAAAAGCCGCCGACGATCGCGACGATCTCCCGTTCCAGCCCCAACGACTTCAAGGCTTCGATCGATCGGCCCCTTGTCCAGACCCCGCCGCGAGACGAGGACATGCCTGCCGGCCGCATAGCGCGCGGGCGTGATCTTGCCCCGGCTCAACGGGTGCCCCTTTCGCACGACGCCGATGAAGCGGTCGCGGAACAAGGCCTGCGCCCGCACCTCCGGACCCATCGCCTTGCCCACGACGCCCGTTTCCAGATCGACGGTGCCATCGCGAAGCGCCGCGCTGTCCTTGTCCGGCTTGGGCACGAAGCGCAGCCGCACGCCGGGCGCTTGCCTGCCGGCGCGGGCAATGAGGTCCGGTCCGAAATTCTCCACGAAGCCTTCGCTGGTCCGAGCGTGAAGGTTCGGACGAGCTGTTTGAGATCGAGCTTCTCGACCGGGCGGAGCACCGCTTGCGCGTCCTGCACGAGCTCGACTGGACCCGCTCGCGGAGCTCGAGCGCGCGGGGCGTGGGAACGAGGCCGCGCCCGGCCCTGACCAGCAGCGGATCGCCCGTCGTCTCGCGCAATCGCGCCAGCGCCCGGCTCATCGCCGATGGGCTGAGCCGCAACCGCCGGGCCGCGCCGCGCAACGCTGCCTTCGGCGAGCAACACATCCAGGGTGACAAGCAGATTGAGATCGGGTCTCGACATGCACCGACCCTAGCACGGTTTGATCGTGATATGGCGTCAAACGCACGAATAGAGTGCAAATGATGCGCCTTCCGCCATGTCAGGCAAAGAACTAGGTTTCCGGCAGCTCCATTCCGGAGCGACCAGAAAACGGAGTTCATATTGACGACAATCATGGCAAGACGAGATCGGGGAGCAGCCGCAGCCGCGGAACGGACACCTTCGGTTCGCTGGGCGCTCGCCAGCCTTTCGCTATCCATGCTGCTGTCCTCGCTCGGCACCAGCATCGCCAATGTCGGCTTGCCGACCTTGGCACAGGCGTTCAGCGCCTCCTTCCAGGACGTCCAGTGGATCGTCCTCGCCTATCTCCTCGCCATCACCACCCTGATCGTCAGCGTCGGCCGGCTCGGCGACATCATCGGCCGCCGGCGGCTGCTGCTGGCCGGCATCCTCCTGTTCACGGTGGCCTCGGTCCTGTGCGGCATCGCCCCCACGCTGTGGCTGCTGATTGCCGCCCGCGCCGCGCAGGGCCTGGGAGCGGCCATCATGATGGCGCTCACTATGGCCTTTGTCGGCGAGACGGTTCCGAAGGCGAGGACCGGCAGCGCCATGGGGTTGCTCGGAACGATGTCGGCGATCGGCACCGCTCTCGGGCCGTCGCTCGGCGGCATTCTGATCGCCGGGCTCGGCTGGCGGGCCATCTTCCTCGTCAATGTGCCGCTGGGCCTCCTGACTTTTCTTCTCGCCTATCGCTACCTGCCCGTCGATCGCCGGGGGCCGAAGACCGATCGGGCCGGCTTCGACAATCTGGGCACGCTGCTGCTGGCTCTGACGCTCGCGGCTTATGCGCTTGCCATGACGATCGGGCACGGCAGTTTCGGTCCGCTCAACATGGCCCTGCTGGCGGCTGCCGCCTGCGGCGCCGGCCTCTTCGTGCTCGCCGAGGCGAGAGCCGCATCGCCCTTGATCCGCTTGGCGATGTTCCGCGATCCCGTGCTGAGTGCGAGCCTCGCCATGAGCGCGCTCGTCTCGACGGTGATGATGGCGACGCTGGTGGTCGGGCCGTTCTATCTCTCTCGCGCGCTCGGGCTCGATGCGGCTCTCGTCGGGATCGTCTTGTCGGTCGGTCCGCTTGTCGCCGCGCTGACCGGCGTGCCGGCCGGCCGCATCGCGGACCGCTTCGGGGCGCAACGCATGATCATCCTCGGGCTCATCGGCATGCGGTCGGGTGCTTCGTTCTATCCGTGATGCCGGCGACGCTCGGCATCCCCGGCTATATCGCCCCCATCGCCGTCGTCACCATGGGCTATGCGCTGTTCCAGACGGCCAACAACACCGCCGTCATGGCGGATATCCGCCCGGATCAGCGGGGCGTCATCTCCGGCATGCTGAACCTGTCGCGCAATCTCGGGCTCATCACCGGTGCATCCGTCATGGGCGCCGTGTTCGCTTTGGCATCGGCGACGGCCGACATCACGACGGCGCGTCCGGAGGCCGTCGCCGCGGGCATGCGGATCACCTTCGCGGTCGCGGCATTCCTGATCGTCGTCGCCATCGCCCTCGCGATTGGAAGCCGTGCTCTCGCAACGCACGCCCTTACGGCGCAGCGAGCAGCACGGTCCTGACCGCGTCGGCATAAGACTGCAACTCGATCTTCCGGTTCGCCTGGGTGACCTTGTCCTGGGCGGTCGGGTAATCCGCGCTATTGAGGTTGAGGGGCGGCTCGACCGTAAAAACGGACATTCCACGCGGCGGCGCGTAGCTGCCGAGGGAGACCCCGCCCGGCACCCCGCCGCTCCAGGTCGCATTGTCGATGGCGCCCTTGGGTCCGACATTTCCAGAGATCGAGGGATGCGCGCGGCGCGCCTTTTGGTTCGCGGCCGTGGTCGCCGCGGATTCCTTCTCCCGGCTCATGTCGCGCCCGCCCCGGTCCGGGATCGACGATGTGGCGGTATCGATCTGGGTGGCCGCCTTCAGGGAGAGATCCCGATCGGTCGCGTCGGCTTGACCCGACATTTGGGCCAGCCGCCCCTGGAACAGCCGCTCTTCCAGGGCTTGCAGACGCTCCTGACCGCCGGGCTCGTCCTGCTGGTCGGGCGGGATCTGCATATAGGCGTTCCCCTTCGCCCAGACCCTGGCCGCCTGGACCTCGTCGGGACGCAGGCTCCGGCGGTCGTAGAAAACGCCGGCAGAGCCCGGACCCGATGTGCCGTGGATACTGAGGATCCTCTCGGGATGGAAGCGCTCCATCAACTCGAGCAGAAGCAGGTTCTCCGGCAGGATCGCCCGCGTGCGCTTGCCGCCGCTCTTTGACGCGTCGACCGCCGTGCCGCCCCCGGCCGCCGTCGCATCCGCCAGGTCCTCGGACGGCGGCGGGAAATTGCGATTGGTTGGGGCGGCCCCGCTTTCGCGCGATCCGGCCGGCCCGCTGGCCGCATTGTCGGGAAACAGCGAGGGAACGATGATGGTCGTGAAGCCCGGCGGCTGCGGCAGCGTCGAGAGGTCGCTGATCAATCTTCTCGCCACCTCCATTCCCTGCCGTTCCGTACCATGGACACCGGCAATTACCAGGGCCCGCCGGTCGGTGGAGCCTCTGAAGAAGAAGGCTTCGATCGGCCGCGCGACGGGCTTGCCGCCGCTCTTCGGACCCAGGGCGCCCGTGGTTTGCCCGAGCTGGCCCTGTCGGATTCGCTGCGCCACCCACAGATCGTCAGGGCGCGCGGCCAGGATGCGGGCGATCTCGGCATCGACGTCGGCATCGCCCTGGGCGGTCTGCACGTCGGATTGACTGAGGCGCGCCAGCAGCGCTTCGATCTTGGGATCGGCGGTCCAGGCATCCTTGATCGAATCCGACAGCGGACTGCGCTGCACCACGCCATGCCCCGCGCCCTGTTGGACTACATGGGTGAGCTCGTGGGCGAGGAGTTGGCTTGCTGCCTTCGAGCCGGGCGAGTACTCGCCTCTGCCGAACACGATGTCGCGTCCGTGCGTATAGGCGCGGGCACCAAGGGAACGCGCCGCTTCAGCCGCCTGCGGGCCGTGGTGCAGGCGCACGCCGCCGAAATCGTAATCGAACCGTTGTTCGAAGAATTTACGGGCTGGGGCCGGGAGCGGCTCGCCGCGTCCTCCTGGGGAAGCCGGAGAAGGCGCCGTCCGCTCCCGAGCCAAGGGGTCGAGCGCTACGTCGGGACGAAACTTTGGCTGGGCAGGGCTGATTTGCGGGGCGCCGACTGAAAGTTCAGACATGCGCATGACTTGGTCAGCGATGCGATCCGCCTCCTGCTCCAGCGGATCATTGACGGCACCGATCTTGAGTTTTGCCTGAATCGGGAGAGGTGGTCCCGAAGAGCGGGGCGGCGTTGCACCGGGGGGAGAGAGCGGGGTCTTGCTGAAATCCCATTGAGGTCCCGGTGTGATTTCTTGCGTGCTCGGGCCAGCCTCGCCTTGCTGCGAATTGCGACACGCAAGGAAGCGCGGTCCGCGCTGCGCTGGCAGGTGGAGCGTCACCTGACGTTGGGGTGCGCCTCCCCTCGGCTTTGGCTTTACGACAGGCGGAGCAAACATGATTGCACCTGCTCAGATTGCATCCCCACCCCGCCGCCGGGAGCGTGAATAAATTATCTCCTATCGTGAATAACGACAGGTTCTCACAGCAAGGTTCACGCGCCCGCCCGAGGGTATCATTTTCTTAATAAATCCGGTGTTAGGCTCGTACAAATATTAGGCGGTAGGCTGGGATCCAACAGAAAAGCTGGGCCGGCGAAGGGTGTCTCGCCGCAAAATGACACAGAGGCTTCATGATCAGTAACATTCACCGCTTCATGCCTCTGCTTCGGTGACGACGCCGACGTGATCTTCATGCGGGATCAGTGGATACACGATAATGCGACTTACCATTTTACTCTCGTAATAGTTGTCCAACGGGATGCCCCTGCTTCTTTAACTCGTCGCCCACCGCAACTCGTTCGAAAGGATGATCCAGATGAGCAGCATGAGTTGGTCGGTAACCCTTCAGGTCAGCGGCAATCCGGCGATCTCGGTGTCGCGGGCGCCCATCGATGTGGAGGCGACGGATCGAACCGAGGTCACCATCGCGCCGGGCGATACCGACAAGGTCGTGGAGATCCAGCCGAGCGCGCTGGGCGCGCTGCATCTTCTGCTCATCAAATCCTCCAGCTACGGCGCGCATCTCAGTTTCAAGGCCAATGACGGCGCCGCCGATTCCGCCGCGGTGGTCCTCGACAGCCCGCAGCTCTTCTCGAGCAGCAGCATTGCGCTGTTCGGCCTGGCGCCGCGCCGGCTGAAATTCACCAACACCAGCACGGACAAGCCGGCTGCATTGGAGATCCACGTCGCCCGCGACGCCACGCCCTAGGCCAGGCCGTCTCGGCCGAGACCCGTTTCCCAGGGAGGAATCGTCATGCCCATTCCGCTGACTTACCCCGGCGTCTATATCGAAGAGGTCCCCAGCGGCGTCAGGACCATCACGGGGGTTGCCACATCCATCACCGCCTTCATCGGGCGGGCACTCCAGGGGCCGGTCAACGACCCCGTGCGCATCCAGAGCTTCGCCGATTACAACCGCATGTTCGGAGATCTCTGGCAAGCGAGCCCGATGAGCCAGGCGGTCAATCAGTTCTTCCAGCATGGCGGCAGCGACGCGATCATCGTGCGCGTCTTCAACGGCAATGTGGCGGCCAGCACCCCGATCATCACCCTGGCCACCCCCACCGGCAATCTGGTGCTGGAGGCCTCGAGCCCGGGCACCTGGGGCTCGGCCCTGCGCGCCACCGTGGACCATGTCACCCGCGACCCCGCCGATACGGCCCTGTTCAACCTCAGGGTCGAGCTGCTCGACCAGCCGGGCGGCACTCGCGTCGTCGCGTCGGAGAGCTTCCGCAATATCTCCGGCACATCCACCGATCCCCGCTTCACCGATACGGTGCTGGAGCAGGAGTCGAGCTTCGTGCGGGTCCGTACCACCGCCCCCGACGGCGAGAGCCCCACCGATACGACACAAACCGCGGTCGGCAATGCCACCGACGACGGCGGCGCCATCACTGATGCCGAGATCACCGGCAATCAGGCCGCCCGGACCGGGATCTTCGCCCTGGAATCCGCCGATCTCTTCAATTTACTCTGCATCCCGCCGCTGTCGCCGACGACCGATGTCGCCGGCGCCACCTGGGCGGCCGCCGCCAACTACTGCCAGACGCGCCGTGCCGTGCTGATCATCGATCCGCCGGCGGTCTGGACCGCCAATCCCAGCACCGCCGTCAGCACCGCCCAGGCCGGGGTGAACGCCTTGCGCGCCACCATCGGCAATGACGACGCACGCAATGTCACGATCTACTTCCCGCGGCTGCGGCTGGCCGACCCGCTGAACGAGGGCCGGCTGGGCAGCTTCGCCCCCAGCGGGGCCATCGCCGGCATCGTGGCCCGCACCGATGCTCAGCGCGGCGTCTGGAAGGCGCCCGCCGGCATGGAAGCCTCCTTCTCCGGCGTGCAGGAATTCACCTACACCCTCACCGACGGGGAAAACGGCCAGCTCAATCCCCTCGGCCTCAATTGCCTGCGCAGCTTTCCCGTCGCCGGCAATCTGGTCTGGGGTGCGCGCACCCTGGTGGGCGCCGACCTGCTGGCCTCGGAATGGAAATACCTGCCGGTGCGCCGCACGGCGCTCTTCCTCGAGGAGAGCCTCTACCGCGGCACGCAATGGGTGGTGTTCGAGCCCAATGACGAGCCGCTCTGGGCCCAGATCCGCCTCAATATCGGCGCCTTCATGCAGAACCTGTTCCGCCAGGGCGCCTTCCAGGGCCGCAGCCCGCGCGAGGCCTATATCGTCAAATGCGACCGCGAAACCACGACCCAGAACGATATCAATCTGGGAATCGTGAACATCCTCGTCGGCTTCGCACCGCTGAAGCCCGCCGAATTCGTCGTGATCCGCATCCAGCAGATGGCCGGCCAGGTCGAGGCCTAGGGAGATTCCGATGGCGCAGTTCACGGTCAACACGCAACGCTTCGATCCCTACAAGAACTTCAAGTTCCGGGTGAAATGGGACGGCCGCTATGTCGCCGGCATTTCCAAGGTCGGCGCCCTCAAGCGCTCGACCGATCCGGTCGAGCACCGCGAGGGCGGCGATCCCTCCACTTCCCGCAAATCGCCGGGCCGGACCAAGTTCGATGCCATCACCCTGGACCGCGGCGTCACCCATGACACCGAGTTCGAGAAATGGGCGAACAAGGTCTGGAACTTCGGCTCCGGACTGGGGGCGGAGGTATCGCTGAAGGACTTCCGCAAGGACGTCATCATCGAGGTCTACAACGAGGCGGGACAGCTCGCGCTGGCCTACAAGATCTTCCGCTGCTGGGTGTCGGAATTCCAGGCCCTGCCGGATCTCGATGCCAACGCCAATGCCATCGCCATCCAGCACATCAAGCTCGAGAACGAGGGCTGGGAGCGCGACTACGACGTCGTCGAGCCCAGCGAGCCGAGCTTCACCGAACCGGCCTAGCCCCCATGCAGGTCCCGAGCGAAGCGCAATTGCTCGCTCTGTGGGAGCAAGGTCTGAGGCGCCATCCCGTCGACCGGGCACTGCTGCTCTGCGCCTGGGCGCGGCCGGAGATTCCCGGGCCCCGCCTCGCGGAGCTGCCGCTGGGTGCGCTCAATGCGGCCTTGCTGCGACTGCGCGAAGCCTGTTTCGGCGCGCGTATCGACGCCTATGTAGATTGCCCCCGCTGCGGCGAACGGCTGGGCCTCGCCCTCGATGCCGGAGAGCTTCTTGCCGGTACCGTGGAGAGCGATTCCCCTGGGGATCTCGAGCTGGCCGGGCTTCGCTTCCGCGTACCCTGCAGCCGCGACCTGGCGGCGGTGGCAATCGAACCGGCGCTGGACGCCGAGGCCGCGGCGCATCGGCTCCTCGAGCTCTGCTGCCTCGAGGTCCATAACTTACCATCGGGACCGCTCGTGGAACTGCTGGCCGAGGTGGAGACGGGGTTGGCAGCGCTGGATCCCGCCGCGGATATCAGCTTGGCGCTGGCCTGCAATTCCTGCGGCCATGGCTGGGAAGCCGATTTCGATATCGGCGCTCTGCTCTGGGAAGAGATCGAGGCCCGGGCCCGCGCGCTTCTCGCCGAAATCCATGGCCTGGCGCGCGCCTATGGCTGGACGGAACCGGAAATCCTGGCCCTCTCGCCCGAGCGGCGCGCCGCCTATCTGGAGCTCGCCGGCGCATGAGCGGCTTCCTCAGCCATATCGCCGCCCGGGGGATGGGCCAGGCGGGCGCGGTGCACGCCGCCGCGCGGCTGCCCTATGCATCACCGCCGGCCCTGGTCGAAACCACCGCAGAGACCCTGGCGCCTCCGCCCTCTCTGCAGAGCCTGCCCCTCGGCCGCCCGCCGCAAGGACTTACCCAGGACCAGCTGTTGGCGCGGCCGGAGGCGGCGTCCATCGGCGAGGCGAGCGCCGCCCCTGCGCCGCCCTCGGCATTGCTGCAACGGCCGTCGGTTCCGGCCCCGGCACCGAAGGATGTCGCCGCGCGGGATAATCGCAAGGCCCGCGAGGCACCGGACGAGCTCGATACCGGTCGACCGCTTCGACGCCCGGCGGACGCGCCGATAGGCGCGGTCCCGGATCCGATCGTGCCGGCGGCGGCGCATAGCGCCGAGGCGTTGCGCGCGGCGGATGACGAGGCATCGGCGCCCCTGCGGCGCATCCAGCCGCTGCTCCCCGCGCAGCAGGGATTGAACGGTGCGGCCCTGTTCAGGGGTGCGTCGGCTGCCCCAGGCGCCGCCTGGCGGACGCCCGTCGAGGAAACCACCGAGGTCCATGTCAGCATCGGGCGCATCGAGGTCACGGCGGTGCATGAAGCGGCGCCGACGCCGAAGCGGGCGCCGGCCCGCAGCCAACGTGCCTTGAGCCTGGAGGAATATCTCGCGCGGCGAAAGGCCGGCCGGTCATGAGCAGCGCGCTTGCCATCGCCGGCGTCACCGCGACCTTGCGCGATCTGCTCAACGACGGGCTCATCAACCACAACATCAGCGGCGTGATAGGCAGCACGGTCAGCATCAGCGTCGTGCCGCCGGACCGCGTCGTGGCCGCCAACGGCACCGAGGCATCCCAGATCAATCTGTTCCTGCACCGGGTCACGCCCAACACCGGCTGGCGCAACGAGGGCCTGCCGTCGCGCGACGGCTCGGGGCGCCAGCGCCTCACCAATGCGCCGCTCGCGCTCAACCTGCATTACCTGCTCTCCGCCTATAGCAACGGCGATCTCCATGCGGAGATTCTGCTCGGCTATGCCATGCAGCTCCTGCATGAGACGCCGGTGCTGACGCGCCAGGCGATCCAGATGGCCCTCAGCCCCTCCCCGGATGTGGGAACCGCGCTGCCCCCCGCGCTCCGCGCGCTGGCCGATTCAGGGCTGGAGAACCAGATCGAGCAGATCAAGATCACGCCGGAATATCTCGACACCGAGGAGATATCGAAGCTCTGGACGGCGACCCTCAGCCACTTCCGTCCCACGGCCGCCTATATGGCGAGCGTGGTGCTGATCCAGGCGCGGGAGCCCGTCGGCTCGCCGCTGCCGGTGCTCTCCCGCGGGCTGGTCGATCCCATCAGCCACCGCGACCGCGGCGTGGTCGTGCAGGCGGGCCTCGTGCCGCCGCTACCCATGCTGGAGGTGCTCGCGGCGCATGACGGCCAGCCCGTCGCCCGGCTGGACCAGATCATCGACCTCCAGGGCCATCACCTCGACGGCACCGGCCGCACGATATTGTTCAGCAACGACCGCTTCGGGATCGAGCAGAGCCTGGCGGCCCTGGCAACAGGCGGGCCGACGCTGATGCAATTCACGATTCCCGGCGCCCAGGCAGCGGCCTTCCCGGTCGGCGCCTATCGCGTGGGCGCGCGGGTCCTGCGCCCCGGCGAGCCGCAGCCGCGCGAGACGAACCGCCTGGCCATGACGCTGGCACCCGATCTCCTGGGATTGCCGATGAATGTCGTGCGCGATGGCGCGGGTGCGGCGATCTTCACCCTCAACTTCACCCCGGCCCTGCGCGCCGGGCCAGCAGGTCAGCCTCGTGCTGGGCCAGCAGGAGATCGCGCCCCAGCCCTTCGTCCCGCCCGTGACCGCCCTCGATTTCGTCATCCCGCTTGCGCCGGTGGGCGCGCAGCTGGCCCGGCTCAGGATCGACGGCATCGACAGCCCGATCATCAATCGCGCCGTCACGCCGCCCGTCTTCCTCGACCAGCGGATCAACATCACATGAACGCCCCCGAGCCCCGTCCCGAGATTCGTGAGGACTGGACGGAGGGGAACCAGCGGCTGCTGGTGGCGGAGTTCGCACGGCTGAAGCGGCTACTCCGCGGCGAAGCGGCGGAGGATGCCGGCGAGCAGGTGGAGCGCTGCCGGGCCGAGCTCGCGGCCCCGGCGGGCATCGACCGGCTGGCCGAGCGTTTCGGCCTTTCCGTCTTCGAGCGGGATCTGCTCCTGCTCGCGGCAGGCGTGGAGATGGATGCCGAGTTCGCCCCGCTCTGCGCCGGGGCGGCGGGCGGCGCTCAGCGCCCTTGGGCGAGCTTCGCCCTCGCCCTTGCCTTCCTGCCCGAAGCCCATTGGAGCGCGCTCAGCCCCTCCCGGCCCCTGCGCCGCTGGCACCTCCTGGAGCCGGCGGAAGACACCTCCCTGGTCGCCGCGCGGTTGCGCATCGACGAGCGCGTGCTGCATTACCTCGCCGGAATCAATCAGCTCGACCAGCGCCTGGCCCCCTTGCTGCGCCGGATCGGCGAACCCATGGCGATGGCCGACGCGCATCAGGCCGCGCTCGATACGATCCTTGCCACCCTCGACAAGCTCGGGCCGCCGCTGCCGGTGCTGCAGCTCTGGGGCGGCGACCTGCATGGCAAGCGCGACATGGCGGCCCAGCTCGCCGGCCGCTGCGGCCTGCAGCTCCACGCCCTCGCCGCCGAAGACATTCCCGCCAGCCCGCATGAGGTGGAGCTCCTGGCCTCTCTCTGGGAGCGCGAGACCGCGCTTTCCGACAGCGCGCTGCTGGTGGAATGCGCCGACGCCGCGCCCGGGGCCCCGGTGCGGCGCTTCGTGGAACGGGTGGGCGGGTTGACCCTCGTGGCCCTGCGTGAGCCCGCGAGCTTTGCCCGCAACGACTTGCGCTTCCAGGTGGAGAAGCCCGACCGCCGCGATCAGCTTCGCCTTTGGGAGCAGGCCCTGGGCGGTGCGGCGGCCCGCCTGGGCAATGCGCTGGAAGCTGTCGCCTCGGAATTCCGGCTGAGCGCGCGGGATATCCAGCGCGCGGCGGCCCCGCTTGCGCGGGAGGCGGCCGTGCTGCCCGATCCCGCCGCCCTGACGACCGCCCTCTGGCAGGCCTGCCGCGCCATGGAACGGCCGCGGCTGGAAGGCCTGGCGCAGCAGATCGAGCCCGCGGCCGGCTGGGACGATCTCGTCCTGCCCGAGGCCCAGAAGGCGATCCTGCGGCAGATCACGATCCAGCTGCGCCACCGCCTGACGGTGCATGACCGCTGGGGCTTCGCCGCAAAGAACAATCGCGGGCTCGGCATCTCCGCTCTCTTCGAGGGCGAGAGCGGCACGGGCAAGACCATGGCGGCGGAGGTGCTGGCCAATGAGCTGCATCTCGAGCTCTTCCGCATCGACCTCTCCGCCGTGGTCAGCAAATACATCGGCGAGACCGAGAAGAACCTCGCCCGCGTCTTCGATGCCGCCGAGGACCGCGGGCGCCATCCTGCTCTTCGACGAAGCGGACGCCCTCTTCGGCAAGCGCAGCGAGGTCAAGGACAGCCACGACCGCTACGCCAATATCGAGGTGAGCTATCTCCTCCAGCGCATGGAGGCCTATCGCGGCCTCGCCGTCCTCACCAGCAATCAGAAGGCGGCGCTGGACAGCGCCTTCCAGCGCCGGCTGCGCTTCGTCATCCACTTCCCCTTCCCGGATGCGGGCGAGCGCGAGGCGATCTGGCGCCGCGTCTTCCCGGCGGCAGCACCGGTCCAGGACCTCGATTTTGGCAAGCTGGCGCAGCTCCATATGGCCGGCGGCAATATCCGCAACATCGCGCTGAACGCCGCCTTTCATGCCGCCGAGGCCGGGGAGCCGGTGGGCATGGCCCATCTGCTGCGCGCGGCCCATGGCGAGGCGGCCAAGCGCGAGCGCCCGCTCAGCGGCGCCGAGACCAGGGGCTGGGCATGAAGCGCGTCAAGCTCCACATCGAGAGCCTTGCCCTCAAGGGCTTCCGCCACGAGGACCGCCATGAGATCGCGGCGGGGCTCGAGGCGGAGCTCGGGCGCCTCTTCGCCGATCCGGCGGCGCTCGGCCGCCTGACGGGTGTCGGCAATGTCGACCGGATCGCCCTCGGCAGGCTGGCCATCGCACCCGGCAGCAAGCCGCGCCAGATCGGCGGGGCGATGGCGCAAGGCATCGGGGCACAGGGCAGCGGCCGGCGGGGGAAGCCATGAGCCGGCTTGCCATAGCGCGGCAGCCCGTGGCGGTGTCGCCGGTTCCGGCGGCGATGCTGCAGCGGAAATGTGGCGGCAGCTGCCATTGCGATGCCTGTGCCAAGAAAGCCGGCCAGGCGCGCACGGATTCCGCGCCACCCATCGTGCGCGAGGTGCTGAACGGCGCCGGCCAGCCTCTCGATACGGCAGCCCGCGGCGCGATGGAGCAGCGCTTCGGCCATGACTTCGGCCGGGTTCGGGTCCATGCCGACGGCAAGGCCGATGCCTCGGCCCGCGCCGTGGGCGCCAGCGCCTATGCGGTCGGCCCGCATATCGTCTTCGCCCGGGGCCAATATGCGCCGGCGACGAAAGCCGGCGAGATGCTGCTGGCCCATGAGCTGACCCATGTGCTGCAGCAGCCGGACGGGCTGGGCTCGGGAGAGATCCGTCTCGGCGAGGCGGGCGATGCTCATGAGCGCGAGGCCAATTCCGTCGCCGCGCAAGTGACGGGCGGCGCATCGGCCAAGCCAGAGGTCTCGGGGCTGGCAGGCAGCGGCCCGGCGCGGCTGATGCGCCGGATGGGACCCGAGCTGGATGACCCGCCGCCGAAGAAGCCCGATGCCTGCGAGCCTTTCGTCGGTCCGCCGCAGCACCCCGAGAAGGTCAGCGAGACCATGGTCGACCGCTGGAAGGGCAAACACGCGAAGGAGGGCGACCAGGGCGAAGGCTGCATCGAGCATCCCTATGTCGCCGGCACCGGCGAGACCGTCTGCACCATCGGCTATGGCCATCAGATCCCGGGCTGCACCGTGCTGAACAAGGCGGGCGCGGTGCCGACGGCCGAAGAACGCCAGAAGGCCAAGGTCAGCGATTTCACCTGCGCCTGCTCGCAGAAGTTCGACTGCAAGGGGCCGGAAGCCGATGCGCAGCTGCGCAAAGATGCCAGAGGTGCCGAGAGCTATGTGAAGAAGCAGGTGAAGATCAACCTCGACCAGGCTCAGTTCGACGCGCTGGTGGATCTGACGCTGCACCACGGCTCCATCCCCAAGACCCTGCTGGACGCCCTGCACAAATACTGGTGCTCGGCGGAGGGGATGAACTATGTGCGCGACATGTATCTCGAGACCGCGCTGACACGCCAAGGCTCGAAGAAGATCGAGCCCGGCTTCGTCTCCCGCCGGGAGCATCGCGTATGGCCCTCGGCATGATGAACAGCACAACCCACATGGCGAGTCCCAAGGGATCAGCGCGGTCCGTGACAAGCGCGCAGCGCCCGCGCAGCACGCCGGCCATACGGGGTCCGATCCTGCAGCGGAAATGCGCTTGCGGAAGCGGCGCGGCCTCCGGGCTCAGCGGCAGCTGCGACGACTGCGGCAAGAAGAAGCTGGGATTGCAGACCCTCGCCCTCGGCAAGCCGGGGGATAGCTATGAGCGCGAGGCCGACCATGCCGCCGATCAGGCGATGCGGGGAGGAAACGGTCTGGCCAAGGGCCTCTCGCGCGTCTCACCGCAATACCTGGCGGGGGCGCAAGCCAGCCGGCAAGCCGAAAGCGTTCCCGAGAGCGTCCAGCGCACCCTGGCCGGGCCGGGGCGCGGATTGGACGCCGCGCCCCGCGCGATGATGGAGCGCCGGTTCGGCCGCTCCTTTGCCGATGTCCGCATCCACGCCGATGGTCCGGCCGGGGAATCGGCGCGGGATGTCGGGGCGCGCGCCTATACCCAGGGACGCGACATCGCCTTTGCCGCCGGTGAATACCGGCCGGGCACGAGGGATGGCCTGTCGCTTCTGGCCCATGAGCTTGCCCATGTCGTCCAGCAATCGGGCGATGCCGGCGCGCCGGTGCAGCGCGATCTCGCGATCGAGCCCAAGGGCATCAACAAGACGGAGCGCAAGCTGTCGGAGAAGGACATCAACGACGCCATCGCCTTCAACAAGACGCGGATCAAGAAGAAGGAGACCATCCGCGAGATCCGGGATGTCATCGGCATCGATCCCGACCCGGCGGTGTCCGATCGGGATCTGGCCCTGGGTGTCGCGCGCTGGCAGGCCTCCCATGGCGTGGCCCAGGACGGCCAGCTGGGGCCGGTGACGGTCATGCTGCTGGTCGAGGAGTTGCAGGCCGAAAGCACGCTGGTCCCGGGCCTCGGCGCCGAGGCCGACACGCTGAAGAGCCAATTCGCCAAGGGCACCTTCCTCGACATCGATACCAGCTTCTGCGGCTGCAAGCCCTCGCTGGAGGGCGAGATCAAATCCGCCGACGAGATGATCGCCCATTACACCGCCTGCGGCGCCGATGCCGCCAACAAGAGCGGTCGGGATATCGAGAATTGCGTCAATACGCGTGCCGGCGGGGTGACCCTGCTGGGCTCGACAAGCTCGACCGGCGCCATCACCATGACCGGCGCGCGCAAGGGTCCCTGCGCCACGCTGATGAGCCGCATCGACGTGGCCCATGAGCAGATCCACTCCGTGCATACCGGCGAGCTGAAGCAGCAGCATGGCGCCGGCAGTGCCGCCTTCACCAAGGCGTTCAACGACCCCGCGGACTGGGTCGCCGACGAAATCAACTCCCGCAACACCGACAAGTCGCTCGCGACATGGGCGCTGTCGGTGCTCGAGCGGATCTGTCCCTGAGGCCGATGGAATGAGCGCGCAAAGACTGGCAAGAGCGAGCGGGCAGGCGAACGCCCCACGGGCTGTACGCTCGGCGCCGGGACAATTGGCGCGGGTCCGGCGCGCGGGCGCCGATCTTCCCCCGCTGGTCCGCAATGTGGTCCGCGAACCGGGTCTGCCGCTGGATGCGACGGCGCGCGGCTTCATGGAACCGCGCTTCGCCCCGGTCGCGGCCCGAGCGGGCCTCGGCGCCGGTCTGGGGGACGAGGAATACGCGGCCGAGCGCGCCGCCGACAAGGCGCTCGGCTCGACAAGCGATCAGCCCGGCCCCAAACACGACTTCAGCCGCATCCGCATCCATACGGACGCCGGGGCCGCCCGGTCGGCGGGTTCCGTCGGCGCTCTCGCCTATACCGTCGGCGAGCACATCGTCTTCGGCGCCGGTCGCTACCGCCCCGAGACGACCGCCGGTCGCCATCTGCTGGCACATGAGCTCGCCCATACGATCCAGCAGCAGGCCGGACAGCCGCATCTGGCGCGCCAATGCGATCCGGCCTGGGCCGCGCTGCCCTGGAGCCAGCGCGTCACCAATGCCAAAGCCATGGCGGGCGGCACGCCGCGGAACCAATGCATCGCCGACATGCTCGACGAAGCGCTCACGCCCAACGTGATCGTCGAAGAGCATACCAATACCTCGCCAAACGTGGCCGCCGCCATCACCGCCAACAGCTATGTGGAATGGGGGACGCTGAGCGATCTGCACGTCAACTACGACGGGCGGCTGAATGCGAAGACCGGCAATGCGGGCCAGTTCGGACAGACGGAGTTCCGCACGCCGCCCGGTGGCGGTTCAATCCAAATCTTCATCATTCTCGGGCCGAACGCCCTGGATCCCGTCGGGCCGCAGCACACCCAGATGGCCTTCGACCACGAGAACGAGCATGCCGCGGATTTCCTCATCCAATTCGTCAGCATCGGCTCCACGGTTCATGCCGCGACATCGGGCGAGGAGCTGCGCATCCACACCGAGGGTTTCTCGCTGCATTTCCTCGATCTGTGGACGATCAACAACACGACCAACAGCTTCCGCCTGTCGAACGATTTCGGCCCGATCTTCACCAACTTCGCCGCCGGCGGAACTACGCAGGTACAGCGCGACGCCGCCTTCGACAGCATCAAAATGTTCTTCGATGTGCGCATCCAGCCCATCCCCTGCAACGTGATGAAGTTCAAGATCTGGCTGCAGATGATGCAGAACGCCCGCCCGGCAAGCGATGCCTTGATCGCCAGGCTCAATGCCTTCTCGGGGATGGGTCTCACCAGGGGCACCGCGCCCGCTACGCATTTCAGTGCTGCGTTGGCCTGCAGCTGAGGTGACCGACGATGCATGCGATGAGCGCAACACCAGGAGCCGATAGATGACCACCTTCCCCGGATCACCGAAGGTCCTCAAAGGCGGTCTGGTGCTGATCGACGCCGACACCGCCCAGGTGCAGCGCATCATCTCGCTCCAGTACAATCCGGACTCCGTCACCCGCACGCTCCAGGTCCAGGCCGCGGGCGCGGAGGCCGGGCAGCGTTCGGAACCCCTGCGCTTCAAGGGACCGGCGGTCGAGACCATCAAGCTCGACGCCGAGATCGACGCCACGGACCAGCTGGAATTTCCCGATCAGAATCGCGCGACGGTGGAGAGCGGGATCCAGCCGCAGCTCGCGGTTCTGGAGTCCCTGGCCAATCCCACCAGTGCCCAGCTGCTCCGGGTCGACTCCGATGCGAGCTCCGGCACGCTGGAGATCGCGCCCATGCTCGCACCCCTCACCCTCTTCGTCTGGGGCAAGAGCCGGATCGTGCCGGTGCGCCTCACCGACTTCTCCATCACCGAGGAGGCCTTCGATCCGGCCCTCAACCCGATCCGCGCCAAGGTGAGCCTCGGCCTTCGCGTGCTGTCGATCGACGACCTCGGCTTCTCCAGCAAGGGCGGCAGCCTGTTCATGAGCTATCTGCAGACCAAGGAGCAGCTGGCGGCCAAGGCCCAGGCCGGCAGCTTCGCGGCACTCGGCATCGGAGGGATCGGCTGATGGACCCGATACAGGCCTTCCTGCAGGCGAACGCCCTCGTCACGCCGCTCTATCCCAATACCAGCCGCTATTACGGCATCGCCGCGGCCCAGCTGACGATGCCCGACGGCACGACCATCGCCTTTCTCCGGCGCCGCTTCGTGCCGCCGCCGGAGAATTTCGCCCTCCTCAGCGAGCATGTCGTCGCCGCCGGCGACCGCATCGACAATCTGGCGGCACAATTCCTCGGCGATGCGCTGCAGTATTGGCGGATCTGCGATGCCAATCGCGCCATCAGCCCGGCGGAGCTTACCGATACGGCCGGGCGGCGCCTGCGGATCACCTTGCCCGAAGGCATACCGGGAGCGAGCGATGCTGGCTAAGGGCATCCAACTCACGCTGCTCATGGGGCCGATCATTCCCTTCCCGGCCCCGCGGGTAGTGATGGACGCCCTCGACAACGTCCAGGTGACGACGGCCGCCGGCTCGTCGAGCGGATTTCAGCTGTCGTTCCAGTTCTCGGCCAAATCCGAGCTCAACACGATCTTCCTGATCGCCGCGGGGCAGAGCACCTCCATCGGCGTGCCGCCGCTGCGGGTGATGCTGGTGGTCACCCTCAACGGGACGCCGGCGCCGCTCTTCGATGGTGTCATGACCAATGTGGAGGTGCAGGCGGGAAGCGGCGGCTCTCCGGGGACGGTCACCGTTACAGGCGATGACCTGACCAAGGTCATGGACATGCAGGACTTCAGCGGCCTGCCTTTCCCCGCTCTGCCCATCGAGGCGCGGGTGGCACTGCTCTGCGCAAAATACGCGCCCTTCGGGATCATTCCACTCGTGATCCCCGTGCTCTTTCCCGATGTCCCGATCCCCGTCGACAAGATCCCGGCCCAACAGGGCACGGATCTCCAATACATCCAGCAGCTCGCCGAGGAGGTGGGCTACATCTTCTATATCGAGCCCGGGCCGGTGCCGGGCACCAACATCGGCTATTTCGGCCCGGAGATCAAAGTGGGCGTGCCCCAGCCCGCGCTCAACGTCGACATGGACGCCCTCACCAATGTGGAGTCGCTGAGCTTCTCCTTCGACCCCACCAAGGGCGTGCTGCCGGTGGTCTTCATTCAGAATCAGCTGACCCGGGTGCCGATCCCGATCCCCATCCCGAATCTCAATCCGCTGCAACCGCCCTTGGGTGCGCTGCCGACCCCGATCAGCAATATCAAACTGCTCAAGGACACGGCCAAGATGAATCCCATGCAGGCGATCTCCAAGGGGTTGGCCGAGGCCAAGCGCTCCCAGGATTCCGTCAGCGCCCGTGGCACGCTGAACGTTCTGCATTATGGCCGGCCGCTGAAGGCGCGTCAGCTCGTGGGGGTGCGCGGCGCGGGCCTCGCCTATGACGGGCTCTACTACGTGCAGAGCGTCACCAGCACGCTGAAACGCGGAGAGTTCAAGCAGAGCTTCGAGCTCACGCGCAACGGTCTGATCTCCATCACACCAAGGGTGCCGGTATGAGCGACAGCGGCGGCGGCAATCAGAAATACTACGGGAAGTACCGCGGCCTGGTGCTGAACAACATCGATCCCCTGCAGCAGGGCCGCCTCCAGATCCAGGTGCCGGATGTCGCCAACATCATTCCGGTGAGCTGGGCGATGCCTTGCGTCCCGATCGCGGGAATCCAGAACGGCATGTTCGCCTTGCCCATCATCGGCTCCGGCGTCTGGGTCGAGTTCGAGCAGGGCAATCCCGACTATCCCATCTGGGTCGGCTGCTTCTGGGGAAGTGCCGCGGAAGTGCCGGCGCTCGCCCGCGCGACACCGCCGCCGGTGCCCGCCATCACCCTGCAGACGCCCTTGCAGAACGGACTCACCATATCCGACCTTCCGGGCCCCACCGGCGGCATCATGCTGAAGAGCACGACCGGCGCGATGCTGATCGTCAACGACACGGGCATCTACATCCAGAACGGCAAGGGCGCGATGATCACGCTCATCGGCCCTGCCGTTGCCATCAACAACGGCGCGCTGACGGTGATCTGAGATGCCAGGACCCCTCCTTCATCTCGGCGCCACAGTGCTCTGCACCCATGGCGGGACCGCGACCCCCACGGCGCCCAATCCTCGGGTGCTGGTGAGCGGCCAGCCCAGCGTGACCATGGCCGCGCCCTATGTCATCGCGGGCTGTCCCTTCAACGTCAGCGGCGCTCCCGTGCCCTGCGTGACCGGCCAGTGGGTGGTCGCGGCACTACGCGTCTTTTCCAACGGTCAACCCGTGGTCCTGATGGATAGCCAGGCGATCTGCGTTCCCAACGGCACGCCGCTGCTGCCGGTGGTCGCCCAGACCCGGGTCATAGGGAGCTGAGGACAGCCCATGTTCCTGCGCTATCCCTACCAATTCGACGGTCGCGGCCATACGGCGGAAGCCGACGAAGCCGCCTATATCCGGGGCCTGATCGAGCAGGTTCTCTTCACCGCGCCGGGCGAACGGGTGATGCGTCCGGATTTCGGCAGCGAACTCATGCAGCTCGTCTTCGCGCCCAATAGTCCCGAGCTCGCCGCGACCACGCAATTCCTGGTGCAGGGCGCGCTCCAACAGTGGCTGGGCAATCTCATCGCGCTCCAGGCCGTCGATGTGGAGGCCGTCGATTCCACCCTCCGCGTGAGCGTCCGCTACATGATCCGGCGGACGGGCGCGGCCGAGACGGCAAGCTTCGAACGGGGAGGCTCGCCGCCATGATCTATCACTGCTGCGACGAGCTTCGCCGCAACGCCGTGGCGGCGCATCCCACCCTCAACGGGATCGACTATCTGGAGGTGCTGGACAACGAGGCGCCGGCGGGCAGCCCGCGCCAGCGCACGCTTTTCCTCCGGCTGCTGAAGCCGGTGCCGGCGAGCTTCACCGCCGATCAGCTCCGCATCGATGGTGGCGAGCGAGTGCGCGACATCCATGTGGAATGGGTGGCGCCGGCCTCGAGCCCGCCGCCCGCGGCGACCCCGGCCGAGCAAGCCTATTTCGCGGCCTTGCCGGCGCCCGACCATGTGCTGGTCATCCGCACGGATCGCTATGGGGACTACTCGCCCTATCTGCTGAGCCTCGTGCGCTCGCCGCTCAACTCCACACCGCCCCAAGGTTTCGACCCCCGGCTGTCGGAGGTGAGCTTCTCCTTCAAGGTCGAATGTCCCAGTGATTTCGACTGCAAGCCGGTCACGGACTGCCCCGTCGAGCCTGCCTCGGCGCCCGTCATCGATTACCTCGCCAAGGATTATCCGAGCTTCCGGCGCCTGATCCTGAACCGCATCACCCAGCTGGTGCCGGGCTGGACGGACCATAACCCGGCGGATGTCGGGGTGACCCTGGCGGAGCTCATTGCCTATGTCGGCGACCAACTCTCCTATCGTCAGGACGCGATCGCGACCGAGGCCTATCTCTCGACGGCGCGGCTGCGCCGGTCGCTGCGCCGTCATGCCCTGCTGGTCGACTATCACCTCCACGACGGCTGTAATGCCCGCAGCTGGATCCAGCTGCAGGCCGGTGCCGACAACGTGGCGTTGCCTCAGGCCGGCACCCGGTTCTACAGCCGCCTGACGGGCATGGCGCCGCGCATCGCCCCCGGCACGCCGGATGACGAGGAGGCGCTGCGCCGCGGCCCGACGGTTTTCGAGCCGCTCCATGACGCCACGCTCTACCAGGCGCATAACGAGATTTCCTTCTACGCCTGGGGCGACCGGCGGTGCTGCCTGCCCCGGGGTGCCACATCGGCGACCCTGACCCCGCATCTGGCGGCGCTCGCGGTCGGCGATGTGCTGCTGTTCGAAGAGGTGCTGGGGCCGGCAACGGGCGAGCCGGGCGACGCCGATCCCGCCCATCGCCATGTGGTCCGCCTGACCGCGGTGCGGAAGTTCTCCCCCGACGATCCGACGGCGCCGTTGACCGACCCTCTCACCGGCACCGCGATAACCGAGATCGCCTGGGCGGCCGAGGACGCCCTGCCCTTCCCGCTCTGCATCTCCGCCGTCACCGACAGCGAGCATGGCGAGGTCTATCTCGACAATGTAAGCGTCGCGCGGGGCAATATGGTGCTGGCCGATCATGGCCTCACATCGGCGGCGGACGAGGCGCTGGGCAGCGTGCCGGCCGCGGTGCTCGCCTATCCGCCGGCGCGCGACACCGAGATCTGCGCCGGGCGCGAGCCCGTTCTCCTGCCCCCGCGCTTCTCGCCCCAGCTCGCCAACGCGCCCCTCACCTTCGCCGGCACGGTGCTGAAGACGACCCTCGTGGCGGGGGCCAGCATCACCCAGCGGCTTTCCTTCGATCCCGATGCCCCCGCGGCCGCCGCCCTGGTCTGGCGCATGGAGGATACGCTGCCCGCCATCTGGCTGGTCAGCGACCCCGACACATCAGCTCAGCCCTGGGAGGCGCATCGGGATCTGCTGAACAGCGAGCCGGATGCGCCGCATTTCGTCGTCGAGGTGGAGCATGACGGCAGCGCCCAGCTCCGCTTCGGGGACGACGTGCATGGCCGGCGGCCGAAATCCCCCACAGCCTTCACCGCGCGCTACCGCATCGGCAATGGGGCGGCCGGCAATCTGGGCGCCGATGCCATCGCCCATGTGGTGAGCGCCGATGGCGATGTGCTGGCGGCGCGCAACCCGCTGCCCGCCCAGGGTGGCGTCGACATGGAGGGCGACGCCGTCCTCCGCCGCCACGCCCCGCAAGCCTTCCGCCGCCAGGAGCGCGCGGTCACGCCGGCGGACTACGAGGAAGTGACCGAGCGTCATGCCGGCGTGCAGCGGGCGGCGGCAACGCTGCGCTGGACGGGAAGTTGGCACACCGTGTTCATCACCGTCGATCGGCTGGGCGGGCTTCCCATGGACGACGCCTTCGAGGAGGAGCTCACCCGCCATGTGGAGCGCTACCGCATGGCGGGCCAGGACACCGAATTCAACGATCCGGTCTATGTCCCGCTGGAGCTCGAGCTGCTGGTCTGCGTGCAATCCAGCTATTTCCGCGCCGATGTGAAGGCCGGCCTGCTGCAGGTGCTGAGCGACCGCGTGCTGCCCGACGGGCGGCGCGGGCTCTTCCATCCCGACAATCTGAGCTTCGGCCAGACCGTCTTCCTGAGCCCGATCTACGCCGCCGCCCGCCAGGTCGCCGGCGTCGGCTCGGTACAGGCGCTCAAATTCCAGCGCCAGGGCATCGACGACACGAGCTTCCTCGCCGACGGATTCATGAAGCTGTCCCGGCTGGAGATCCCGCGCCTCGACAATGACTCCAACTTCCCCGAGCACGGCGTGCTGCGCTTCAACCTCTTCGGAGGCAAGTGATGAGCGATACCGATTGCGGCTGCTGCGCCGGCCTGGACGTCGAGACGCCGGCCCGCATCGACAATCCACCGGGCCAGTCCGCCATCGCCTACCGAGTCGGCGTCCATGGACAATTCAAGGAGTCGCTGCTGGCCCGGCTCTCCAGCGCCGAGCTGCCCGCGCTCGCCGGGCTCGGCGCCCGCGACGACGGCGATTTCACCATCGCGCTCTGCGACGCGCTGGCGACGACGCTGGACGTGCTCGCCTTCTATCAGGAGCGCATCGCCAACGAGAATTACCTCCGCACGGCGACGGAGCGGCGCTCCATCCTCGAGCTTGCCCGCCTCATCGGCTATGAGCTGGCGCCGGGCGTGGCGGCATCGACCTTCCTCGCCTTCACCCTTCAGGAGGTTCCGGGCAGCCCGGCGCTGGCGGCAGGCCCCGTCGAGATTCCCGTCGGCGCCAAGGTGCAGAGCGTTCCGGGGCCGGGGGAGCAGCCGCAGACTTTCGAGACCGCGGCAGCGGTCGAGGCACGCGCCGAATGGAATGCCATTCCGGTTCAGACCACTTTCGCCTGGCATCCGCATTTCGGCGACACCCAGCTCTGGCTTGCCGGTGTGGGGAGCGGCCTGCAGCCCGGCGATGCCATCCTCATCGTGGGGCAGGACCGGCTCGACGATACCGGCAGCGAGCGCTGGGACATCCGCCTCGTGAGCGAGGTGACGGAGGACCGGGCGAGCCAGCGCACTCGGCTTCGCTGGAGCGGCCCCCTGGGCAATGTCACCCCGCATATCGAGCCCGCGGGCGCCGGCGCTGCGGTCTATGTGTTCCGCCAGCGCGCCGGCCTGTTCGGCCATAACGCGCCCGATCCCCGGCTGATGAGCGCGGACCACTCCGCGCTGGGCTCGCTGATCGAAGGCACCGGGACGGGCATCACCTGGCTCTCCAGCATGTTCAGCATCCAGGGATCGCAGATCGATCTCGATGCGGCCTATCCCAAGATCACGCCGGGCAGCTGGATCGCCCTGGTCTCCAATGAGGCCACGGCCCATCCCTCAGGCTTCTCCGGCTATGTCGAGCTCTATCAGGCGAAGGCCGTCAGTTATCCCTCGCGCACCGATTTCGGACTTTCCGGCAAGGTCACCCGCATCAAGCCGGACACCGACGAGAATCTGGACGTCTTCCGCTACCGCCTGCGTCAGAACCTGGTGCTGGGCCAGTCGGAGCCGCTGGCCGTCTCCGAGACGCCGCTGGGATATCCGCTCTATGGCAGCACGCTCGCACTCGGCCGGTTGGCGCCGGACATCGCCGCCGGCCGTGCGCTCGCCCTCAGCGGCAAGCGGGCGCGTGTGCGGCTTCGCAAGGGCGAGCCCGATGTGGCGATGCCGCTGACGCAAGGCGGCAGTGTCGCGATTGGGGAAGGCGATTCCCTGCGCCTGCTGGCAGCACCTGAGGAGCAGTCCGGCAGCCTCTGGCTCAACCTCTCGCCAGAGGATTTCGGCCAGCGTCTGGCAGCGCCGGGGAGCGCGCAGCTGCGGCTCAGCCTCCTGGACCGCGACGGGCGCGACGGGATGTTGAGCGTACCGGCGGCCGCCATCGAGCTCGTGCCGGCGGAAGAAAAGGATGAGGAGGTGCAGGAGATCGTCCTCATCGCCGATGCCGCCGGGGCGGTGACCCAGGATCGCGACCGCACGACCTTCACCCTCGCAGCCCCCCTCGCCTATTGCTATGACCGCGAAACCACTGCGGTGAACGCCAATGTCGCCCGTGCGACCCATGGCGAGACGGTGAGCGAGATCCTGGGCAGCGGCGATGCGCGCGTCCCCAACGCGACGTTCACGCTCCGTCAGTCTCCTCTGACCTTCATCAGCGCGGCGACGCCGAGCGGCCGCCAATCCACCTTGGCGCTGCGGGCCAACGACCTGCTCTGGCAGGAGGTGCCGAGCCTCTATGCCCGCGGCCCCACGGAGCGGGTCTATGAGACGGCGATCGACGACGACGGGGTGACCACCGTGCGCTTCGGCGACGGCCAGGAGGGCGCACGGCCGCCCTCGGGCGACCACAATATCCGCGCCACCTATCGCAAGGGCCTTGGTCTTGCCGGCAATGTCGCGGGCGGCAAGCTCACCAATCTTTTGTCGCGTCCGCTGGGCGTGACGGGGGCCACCAACCCCGAGGCCGCGACCGGCGGCGAGGACAAGGAGAGCGAGGACAAGGCCCGGGACAACGCGCCTTTGACCGTGGTGACCCTCGATCGCGCCGTCTCGATCCGCGACTACCGCGATTTCGCCCGCGCCTTCGCCGGCATCGCCAAGGCCCATGCGCTCTGGATTCCCAGCGGGCCGGCGCGTGGGGTCTTCCTCACCGTGGCGGGCGAAGCGGGCGCGCCGGTGCCCGAGAGCAGCGATACCTTCGGCCATCTTCAGGAGTTGCTCCACGCCTATGGCGACCCGCTGATGCCGCTGCGCCTGGTGAGCTATCGAGATGCCCGCTTCCGCCTGCGGATCGCGGTCAAGGTCGCGGCGGATGCGGATTCCAAGCTCGTGCTGCCGGCCATCGAGGGACGGTTGCGGGCGGCCTTCGGCTTCGATGCCCGCAGCTTCGGCCAGGGCGTCTCGGTGGACGAAGTCGCAGCCGTCGCTCAGGCCGTCGACGGCGTCGAGGCCGTGAATGTGACCCAGCTCCACCGCAGCGATGCGCCGAGCCCGGTCTTCGTGCCGCGCCTCTTCGCGGCCCTGCCCGTGGCATCCCTCACGCAGCTGCCTTTAGCAGCCGAGCTGTTGACCCTGGATGCGGCACCTCTGGTTGTGGATTCCATGCCATGAGCATCGACGCCGACACGCTGTTCCGCCTGCTGCCCGCGATCCATCGGATCCGCGATGCCGAGCTCGCCGCGGGCATGGGCAATCTGCTGTCGCCGGCGGAGAAGCTGGAGCTCCAGGGCCTCGAGGCCCTGCCCAGCCCGACCGTCGCCGAGCAGGAACGCATCAATGCGCTGCGGGAGAAGGCCGCCCGCGGACCGCTGAAGGCGCTGCTGACGGTCTTTGCCGGCGAGCTCGCGGCGATGGAGGAGAATCTCGCGCAGCTCTACGACGACCAGTTCATCGAGACCTGCGCCGACTGGGCTATCCCCTATATCGGCGACCTCATCGGCTATGAGCCGCTGCATGCGCTGGGCCAGGCGCGGGGTCTCGCCCGCGCCGAGGTCGCTCATACCATTGCGCTCCGCCGCCGCAAGGGAACGGCGGCGGTGCTGGAGCAGCTCGCGCGCGACGTCACGGGGTGGAATGCCCGCGCGGTGGAGTATTTCCAGCTGCTCGGCTGGACGCAGTATATGAATCATATCCGGCCGCGCAGCTTCTATGCGCCGGACATGCGCCGCTGGGAGCCGCTGGCGCGGATCGGCAGCGCCTTCGATTCCCTCGCCCATACGGTGGACGTCCGGCGCATCGAAAGCCGCCGCGGACGATTCAACATCCCCAATGTCGGGATCTTCCTCTGGCGCCTCAACGCCTATCGCCATACCGAGAGCCCGGCCGTCAGGGTCGACGACCGGCGATATCTCGTGAGCCCGCTGGGACACCCGCTCCAGCTCTTCACCAATCCCCAGGCGGAGGACGAGATCACCCATCTCGCCGATCCCATCAATGTGCCGGACCCGATCGGCCGGCGCGCGCTGGACGATCGCAAGGTGCTCTACTACGGAACGCGCGAGACGCCGGCGGATGCGGTGGATGACGCCGATCCCAGCATCGTCCTCTATGTCGACGGTGCCGAGGTGGCGCGCACGGCCATCGTCGCCTGCAATCTCGCCGACGACGGCGCGGCCTGGGCCCATGTCCCGCCGGACGGGACCTATGGCATCGATCCCGTGCTGGGCCGGATTGCGCTGGCCGCCGATCTGCCCGTGCCGCAAAGCGTCGCGGTCACCTACCACGACGCCTTCTCCGCCGATATGGGCGGGGGCGAGTATGACCGCGCGCGCGAGGCCGATGCCGCCGGCACCACGGTCCTGCATGTGCCCGGCGACCACCCCACCATCGCCGCGGCCCTCACGGCGCTCGGCGGCAGCGGCGTGGTGGAGATCACAGATAGCGGCCGCTATGAGGAGGCGCTGGCCGTCACGGTCAATGCCGGCGGGCATGTGATCCTGCGCGCGGCGGCCGACCGGCGACCGGTGCTCATCCTCGCCGGCGAGCTGACGGTGACGGGTGGCGCCGACAGCGCCTTCAGCCTGGAAGGCTTGCTGGTCGCCGGCGCGCGCCTGCGCGTACCCGGCACCGCCGGCGACGAGCTGGCCCGGCTCACCATCGCCCATGCCAGCTTCGCGCCGGGCCTCGGCCTCGATGGCGCCGGCAATCCCGTCTCGCCGGGTGCGGAGAGCCTTCTGGTCGAACGGCCGGGCGTCACGGTGACGATCGACCATGCGATCCTGGGCGCCCTCCGGCTGCCCGACGGGACGAGCCTCACGGCCACGGATTCCATTATCGATGCCAATGCGCCGGATGCGACCGCCTATTGCGCCCCGGATGGGACCTCGGCCGGCGGCGAGATCTCCCTTACCGCCTGCACCGTCATCGGGCGGATCCGCGCCGGCGCGATGGAACTCGTTTCCAACTGCCTGCTGCTGGCGCGGGCCGCGGGCGGCGACACGCTGCCGCCGGTCTATGCGGTGCGGCGGCAGACGGGCTGCGTCCGCTTCACCTTCCTGCCCTTCGCCTCTCTGACGCCCCGCCGCTATCGCTGCCAGCCGGAGAGTGCCGAAGGCGAATCCGGCGTTGCCCCCCGCTTCACCTCGCTGCGCTACGGCGTCGCCGCCTATTGCCAGCTCTCGCGCAGCAGCCCCGATGAGATCCGCCGGGGTGCCGATGACGAGAGCGAGATGGGCGCCTTCCACGCGCTGTTCCCGGCGCAGCGCGAGGCCAATCTGCAAGTTCGGCTGCAGGAGTTCCTGCGCGTCGGGCTGTCGTCCGGCGTCTTCTACGAGAATTGAGGAGAGCGCGTCATGAGCTTCGACTGTAGCCGGTTCAGCTTCCAGCCGTGGAACGACTTCTTCGGCGTGGTGATGCAGCAGGGACGGGTTCAACTCGATTCCGACTGGAACGAATGGGTGGCCGAGCTTTCCCGCCGTCTCCAGGCCGGGACCATGGACACGCTGGGCCGCGCCGTCGTGCCCCGCACCACGCCCGAGGGCTTCCACATCCTGGCGACCGGGGGCCAGCTCAGCATCGGTCCGGGCCGCATCTATGTGGACGGAATCCTGGCGGAGAACCATGGCGGGACGCCGCTCCAGTGGGACCCGGCGCTCGCGGAGCTGGAGGGAACCACGGCGCTCTCCTTCTTCGCCCAGCCCTATCTGCCCTTCAATGCCACCAATCAGCCGGCACCCGCGGATATCTTCAACCGTCCCGCGCTGACGGGCGGGCCGCAGCTCGTCTATCTCGATGTCTGGCAGCGGGAAGTGACGCATTGGCAATATCCCGATCTGGTCGAGAAGGCCGTCGGCGTCGATACCACCACCCGGCTGCAGACCGTCTGGCAGGTGAAGCTGCTCAGCAATATCGGCAACGCGACCTGCGCCACGCCCGATGGCGAGGTCACGGGCTGGCCAGCGGTGATCGCTCCCTCCGGTGCCCGGCTCACGACCGCGACCGGCGACGTCCCTGGCGATCCCAACCCCTGCCTGGTGCCGCCGGCCGCGGGCTACAAGGGGCTGGAGAACCAGCTCTACCGGGTCGAGGTCCATAACGGCGGGCCCCTGGGCACGGCGACCTTCAAATGGTCGCGCGACAACGCCACCATCATCAGCGCGGTCAGCGAGATCCAGGGCGGCAACCGCCTGGTGGTGGACAGCATCGGACGCGACGAGGTGCTGGGATTCCATGCCGGAGAATGGATCGAGATCCTGGACGATTGGCATGAGCTGCACGGCCGGCCCGGCCTGCTGCGGCGCATTCGCCCCGGCGACGGCGTCGACACCGCGACCCGCTCCATCCTCCTCGAGGATCCGCTGCCCGCCGGGCTCTTCCCCGTCGACGCCCAGGGCCGCACCACGGCCGAGCGTCACACCCGCATCCGCCGCTGGGACCAGTCGGGCCTCGTGCGCCGCGCCGATGGCACGACATTCCAGGATCTCAACACCTCGGCGAGCTCCGACGGCATCCTCATTCCGGCCGCGGGCGTCCAGCTGTCGCTCGAGAACGGCATACTGGTCGACTTCGCCCTGGCGGCTGGCGGCGAATTCAAGGTGGGGGACAACTGGGTCTTTGCCGCCCGGGTGGCCGATGGCAGCATCGAGCAACTGACCGACGCCCCTCCCCGCGGCATCCATCACCACTATGCGCGCCTCGCCGTGGTGACCTTCCCGGACTCCGAGACCGATTGCCGCGTGTTCTGGCCGCCCGAGGTTAGCGGCGAGAGCTGCGACTGCACGGTCTGCGTCCATGCCGAGGCGCATAACGCGGGCACCGCCACCATCCAGCAGGCGATCGACAGCATCCGCACCCGGGGCGGAACCATCTGCCTGGATGCCGGCCTCTATCGTCTGCGTGCGCCGCTCAATCTGGAAGGGGTGCGATCGCTCCGGATCCGGGGGCAGGGCTGGCTCACCATCCTGCAGCCGGTCGAAGCGGGCGCGGCGATCTCAATTCGCAGCGCGCTCGGCGTCGCCATCGAGAACCTGTCCATCATCGGGGCCGCCCCCGCCAAGGACGGGACGGCGATGATTGCCGCCGCCAACTGCGTCGACCTGCAGCTGACTCATCTGGCTGTCCTCGCTTTGCCGCAAGAAGGGACGACCTCCGTCGCCGTGGGCCTCGGTGGCGTGATCCTGGGCGCCGTCATCCGCGACTGCGCGCTCGTTGCCGAGGCGGGCATCGTGGCGCCGGGTGCCGAGCGCGACTATGCCTTCACCGCCAATCTGCGGGTCAGCGACAATTTGCTCCTCTGCAGCCAGCGCGGCCTCAGCCTCGAGGGCATGTGCCTCCACTATGGCGAACTCGCCCTGACGGGGAATCTGCTTCTCCTCTGCAGCCAGGCGGGCATCACTGCCACGGGCGGCGCCTTGCCCGCCGCGAGCGTGACGATCGCCGAGAATGTCCTGCAGGTGACCGGCGACGGCATCGTCGCGGGCAGCAATGGGCTGCGCATCACCGACAACGAGATTGTCGGCGCGGCGGCGCGCGGCAAGCCGGTGACCGGCATCACTCTGGCGCCCGGCTTGGACAAGGGGCCGATCAACCATGCCTATATCACCGCCAACCGGCTGACGGGGCTTCGCCGGCGATGGCATCGCCATAAAAAAGGCCTTGGGCGAGGCGATGATCAAATCGAACGTCGTCGACGGCGTCGGCGGCGCGGCGCTGATGATGGCGGAGGATGCGAGCGCCGCCTACCTCACCATCGAGAACAATCACTTCACCGATCTCGGCCAGAATCTGAACGATCAAGGGCAGCGCTATGTCGGCCTGCAGCTTCTCGCCACGAAGCGTGCCGATGTCGTAGGCAATCTTTTCGCCGGAGTCGCCGGCGTCGCCAATCAGAATCCCCTGCGTGCGGCCCTGCTCGCCGTCAACGCCGGCGAGCTGCGGGTCGCCGCCAACCGCATGTTCGGCATCGGTCCGGCGGAATTCCTCGGCCGCACCATCGCCATCGCCATCGATGCCTCCTTCCGGAAACTCACGCTGGAGAGCAACAGCATCGCGCGCATCGCCGATGCGAGCGAGAAACCCAGCATCGCCGCCTGGCAGGCCATCGTCATCGCGGCGCTTTGCCGTCAACACGGACAGCACGGGCCTGTCCAATACCATCCAACCCCTCGGCGCCATGCTGCTGCCCCTCAAGGACAACAGCTTCTACTTGAGCGGCCAGCGCGCCATCTTGCTCGACCCGGCCAGGGGTGTGGCCTCCGTGCGGGGAAACAATCTGACGGGGCAGTCGCCCAACCGGCCCCTGGTGGAGATCAGCAGCCTGCTCGGCTGCCGTTTCGATCAGAACGACGCCGAGCTGACCGGCAATAACGGGCTGATCGGGCTGATCGCGGCCGACCATATCGGCGCGGCCAACAACCGGCTTGTCGGCGAGGGCGACGCCGCCACCCTGCAGCTCCTCGCGAAGAAGGCCGTGGTGCTCGGCAATCTCGCCACCGGCCCCATTCGGATCAATGCCCAGCCGGTTCCGTGGGATGTGTTGAACGTCAATATTTAGGAGGGAGGCAACTCATGCGGCTCACCACCGTGAAGAAGGAGGCCAATCTGGACGCCTTGGCCGACCGGCTATATGCCAATCTCACGCCAGATTCGCGCAAGCTCGCCGTCGCCGCCCTGGTCAAGGCGAACCCCGTCCTCGCTCAAGAAGGGGGCTTGCGTCCCGGCGTGGTGGTGACACTGCCCGAGCAGCCCGGGCTCAATCTCAAAGCGGCTCAGACCAGCAATGACCCTGTCGGCAATCTGACAGACGACCTGAAGGAGGCTGTCCGGACCTTTGGGAAGCTATTGGGCGGCAGCCTGGAGACCGCGCAGACAGACATCAAGGACCAGGAGGCCCTGCTCAAACAGAGGGAGGTCGCCGCGGCGATAAAGGCGACGCCGGCGGCCGGCGATCTGGCCAAGAGCCTGGCGAAAACGCTGCAGGATCGCCGTACGGCCTATAGCGCAGAAGCGAAAGCCCTGGATACGGTGCTCAAGGAAGTCGCCAAGGATCTGGATTCACTGAAGTGAACTGAAGCAACCCAGGGGAGGATCGGCGCTATGGCTGACTCGCGCCATCATGCCGATTTCAGCGGCACCGTCGCGACGCTCGTCTGGGCCGCCTTGTCCCTCCGAAGCGCTGCCAGGCTCGCTTCCCCACGGGCAATCAAGGCCTTGTAGCGGGGATGGTCGTGCAGCGATATCAGATCGCTGTCTTGCTTGACCCAGTCGATCCATTCCGGAGACATCTTCGCCGCGCAAGCTTCCAATAGATCGAGCGCCTGGTCCGGCTTGTTCATCCGAGCCAAGGAGCAGCCCAGGTTATAGTGATCGAGCGGATCGTCGGGATCGATCGCCATGGCGCGCCGCGCCCATTCTTGGGCGCGCTTCCTTTCGCCGAGATAAGCCAGCGCCCAGGCACCTTGCACGATGGCATGGACGTTGTCGGGACGCTCCGCGATCTCGCTTTCGATGAGCACCAAAGCACGACGGACCGTATGGGTCGCCTCGTCTTTGCGGCCCAGCATCTCGTAGCTTTGCGAGACCAAGCCGAGCGGAGAGTAGTCCGTTTCCAGAAGCTGCGCCGCGCGCTCCAAATGTTCGATCGCTGCCTCATATCGCCCGATTTGGTGGCAGGTACGGCCAAAATAATACCGGACGTCAAAGGAGTCCGGATTCAGCCTGAGCGATACCTCATGCGCGGCGAGCGCCTCGTCGTAGCGACCGAGCTCCGCCAGGGCCCTTCCCTTGGCGGCATGGGCCTCGGCCAGACTCGGGTCCAGGGACAGCGCCTTTTCGGCTGCCGACAGCCCGGAGTCGCTCGATCGCCCCCTGACATAGAGCAGGGCCTCGCAAAGGGCCACCGAGGCCCAGGCGCGGGAATAGTTGCGATCGACCTCCAGCGCCTGGTGGCAAAACCGAAGAGCGATCTCGAGATTCCTGGCACCACGCTGCTGCAGATAGTGCCGGGCGTGCAGATAGAGCTCGTAGGCTTCGGGATTCTGAGTCGACCGGGTCTCGATCGCCTTTCTTTCCTGGGGCAGCAACCTGACCTTCAGGGCGGCGACCGTCGCCTGCGAGATCTCGTCCTGCAGCGCGAAGATGTCGCCGAATGCCCGGTCGTAACGCTCGGCCCAGACATGACCCCCCGAGATGCCATCGATCAATTGCGTGATGATGCGAACCCGCGTGCCAACTTTGCGAATGCTGCCGATGAGAACGTATTTGACATTGAGCTCGCGCGCGACCTGGACAGCCTCCACCGCCCTTCCCTTGAAGGTGAAAGCCGTATTGCGCGCGATGACGAAAAGCGCAGAGACCCGCGACAGGTCGGTGAGGATATCTTCGGTGATGCCGTCGCTGAAGTATTCCTGCTCCACATCGCCGCTCATGTTGACGAAAGGCAGCACGGCGATCGAGAGAGGCGACGGAGAGTTAGCGGTCGCAGGCGGTGGCGTTCCCGGCGCCGGCGCAGGCGCTTCGTTGGACTGTGCCGGCCGATATCGGCTCTCGCTGATCTCGCGGTAGAGATTGGTCGTCTGCTTCGACGGCTCGGTGCCGAGCTCGCGCCGCAGGATATCCCGGCAAGCCTGATAGTGACGAATGGCCTGATCGAATTGCCCTTGGTCGGCATAGATGTGCATGAGGGCCCGATAGGAGCCCTCGCGAAGCGTGTCCAGGGCGAGGAGACGCTTCCCGATGGTCACAGCTTCAGCGCCGGTCAAAAGTCCGGTCAGGCGATCCAGAACCGTGATCGCGATTTCGCGGAGCCGGCTCCGCTCGCCGGATAGCCACTCTTCGAAGGCCGGGTCGCGGATTGCGAGACCATCCAGAAACTCGCCCTCATAGAGCGTTGCGGCTTGGCGCAGATCGTCGAGCGCGCTGGAAGCCGCCAGCCACTGAAATTCCCCGACATCGGTCGAGATGACGGCTGCATCTCCGGTAATCGTATCGCGCTCGAAGAGCAGCGGCGCCGGGTCGATCCCCTCGAGATCCCGGCGAAGCGTCACCAAGACCTGGCGCAGGTTGCCGCGGGCTTGGGCGTCCCCGCGATCGCTCCACAGCAGATTGACCAACTTCTCCCGCGGCAAGCTCTTGCCGGGACTGAGCGCGAGATAGGCCAGCAGCGCCTGCGCCTTCTTTCCGGAGATCTCGACGGTCTGACCTGACGACCCGCGGGCTTCGAAGGACCCCAACAGCTTAAGCCGAAGCGACGCCCCCACCTTCATGCTCCTGCTCTGTTCCAACTCATGAGCCAATTCGCAAGCATCAGTATCAACTCTGCCGTCGACGGTTGTTAGCGGGTTCTTACGCCCACTAAAAGTCACAGGCGCGTGCGCGGAAGACTATTTCTGCGCGGCAAGACCGCGAGCGGCCAGGTGGCCCCCGAAGGCATCTCAGCGGACTACAACTGCGCAAGTTCAAGAAGGTTAATAGCCGTTCATTCGCTGCACGATCGGTTAATCAAGGTCAAACTGCCCTGAGGGCCAGACACACTACTTGCCCCGCCCGCAGCCGAACGCCTCAGTTCTAGTCGTTCCTATTGCTGCTTCCGGCCCCCAGCGGCATGTGGAAGGCTCCGGTGGATTGGCTGTAAGTCAGATCCCCGTGTTGACAGGCCGCCAGCACGACCATTGCCACTGCGACCGCAAGCCACCGGGTCGCAATGCTGCTCACGCCGGGATGACACGGCGTCCCCGTCTTATGCCAGGGCGTGGCCTTCAACATGCCGCTCCTCCTCGTTGAGCTCTTTGATTAATCAGGCGCAACTGAATTCTATTCCAACCTCGCGCGTGATGTCGCCAGTTAGCCCAGCGCTCTATCGCCCGGACGGAAAAAATACGGCAAAGTTGGTTGAAAATGCGACTTTCGGCACGCTGGGCAGCCCGGCCAGCGGCCCCCAAGCGGCCCCTGCTCGCCGAACTGTCGCCGTACAGTGCGCGCCCCGGTCACGCTGGGGATAGGCAGCGGAGGGTGGATCATTTCAAGTGGCTGAGCAGCACTTCGCGCACTGCCAGGGAATCAGTTGATCCAGTCGGCCAAGTACTCTGCCCCCGGCGCGCGTTCCCGCTGCAGCTCCTATTGCAGCGATGTTCAATTCTGAACAGCGGGAACGCGTCATCGGAGGTGGAATATCTGCACGAACTGATTAACTAGGTATTCCGCGACTTCGCGGAGCAGATGGTCCTTAAACCTTTCGTCTCGCCACTGCCCTGGAATGGCTGCCAGCGGTAGGCGGACACGGATCCTGGGGTTGAACCGGGATCAGAAAGCGGACGTCATGAAGACGAAGATCCACACCTTGATCACCTCTTTCGTTGTCGCGTTCGTCTTCCTCATGGGCGCTATGGGGAGTGCCAGAACTGCCGACGAGTGGTTCGTGCTCAGCGAGCAGACGATCAAGTCTGCCGATCCAAGCGTGGCCATCAAGAGCGCTGGGGGTCGGTGGGACAAGGACGTCAAGCAGGTGAAGATCTCTGTCGAGGGCGCTGACGTGGAGATCACGACGCTCGTCCTCAGCTGGGACAATCGCAGAGACGACACGTTGAAGGATGTCGGGGTCCTGAAGTCAGGGGGACAAACGGCGCCGAAGGATGCTCCGGGACGCAAGGGGCGCCTCACGTCGGTGACGGTCCAGTACAAGATCCTGAATAATGCACCGACCGCCACCCTCAAGGTCTGGGGATTTGACTGAGCGGACCGTGACCGCCGACCAGAGCACCAGCGCAAGCCCCAACTGCTGACTACGAGAACGGTAATCTTCGTCGGCGACAATGTCATACTCGCGCGGGCGACGGCTCGCCTGCAGACTTGCCCCGCGTCATGCGGCGGCGAACTCGCCGGCATCCTCGATCTTTGCGACGTAGGCGCGAATCAAAAGCCCGGCAGTCTTTCGACGGCCGGGCTTTTGAGCAAATCAAGATGGTTGCGGGGGAGGGAAACCACCGACAGTTGACTCTGCGGCCCGTCGCGGTCTGAGCAACCGCACCGGTGTCAGTAGGTCCAGATCCCGGGCCCGCAACCATCTTGATTTGCTCCTATCGGCCTAAACCGCCTGACGATCGAAAGCGTTGCCGTCCTGGGAAAACAGTTAATAATTTTAGAGACTTACAAATATCGCGGCGACGGGGGCCATCAGCGAAAGCATGGCCCAATCGGCAAGCCGAAAACTTCGGCGGCCCCTGCCCTTCCTAAATACCCTACTCCAATCCATCGCTTGCCCGCGTCGCGTGAGGGGTACTTCTAGGTGTCCGATTGTTAACACGTCGCGTCTCCACGCAGGCGTATCGTCGTTTCCTGCCCCCCGGCCTTACTGCCACCCTGCTTTCCAGGTCGCAATCGCGGGAGGATTGCCGGAAATGAATCTGAAGGGGCGTTTGAAGAAAGGGATCTGCACCAGGCTTCTGCTCTGGACGCCGCTCGCCTTGTTGCCGGTAACGGAGGCCTCCGCCGATACGCTGATGGAAGCCCTCGCCAAGGCCTATCAGGGAAATCCGAACCTGGCCGCCCAGCAGGCCAATCTGCGGTCGGTGGATGAAAACCTGCCCCAGGCGTATGCCCAGCTCCGGCCGACCATCACCGGCCAAGCGAATTACGGCATCCAGCCCCAGAGTACGAACTTTAAGAGTGGGAGCACTACCGGCACCGGTCAGTCGAACGGGGGCGTTCTGCCCCAGAGTACGAACAAGACCCACTATTCGACCCTCTATCCCTACGCGCCAGCATCGACCTAACCCAGCCGCTGTGGACCGGCGGCCGGGCGGACGCCTCTATTAACCAGGCGAACTATCAGATCAAGGCCGGGCGGGCGAACCTCCTGAACGAGGAGGAGACGATCCTGCTCCAGGCCGCTACAGCCTATTTCGACGTCTATAACAACCAGGCCGTCCTCGACCTCGCCATCAACAACGTCAGGGTGCTGACGCAGGCTCTCGATGAGGCCGATGCCCGCTTCAAGGCCGGCCTCGCCACCCGGACCGACGTCGCTCAAGCAGACGCCGGCCTGCAGTCCGGCTTTGCCAACCAACGTCAGGCCGAGGCGAATCTGACCAATTCCCAGGCCGTCTATCGCAATGTCGTGGGCAATTGGCCGGGGGTACTGAAGCCAGAGCCGCCGGCGGCCCAGCTGCCCGGCACCGCCGAGGAGACGGTCGCCCACGCGATCGTCGCCAATCCCCAGGTCCTCAACGCCCAGGCCAATCAGGAGGCGGCCTCGGCGGGGGTCGATGTGGCGGACGCCCAGCTCATGCCGAGCATCGCCCTCACCGGCTTGATCCTGCAGGCCAGCAACCAGCAGCAAAAGCATGATTGGCAGACCGAGGGCCAGGTCCTGGTGACCCTCACGGTGCCGATCTATCAGGCCGGCGCCGAATATTCGAGGATTCGGCAGGCGAAGGAGACCTTAGGCCAAACGAAGAACCAGGTCGACGCGGCGATCCGCCTGACCTCGCAGAACGCGACGGAAGCCTGGCAGAACCTGCGGGCGGCGCAGGCCCAGATCGTTTCCTTCGAGGCGGCGGTGAAGGCCAACAACATCGCCTATGCCGGCCTGGTGGAAGAGAACCGAGTCGGCACCCGCACGACCTTCGACGTCTTGCAGGGCCAGCAGGATCTCTTCGCCTCCGAGGTCAGTCTGGTCAATGCCCAGCATGACGAGGCGGTAAGCTCCTACCAGATCAAGGCCGTGATCGGAGAGCTGACGGCGGAGCAGATCGGCCTGCAGGTCAAGCTCTACAACCCGCAGGCCCATTACGACGCCGTCAAGGACAAGTGGATCGGCACGACCCCACCCCCCGAAACGAAGTGACTTTCTACAGGCTCTCCGTCCGCTCCGGCCTGGGAAGCTCAGATTGGCGATCACCGGCTTGTCAATCGGCGTCGAATGTTGCCCCCCGGATTGGAGTGCGTCCCTGGAGCCATCTGGGACGTAGGGAATTGACCTACTGCTATTCGGCTGAGGCCTCGGTCAGGTGGTCCATAGGAGGGCCCATGCATGGCGCGAATTCTACAACCGCAATCAGCTGGGCAACCAGCACACTGAGTGATCGCAATGGACTAGAAGCGAGAATGCCCGCCAAAATGCGGCAGCGGTTTTTGGTCCTAGTGTTGGTGACTTTGAATCTCGCCGCTACGAGCAACGCCCGATCTGAGGATCTCGGCGACTGTAATCAGCGAGCTCCAACGGCTGTCCAGATAGACGCATGCACGCGCTTCATTCAATCTGGTCACCAAAGCAACGTCCGTCTTGGAATGGCCTACTTATACCGTGCTACGGCGTATGACGCGGAGGGCGACCGCACAAGCGCCATAGCCGATTTCAGTGCGTCGATTGGGCTGTTTCCAATTCCCCCCGTCTACAGCATGCGAGGCCTAGATTACGCGGTCACGGGAGACCGAAATCGCGCCATGGCAGATCTGAACAAAGCCATCCAGCTCCAACCAACTCTGAACATTCACTACGTGGCACGCGGGCTGGCACACTTAATTTTGAAGGAACCGGACACCGCGATAGCCGATTTTGATTCCGCCCTACAGATGAGCCCGGATTCCGCGCCGGCTTTGTACGGCCGGGGAATTGCCTACGCGCAGCAAGGAGATCGAACCCGAGCGAGATACGACATTACTGCGGCAAGAGCAATCGATCCGCGCATTGATACCCTCTTCGCCGAATACCACATCGTGGTGCCGGAGCAACGCTAGAAACGGGGCGTTTTCAGGGCTTCATTGAAGGCATGATCACAACTGGCCTCTCGTCTGATAAACCTTCACGGTGGCGGCCTATAACCGCGGGGCCTTGATGCGTCACGATCAATCGCACCGGCTATGCGGGATTTATTCGAGCTATGCACAGGCCCTTGCGGGGGGGGTTCCCCAGGGCCGGCTTTGCGGCTGGAACAATGAGGCAGCGGCCGCGATCTGGTCGGACTGCGTCAACCCGGTCCGACCGGAGTTCGCACTGGCTGAGAGTGCTACATGGCCGACCGGCGGATACACGACCACTATCATTTAAACCGGACGCGTGCTGGATGAATGGCTCGTCTCAAATGTGCCATTTCCGAACTCATGCACCGCGGCAAAACGACGTGCGCGGAGTTGCAGTGAATTTCATCAGTGTCGCGCTGTGCCTTAGAGTGTTCTCATCACCCGCGGCTTATGCCACAATCATTGCGTCGGCACGGCTGTGGAGGCGACTATGTTTGCTCCGCCAGTTGCAAAACCAAAGGCGAAGCCCGCCGCACCTTCGACGAACACATCGCCGCTTTACCGCGCCGCGGCTTTCGACCGAGCCTCCGCACCAACCGTCTCCTGGAATTTCGCTGCCATACCTGTCTACTCCCCGAGCTCCGCTGCAACCTCTCCTACACAAACGCGCCCCTTTACGGCCACGCTCCGCGCAATCGTAAAAGGCCGCCAAAGCGATGCCCTTAGCGCCGACCGGCACACGTCGCCGGCAGAGAACGGGCCGCGGGTCAGCCAGTCTGCCGTTCCGAAACCAGAGGAATCGAAACCGCAGCGCAAAGATGGTGAACCCATCCCCATTTCCAACGGTACGCTGGCCTCCATCTCAGGGAAGCAGGCAGACAGCATCACCAGCCATCTCAACTACACCAGCAGCATCAAGAACGAGGGGCCTCCCCCCACTGACTTCGGCTTAACCGTTTACAACTTTCTCCCTGAAAACTTCTCATACACCCATCATGCGGGTGCCCCAGGCACTCCAGCGGGTTCGGGCAGCCCAGGTACGCTAGCTACCCCGGCCAGCTTTGAGGTAACCGGTGATATTCGAGGCGCGATCACGTATCAGGTGACCAATTCCGGTCGTACCGACATCGCTTCTGATTCCGATCCTTCCATCAACCAAACCAACTATCCGAAGATTGTCGCCGATCTAACTCCGCCTCCCGCCCCCGTGGCGCACGCCGGACGGCGGTTTATGAAGAATCAGCCCTTCCGCGATCACTTCTATGCCAGGGATCTCACCGTCCGGCATGAACTTGTTCATTGCCGCGAGGACGTCCGCTTCGGCGGACAGGGTGTCCAGGCAGCGCAATCGTGGCTCAATACCCAGACCGCAAACTCCGAACGTGAACTTCTGGCTCTGTTGCCCGGCATCGTGACGCGAATCGGAAACGCGGTGACGGCAGGGCGGGCGGTTCCGGCCGATGAGCAACGTGCTTACGATGACGGCGCTCCCTTGTACCTCGCGCGCGCCCAGGCCATCAAGCGCAAGGGAGACGCCAAGGGCTACGTTCCCAGGCCTGCTCCTGCTCCCCAGCCACCGGCTCCCGCTCCTCAACCGCCTGGCCGTGCACCAACTCCCGCGGGAGGGACATCTGGGGCCGCAGCAGGGTCTCGCTTCGGGCACAGCTTCGGCAACGTTGCGGTGTGGAACGAGCAGCCAATCTCGGAGACATCCGCGAGGAGCGAGACGGCCCTTCCCACCTCGCAGACAGATGCCGGGCTGCCGACGCCCACTCAGCGCGCACCTTCGCCGCCCGCGCCCCCGCCGGCCGCTCCCCAGTGCACGATCAGCTCGCGAACGTTGGACGCCGCGCCCGACGGCACGGCTGACACACGGACCGTGGTCGGCGTCAACGAGATCGTGCTCTTGACTGCGTCGGCTCCGTCCAAGTGGTCGGCAACGGCGGGCACCATCAATGCCACTGGCGCGAGCGGCAGCTGGCTGTCACCCGCGTCGGCCAAGCCAGTGTCTTGTTCGGTCACGGCGACGCCAGCCACGGGCTCCCCTTGCTCGATCAATTTCCAGGTGATTCCTCCACGCGAACGCAAGATGACCAAGACGACCGACCATGCCTACACCGCCGGACTGGCGGGCTCGGGGTTCGAGGCCACCGCGCTGATCTTGCCGCTCAACGTGTCGTTTTCTGGCATCGAGGTCCGGGAAGAAACGGTTGCTGGCCAGGCGGCTGGTTACTACAACAACGTCCTTGGATGGGACAAGGGCATGCACCCAACGGGGACATGGAGCAGGGTCGACGCCACCAACAACAACGTCAAGGACACGATTGGCACTACTCCACCCGGTACGCCCGGGCCCTTCGGCATGGGCATCTTTTTTTGGTCCATTCCTTTGACCTGGCGTACTCCGAACGACCCGAAAACATATCCTTACGGCACGGCCGACCAGATCCAGGTGATGATCGACAGTAGTGGGGCGGAGATCACGTCCAAGGAAGGTGCCGACCGCACGCGGACGCCATAGCCTACTGCGCCCGACGCCTTGACAGCCTGCAACTCATCGAGCGAGCCGGGCCACGCAGTCATGGCCTCGCGCCGTCCCGGCACACATGATTCGACGTCGATGGTGCCGCAGGATTAGAAAGCCATACAGCAGCCGGAAGGATAGTGTCGGCGCGACGAACAGGCCCATCGAGGCGATGCCATCAGCCTGATTGCAAAGAATAGGATGAGCATCACCCGATTCGCCCCCGCTCGCCAATCTGAGGGGGTTCCAACGAGGACAGCCGAAGTAACCACGAAACGATGCGTTTTTTCGACCCCGGTGTTTCGCTGCGACCGATCGATTAATTGGTAGAGCGGCCAGCCGCGCGTGATGGGCGGTTCGAAGCCCCTGGCCCCCCGATTGGCCTCAATTCCACCATGGCGATCATTTAAGAGCGGATTTAATCGTCGACAATTAGGAAATGGTCGACAAGAATTAGAATCGGGGTCGTTTGATAACCTGGGATGCCGGCTGCTGTGGGAACGGAGGGATTGGTGCGATCGGTGCTTGTGTGGCGGTTGAGTTGATATGTCTGCTGCCGTCGCGCCACGCGCCAACGGAAGAGAGCCCAAATAGCCTGGAGGTAGGTTGCAAAGCGCCAGCACCACTTTGGGAAATACGTAGGGCTCAACCGCCGCCTTTGTGAATCGAACGATCGCACATTGAAAGACAGGAAGGCCGCAAGAATATGATCCAAAACGGATTACCTCTCTTCGAACGTGGCAAGGGGCGATCGCGGGAGGCGCCGGCTCGTAAGCTGCTGGAGGTTCGGAACTCTTGAGACGAAGTTCTATACTGTCAACGGAGTTGTGAACGCTTTAAACGGCGTCTCCTATTCCGTCGATAGGGGCGAGTGCTTTGCGATCGTCGGGGAGAGTGGCAGCGGGAAAACCGTCGGCGTGCTCTCGATCCTTCGGCTGATTCAATCGCCACCAGGGCGGATCGTTGGCGGTAGCGTCTTCTTCAAGGAAACAGACCTACTTACCCTCACTGATCGGGCGATGCGGGAAATCCGTGGCAGAGCCATTGCCGTCATCTTCCAGGATCCCATGACGTCGCTCAACCCCGTCATGAGGATCGGGGCGCAGATCACGGAAAATCTCTTGGCGCATGAGCGACTGACCCGCCGACAGGCGTGGTCAAGGGCGGCAGATCTGCTGACTATGGTGGGAATTCCGACACCATTACAGCGTCTCGATGACTACCCACACCAATTCTCGGGCGGTATGCGTCAGCGTGTCATGATCGCGATGGCGCTGTCGTGCTCACCGCAGCTGATCATCGCGGACGAACCGACGACGGCGCTTGATGTGACTATCCAGGCGCAAATCGTCGAGCTGGTGAAGAAGCTTCAGGCTGAACTCGGCACTGCCGTGATCTGGATTTCTCACGACCTCGGTGTCGTTGCGCGCCTCGCTGACAGAGTCGCCGTCATGTATGCCGGCTACATCGTTGAACAAGCGCCGGTGGATGATTTGTACGCCCGACCGGCACACCCTTACACTATCGGTCTTCTGAATTCGTTGCCGCGCCTTGATGCCCGGGTTAAGACCAAGCTGCAGGCTATAGGTGGCTTGCCGCCGAACCTGCTTGGGGATCTGCGCGGCTGTCCCTTTGTACCGCGCTGCCGCTTTGCGACCGATCGCTGCCGAGAGCAGAACCCAGCTCTGGCCGAAGTTGCGCCGGGCCACGTGGTTGCTTGCTGGCACGATCAACTGAAACACTAGGGCGCGACCGGTGAGCGACGAGATTCTGGTTCAGGTCAAAGATTTGAAGATGCACTTTCCGATCCGGGCTGGCGTCCTCGGGCGCGTTGTCGGTGCTGTGAAGGCCGTGGACGGCGTGACCTTCGATATTATTAGAGGGGAGACTTTGGGTTTGGTTGGAGAGAGCGGCTGTGGCAAGACGACGGCGGGCCGTACCATTCTCCATCTCTACCGACCGACCGCCGGAGAGGTTGCCTTTCAAGGCGTCGATCTCGCCAAGGAAACTCCGGAGAATGTGCGTCGCTCCAGACGGCACATGCAGATGATCTTTCAAGATCCATACGCTTCGCTCAATCCGCACATGCGGGTCGGTGAGATCATCGCGCGGCCCTTACGCGTCCACGGCCTCGCCAAGAATGCGCGAGAGGAGAACGCTCTTGTCACCGAACTGATGCAAAAGGTCGGACTCAACGCTTCCTTCCGTGACCGGTACCCGCACGAATTTTCCGGTGGGCAGCGTCAACGCATCGGTATCGCGCGGGCTCTAGCCACCTCGCCGAATTTCATCGTCTGCGACGAGCCGATCTCCGCGCTCGATGTCTCGATCCAGGCGCAGATCATCAATCTGCTGGAACAGTTGCGCGAGGATCTGGGGTTGACCTACCTCTTCATCGCGCACGATCTCAGTATGGTGCGCTACATCTCCACGCGCGTGGGTGTGATGTATCTCGGCAAGATGATGGAACTGACATCGAGCGACGAGCTTTACGAAAACCCTCTCCATCCCTACACTAAGGCGCTGTTATCGGCAATTCCAATCCCCGATCCCGCACTGGAGAGGCAGCGCCAACGCATACTGCTGGAGGGCGAGTTGCCAAGCCCGGCCAATCCGCCAGCAGGCTGCCGCTTTAGTTCCCGCTGCCCGCTTGCGATGGACCACTGCCGGATAATAGAACCTCAATTCCGTGAAGTCGCGACGAGGCATTGGGTCGCATGCCATCTCGTATGATAATCCAAGAATGGCGAGCCCGCCATGCGATGAGAGCGTGAGCCAGCCGTGCGCTATATAATTCGTCGCGTGCTTCAGTCCCTCATCGTCGTTTTCGGAGTCAGTGTCGTGGCGTTCGGCATGCTGTTCATGACGGGCGATCCCACCGAGGTGATCCTGCGTGATGCGGCCGACCATATGACCGTCGAGCAGATCCAGGAATTTCGAATAAAGATGGGCTTCGATAGACCATGGTATATCCAGTATGCCAGTTTCGTGGGTAACGCCCTGCAGGGCAATTTCGGCTATTCCTTCATTCGCCACAAACCCGCATATGAGGTGATCACCGAGAGATTGCCGGCGACCATCAAGCTGGCGTCTTTCGCTTTCGTTCTGTCACTTTTGGTATCGATTCCGCTTGGTGTCCTGTCCGCCATCAAGGTGCATAAGCCGCTCGATCATATCGCCACGGTTCTGGCATTGGCCGGCCAGTCGATCCCCAGCTTTTGGCTCGGTATCCTGCTGATCCTGTTCTTCGGCGTGCATCTTAAATGGCTGCCGATTTCCGGTAGCGGAACCTGGCAGCATATCGTCATGCCAGGCATCACTCTTGCTGCCTTTCCGATTGCACGTAACATGCGGCTGACACGCTCCTCAATGCTCGATTTCATGCAGCGCGATTTCGTGCGTACCGCACGCGCCAAGGGTATCTCGGAAGGCCAGGTCATTTATGCCCACGTCCTACGCAATTCACTGCTGCCAATCGTGACCGCGATTGGTCTGGAACTTGGCTTTCTGCTCGGCGGCTCAGTCATTACGGAGACGATCTTCGGCTGGCCAGGAGTCGGGCGCGAGATCGTATCGGCGATCGGGTCGAAGGATTTCTATGTGGTGCAGGCCGGGGTGATCATGCTGGCGTTGATCTTCGCGGTGGTGAATCTCCTCGTCGATCTTGCTTATTCATGGATCGACCCGCGCATCCGGTTTGACGCATGACGCTTGTTCATCGCCCGCCGGAAAATGAGCCGGTCGCCAGGTTTGATAAACTGGTGGCACCGCAACAAACCGACGGTCGCTCGCAAAAGAACCAGCTCCTGTCACGATTTTTTCGCAGCAAAGCCGCGGTGATCAGTGTGTTCGTCCTTCTGCTTGTCCTGGTGGCGGCTGCTGCGGCCCCCTGGGTCGCCCCGAACGATCCTTCTGCCATCAAGCTGATTCAGCGGCTTAAGCCCCCCGGCTATACGAGCAGCGCCGACATCACCTTCTGGTTGGGTACGGATTCGCTCGGCCGCGATGTCTTCAGCCGGATCATCTACGGTGCGCGCGTCTCCCTGATGGTCGGACTGTCGGCGGTCGTCATCTCCGGCACCGTCGGACTCTTGGTTGGATTGCTTTCCGGTTATTTCGGCGGACGAGTGGACGACGTCTTCATGCGCATCTGCGATATCCAGTTGTCCTTTCCGACCATCCTGCTCGCCCTCACCATTATGGGCGTGCTGGGCAACGGCCTCGATAAGCTGATCCTGGTGCTTGGGCTGACAGGCTGGGTCCAATACGGGCGGATTGTTCGTGGCCAGGTGCTATCCATCAAGAACGATGAATTTGTACTTGCGGCGCGTGCAACGGGCGAGCGGCAATGGCGCATCCTGTTCCAGCAAATCCTTCCGAATGTCTGGAGCCCGGTGATTGTGATTGCAAGCTTCACCATCGCCAGCAACATAGTAGCTGAGGCGTCGCTTAGCTTTCTCGGGGTCGGGGTGCCACCCAGCGTCCCGAGCTGGGGTACCATGCTCGCCGACGGCCGCCAATATATCGGCATCGCAGATTGGTTGACCATTCCGGCCGGAGTAGCGATTTCGCTGACGGTTCTGTCGATCAACATCGTCGGCGACTGGTTACGGGACTATCTTGATCCGCGCCTTAAGAACGTCGTCTAGGCAACGGGCAATTTGGAGAGAGTAAGAACAAAAGATCGGAAACCGAAAAACTCCAGGAGAGGAAAAGACCATGAAACTGATACATGCAATTCGTGCTTCGATGCTGGCTTTCGGGCTAGTTTTGGGCGGGCCCGCGAGCGGACCGGCCATTGCGGCAAGCAATCCGGTCATATTCCTCAGCAATGCCGAGCCGGTAAGCCTCGATCCGATGTTCACGCAATCCGATGCCGATGTGATCTTGTCGATCCACGAAACCCTCTTCCGGCTCGACAATGACGGGAACATCGTTGCCGCGGTCGCAGAATCGATCAGGATGCTCGACCCGCTGAATTGGGAAATCAAGATTCGGCCGAACCTCGTCTTCCATAATGGCGAGCCGATCAATGCCGACGCTGTCGTCTTTACCTTCGATCGGGCCAAGAAGCTATTCGCGGCCGGACAGGGCGACTTGAGTTTCGCGCTGGGTGCGCTCAGATACGACCACATGGAGAAGGTCGACGATTTGACTGTTCGCCTAGTGATGACGGAACCGGATCCCATCATAACCTCCCACATGGTCAATCCGGAGCTATCCATCCTGCCACCGAAATATTACTCGGAGAATTCGTCGGAGAAGGTAGCTTTCGCCCCGGTGGGTGCGGGAGGTTATCAGTTCGTGTCCTACAAGCCCGGCGAAGGGATTGTTCTAAAGGCCTTCGGCAAGTACCGACTGGGCAAGCCTCCGGTCGAAGACGTCATCGTAAAGGCGGTGCCCGAAGTCGCCGCGCGCATCAGCGAGCTCAAGGCGGGAACCGCCGACCTCATGGTGGGCGTGCCAGCGGATCTGAAACCCGATCTCGAAAACGCAGGCGTCAATGTGGTGGTGGCGCCGAGCTATCGCCGGATATTCGTCGCTATCAAGCAAGGTCGTCACCCCGCCTTGGCGGACGTTCGCGTTCGTCAGGCGATGAACTACGCGGTAAACTGCGGGGAAATTGCGACCGCACTCCTAGGCGGGATGGCTAATTGTTCTATCGACCTCGTCAATACGCCTTACCACGATCCGAACCTGAAGCCCTACGCCTATGACCCGGACAAGGCGAAGCACCTGCTCGACGAGGCTGGTTGGATTGCTGGTGCGGATGGCGTTAGGGTCAAGGGCGGTGAGCGGCTTTCCCTCAACTTCGACACGACCGACGGCTCTTACCTGATGGACAAAGAAATTGCGCAGGTGCTGGCGGATGATTGGAAAAAGGTCGGCATCGAGATCAAGGATCTCAGAGTTATCGATAGCTCGGTCAATGCCCAGATGCGCGCCAAGCAGGGTGAAGGGTACCGGGATCTGATGAACAGCTCATCCGGCCCGGACTATACATGCCAAGGTGATCTATTGCTGGTTCAGAAGGATTCCGGCTCGAACCGGATGAGCTGGGTGGACGACAAGTTCGAATCCATGTTCAAGGCCTTCAACCAAGAATTCGACAAGTCGAAATGGCAGGCGATGTGCAATGAGGCACAGGCTTATGTTGCTGAACAGGCACCCGTGATCTGGCTGTTCACCGAGCCTACGTTCTACGGTGTGTCGAAGCGCCTGAGATACCAAGCGCGCCCGGATGGGCGAGTCTACCTCAACTTAGTTCTGAAAGGTGTCACGGAGTAGACTTAAAGTCATTCAATCCCGGGAGAGGGGCTGGCAATGATCAGCCACTCTCCCACGGCTGTCGGTTGATGAGGATCCGCCAGCAGAAAAGCTTTTGAGAATCCAATAGGCTGTCGAGGGGAAAACAAGGCTCTGATTTCATTCTTATACCCCGCTGCGGAATTAAACGGACAGCATGGAGCGAGGCAAAGACGCGTCTGCATCTACAACGAGATTTATCAGCTCATTCGGACCCGATAGCACAACGGTGAGACCCGGCCCGTGACCTGGAGTCGGGCTGGGACCATGAGAGATCAAACCAATGGTGCTGAAACCTGGGCGGTAAATCGGCTGACCCGGCCGTCCATAGAATCGAAGGCGACGAGATCGCAGAAGCAAAGATGCGCTAGAGAGCCGGCCAATACCTCGTCACCAGCAATTTCGACATCGCCGATCCAAGGCGACTGTCCAACCCCGGCGCCAGCGACGCGCATGGGGACCACCGCCTTCACGCGACAATCGAGTGTGCCGTCGTGCAGCATGATCGGCAGGCAATCCAACGCCGCAGCCGACAGATTGAAGATACCGACCTCGGGCAGATCGAGAAAGCTCAACCCCCGACCTTCGGCCTCGAGCACGATCCGATCACCGGGCACCAACCTCTCCAACATGTCATCGGGCCCATCGACGGACACCAGATTGGGGGGCATGAAACCAGGGGCCAGCCCGCCGCGCTTGCCAACCACCACGCCGATGGACCGCCCCGCTCCGTCGCGCACCCGGTTACCGATGCAGGCAAGCTCGTGAAAGGCCCCGGGCAGCGCCGGATCATCTTCAGCCTCCGCGCAGGCCCCGGGCATCAGATGATCGGCCAGCCATCGCTCGATCGGATCTCCGATATGGACGCCCAAGGCAATACCGCCGCATCCCGGAAGAAAGCATAGGCGACCCTCGGTGTCGTAACCGGCAAGATCGGAAATCAGCCGTGCCGGGGCAATCCGTCCCGTGACGGCGGTCCGTAGAAGACGGTCGCGATTGTCACGGGGTCGCGCCTTGCCCTTCTCCGTCATAATGCGCCCCATTGCCCCATCAGCCTCGCCACATTCGCTTCGCTTGAGGCAACGAGCCTCATCCGGTCGGCCGGCCCCGTCAGCAGGGTCATGAAGCCGAGCCCGTGACCGCCGGCGATCGTACGGCCGTGACTGACGATGCCCACTGCGATCCAGCCGCGCCGGAAGCGTCGCCCAAAGCGATGATCCTGGTCATGCACGGCGATGAGGTCGCCGAAGCCCAGGCTTCGGCAGGGTTCGGCCATAGGTGGCTGGTCGCTATGGAGGTCCATGTTGAATCGCTGCGAGGGCATGCCGATGCCCGCCGCAGCCGCCTCCGCGGGGAGTTCCACCATGACGGGCACGATCACCCTGGCCTCGTTGTCGAGGCCGCCGAGCCAGCGCATCGCGAGATCCGGTGATAAAGACAAGCAGGTCAGCTCCGGCCTGTTTTCGATCGCGAGCCCGGCGCCACAGGCTTCGATCACGAGCCGGTCGCCGGGCGCCACGAAAGCCAGCGCCTCCTGAGGCAATGCCGCCAGGACCGCACCATGCTTCCCATAGACCAAGCCTCGGGCGCCGCGGGCGGGTCCGTCGACGACCTCCACCGGGTTGCCGACGCAGCTCAGTATCTGGACCGCCCGATTTGCGCTGGCATCGGTATGTCCGAGCGAGACGCCGGGCTCGATGTGATCCCCTATCCCGTCGAGAGCAGGGTCGCCGAGGCGAATGCCCATGACGACACCGCCTTGGCCGGGCAGGATATCGAGCCTACCGTCCGGCGCCACCGCCCGGTTCGCGGCCGTCGGCGTGATCGTCGCACCGAGCCGCATGCGGACGAGCTTTGCGGCGTTGGTGCGGATAGTGTCAGTAGCCACGATCGGCATCGAAGAGATTGACCAAGTGCCGGCCGGCGAGAAATCGGCCAAGATTGTCGAGGAAGATGTCGACGATCCGGCCGTTCTCCGCCGCAACCGTGCTGGCCGAATGGGGCGAGATGAGGACGTTGTCGAGACTCCAGAGCGGGCTGTCCTCCGGCAAGGGCTCGACCGCGGCCACGTCGAGGGCAGCGCCGGCCAGGCGCCCATCGGCGAGTGCTTCGATCATCGCCGGCTCGTCGACCACCGCCCCTCGGGCGACGTTGATGATGATGGCACCGTGACGCATCATGGCGATCTCCTGCCGCCCGATCAGATTTCGCGTAAGGTCGGTCAAGGGACACGCCAGTACGAGGGCATCAACCTCGCCCAACGCCTGGTGCAGATTGTCTGGCTCGACATATCTCTGCAAACCATCGATCGCCCCCTTGGGCGCCGTCCGTCCCATGCCCCAGACTTCGATACCGAAGGGTGCGCAAGCCCCGGCGACCGCGCGGCCGACCGATCCCAAGCCGACGATCAAGAGCCGCATGCCGTCCAGCGAGCCGCTGGTGAAGCGCTGCCACCGGCGTTCGATCTTCCTCTGCAAGAGCACGGGGACCTCGCGAACGAAATAGAGGAGACCGAGCACGACGAACTCTGCCAAAGGCTTGGCATGCACGCCCGAGGCCGTCGTGAAACGGATGCGCGAGCCGGCCAGTCCGGTTGACTGAAGAAACTCGCCAATGCCCGCGCTCGTGCCCTGGATCCAGCGAAGCGCGGGCGCGGTCTGCGGCAGGCGTGCCGGGTCCGACCAGTCGAAATCGAAGGAGATATCGGCCTGGCGCAGTAGCTCCCGCCAGCGCGAGCGCCCCGCCTCATCCAGTTGCCGCTTCACCCCGTGGTGATCCGCGATGTAGCGCGGCACGGGCAGCAGCTCCGGTTCGAACAGGACGTCGACGCGCCCCGGCGCGAAGGCCCTGATGCGTTCCACCTGCTCGGCTTCGAGCGGGGTTGCTATTAGAACCCGGACGGGGAGATTTTCTGCGGTGCGGTCCATATCTATCTTCTTTCGTTAATTTCCGGTCGGCGCAGCGAGCGATCGCGGTCCGCGCCAGATCGCAGAACGACGCCACGTAATGCCCATCGCCGACCGGTGCCAGCCGCGGATATTCCGTATCGCATCGGGGATCCGAGCGGTAGGGGCAGCGATGAACATAGGGGCACCCGATCGCTGGCGGGGCGCCGCCGATCTGCGCCTCCGGCATCTCGGCGTCGGAAGCGCCATGGGCCGCGATCGTCGGTGCGGCGGCAATGAGCTCGCGTGAATAGGGATGCAGCGCCGCACTCAACCGCCCCGCCGCCGGCAGAATCTCGATGACCTGCCCCCCAAGCATCACGGCGATCCGATCTCCGATGAAATCGACCACGAACAGGTCATGGCCGATGAACATGATTGACAAGCCGAACTCGTCGCGCAGATCGAGCAGCAGATTGAGAATCTGGGCCCTGACCGACACATCGAGCGCGCTCACAGGCTCATCAGCGATCAGGATGTCAGGCTCGGCCGCCAGCGCCCGCGCGATGCAAATTCGTTGGCGCTGACCGCCCGAGAACTCCGCCGGAAAGCGCCCGACAGCCGCGCGCGGGAGGCCGACGAGATCGATGAGCCGACCCACCCTTGCATCGATCCCGCCGCGCGGCACCAAGCGATGCACCCGAAGCACTTCGGCGATGGCGTCGCCCACTCGGATGCGCGGATTGAGCGAGGCGTAGGGGTCCTGGAACACTGTCTGGACCCGTCGCCGACGCTGCCGTAGGACGCGCGGCGACAAGGCGGTAAGGTCCTCGCCGTCGAGGATCACGGTCCCCGCGTCCGGCCGTTCGAGAAGCGCCAGGCAGCGTGCGAGGGTGGTCTTTCCCGAGCCGCTTTCGCCGACGACGCCCAGCACTTCGCCGCGGCGAAGCGTGATCGAGGCGTCGATGAGGGCCGGGCGAGCGCCGCCCTTTGGCCGGCCCGTCGAGGAAGGGGCCTCATAGGTCTTCCACAGACCGCGCGCCTCCAGGATGACGTCAGAGTCATGGCCCGCACGATCTGCGTTCGCGATGGCCGCCGCGGCCGCGACCATTCGCGCCCGCGTGACCTCGTGGGTTTTGACGCAGCGGGCGTGATGACCCGGGGCGACCTCGACCAGCTCGACATCTCCCGCCCGGCAGATTTCGCTGGCCATCGGACAGCGCGGCGTGAAGGCGCACCCCTTCCCGAGTTCCCCGGGTCCGGGCGGCAGCCCGGGAATCGCCGGCAGGCGCCCGCGCCGGTCCGGGCCAGGGACGCTCTCCATCAATCCGATCGAGTACGGCATGCGGGGGCGGGCGAGCACCGCCTCCGCCGGCCCCTCCTCCACAATCTGCCCCGCATACATGACAGCGATCCGATTGCACATCTGGGCAACCACGGCGAGGTCATGGGAGACGAACAGAAGCCCCATCGATCCCTTTCGCCGCAACCGATCGACGAGGCGCAGGATTCCCGCCTGCACAATCACGTCAAGGGCCGTGGTCGGCTCGTCGGCCAGCAGCAGCGAGGGGTTGGCTGCGAGCGCCATGGCGATCATAATTCGTTGGCGCATGCCGCCGCTGAACTCGTGCGGATAGGCCTGCGCGCGATCCGCCGCGTCGCGGATGCCGACGGTCTCCAGCATCGCGATGACGCGGGCATGGGCCGTGCGCGCGTCGACCCCCTCATGCGAGCGGACCACCTGGGCCACGGCCTCGCCGACGCGTAGAACGGGATTCAGCGACGACATCGGATCCTGGAAGATCATCGCCACTCGCCGGCCGCGCATCCGCGCCCGCTCGCCGCGTGGCAGATCGAGGAGCGAGACGCCATCGAGCATTATCCGGCCGGTCGTCACGGCACCCCTCGGCAACAGCCCCAGGATCGCCCGCGCCGTCAGGCTCTTGCCGGAGCCGCTCTCGCCGACGAGCCCGACCGCCTCGCCCGGGGCGATGCGGAAGGAAACGCCCCGAACGACAGGCAGGCTTCCGCCGCGAAATGCGACCCCGAGATTCTCCACCACCAAGCCGGTCCTATCGGTCATCGAGACCTCTGACGCGATCGGCGAGCCCGTCGCCGATAAGGCTGACGAAGAAGCTGACGACAATGATCGCCAGGCCGGGAAACACGACTGTCCAGGGCGCGGTCAGCATGAAGCTCCGCGTCTCGGCGATCATCAAGCCCCATTCGGCGGCCGGCGGCTGAACGCCCAGGCCGAAGAAGCTCAGCGTCGCACCTAGCTGCAGGTCGAGAACGAAATCGCTCATGGCAAAAACGAACGCCGGCGCCAGCACGTTCGGCAGGATATGGCGCAGCATGGTGCGCAGATGCCCGTACCCGAGACTCTCGGCGGCCAGGATATATTCGCGCCGCCGAATTGCCATCGTTTCGCCCCGCACGATCCGGGCATAGAGGACCCAGCTCACGGCGCTGATCGCAATATAGAGGTTCACGAGCCCTGGCCCCAACATCGCGACGATCGCGATGACAAGCACCAGGAAAGGGAAAGCAATGACAACATCAATCACGCGACCTATGACCGAATCGGTCAAGCCACGGAAGTATCCGGCTACCAGCCCGATGAGCGCGCCGATCACGAGCGGGATCGAGACGCCGATGAAGCCGATCTGGAGATCGACGCGGGCAGCGTAGATGACCCGGGAGAGAATGTCGCGCCCGAGCTGGTCGGTGCCGAAGGGATGTGCCGCGGTCGGTGGCTGAAGCACGGAGAGGAGATCGAGCTTCACCGGATCATATGGCGCCAGAAGGGGTGCGCCGAGGGCCGCGATGACGAAGAGCGCGAAGCCGATGAGCCCAAGGCTCATGGACCATGAACCCAGCATGGGTCGCGTCCCCGCCTGCCAGCGCAGGGCCGCGGCGCCAAGCCGGCCGCGCGGTACGCTGCCGCCGCCGGTCACAGCGTCACCCGCGGGTCAAGGATCCGGTAGAGCAGATCGGCGGCGAGATTTGCCAGAACGACGAGAATGGCGAACAGCAGCGTCGCGAGCTGGATGATCGCGTAGTCGCGTGTGGCGATCGATCCGATCAGGAGCGATCCGACGCCGGGAACCGAGAAGATCTGCTCCGCCACGACCGTACCGCCGATCAGATAGCCGACATTGATGCTGAGCACCGTGATGACCGGCCGGAAGCTGTTTCGCAGCAGATAGCTGACGAGCAGATAGCGTCGCGCGATCCCCATGGCGCGGCCGGTGGTGACGTAATCCGATGAAATGACCTCGATCAGGCTGCTGCGTAAGGTGCGCACCAGGATCGGCGTGAGGGCGAAAGCGATCGTCAGCGCCGGCAACGTCAGGTGATAGAGCGTGTCGATGCCGCCGGTTCCCCCGCCGCCGATGGGTAGTAGCTTCAGACGGGCACCCAGGACGAGCGCCAGGATGATGCCCAGCCAGAAGGAGGGAATGCCGAGGGCCACCGTCGACCCAAGGCGGATCGAGGCATCGGCGATGCCGTTGCGGCGCGTCGCCGCGATCACCGAAAAGGGGATCGCGACCACGAAGGACAGGACGATCGAGTAAGCCATCAGCGCCAGGGTTCTAGGCAGCCGTGCCATCGTCAGGTCCCAGACATCCGCCTGATAGAAGAAGCTGATCCCGAAATCGCCGTGCAGCGCATTGTCCAGGTAGTGGAGGTACTGGCGCCAGAGGGGAAGATCGAGGCCGAGCTGATCGTGAACACGCTTGACCAGTTCCGGGGTGGCCCGGCTCCCGAGCACGGCAATCGCCGGGTCACCCGGGATCAGCCGTACCAGCATGAAGACGATGAGGCTGATGCCGAAGAGCACCGGAATGATCTGCAGCAGCCGCCGTGCAGCGTAGCCCATCATGCCGCGGCGACGCCACCGTCGATGGTCAGGGCCGAGCCGGTGACGAAGCGGGCTTCATCGGATGCAAGATAGGCGATCGCCGCCGCCACATCCTCCGGCCGGCCGATGTATTTCACCGGCGGGCGCTCCGTCGCCGTGCGATAGGCCAGGGTCCGGTCCGGCTGCATGGCGAAGCGCCGTTCGAGCATGGGCGTATGGATGATCCCCGGACAGACACAATTGACCCGGAGACCGTCGGCGGCGTGGTCAAGCCCCATGCTGCGGGTCAGCGACACCACGCCGGCCTTGGAAGCGCAGTAGGCCGCCAACCGCATGCTTGAGACCAACCCCATCACCGATGCATTATTGACGATCGCCGCACCGCCGCGCTCGCGGGCGCGCAATAGAAGATGCGGCAGCAGTTCCCGCGACGCCAGATATACGCCGCGAAGATTGACCGCCATGATCTCGTCCCAGACTTCCGGCTCCGTTTCCGGGACAGAACCCAGGATCTCGATCCCGGCATTGTTCACCAGCACGTCGAGACCGCCCAGCTGGGCCCGAACCATCTCGGCAAGCCGGCTCACGGAGGCCAGCTCGCGGACATCGAGCGATTCCGCCGACGCTTCCGGCCCCGCGAGCCGCGCCGTGTCGCGCGCGCCATCCAAATCGAGATCTGCGGCAATGACCCGCGCGCCTTCTGCCGCGAGCCGCAAGGCGACGGCGCGGCCGATGCCGTTTGCAGCCCCGGTGACGAGGCAGTCCTTGCCAGCGAAGCGAAGCGCGGTGGGCGCTCCCGAGGTGATTTCGGGGAGTCCCGGCGGAACGGCATTCTCCCGGGGCGGCGTCATTTCAGAAGCGCTCCGAGGTCGACCGGCAGAGCGACGCCGGTGATATAGCGCGCCTCATCCGATGCCAGGAAGAGGACCGCATTGGCCACGTCCTCCGGCTCCAGCCAGGGGACCGGCAGCGTGTTCCAGCTCAGGTAGTACCGGCGGGCCTCCTCCTCCGTGGTGCCGGGGTGACCACCCAGCCGATCGAGATAGGCCTGGTTCATGACCATGTCGGTCCTCACCACCGTCGGATCGACGGAATTCACCCTGATCATGTAGGGCGCGAGCTCGAGGGCGAAGGAGCGGGTCAGTCCGAGCACGCCATGCTTGGCCGCCGTATAATGGGCGAACTGGCGATTGCCGCGGTGGCTGAGCACCGATCCGATGAAGACCATCGCCCCTGCTTTCTGGGCGATCATGGCAGGTGCGACAGCCTTCGCGGTCCGCCAAACGCCCCCCAGATTGATGTCCAGCATCCGCTGCCACTCCGCCTCGGTCAATTCCCAGGCATTGCCCCAGGAGTCGATTCCGGCGGCAGCCACCACGATGTCGATGCCGCCCCAGCTCGAAAGGATCGTTTGAACCGCTAGGTTGAGGGTCCCCTGGTCGACAACGTCGGCCACGCAAGCCAGCGATCGGCGCCCGAGCGCTTCGACCGCTGCCTTCGTCTCCTCCAATTGCCCCGCCTTTGCGCCGGGATAGGGCACAGTCGGTACATTGGCGCCGATGTCGAGCAGGGCGATGTCCGCGCCCTCCTGGGCCAAGCGGAGAGCGCAGGCGCGGCCAATCCCACGGGCCGCGCCGGTGACGAGCACCCTCTTGCCGGCGACCCGGCCTGTCATTTCGGTTCCCGCGGAGGCAGGGGCCGCAGTCCAAAGGGCTCGACGATCTCAGAAGTATGCTTATGATAGATCTTTCCCGAGTCGTTCACCCAATAGACATCGACGCCGAACTCGGAATACCGCTTCCCGTCCGATTTTTTGATATAGCTCGCGGTGGTCTCGCTGACGATGATATCGCCCGTCGCGGCCCGGAAGGTGCGCGTGATCTCATACTCCTCGAGGGAGCTGAACCATTCGGCGGGATGGGCATGGACGTCCGCCGGCAAAAGCACGCGGCTTCCCGCAATCGTCACGGCGTCGTCGGTATAGAGCGCCGACACGCCCTCGGCGTCATAGGCCCGGTAGAGACGCTCGACATTCCTGACCCAGGCAGCTGGATCCTTTACGGCCATGGTGGCACTCCCTTACGTGAACGAAAGAGACGCCGGACGGGCATAGAGTCCGTCCGGCGCTTTGTCGGCTACTGCTTCAGCCAGACATTCTCGAGGTTATATTTGCCTTGTGAATTCGGCACGAAGCCCTGAACAGCGGGGGTCGTGGCAAAGATGCGATCCTGTTCGACCGTATAGAGGAAGGGACAGTCGCTGTTCACGATCTTCTGCAGCTCCGAATAGAGCTTCTGGCGCTTCGCGGGATCGAGCTCCTTGCGCGCGGCGATGACGAGGGCACGGGTCTTATCGTTGCGATAGCTGCTATGCAGCCCGTTCTGGGGCTCATAGTCGAGCGCCACGCCCATCAGCTCGTCAGGGTCGGGGGTATCGTTCGTCCATCCGGAGATGCGCATGGTGAAATGCTCGGAGTTGTACTGGTCCTGTGCCGTCGTCGCCTCCACCTGCTCGATCTTCATATTGACGCCGATCTGGGCCAGGGCTGCCGCCCAGATCTGTGCGATCGACAGCGTGGTCGCATCGCCACTGGGCACGGTCGCGGTGAACTCGAAGCCCGAGGGAACGGAACTCGAGGCCAGCAGGCTCTTGGCCTTGCTCAGGTCGTAGGAGATCGGATCGGTGTCGGCGTCGTAGTAGAGCGTCGAGCTCGGCAGGATGGAGCGGGCCGGCGTCGCCTTGCCGAAATAGACGGCCCGTGAAATGGAATCCCGGTCCAAGGCATAGGACAGGGCGCAGCGGACCGGCGCCTCGTCGAGCGGCTTGACCTTTTCATTGATGGTGATGAAGCCGACCGCGGTCCCCGACACGCTGAAGATCTGGTCGCCGGCCGCCGTCAGCTGCTGCACCTGGTTGGCCGGCACGTCCGTGATGAGCTGGACGTCGCCGGAGGTCAGCTGGATCGTGCGCGCATTGTCGTCCCCGACCACACGGAAGACGACGCCGTCCAGATAGGGTTTACCTTGCTGCCAATAGTGCGGGTTTCTCTCGAGGACGACCTGCGTGCCCTTGTCCCAGGTCTTGAGCATGAAAGCCGCGGTGCCGAGGGGATGGTCCCCTGCCCGGTCGCCGAACTTCTCGAAATTCGCCTTGGAGTAGATGCTGGCGGCGAAGGTCGAGAGCGCGGGAAGCAGCGGGGCGAAGGGCTCCGACATTTCCACTCGGACTGTTCCCTCGTCGACCTTCGTCACGGCCTTTACCGGCGAGAACAGAAAGCCCCAAGAGCCCTTCTGATCGATCGCCCGTGTTAGCGAGAATACGACGTCATCGGCCGTCAATGGCGTTCCGTCGGAGAACATCACGCCCTTGCGCAGCTTGAAGTCGGCGGACAGGCCGTCGGGGGCGATCGTCCATCCCGTGGCCAGCTCGGGATCGACGCCCTTGCCGTCGGCACTCAGGCGAACCAGCCGCTCATAGAGGGTCAGCTCGGTGAAAATCGATCGGTCGTCCTGGGTATTGTAGGGATCGAAGGTAAAGATGTCGGCCGGGCGCGCGATGACGAGCGTGCCTCCCTTGGTCGGCTCTTGCGCTTGCCCGGCGCCGACAACCGCTGCCGTGGTCGCAATGCCACAGACCAGCCGGTAGAGCGAGTGCCGTATCCAATACCGCATGCCTCGAGATTGTTCGCGTTTCATGGTCCTCTCCTGTTTTGCCTTTCAGCGGCTTCGATCCAAATCGGCGCGTTGAACCTGGGCCCACTCGTCCTTGCTGGCGAGCGATGCCTCAAGTACCTCCTGGGTTCGGGCCCCGTCCGCCAGTGTCGGCAGAGTCCCGGCATAGTGCGAGGGCGTCGTGGCGATAGCAGCAATGAGATCCGCCATATGACGCCTCGTCGCGTCGTTGCGGGGATCGGCGAGCGCCTCCACCTGCTCCTCCGTCAGCTCCGGCGCGGTCGGACTGCCGATCCTGTAGCTCTGGCCGCCGGCGAGCCGGTGGTCGAGGTGAACCTCCGCCAGAGCCTCCGATCCATGAACACGGATCCGGATACCGGGAAAGCCGCCGGCGAGCACCCAGCTCGCCACCAGCAAGCCCGTCGTGGGCTCGGCGAACTTGAGCTGGAGCGTCGCAATGTCATCCAGGCGTGCCCCGGGGAGGACCCGCGATAGGGCAGCGGAGACGCCATGGATCGGGCCGATGAGCCATAGCGCCAAATCAACCACATGGGATCCATATTCATAGAGCGCGCCGGCACGCGCGGCCGCGGGATCCCCTTTCCAGTTGAGCGGCTTGCCGGCATGGGGGTGGAATTGCGGGTTGTGCTCGGCGAGCTCGATGAGCCAGGGCGTGCCGATGCGCCCCGAGACCAGGTCGCGCTTCAGGGCCTGGATTGCCGGATTGTAGCGGAAGGAATATCCCACGGTGGCCGGACGGCCTACCCGCGCAGCGTGAAGCGCCAGGCTGACTGCCGTGCCGGCGTCGTTCGCGAGCGGTTTCTCGCAAAAGACCGCTGCGCCATGGGCGAGCGCGGCGTCGACCAGCGCGGGATGGTGGTGGTCGGGCGCTCCGACCACCACCAGATCAATGGGCGCATCCCGAACGAGCACCTCCTCCAGGGAAGCGCGAAGAACGGCGTCAGGAACCTCGCTCTGCGCCGCGGTCGCGGCGGCGGCGGCGGGGTCCACCAGCGCGACGATCTCCACCCCCGGATGCACCGCCAGGGAAGGGATCAGGGCCGTGCGTGCCCAGAAGCCGGTTCCTATGATGGCAGCGCGCACCGTCATGCCCGGCGCGCCCGCCGGCGCCGGGCGTCCGGCTCCTGCGCCCCGGAGCCGAGCCGTTCAGATGCTTTCCGCGCCGCCCGGCAGACGATTGCCGCCAGCTTCCCTACGCCGCGGCCCGCGATGCGAAACTCGGGGCCGGAGATCGACACCGCCGCCACGACGCGGCCGCTGAAGTCCCGGATCGGCGCTGCGATGCAGGTCACGCCCGGCGTCCGCTCCTGATTGTCCACCGCCCAACCGCGCCCGCGGGTGAGCTCGAGATCTTTCCGTAGGCTGGCAAGGCTCGTAATGGTCTTACCCGTCAGCTTGTCCATCGGCAGGCGGTGGATGAGCTGCTCGGCGTCAGGCCAGGGAAGATCGGCGATCAGGGCCTTGCCGAGTGCCGTGCAATAGAGCGGATGCCGTCCAAAGGGCACCGACTGGATTCCGAGATCGGCCTGTCCGTGAGCGATCGCGATGTAGAGCACATGCGCCTCGTCGAGTACGCCGACGCTGGCCGTTTCCTCGACCTGTTCCGACAGCATCTGGGCGATTTCGTTGGCATAGCGCGAAATCGAGATGCGCCGCAGGAAAGCATTGCCGATGTCGAGGGTGCGGGTGCCAAGATCGTATGTCCCGTCGGGGAGCTGGCGGAGAAGCTGCCGGGACGTGAGCGATTCGAGCATCCGAAGCGTCGTCGTCGGATGCAGCCGAACCAAGGCCGAAAGCTCGGCATTGCTCGCGGCACGGCCCAGATCGGCGACGGCGATCAAGACGTCGAGGCTGCGGACAACGCTCCGGACCAGATAGTCTGACATTTCACCTGGTGCAACACGGATTTCTTATCTTGAAATAAATCATTTAACCGCTGATCCCGATTGTCAATCCGAAATTGCTTCGCTTGCCAAGACCCCGGAACCTCACGCGCGCGGCCTATAGCAGCGCCTGCAAATTGTGCCACTGGTGCTCAGCCTGCATCGAGCGGCTGGTCGCGATCGACGACCCGACCTTGATCCCCGAGCTGGGCCAGGCCAAGCGCGATGCGATGCTCACGCATCTGCAAAGCGCGAGTGACCTCGCTGCCTGCAATCCGGACGGCTTCATCAGTGGCAAGAAAACCGTGTTCAACGGCATCGACCCGAACACACTGCAAAAATTCCACGTACGGGCAAAGCTACTCAGCATGAAAGACGCAAAGCCAATCCTACGCGCGGCGGTCACGCTACCGGGGGATTGCCGCGTACTCTTCTTCGATACCGAAGTCGATCCCATGCGCGATATCTGCTACCTGCACGGCTTTGTCGAGCGCCGGGGCCGAGACAACGCAACCGAGTGCTTTGTCGCGTTCTTCAAGCCGGAATGCACGCCCGCCGCCGAGCGCGCGGCCTTTGCCGACGCCTTCGGCTACATGCGCGAAAGCCATCCCTGTGCGATCTACTTTCCACCCCACCACAGCCCGTGCCGGGCCCGCTTCCGGTATCACCCAAGTGCAAATTCCTACATATCGCTTCGAGCCCGCTGCCGCGGCCGGCCGTCTGACCAGCGCTACGAGGCAGTCCGGCGTGAATTGGTCAACACCATGCTCGCCGCCCAACCGGACAGATATACGCCCGCTCGCGAATGCCGTGCCGCCAACGTCACCTGACCAATGGTCATCGCACCCCAGGTGTCGGGTCGGCTTGCATCCGGCTTCTGGACGACAATTGCAACCGGTTGCAAAAGAAGGCCGCCGCTCGATCACCGGACGCTGTGTTTCCTCAAATTGCCGATTTTGGCTGTGTACCCATGGCCCCGCCAGGCAGCTCTCCGCCTGCCCATCGCCCACCAGCGGCCTTCCTCGCGCCAGTCCAAGTCCCGCTCCCGCTACTGGTACCTGTGCACAGAGGTTTTGACGGGTTGAGCGCGGCTTGGCCGCCCAGCCCTAACCTCGGTGGGTTCGGCGCCCGCCGGATCGACGGTTTGGGGTGGAAGGCGCCCCGGCCCCTTTTTGGAGCAATTTAGCAAAAGCGGACATCGCTGAGTTAGGCGCGCGCGGGGTAGCTCCGGAAGCGGCCGGCAGCACTCCTTTCTCAGCCATCTCGCGGACCGGCGACGAGTTGCGCGGTCAACGGCACCAGGCACAGCAATGCCGCGACCATCCAGAAGGCGGCATGCAGTCCCGCGGCCTTCGAGACGAAACCTATGGCGGCCGGTCCGACGAGGATGCCTGCATAGCCGCTCGTCGTGATTGCGCCGATCGCAAGCGCCGATGGCATTGTCTTTTGCGATCCGGCGTTGCGGAAGAGAACGGGCACGATGTTGGACGCCCCCAACCCGATCAACAGGAAGCCCGCCATCGCAACCGCTGCCAGCGGCGCCGTCAGAAGCAGGACGAAGCCGGCGATGGCGAGGGTGCCGCCCCAGAACAGGGTGCTGCGATCCCCGATGCGCGCGGTGATCCTGTCGCCCACAAGACGCCCCGCCGTCATGGCGACCGCGAAGAACATGTAGCCGACGCCGCCCTTGGTCGCGGTGACGAGGCCGGCATCGGTGATGAGGAGAGCGCTCCAGCCGAGGATCGCGCCCTCGGCGAGGAAGCTCGCGGCCGCCAGACCCGCGAGCAGCAGTACGATGCCGCGGGGCATCACGAACAGCAGTCCTCTTTCCCCTTGTGCGCCTGTCATCAGGCGAGGCCATGCGAGCGCCATTGCCGCCATCATGATGGCCGAACAGAACAAGGTTCCCCCCAGCGGAGCCACGCGAAGCGAAAGCAGGAGGGTCATCAGCGTCGAGCCTGCAAATCCGCCGATGCTGAAAAGTGCATGGAAGCCCGACATCAGCGGCTTGTCGGCCGCGCGTTCGACCTCGACCGCATGCACGTTCATGGCGACATCGATCGAGCCCAACGATGCCCCGAACGCGAGAAGAGCGAGCGCAACGGTCGTCGGTGTCGCGGCGACGGATAGGACAGGGAGGATGACGGCAAGCCCGAACCCGCCCGCCAGGATTACGGGCTTGCTCCCGTAGCGCGAACTCAGCGGCCCGGTGAGCAGCATGGCTACGACCGAACCGATGCCGATGCACAGCAGCAGCAGCCCGAGCGTTCCATCATCTACGGCGAGGCGCTGCTTGGCGAAAGGCACCAGTGGTGCCCAGCAGGCAATGCCGAAGCCTGCGACGAGGAAGGACAGGCGCGTGGCGAGCCGTGTCGCCGGACGGTCGGACGAGACCATGAATGCGGTACCGATCAGAGTGCGAAATGCCGGTGCGCGGACGCGCGGATCAGGCGGGGGATTTGCCCGCCACGATGTCGACGCCGAGCCGCGTGATCGCCTCGAACTCGGAATGGGTGGCAGCATCATGTTCGACCACTAGGCTGTCGATATGATCGAGTGGGGTCACGCGGTGCGGTGCGCCCGTCCCGAGCTTGTCGTTGGTTACGATCATCACAATCCGACGGCTACACGTCAGCAGGACGCGCTTGAACGCCGCGTCCGCTGGATCGAAGGCCGACACCCCCTCGACTACCGACGCCGAGCAGGCACCGAGAAAACAGCGGTCGACATTCATTTGCTGGACGGCGAGAACGGCAGTGGCATCGACGCTTCCCCCGATCTCCGCGTCGACCAGACCACCCACCACGTGGAGCCGAAGGTCGAGCCGATCCGCCAGCATGGCCGCAATGGCAACCGAGTTGGTGGCTATGGTCAGTTCCAGGCTCGGCAGTACCTCGGCTAGGGCCAGATTGGTGCTGCCATTGTCGAGGAACACGAACTCGCCCGGGCGGATCAATCCGACCGCCGCTGCGGCCAGCGCGGCCTTGCGCTCGCGCGCCTCCCCGACGCGGACAGTTATCGGCAATGAGGCCGGTGAGATGGGAAGCGCGCCCCCGTAGACGCGCCGGCAGAGGCCTTCCGCCGCCAAGGCGCGAAGGTCACGGCGAATAGCGTCAGGTGAGACCGAAAACTCTTCGGCGAGCAAGCCGGCTGTGACCGACTGCCCCTGTGCGAGACGCCCCGCGATGATGTCACGGCGTTCCATGGGAGGATTGATTGTCATAAATCATGCAATACCATGCATCATCGTGCATTACAATCGTGCACGGTGATGGTAAGACTCCCTGACGAGCGGTAGCGAGCGCTAGCCGGACGAACTCGACGATGTGTCATCTGGAGAAGCGATGTGTCATCTGGAGAAGCGTTGTGTGCGTCCTTCCCGATCCCGGATAACCTGGGCGCGGCGCCGCTCTGGGTGCATTGGGAAATCGCTTTGAGAGTGGCACCGGGCTCGCCTCATTGGCGGTCGGGTTGCTCCCACTCCGGTCGAGGTTGAAGATATTTGCCGCCGCCTGCGTGCAAATTTGAACTCGGCGCGCGACGAGGCGCTCGATGATCTCCGACACCGGCCGATACCTGTGGCCCGGGGCTCGGGAGTTCATGTTGAGGGCGACTTCAAGATCGGTGGCCAGAGGCGGGTAGCGATAGCCGGTCGCAACGCCACGCAGATCAACGAGGGGTTCGACGCGGCAGGGCTGATTGCCGTGCTCACCCAGCTACGCCAATTGCTTGCGGACACTCACATCGAGGAAGAGCAGCGGCAGGACCTGCTGGATCGAGCTATCGTCATTGAACAAACGGCCGAACATCCTCAGCCCGATGCGGGGCTGGTTGGTAGGCTGGCGAGGCGTCTTGGGAAGGACATCGAACAGGTGGCGGTTGCTGCGGGCTCAACGTTTCGACAACATCGCGAATTTGATCTCGACCCTTGTGCTGCATGAAATCCTCCAACATGCTCGGCGGGTCGACCGCCGTATGCACAAATTATACTCCTCGGACACACTACCGAGTAGCGCTTTGGTAAGACCCCACGCCGATGATCAGCAAAACCAACCGGCGGGCATATGTCCGCTCTGAATTCAGAACCGGACCAATGCGGGCTGAGCTGGCTCGTCTCAAATGTGCCATAAGCAGGCCTATATTGGCGGACTGTGCCGCTTTCCGAAATCATCACTCCGGCACGCCTGCTTTCCGAAGTCCATCCTGTAGTTGTTCCAGCAGGGACAGATCAGCATAGGGCCGCCACGAGGAGAGCGAAGTTACGGTGCTGCCCGGCCGAGTTGCCCTTATCTTGTCCGCCTCGCGAGCCGCGCCGGCAATGTCCGACATCAGTGCGAGCGTCGCCGTGAGGTAGGTGGGGAGGCCTTCAGAAGTTTTCGGAATACGACCGAATGCTTCAATGGCTTCCCGGTAGCGTCGAAGGTGAAACAGGGCCTTGCCACGCACGGTCCAGAGCCATACCGGGGCAAAACTGTCCCGCTGTATCGCGTCGTTGACGGATTGCAGCGCGTCATCCAGCCGGCCAGCATAGACAAGCCAATTGGCCCGGTCGCCCCCGATGCTGACGTGGAGCGGATTTAAGGCAATCGCACGCTCGAAGTGGGTTTCGGCACGATCGAGCTCGCGGCTGTATAGTGCGGTCATCGCCACCGCGTGATGCGAATTGGCATCGCTGCTGTCGAGTTCGAGGGCTCTCTCGCTCGACTTTCGAGCCTGGTCAAGGGTTCTCGCGTCCTGATCAAGACAATACTTGAGGACTAAGCTGATACCTCGAAAGGCATGAGCCTGGGCGAAGTTGGGATCGATCGCAATTGCCTGAGTGAAGTATGGCTCGGCCTCCCGTTCTCTAAAGGCATTGGTGAGATCGCGTCCACGCAGAAAAAAGTCATAGGCCGACCAGTTCTGAGGTAGTTTGCGCTGCGCGGCAACGGAGCCGGCCGCCACCACCCTGCCTTCCAGCGTCGAGACAATGGTCGAGATCAACTCGTCCTGGACCATGAATATGTCGGCAAGCTCCCGATCATAGCGCTGAGCCCAGAGGTGGCTTCCCGCGACCGTCTCGGTGAGCTGGGCGGTAACCCGCACGCGACCACCCGCTTTGCGCACGCTGCCTTCGAGAATATAGCCAACTCTCAGCTCGCGACCCACGTCAGTGATTTTGGGTGCCTTCCCCTTGAAATGGAACGAGGAGTTTCGCGCGATCACATGGAGGCTCTTGAAGCGGCTTAACTCAGTGATGATGTCTTCGGTCAGCCCATCGGCGAAGTACTCCTGCTCAGGGTCGCCGCTCATGTTCGTAAATGGAAGCACTGCAATCGAGGCTTTCGAGGGCGTTACTTCCGGGTTCGGTTTGGTTTGCACGGCTCGGCTGCTAGCAGATGCTCTGTACACCCGAGTGGGCTCCGCAATGTTCTTGAGGTTTCGTTCGCCGATATCCTCGAACTGGAGTTCGACCTTGCCCCGAACATGGCTGAAAACCGTCTGGGATATGTAGACGCTGCCAGGCTCCGCCAGCGCTTCCAATCGCGCCGCGATATTGACGCCGTCGCCATAGAGGTCGCTCCCCTCGACTATCACGTCACCGAGGTTGATCCCGATGCGCAGCACAATCCGCCTGTCCTCCGCCAGCCCGTCGTTGGCCAATTCCATGCCCTCCTGAAGAACAGCTGCGCACTCGACAGCGTCGACAGCGCTGGCAAACTCCACCAGCACGCCGTCTCCCATCACTTTGACGATCCGGCCTCGATGTCTGGCGATCGCGGGTTGGAGAACGTCCCTTCGACGGGTCTTGAGAGCGGCGAGCGTACCGGCCTCGTCCAACTGCATGAGGCGGCTATAGCCGACCACATCGGCGGCCAGAATGGCGGCAAGCCGGCGTTGGGCGCGTTCTTCGGCCATGTGGCACCGTTTTGGTCTACACGCCGCAGCGCAACAAATTCTATGCGGGCGCCGCCAGGGAGTCTATCAACCTTAACCGCCGCCATAGGTTCAAGAATGTCCGTTCTGGTGCCACGCGGAGGGTCGCCAAGCCACCTGAGCGGAACTAACGTGGTTGGTTAGCTACGCCGGGAAGTGACACCAGCCGACATCCAGCCCCCGGCTTCCTTCGGTATCGCGCTTTCTCGATAGGCGGTCAGCAAGAACGCGCCTCGTTACGTGTCCGTCTGATAGCCTGCTGCGGAGCACTGGGTCGGGCGTCTCGCTGATGCCGGACCTCAGCCGTCACTACCCCTTGTGCCTCAGGAAGTGCAGCACGTGCTCGTTGAACTGCTTCGGATCTTGCAGGAGTGAGAAGTGGCTGACAGCGGGTTGGATCAGCAACGCGGCGCCCGGGATCCGGTCTGCCATGAACAGGGTGTTCTCGCGCTTGATCGCCTCGTCGTGGTCGGCATGGACGATCCAGGTCGGCACCGCGATGGTTTTCAGTTTCTTGCCGGTGAAATTCGGCTGGGTGGTCCACATCCTCGTGATCTGCTGGAGGAACGACTTATACTGGTCAGGCGTCGGTGACAGCTTCTTGTACTCCTCCTCGACCCGAGCGAGGTAAGCGATGAATACACCACTCTTCGAGGGGTCCTGCGCGCCGCTCGGGTGAGAATTTCCCGCGAAGGCGAAAAACTTGGTCAGGCGCTTTGGATTATTAATTGCGATATCCAGTCCCACATTCGCTCCGTCGCTCCAGCCAACAATCGCCGCCTTCTTGATCCTCAGGAAATCCATCAGGGCGACCACATCGGTGGCCATGAGGTGGTAGCTCAAGGGTTCTTTGTTTCGCGAGCTTCGTCCGTGGCCGCGGCTGTCCATGACAATGACTTCATAGTCCTTGGCCAGGACGCGGACCTGATTGCCCCAGTAGTTAGAATTGCCCAGCCCGCCGTGAAGCAGGATTACCGATTTCCCCTTGCCGAATACGGCGTACCAGATCCTAACGCCGTTGACTGGCGCGGAGCCGGTGCTGCGTGCCTTGGGAAGCCTCGGCGTGGATGGCAGTTTGAGCCATGTGGCCTCACTCGTCTGCTCGCTCATTCAGCCCTCCTGCACCCCGTCCTATGAAAACGCTGAGTGAATGTTCCACCGGCCCTCATTCGTGAGCAGTCTGCACCAAAAAGGGTTGCTGGAGTCTTGGATACCGGGCTCGGGAGGCTGCAACAGTGAGCAGCCAGTTCATTTCCCCTCTGGGTCAAAGTGCGACGTGCTTAGCCGGCAGACAAACGTCCGTTAAAGAAGGCAGAACCGGACCTTGCTGATCGAGTTGGTTTGTCACAAATGCCAACAACGGAAATACAGCCGTGCCCCGTCGGCAAGCCAACAAACACCCCACAGCCTAAAGAGACGAACCGGCCCGAGGCCGGCCGTCTCACTATGGTTTCACCGAAATCATCAGGTGTGCGTAGGGCGTGCCCGCATACATGACGTAGGGCTGAGTCGTGTCCGGGGTCTCGGTGACCGCATGAGGATAGGCATCGAGCAACACCTTCGTGTTGAAGATCATCATGTGTGGGCCATCCGTCAGCCATTTGCCGCCGGCCGGCGGCGTGGTCGCATAGGGATCAATATTGCTCGCGGCGGAGTCCCCCTGCAGCATGTAGGTGATCCCGACTTTGCCTTCCGGGGGCTGCGAATGAGTTCATATATGCCTGAATCCACAGCATGCTGTTCTCGTCAGCACACATCGGGTCATTAGTGGGCGTAGTGGGATCGTCTGGCATACATGTAAAGCCGTTCGTCCCCTTCTTCAGGGTGGTCATCCCTCCCTTGCCATCGGGGATCATGATGGTGGCGTTTTTCGCCACCCCTTCGGGTGCTGCCGACATGGCGTTCTTCATCAGCGCGTCGTTGTCCGCGGCATATGCCGGCATGTTCCCGACGGCGGCTACGGCCAGCACCGTCAGAAGGAGATGGATCCGCAAGCGCATCATTGCCTCCCTGGGAGCGACGAGGACCGGCACGTCACGGCGAGTCGACTATCGCTCTCTGAGCCTGACCCGCCTCCAAAATACACGCGCCGCGCGAGAGTATGCTTTTTGAAGGTTAGGTGGAGCGCGAAGGGGCGAGTGTGCAAATGGGAACACTCGAAGTGACCTTTTAGCGTCAATGAGGCGTCCGGCTACGGGGCAACTCGGAAGTGTTGCCTAGCTGTTGAAGGCGCCGTTAGGCAATGCTCCAGTACCTACCCCACCCTCCCGGCTTCTCGCTGGTTGATCCAGATTCACGCCAGCACCTGCCCTTATGCGGCCCATGCATGAGCCGCCCGGATTCCGCGCCATGACCTGCTGTCGCCCGGTCCGGGTTCCGCCGGTGGCCCTACCAGTGAGCGCCTGCGAACCGCTGTAAGAGGCGCGAGCAGCACGGCGACAATGAAGCGCCCGCGAGCAATTCGGATGATGCGATCACGACAAGCTGATCACAGAGTTACGGCAGTAACCGAAAACTCGGCTTCCGAACTCACGGCCGGTCACATAATCGGGGGACCGCGCAGACAGCGACCGCGCGGCACAACAGCAATGGAGTCCTCAATGTCAGTCAGGTTGGTCCTTGCCGTGGCGATGGTGTTCGCTGCGGCCCCCCTCACAATTTCGCCACATGGCCTTTCGCCCAACTACAGCGCGGCGGCACCTGGGGCGATGTCCAATTTCACGCCTAACGCCTCCAAGACATTCGGCAATGGAATGGAGATGCGCCAAATGGGGCCGAATCAAATGCAGAACCGCGGAATGGGGATGCGCCAAATGGGGCCGAATCAAATGCAGAACCGCGGGATGGGGATGCGCGACGGTGATTTTGGAGCGGACATCATGCACGATAGGTTGGGTGGCATGGGACGAGGCCGTCATGGTGGAACGGGTCGGGGTGGCGGAATGCGATAAGTCGACCAGCAGTAGGAGCGTCCGCGTGGCTCGCGAATGAGTGCGTCCGCGCGGGCGTCTGGGCGCCAAGCGGGCAAGAGCCACACGCCTCTCGCCCAGCGTCACGCGATGCCGACGTGGCCGCTGGCCCGCACAGTTCGCCGAGCCCATAGGATCGCTCAGGACGCGCGATAGCCGTCTGACTGGTATTTGGGCGCCGATCGTGGCAGCGCTTCTGTGGCAGCTTCCACAGTGCCTTGGGGGCGCCGTTATATGGACTTCGGTGCGAGGCTCGCGAGGCGCCGACCGTCAGCATAGATCGCACCGTCGAGAATCGCCGCCTGGTGAGACGCCATTCCGCCGGCGCGGGCAAGTTCGGTCACCTTGGCCGAGATCGACGCCAGTCGCTAGACGGACGGCCGCCGCGTGGATTTCCGAGGGCGAGGGCTGGTGCGATCTCACGAGCAGCACGGGCTTGGGCTTGGCGATGCCGTGCGCGCGTCTATCCGGCCAGCGATTGAGCCGGGCCGGACGACGGTTGATGAGGGTGAGAGTCGCCAGGCGCGAGGCTATGTGGCGAGCGCCTCTAGGGAGCCGAAACAGAGGACACACGATAGCGCCTCGCCGTCCAGCGTCTCATGGTCGACCAGCGCCCCGGCGACGGCTTCGACTTCCCGCCGATGCTTCTCCAGGAGCGCCCTCGTCGTCTTTGCGGCCTCAGAGCGTTTGGGTACCTGCACCAATGGCGGCGTGAATTGCGGAGCAATGGCGGACAAGATCAGACTGCGCGGCAACAAACTGTTTGAGAGGCGTTTCGATCGGATAGAAATAGATATTGGCGATAAAGCCATAGATGCCGGCGTCAACGCTGGTCGGCTTCGGACCATGCACGTAGTCGCTCCCCACGAGCAGGTTCACCAAGACCCGCAAGTCCGCTATACCGCGTGCGTACACGTCAACCGGAGCGAAGCGGCCGACGCCCTGATAATAGTAGCGTTGGGAATTGTATTCCCGCGCCTTGCCCAGGCCCTCCTCGGTCAGGGTTGGATGGTGCCGGATGAGCGCATCGCGAAAGGCCGGCCAGTACCGCTCGTCCTTCCAGCGTGAGTAAGACATGGCCCAATAGAGATCGTCGAGCATACGCGTTGCCAGATGGCTGGTGTCACGCTGTGCTACGGTCAGACCATCGTCAATGCTCAGACCATATTTGCGGATAAGGTGTGCGATGATGGTGTCGCTGTCGCCGATCGCCTCCCCATCGTCAACGATGTAGGGAAGTTGCCCGCGCGGTGCAGCCGAGGCGTCAAAGATGTGTTGGTGAGTGAATGGCACGCCGGTCAATTTCAAGAACGCGTAGACTTTGAGGCCATAGCCGTTGTTATCGGCGACACCAAAAAGATCAGGGTAGGAGTACAGACTAAGCATTGGGCCTCCGCGGAAGGGGGTTAGCGTAGCCGAAACTGTGCTGGCGGTCATCTGGAGCGGACTGAACATTCCCTGGAGGGTTGCGCCACAATCTTCTCGATCCAACATTCGCGCACGCGGCAGCTCCGGCCGCCATCGCCGCCTTGACCCGGTGGACGACGCTAACCCTACCTCCAGCTCCCGGGCCGTCTTGCCGATGCCGGTGCCGACCGCCGGGGACGCGCGGATGGCGTCCTTTGTCGTCGGCGGTCAGGCGCGGCCGGCCGCCCACCTTGCCCTGCGCGATAACCCAGCCGTGGACCCGATCGGGTACGCCTATCCACGTTTGGCCGCAATGTCCTGTGCTCTTAGATAGCTGATAGCTGCCTCAACATAGGACATCGCTCTGACATGGTCCGTCTTGTTGTGAGCCTCCCACAACGACACCCGAAGTTCTTCCGGCAAGGACCTGCGGAGGTGCCTGTTCGACGACTGCTGGTGCCCTGGTGAGAGGGAGAATCGGCAGATACTTTTTTTTGCCCCGAGGTTTCGATTGCCAGTCAATTAGAATTGCCCGCTCAGAGATCAGTTAAAGAATGGACATGCCCCGAAAACGTCATCGACCCGATCTCCGCCGATCTTCATCTCTCATACAGCTTTCAGCACCTCCCTTCCCGACCCCCTCCCTTGCCTTTCTCCGGAAGCCGCTGCTCCAGTTTCCTCGACCTCGGGGCTGGGCGACGTCATTCATCGGTATGATCTACCGCTTACAGCGTCGAGCACCTGATCGACAAGTCTAGCAACAGCTTCGCGGTCATTGGTCCTGGGTGCAGCGGTCTGTTGAATGATTGGTCTAGGTAGAAAGAAATCAGAAGCGTCTATCGGAACCAGATATTGTGTGAAGGCTGCGCCTCACGTGGTCTGGGAAGTTCTTGCTACCTACATCGGGTCCGACGGCAGGCCTCATGCCGTCCTTTTTAACCGTGGTGATCCCACGTGGCAGAAGACGATATCCTTGGCGGAGCTTGTAGATGGCCATCACTACAGCCGGTTGGACCACGAATAAATCAATTGCTGAAACATACGCCGCAAGCCTCACCGGAGGTGCGTGGAGCAACCATGGCGAGCCTCGAGGGTTACTTATCACAACTCCAGCGGAGGCTTACATGGGTCGCGGTATTCTGCTTTGGCTGCTCGGCATTCCGATCCCTATCATCATTCTCATTCTTCTCTTCTGGCATTGACCGAGGCCTTGGTCCCAACCATCGCGGACATTCCCCAACCAACCTGGCCTTCGGTTGATCAAAGGGTGCCATGGCCGCTGGTAGTCCTGTACTAGGGCCCGGCGACAGCGACGCGGGATCGGCAGGGCCCTGTTAGGAACTAGGCCACCGACGTTTGGCCGCGGACTAAGCCCGGCAACCAATCGCCGACAATCCAAGCCCGCCTCAAGCCGATTGTCGCGACGTTCGGCGCCGGCCGACTGCTCGTCCTAACGGATGCGCCTACGCTGCCATTGATATCCTTGATACCGCAAGCTGCGCGTTTACATCGTCCAGCCGCACAACAATGGTGGTGTTGCCGAGTTCAAAATGGCGGACCAGGTATTTGCGCTTAGCAATCTCTTGGACCAGAGCCTGGTTGCGGCGATACGTTACGGCCATCGCGTGGGGACCCGCCAGGGCATCGTCCTCCAACGCCACTAGGGCCGCTTTCGAGACAGCACAACGGACGAGTCGGAGACCATCGAGCGCGAAAATGCGCAGCAGACGTTCACTGTCGTCGTATACGACGCGGTCAGGTTCAAATGCTAGCGTCATGCGGCCTCCACGGAATAGGAATAGCAGTGCTCGACCTACTAGATCAAAAACACGTTTTTAGCAATGTTGTTTAAATTGTCAGACAAATGATCTGTCCTATCGTCATATAGTAATACATTTCATGTGTTGTTCTCGCCAATGCAACTCGCCGGACGCGATCCGGCCCGTTGCCGCTCGTCGAGCGCAAGGCCATCCTGGAGAAGCTGATCGCGACGGCCGGGTCCGGCAAACCGGTTTTCCAGTGGCTGCGAGGATAGGGTGGCGAAGGAGGTCAGGCGCGAGAGGCCGCGCTGACCGGTCCAGTCAGCCAAATTCCCGGGTCATCCCCAAATTAGATATTTTGCGGCGACTAGCATGTTTCCAAAGGCACCTAGATGCTCGACGCTGGAGGTAGCGATCAAAGGCACCTCCGTGGGCGCCATGCCGGGCAATTCGAGGCGCAGTTTGCCGACTACCTGACCCGCTACAACCGGCGCGGCGAGTGGCCCGTCGAAGACCGCTGTCGCCTTTACCAAGTGCTGCGCGTTCCGCGGCAGTGTCAGCACCACATCATCCTTGGGTCCGACGGGTACCGTGTCTTCCTGCCCAAGCCAGACCGGTGCATTGACCAACGGCGTCCCGCCCTTGGCGATCCTGTAGTTATCAAAATCGAGTAAGGCCCATTGCCAGAGCACCATCGCTTCGTTAGTGCGCGACTGCTTGGAGTCGAGCCCCAGGACCACCATGATGATGCGCCGACCTTCATGCACCCCTGAGGACACGAGGCTGTAGCCGGGACCCTCGGCGTAGCCGGTCTTGATACCGTCGACGCCGATACGCTCGTTGAGCAGCGGGTTACGGTTGCCTTGCTTGATCCCGTGATAGGTGAAGTTGATCTCAGAAAAGTAATGGTAGTATTCGGGAAAGTCCGCGACCACGTGATGCGCCAGGATCGCGAGGTCGCGCGCGGTGGTATAGTGGTCAGGGTCGGGCCAGCCGCTGGAGTTTGCGAAGTGCGTGCCCATCATGCCGAATTCTTTGGCTTTCGCGTTCATGCGCTCAACGAAGCCTTCCTCGCTGCCCGCCAGCCCCTCGGCCACAACCACGCAGGCATCATTGCCCGATTGGACGATGATGCCGCGCAGCAGGTCCTCGAATTTGATATTGCTGCCGCGCTCGATAAACATCCTCGAGCCTCGCATACGCGATGCGCCTTCGGACGCTGGCAGCGTGTCGGTCAGCTTGATCGTGCCCTCCCTCAGCGCCTCGAAGGCGAGATAGGCGGTCATCATCTTGGTGAGCGAGGCCGGCTCGCTGCGCGCCATACTGTCCTTGTCCAGCAGGACGGTGCCGGTCTGGTAGTCGACGATATAGACGGTGTGAATCCTGGCATCCTGGGCGCGCGCCGCGGTGATAGCCGTTAGGATCAACGCAACGATGGCGACCACGGGCACAAACTGGGCGAGTTGACACCTCATGTTTTCCTAGGGTTTGGTCGGCGTAGCTATGAGCAAATGAACTGTCAAACAATAGAACACTGGCGGACCCTGAGCCTAAAGCCAGCCACCTTTAGCATTACGCTCCATAGTTATTTAGTCGGCATGCAAAGGAACTCCATGCATCGGCACCGTCGACCCCCTTCTCCTCCGTTGTGAATGGATTTCGCACCGAGGTAGAAGCCGATGGCTGGATAAAATTTCAGCGGCTTAGGACCAAAGAGCGGGACGCAGCCCCGCCTGGCCAGTTACCGCGGCCGGCGTCCCCGCACCGTGAGTAAACGTCTCGGCCCGGAGTAAAACTTCGCCGCCCAGCGCCCTCGTCGGTGACACCAAAGACGACGCCGCGCTGCGGCCAGCCGGCGATATAGGCCGCTGTTAGGTGTCTCTCGTCATAAGGACCACCTGGGTTCGGTTACACGCATTGAGCTTCTTCATGATGTGCCGGATGTGCACCTTGACGGTGGCCTCTGCCATGCCAAGCTCGTAAGCAATTACTTTGTTGGGTTTGCCTTTCTGCAGCATCCCCAGGACCTGCAATTGGCGAGGCGAAAATGCCATGCTCGTGGCGCCTCCCCTCTCGGCAGCATTCAATGGGGCAGCCTTTGCCTGGGCGGCTAGTGAGGTGTCCAGCACAACTGCCGGCACGTAAGTTCCGCCCGAGGCAACCAGTCGAACAGCTCCAATTGTTTCGGCAATTGCCATGCCGGCGGAGACGTAGCCGCGGGCCCCCAGCTCGAAAGCAAGCGTTACTTCGCTCGCCTCGGCACGATCTGACATGATGACAATCGGCCGACCAGGGGCTAAGGCGTCAATTTCTTTCAAATCTCTAGCGACCTCGGCGCTGGCCATCTCCAGATGGTGCACATTGAGAATTACCAGGGAAGTGCGCACCGGATTTTGTTGTCCCTCGAGGTCCGCCGGCCCCGAGACCGGCTGGACGAGCCATTCCGGCAGATAGCTCGCTAGCGTCTCACCGATGCACTCGCGCGTCATCGGCTGCCGGTCGATGAAAACCACGGTCTCCGTGCCCACTTCGCGGAATGAATGGCTAAAGCCCCAATCGAACTCAGCGATTGTTCCCACGACTGTCTCCCTGGATTTCTGACGTTTGGTCCGGAGCCTAGCGACAAATTAACCATTTGTAAATCAGTCAGCGCCGCCTGGCCCCGGAAACAGAACGGGTATTTTGGGTAATTTTGGATTCAGGAATTTGCGCGACTGTTAAAGCGGCGGTCGGCGTCGACGCTGGGGATCGGTGATTCGCCGCGATGAGAACCATTTTCACCACGGCAGAAGTTGCTCCGAAGAATCGGTTTGACTACTGGCATAGCGTTGCCTGCAAGAATTTGGTCGATCACGACAGTTGGCCTCAATCGCGCAATACCTTCCAAGCGGCGCTAAAATGCGGAACGCTGGGTAGCATCGGCCTGGTGCTGATCGAGAATTCTCCGATGACGGTTGCGCATACGGCGCGCCATATCGCGCACGCCAATAGTGACGACTATTTTCTTTGCCGTCAGATGGCGGGACGGTTCGCTCTGGAGCAAGAGGGCCGCAAGATCGTGCTTGAGTTGGGCGACATGGCCCTGATCGATCCCAGGTTGCCCTATGGGGGCGTATTTTCTGACAGTTCGCGGATGCTGGTGCTCAAGCTACCCCGACTACTGCTGGAACGGCGTGTCGGAGAAACCCGGACAATGACCGCCTACCACATCGCGCGGGTCGGCGGCGAGACGAGCTTCACATCAGCGCTCCTGTCACTCCTGCCCAATCATACCGACGGGCTCACCCCGGAAGCCGTCGATGTCATAAAAGATTACGTGCTTGATCTGGTAGCGCTTTGTCTTAGACGCGTTCGAGAGGCGTGAGGTTATTCACGCGCGCCAAGCGCGGCGCGGCCCTAGGGGGTTAGGGTTGCGAGAAGACAAGCCGGCGAAGGACGTCAGGCGCGAGAAGCCGATGGCGTAGCCTAATGCGGCTTGTTGCCGACCGGGTGCGGCAGCCCGCCCTCATGCTCGAATACCATGCCGAGGTCCCGGCAATCGACCCAGACGCCGCATCTGGCGCAACGGTAGAAGTGCTTGGCCTCCGCAACCTCAATCGGTGCGCTAGTCGATGGATCGACCAGCTTCGGGAGCGGAGTCTCTTCACAAGATGGCGCGAAGCCTCGAATTTTGTTAGAGTACGATCTTATCATCGAGCGGTAAGCCGCTCGACACGTTGAAGAATGGCATTAAGTAAGTACCGATGGGGTGCGCTGTGAGCTGGGGAGCCGCGCGATCCGAATTCCTGCTAGTGACGGTTTTGCTTGCGGGATGCGTCCAAGCGGCGCCGGTTGCACAATGGCGGCAGCCAGGTTCCCGGCCGCAAATCGTGACGAATGAGCGCGCCTATGTCGAGGCACCGCCCCCTGTGAAATTCCCCGATCCGCCCTTGCCTGCCGTGAAGCCCGATGACGGCTCCGACTCGGCGCCGAAGGGCGCGCCGATGGTTGATACGCTTACGAGCCGAACAGTTCGGGAAGGAACGACAGCCGGCCCCACCGTGGAACCGATCAGCATTGGGCCTTCCTCGCCTGTGAAGCCCCTTCAGCTCATTGGCCTGACCGAGGCCGGAACCACGAAGCTGCTAGGTCAGCCTGCCGAGACCGAGGTCTCCCCCCAGTCCCGGATATGGACCTACAGCTCGTCGGCCTGCACCTTGAGAGTTTTCTTCTATTCAATCGCCGCGGGCCCGGATTTTCGGGCGCTGACCTATCAGATCGAGGATCGAAATCCCGCCGATCCCGGCCACAGCGCTTGTCTGGCAGGCATCATGAAATCTCCATGAGTTGAGAGGGTTCGACCCTTGACCCTGCTCCACGCAGGCTTCATCGCGAGCAAGATCGTGAACAAGCAAGGCGAGGGCAGCGACCGAAGCAATACTGCGCCTCGCCCCGAGCTTCGGGGCCGGCGTGGCTCGCCATAGACCGTCGAGGCTCCTATCCAACTTGGCCACGCTGCAAGGCACAAGAGCGACGGCAACTTCGGCCGATACTGGAACTAGACCAAGGTCTAGGAGCGGTCGGACGAAGAAACCACGTATCTCCCCGCAGGTTGCCGCATGCTATCCACCATCGTAGGCTCCTCAAGTCGCTACCCCGGCAAGTGAGCGTCATCGGGATGAACAAGAGAGTCACGAGATTTCCCAGAGCCGGGCTTCTGGCAATTCTTCTGTGCCTGAGCCTTGTCGCTCCTGTGGCCGCCGGCCAGATTGAGGATGGGTGGGTCGCCTACCAGGGCGGCGACTACGCAACCGCGCTCCGCCTTTGGCGTCCGCTCGCCGGACAGGGCGATGCCCGCGCCCAGCGCCTGCTCGGAGTCATGTACACCGACGGCAATGGCGTACCGCAGGACTATGCCGAGGCTGCGAGGTGGCTTAGCAAGGCGGCCGCCGGAGGCGACGCCTTAGCCCAAGCATCACTGAGTTTAGCATACTACGCTGGCCGTGGCGTGCCGAAGGACTTTGCGAAGGCAGCGAAGTGGTCACGCAAGGCCGCAGACCAGGGATCCGCCGTAGCCCAGGGGTTGCTCGGTGAAATGTACTCCTCGGGCCAAGGTGTGACGCAGGACTATGCCAAGGCGGTGAAGTGGCTACGCAAGGCCGCTGATCAGGGCTTCGTCCCGGCGCAGCTCGATCTCGCTGCTGTATATTCCCACGGCCTGGGTGTGCCCAAGGACTACGCTGAGACCGCGAAGTGGCTTCACAAGGCCGCTGATAAAGGCAGCACCACCGCTCAGGATGAAATCGGGTTCATGTACGACAACGGCCTGGGTGTAGCCAAAGATCCTGTCCAGGCGGCGAAGTGGTACCGCAAGGCAGCCGACCAGGGCAACGCCGCCGCTCAGTCCAACCTCGCGTTCATGTACGCCACGGGCAGAGGCGTGGCGCAGAACTATGTAAAGGCGCATATGTGGTCCAGCCTTGCCGCTGCCGGCGTTCCGACTTCTGGGATATATCATGACGTCGCCGTCAGGGTCCGCGACCACGTCGCTGCGCTAATGAGTTCCTGCGCAAATTGCCGAGGCGCAGAAGCTCGCGCGCAAGTGGCGGCCGAGCGGTCCATAAGAGGTTCAGGTGGAACATATCGCCCTCATTCCCGCCGCCGGGCCCCCGCCCCTCCCCTCGCGGCGACGTGGTACTTCTCCGTGGGCTCGTCGACGTCAGTGGTCACTCGTGCCCCTAGTGAGGCTGATCGGGGCGGCGTGCCGAGCCGTCAGGCTTAGATAGTCGAGATTCGGCTATCGAAAAAACACTTGGCGCAGGGGCCATTTCGGGTTGGACGTCGGCTGCCTTTGGTATTCAACGTCCCAACGGATTCCTGCGGAGCCTCCCGCCACCGAAACAGCATCTAAGCTCCACTAGGCTTAGTAACCCCTCACGTAACCTTTGATGACGCTCCTGTACCCCCAACCTTCCCGTCCCCAGACCGGACGCCAAAGACGCATAATGGGCCGAGCCGTAGCTGGTTTGTGACGTGGACTTCGCCACCTGGACCCGCGACGGCCGGATCCGCCATCCCTCGTTCAAGGGGTTGCGGGAGGATGAGCCGGCGCAATTGATAAGGCGCGAGAGAGAGCGAAGGGTTGAGGTTACTGGTCACGATTATCTTGCCGCTTGAACTTGGGAAAGGTGCAGTGGTGGCCGACGAGCCTCGCCGTCATCGCAGGTTGGACTAAGGCGACATGCCGGCAGGTGGCGCGCCTCTCGCCTTTCGCCAGCACACCTCTGATCGTGATGCGCCGGTCCGTATCGAAGGCTCGGGCAGAAGGGCAAGGCAGATGTCTCTCAGGACGTCTTGATCCCATAAATGCCCGGAACTCATTGTTCGCGGGCGTACAGTCAAGGGGAGCCCAGTGGGGAGATATTCTTCCAAGAGTCACGGCAGCACGCGCGTGGCTTTTGCCATGGGCTACGACGTCTCCGGCGTGGAAGCTATGGGCAAGATTCTTCACAAGCCGATCCCACTGGAGTTGCTGGCGCTTGAGGCGGGCCCCGCACTGGCCGGCAATGGCGACCTGTACTCCTGACGCGCGGCGCGGCCGGCTGAAGTCGCCACCGCGTGCAGGATGTTCTGAACACGAAGAGACGGCACTTATCCTTTTTTGGCGGCTTTGGATGCCATTTGGAAAGTGTCTCAGAGAGGTCCACCATGACGCTCAGGCTTGAACTCGATCGAATCCTCTACGACCCTCAGGAGGGGCTGCTGCACTTGTTCGCGACGGACGGGGAGATGCTCGTCAGATGCGCCGTCTCGAAAGCAGCCCTGACGGCGCTGGAAGACGACGCGCTCGCGGGACCCGATGCCATGATTATAACCTACCGTCGGAACAGGGAGCACATTCAGGCGATCGCGCAGCGCAAATATCGCCACCGCTGGTTCGAGCCAGGCGGCGACCTGATCGTCCGCCTTGAAGATGTGGATGCGGTATCTCGACAGGGGGAGCCTTCTCCCAATGCAGATGTTGGCCCTCAAAGTCACTGAGAGGCGTGGCCCCGAATTGGTCGATCGCCCGCTCGCTTTAGACCAGGCTATAAGCATCGCCCGAGATCACGGCCTCAAGCTACGCGAACTCGCCCTTCCCGTTGAATTCTTCGTCATATCCCTGGCTACTATTCTTGGTGCGTGGCGGAAGGCCGGTTGCGAGGCCGCATGGCTGACAGCAGCCGAGGGGGCCGCGCGCTCCGCATACGACGGTCGCGGCGGGTAACTACTGCGGCCTATCCGCCTTCGGATGCGCCCCACCGGGCTCGTGATCGAAGACCTGGCCCAGGTCCCGGCGATCGACCCAGGCGCCGCATTCGGCGTACCGGCAGAAATGCTCGGCCTCATCAACCTGGAAGGAATATCGCTTGTCTCCGGCTCGGTTGCGAACTTCGGCAACCATGCCAGACTGGCCACATGGCTCCCCATTTTCCGGCAGGTACAATGTACTGAGTGGTTCTGAGAAGGGACCGCACATACGGCGTCGAGGTATCAAAACCGAAGTCGACCCCCTTCATCGTGAATGGATTACGCACCGAGGTAGAAGCCGACGGCTGGATAAAATTTCAGCGGCTTAGGACCAAAGAGCGGGACGCCTGAAAAAAATGGTGTCCGGGCAGGCGTGATGATGGAACCGCCGCCGCGGGGCGTGATTGTGATGCACATAGCTCCCGGTCTTGGGGACAGTACTGATGCGTCTCGTGATTTCCGGCCGCCGGCGGACTCTGGCCGCGCTTCTGGCCGCCGCAGCCTTGCGCATCCTGGCGTTAGGCCTTGCAGGCGCCTTCCTCTCCTCGACCGATGCCCATCATCACCTGGTCGCCCCGGCCCTCGCCGATGAGGGCGGTCATGGAAAGGGCAATGGCAACGGCGGCGGGAATGGCAATAGCCAGGGTAACGGCGGCGGGAATGGCAATAGCCAGGGCAACGGCGGCGGGAATGGCAACAGCCAGGGCAATGGAGGCGGTAATAGCGGCGGCAGCAACGGAAACGGTCAGGGCAATAGCGGCGGCGGCAATGGCCAGGGCAACGGCGACAGCGGCGGCAGCCAGGGCAATGGAGGCGGTAACAGCGGCGGCAGCAACGGAAACGGTCAGGGCAATAGCGGCGGCGGCAATGGCCAGGGCAACGGCGACAGCGGCGGCAGCCAAGGGAGTGGCAACAGCAACGGGAACGGGAACGGTCAGGGCAATAGCGGCGGCGGCAATGGCCAGGGCAACGGCGACAGCGGCGGCAGCCAAGGGAGTGGCAACAGCAACGGGAACGGGAACGGTCAGGGCAATAGCGGCGGCGGCAACGGCGACAGCGGCGGCAGCCAAGGGAGTGGCAACAGCAACGGGAACGGGAACGGTCAGGGCAATAGCGGCGGCGGCAATGGCCAGGGCAACGGCAACAGCGGCAGCGGCCAAGCGAGCGGCAGCAGCAACGGGAACGGTCAGGGCAATTCCGGCGGCAGCCAAGGGAGCGGAGCCAATGTTCCGAGCGTCTCCTCGCCGGCCCGTACCAGCAACGCCTCTGCCCCCAACCCCGGTCGCGAGGGACGGGGCGGGTTCGAGCCGGGTGAGATCATGGTGCTGGGCGGCCGTCCCGAGACCCTCGCCAGAGTCCAGCGCCTCGGATTTCGCCTAATCGAGACGCGGCCGTTGGCCGCCCTCGGCCTATCGGTGCTGAAGCTCTCCACCCCGACCGGTCTTGATGCTCGCCAGGGGGTGGCCATGCTCCATGCGCGCTATCCGGATCTGACGGTGGACGTCAACAGCCTCTATGGATCCTATGAGGCCGAGGCGGCCCAAATCGTTTCTCTGCCTGCGCCGGATTATGCGCGGCGCATGATCCACTGGTCAGGCGGAGAGGGCTGCGGCACGGGCTTGCGCATCGGCATGATCGATTCGGCGCTGGCCGCCGGCCTGCCCGCCTTTGCCGGGCGCAAGCTGCATCAGCGCTCCTTCCTGAAGCCGGGCCACACGGCCGCCGATCCCGCCCATGGCACGGCGATCGCCGCCCTTCTCGTCGGCGCGCCCGATCCGGCGCATCCGACGGGGGGCGGTCTCCTGCCCGATGCCGATCTCTACGCCGCCGCCGTCTTTGAGCGCCAAGGCGGCCGGAGCGAGGCCGATGCCTTTGCCATTGCCTCGGCGCTTGACTGGATGGTGCGCAACCGCGTATCGGTGGTGAACGTCAGCCTCGCCGGCGACAACAACGCGCTGATGGCCCTTGCCGTCCAGCGGGCAAGCGCGCGGGGTACCGTGCTGGTGGCCGCGGCGGGGAACGCGGGACCCAACGCGCCGCCCGCCTATCCGGGCGCGCTGCCGGACGTCATCGCCGTCACCGCCGTCGACCAGACCGGTGCCGCCTTTCCCGAGGCCAATCGCGGCGACTACATCGCCTTCGCCGCGCCCGGAGTCAGAATCTGGGTCCCGAGCCCCGACGGCCAGGGGCACTATCAGACCGGCACCTCCTTCGCCGCGCCATTTGCGCTCGGCACCGCGGCGCTGGAGGTGATGCGGGGAGCGCCGCCCAATGCCGAGGCGCTGCGCCGGCGCCTGGCGGCGAAGGCGCACGCGCTTGGAACCGGCGGCAAAAACCCGGTCTTCGGCTATGGCCTCGTCCAGGCCGGCGCCTCCTGCGGGGTCGTGGCATTAGCCGAATGAGGGAAAACGGTTCCGCGCGAAGCTCAGCCAGGTTTGCGAGGAAGACCGCAGATAGCCCTAGCAGGGATTGACAGTGTGCCTTCTTCGGGAAGGGAAGGCTCAGAAGGGCAAAAAAGATTGGCCGGCTAGTCGTCCCACCCACCACCCTTCTTAACCTTCTCAGGCTTCTTAGGCTTGTGGCCTATGGTCGAGGCGTTAGCCTCATTCGGTACGCTCGAAACGCTCAACAACATGGTGATCATAGGGGGCGTCACCACAGCAAAGCGACCGCACCGGGCGAGGAAGGCGCGACGTGCTTCGCTATCATTGGCGTCTTGGATATCTGGCGGCCGGGCACTCATGACTTCGGCTTCCTTTTTCCCTGTGTAGTACTAGGGGAAACTCAAGGGTATCGCCAAGGTTTCAGCGCTGCTAACTATCAAAGAGCGGTATCGGAATGTTAACGTAGCGTAAGCAATATGTGTGCCGAGCTGGCGACTCCGCCAAGGTCTCCAACTTGGCCAGGGATCACGATTTCAGATCGCAACCGTGAACGTGGGCCTATCCCTTCGCGCGCTTCCGACGCGGTTGCGTACCAAGCCCGGTATTCTTCGCAATCTTGCTGCGCTTTTTGAAACCTCCCGTATGTCTTCGCGATGTCGTATTAGCAAATGCTGACGAAGGTGCTCTTTTTGGCATCACCCCTTAGTTCCGAACCCGAGATTGTTCTGGCGTGCTCTAATTGATCTTGGCTTCCATTCTCGTCGAGCGAGATCTTCGCCTTCGCCTCTAGGTTCTCCATGGCCGCTGTAGACATCTTCACTTACGTCGTGCTGGTTCTTTTCGGGGTCGGCGTGGGTTTCTGCATAAGAAAATGAATCAGCCAGAGCGAACTGCTGCTATGGGTCAGGCTGCCTAGCGCTCTTGGTTCAGTCTCGCATGCAGAAGTTTGCCGATTCTGAAGTGGGGAGCGGTCCTGCGCGGGACTTCGACCGTAACGCCAGTTTTCGGGTTTCGCCCCGTGCGCGCCTCGCGATGCCTGATCGTGAAGGAACCGAAGCCACGTATCTCGATCCGAGCACCCCGCGCAAGTGCTTCGCCAATCGACGCAAAGATGGCTTCGACAACACGTTCGACATCGCTGTGCTGGAGATGTGGGTGCAGCCCTGCCATCCTTCGCACCAGTTCCGACTTTGTCATAGCGTCCCCCGTCTAGCGGCTAAGCTGCCGTAGCCCCGAATGCCTCGCATCCTATTGATGTATCTGATTTTCTTAAGCGCAATGGCTCGGGCTACGGTCATGGCGGTCCCTGTCGGTAGCACGTAAAGTTGTCCGATTTAAGTAGCCCATGATTTGTCCGCTGTTGTTGGCCCTGTGGGGGATGTGGGCGATCGCCCACGTCCCCCACAGGGCGGGCCGCCCAGCGGAGTTAAGCGGTCGTCTTGGCATGGTCCTTCTCGTCGATGAGCCGTGCGTCTGAGTGATAGCGGGCCAGGCAGCGCGGGCCGTGGAAGACGGCCAGCCGTCCGTCCGGGTATTCGTGCACGCGCACCTTGGCCTTGACGTAGTGGTGGCGATGGCGGTCGGGCGGGATTTGCAGGCTCAAGCGCCGGTAGGAGACGCAGTTGTCGCGGCCGTCGATGCGGTCTTCCTGAAGGCAGAGGATATCGCTCAGATCGCGTCCGATGTAGGCAATGAAGGCGCTGCCCGCCTCGGCCGGGGGTACGCGGAAGGCGTCGTTGTGGGCGGGCAGGAAGACCTCGCTTAGATACTGATTGGCTGCTGCCATGGTGGTGATGGCGGCCGCCCGCAACTCCTGCGGCAGCCGCCCCTGCAACGTGCCGAACATGCGCTCCGAGCGGCCGCGCGCCTCCGGCGCCGAGGCCGGTATGAGCGTGATGCCGAGTTGGTCGAGCGCACGCTTGACCTGGGTCGGCGTCTCTTCATCGACACCCTGATCGGCCGTCTTGGTGATCCAGTAATGAGAGCCGCGATCGGCATAGAGCGCCCCGAACAGGCCCTGCCTGGAGATCACCTCGCCCAACGCCTGGAAGCTCGACATCGTGCCTTCTTCCTCGACAAAGAAGGCCGAGTAGATCTCGCTCGTGGCATCGTCCATCGTGACGATCAGATCCCACGCGGCGTCCGGCACCCAGTGATGGCGTGAACCGTCCTGGTGCAGCATCATGCCCGGCAAGGGCTTGCGGGGCCGCTTGCGCCGATGCGCCCCGCGCTTCTTGGCCCGCTTCACCTGGCCGGCATCCTGCAGCACCCGCTTGGTCCAGCCATAGCTCAGCCGGTAGCCGTGCTCGCTCACCAGCTTCTCGTGGAAGTGCCTGACGTTGAAGTCGAAATACCTCGTGGCATAGAGCTCGATCACCCGGGTCGCCACGTCCGCCGCTATCCGCCGCCCGGAGACGCGCCCCGCCCGCCGATCGCATAGCCCTTCCGCCCCCTCGGCCTCGTAGCGCATCCGGTAGCGTAAAAAGCTCCGCTCCGACATGCCCAGGATATCCGCCGCCTCCGCGCAGCTCAGATGACCCCGCCCAAACCGAAAGTAGACCTCTTCGAATCGCATCCTCCGGACCTCGCACAGTGCACCCGTCCAGCTCATGATCGCCCCCTTTTGGAGCGACTCTAAAACCGGACAAATGACGTGCTACCTAAACCGGACAACTCTCATGTTACCGACACGGTCATGGCGGTCCCTTGACGCAACTTCACCGCCGGCCGACCATTGAATCCTCGCTCTGAAAGAGGAGATATCCTGTGCGACCGAGCTGGAATGGCCATTTGCGCCTGTCGTTGGTGTCCTGCTCGATAGGGCTTGTCCCGGCCACCACGGAGGTCGAGCGCATCAAGCTTAACCAGCTTAATCCTAAGACCGGGAATCGGATCTCTCTTAAGCCAGTGGATTCTGAAACTGGTGAGCCGTTAGAGCGGAGCGAGATCGTCAAAAGCTACAAGCTCGAAGGAGATCAGTACGTCATCCTTGAGAACGAGGAGCTGAAGGACCTACAAGTCGAGTCCTCTCGCATCCTTGATCTCGAAGCCTTTGTTGATCGGGCCAGCGTCGATCCGATCTATATGGATGCCCCGTACTACATCTATCCCGAAAAGGTCGGGCTTGAGGCTTACCGCGTGATTGCCGAGGCCATGGCAGCCGAGAAGAAGGCGGCTATCGGGCGCATCGTCCTTTCGACCCGAGAGCATCCGGTACTTAGTCGAGCCTCGGGGCGGCGGACTTATGATGTTCCTCTTGCGCACCGCTGACGAAGTGCGATCGGCCGAATACGATTTTCCCGAGGTAAAGATTGATCGAAAGATGGTCGAGATCGCCGGCACAATAATGGAGCGCCAGGCTGGCCATTTCGAGCCCGCGCAATTCATCGATCGGTATCAGGAGGCACTACGCGAGCTGATCAAGGCCAAGGCTGCCGGACGGGGACCAACCAAGACGAAGGCGCCCGTGATACGGGGGAACGTGGTTGATCTCATGGATGCGCTGCGCCGTAGCCTGAAGGCCGACAAATCCGGGGCTGAGAAGCCGTCACAGAGTGAGAAGCGAATGGCCAAGGGGGATAAGCGGCAACAAGGTCTGCTGCTTCCGATTAAGGGCGACAAGGCGGGTAAGGCGCAAGCACCGGCTACGGCTAAGCGGCGGGCTTAATGTTGGCCTGAGGCAGTGCGCGGAGCTAGCGGTAAAGCACCTCGACCGTATGCCAAGGAATCTGGTGTTGGGCCGCGAACGCCTCTGCGGCGGCCTCAGCTTCAAATACACTCGCCGCTGTCCTGTCGATGAGCAGGCGAGATCGTCCACTTTCCCTTATCACCACTGTGACAGAATATCCGTCAGGGACCTTCGTAATGGTTGCTCGGACTGCGGTTACATCACCCATAAGGCCCCACAATGGGAAGCGCTGGTGTCAGTTTCCTTTAAGTTTCGTTTGCCTGTTCGGTAATGGCAGGGGCTTTTGCCTGTCTTGGGATTTGTTGCTCAGGCTCCTCTACCGGCTCGTCTTCCTTCGCGGCGAGCGCCATCTCAACCTCTGCTAGGCGTAAATACATCTCGCGGGTATCGGGGTTTTTGGTGTTGGAGGCGTGTCGCTTGAAGTGCGCGGCTCTCTCGCTGTGGAAGCGCTGGCGTGTGCTCACTCTCGTGCCCCTTCTCAATTGCTAGTGGTGGCTGGAGCATTGATGCATCCGGCATTTAACCGCGGAAGGGTGAGGTAGTTCCTTTTAGCCAGCATTTCCAGCGCGACTTACGCCATATACAACTTAGGAAGTAGGCTACCTACGGAAGTCGTAGTGTGCCTTCCTGACTTAAGACGCGATCGGTAGATTTCTCAACGGAACGGTAGGACTGCTGCTTCGGTCTCATCCTGCACTAGGCGGGCCAGGCGTGCCGCCCATTCCGCGAGCGCCTCTTCGGTCGTCGCCAACCGAAGGTACATTTTCCGAGTGTCTGGATTGCGAGAGGCAGCGGCATGACGACGAAAGAGCCCGGCGCGCCGCCTGTGGTCCTGAGCTTGCTCTGCGTAACGAAAGTTCATTTCGAACTCCCTTGCTGTAACGTCGCTTGCCTTGGCAACTCTTGAACTCCCCATTCGTGGCGAGAGTCACGCAGCTCAGTTCGAGCCGCGAGCAACCCTCGATTGGCGTGGCTATGAGCGAACCTGACTTGCGACTCGGTTCACACTTCTGAATGTAACGCCGCTGTCGCGAAGTCCAAATTCCTCATTAGCACAGTGTGCTAGAGGTCACAAAATTGGCCCGTCCGCGCGTGGTGATGAGTTCAAATCAACGCAGCGTAAACCACCCTTCCCAAAAATCCTATTTTTCAACTCGTGGTGTACGCACTTTCGCGTCGTCCAATCCCGTGTCGCCTAAATTCACGCCGACCGTTTCCGAACATCCTGATAAGCAAGAAGACGGGGATGGCTGAAGCCCTGGCGAGTCTGGATGGGCCATGGAGGCGTTCGGGTTACTTCCGCAGATAGATTGGGCGAAGTGTGCGGCGGGGAACATCTTGGGCGTCATCCCATTCGACTAGGACATAGCCTTTAGCTTTATCGGTGGGGTCATCGAACGAGAAAGTACCGCGGGGCCTATCCGACATCTCGTTGAAAGCGGCGAGTGCTGCCGCCTTGTCTCGATGAACTCCCAGCTCCCAGGTTTTGTGGCGCCTGCGCAGCTCGTGCTTGTATTCGGCTTTGTAGAACACAGTATCCTCCCCCGTAGAGACTGTCAGGAGGGACAATGGACCCGCTGTCCTAAGAATGCATTAGCGCGGCGGCCTTGGGTGATGGCCATCGAAGGGAATCGAGCAATAGCGAGCCTGGGGGACGATTTGACTTTGGTCCCGCGGTGGAAGACCGGGGATCGACGAGTGATGGACGGTGGCTGAGAAAAAGAAAACCCCGGCCGAATGACCGGGGAGGGTTTGATAAGGGAGTCGCCGAGATGTCGTATCCCGGGACGTCTAAAAGGTAGGGGATTCTGGCTGGGGAGGTCAAGATTTCCGCTTGCAGATATGCACGACGGTCAAGGCCAGGGGCATCGTACGGTGATGCTGCTTAAGCCGGGCGGGGGTGCCGCATAGATAGGGCCGCATTGGCCATTAGCGAGGCCGGGGCGGGGACGGTGGTATCACGTGGATGCCAGGTGTGAGGGCTGGGGACTTCTCCTGCTCATTCCCGCAACATCATTTCAGCAATGATAATTGCCGCATGTCGCGCAGCATCCTTGTTGCTCGACCCCTCGGGTATCAGAGCGTTGATAGCTTCCAGCAGCTCGGGAAGTTCGACGTGGCGTTTGGAAGCCACTGTGAGCAGAACCGTCAGTGACGCCACCTCGGCTGGCGTTAGTGCCTCGCACGCTTTCCTGATCGCTTCCACATCCGCTTTTATTGTATGACCCATCTGTCGTCCCCTAGTTTGGTTCACGCTGCCGACGTACCCAATATGGCAGGCCCTTTGGAGTGGTCTGCGGTGGCTCTTTTCGTTTCGGGTTCCGCGGAGAAAAGAAAGCCCCGCTCCAGCTATCAGAACCGAAGCGGGGGGAGTGATTTAGACATTCATAGCTGATGATGGGACGGGGGTCTTCTCACCAGGTACGAGGCGGAGTGTAAGCGCCGGGAGTGCCTGGGCGTATCCGCCCCTTTTGGACTACTTGATGTAGACCATGGGTATGGTGAACTACTCCTTCGCCCTGGGAAGGTGCCGGGGAAGCCATCGCGGGACACCTGATCGAACCCAGGTAGATCTGCGGTGGCTTCTCATCTTTCCCGCCACCCGCTGCCCGGATCACTAGGGGTGCCGAGCCCCTTCTTCGCTGCTGCTACGCGGAAGGCCTCCCGGGTATTGCGGCAGCGGCCGGGATCGGGTCCGATTTGGGGTGCTGCGCCGCCGGGTAGCTAGCCTGCACGATGATTGGGCACGGCACTGCGGTCCTCATTCAATATAAAGCGCCGCAGCGTAATCTCTGGACGGTCGGTCATGCCATGGCGGACCTGGAACAAGCCATCCGTATTGGGCTCTAAACGCGCACCACAACTGCAAGCAAACTCGGCGGCTGAGCTTAGCCAGTCGATCTGGGTCGTGTATCGCGACCCACATGAACTACAGATGACGGTTACGTGGTCGGTATTCCTCGCCATCGTACTCGTTCTACCCTAAATGCCGTCACAAGGACGCCAATGGCCTGGCCAAGTCACAGAGAGCGATATGGTAGCAACGCAGCCACGCGCCAATAGCTACCAATAAGATTCAGATCGGCCCACACGATGTACGGGGCGAGGCGCCGGAAAAATCGGGTGCTGAGCCCGGGTGGATTCTGGGAACGTGCCATAGCTGACGGTACCATGAGGCGGTGTTCGCAGCTGTGCGGCTTCTGTTTCTGCCGGCGTGTCTGTTACGCCAGAGAGCCTGGCCTCAGTTCAGGCTTTCCGCAGGCCCTCGGTCGCGCTGTCGACGCTCCGCAGCGTGTCTACGCGAATTCGCTCGGCGATGACCGTCGAACTCAGAGGTGTATAGTTTTGAACATCGCCGGAAATGCACGAGCTGTAGATTGAGCGTGAGCGGGGCAATAGGCGTCGCGGCGCCAATAGGGCGTTAAGAGCCAGATTCAGAGCCGATCAAGCCATTGCTTGGTCGGTTTGCGTTTTTGGGGGTTTCATGACTGACGGCGACAAACGTGATCGGCCTGAAGAAATCTCTCCCACGGCGGGAGAGGAAGGTGGCAGCCTATCCAGGCTTTCCCCACTTCAGCTCCATCTGCTCCGGCGGCTCCGGCAGAACATGCAGCACAACGCGATTGCCCATGAGCTGGGGGTCAGCGGAAGCGAGCTCACCGCGCAAATACGTGACATTCTGACGTGGATCGGCGCGGCCGATAGAGAAGCGCTCTTGGCGAAAGTCGAGGGGCTTGAGCCTAGCGATCGCAATCACCCGAGCTGAACCACAGCCTAGCGAGTCAGTCGCGAGCGTGGATCCAGTCATCACCAACCGGGGCGCGATCGACGAGGGTGGCGAACTGCGGCAGGACGAAGTCCGGAAGCGCAGCCGATTGGGACCGGGCCACAATGGATCACTCCAAGATCTTGTAGCCAGCCTTCTTCACGTCAGCCTTGCAGGCGTAGAACCCGCCGATGCGTTGCGGACCAGCACCCTTGACGTAGTAGATGCCCTTGTGTGCGCTGCTGCCCCACACAACCGTGTCGCCTTTGCAGAGCCGGTTGGCATCCGCCTCATAGGTATACTGCGGGAATCCGGTGCCAGCCGCGCCGTTGCCGGTCGAGCCTGCCCAGGCAGGCAGCGCACCACCCGCCGCCACTGATACGATCGAGAGGGCAAGCAGCCTCTTCGAAGTGCTCCATCCAATCATAGTCCGCTCCTTCCATGTTGAGCCTCAATCTTGGCCGGTCCCGTGTTTTCGCTCGCTGATCACCTTGGGCGCCTCCTATGGCGCCTCAGATAGTCACGGGTTTCGTCGACATGCCTGAGTACCTCTGCGCGTCTTCCCTGAAGGTGCGCTTGCAATATTGCCTCGCGGAGCAAGGTTGGAAGCACATTCCAATGTTCAGGGCAAAAAACATGATCAGACGCGGCGCTTGCGGCGCAACGAGGGGCAAGACATTTGCGGAGTGAACTCTTCTTTCCGGCCATCGAGCATTGTTCGATGGGCCAGTGAGTTAGGGCAAACGTACTTACGTTGTATGCTGCCGACGGACTTTCCGGTGTGGACACGACTACGCCGCCATCCAATCGGGATGGAACCGCGCCGACAGAGGAAGGGCTAGTCCCTTAGCAGTAGCATTCTAACACGCTCAGACCACAACACCTTTAGGTCCTCGATCTCGGCGACGATGGCATCACGCTGAGCGAAGTCGTGCTTAGCCTCATTTGCGCTGCGCCGTTCAGGGGCTCTGGAAATTTTCAGCCGTGGTCGTGAATAGTAGGAGCTAAGGGCGATAACCTTGCTGTCCGTCATAAGGCGCCTTCCTGGCTTCGTGCTCATAAAAATGCGACTATTGGGCGGCTCAAGATAATCCGTTGAACAAGTCCACCCATACCCATGGCCTGATCAGCCACACGCCTCGGTCGCGGATCAGATCCTGGCCCGGCGTATCAATTGCGACCGACCGCACGCGCGATGATTGCCCGGTGCCGCGGCGTGTCGCTAGATATCCTTCGGCGAGGGCGCCCGCCTCAGAGATATCTTGCAATACGCACAAAAAAGCTGGGACAAGGTCATACGGGTTGCTGGGCATGGCGCCTGGTCGTCGAGCGGGGCATTGCCTGCCCTTCCGCCACGACATCACTGCTCGCCGCTCCTGGGCGAGATGGCATAGCGGAATCAACCGGCGCCGTGACGGCGGGTTCCTCGCCGGGCTAGCACCAGGGCAATGTTTCCTCTAGGCCGCTTGCCCGCAGTCAAAACAAGGTCGGCTCGGCCGGGTTTGGTACGGCCCCCGGCGGCGGATCCTCCCGCTCGCCCCTCGCTACAACCGTCAGCTGCCCGCCCGGCAGTGGCCGCTGCAGCTCCAAGGCCTCGGCCGGCGGCGCAGTGAGCCAGGCGTCGCACTCCTCGGGTGTCGTCAGGATCGCGGGCATGGCCTTGGCATGGATCGGCTTTACCACATCGTTCGGCGCCGTCGTCAGGAAGCCATAGAGCATGTGCTCGCCGTCAACGGGATTCTTCTGCGTCCCGCGAATCCCCCGCCACGTGCACCAGATGCCAGCGAAGGCAAAGAGGGGTCGATCCTGCCCAAGGGCGAACCATGTCCAGACTTTCTTGCCCGTCACCGGGTCGGCGGCATCGGTCGGCTCACAGAACGAGGTCGCCGGCACTAAAGCGGATTCCCGGCAGATATTGAATTGGGATATCCAGGGGTGAGCGAAATTGGCAGATTCGTCTGCGGCGATTCGGTTCGCGGAGGAGCGCCATGCGGGCCAAGGCTGGTGTTCGTTGGATTTGCGCGAGCGTGTGATCGAAGCGGTTGAAGGGGGAGCATCGATCGGATTGAGGTCGGGCGGAGCGTATTTGAGAGTCAGCGCCAGCGTCGGACGGCTCAGATGGCTTCAGTCGTGGCGGCGGGAAGGGCGCCTGTGCGCCGCGGCCACGCGGCGGCAGCCGATCGCCGCTGGAGGACTACGCGGACGGGGTCCTCGCGCTGGTCGGCGAGCGGCCGGATTGTGACGCTAAGCGAAGAGATTTCGTCGCGGCCCTGCGACAAGCAGAGAATGCCGGGCAGCCGCAGCGCGCTGTGGCAGTTTTCTGGAGCGTCACGGCATCAGCTCCAAGAAAAAAGCCGGACGCGCGGCTGAGCAGCAACGAGCCGATGTCGCCCGGGCGCGCCGGCATCGATCCGGCAGCAGGCCCTGCTAGATGTTCATCCAGCCTTGTCTTCATCGATGAAGACCTGGGCTGGAACACTACCATGGCCCGCTGCGATGGCCGCTGCCGGCGCGCGGCGAGCGGCATGATCGTGGCTGCGTCAGCCGCTGCGAAGGCTTTCCTGGAAGACCCTGACCTGTCGTGACGCTAGAAAACGCACAGCGCTGCTGACGAGATGCACGGCGTCCCCTGGTGATCGAAGGAGCCGTGAACGGAGAAATCTTTTTGTCTTACGTCGAGCAATGCCTGGCTCGCCGCGCTCAACCAGCGGCGAGATCGTCGTGATGCGACAATCTCCAGCCGGCAATCGGTTGCCGCCGCGTCGAGCAAGCGATCGAGCGCCGTTGCGGCGCGATGAATTGCTATATCTGACGCCGAGTACTGGCGCCGATCTCAATCCGATCGAGATGTCCTTCAGCAAGCTCAAGGCGTATCTGCGCAAAGCTGCCGAGCGGACGCTAGCGCAGCCTTCGCCGCCGAATTGGCCTCTGGTCGTGGCGCTCGCCTCGGCGCAGACGAATGCGCCGAACTAGCCAATTCGCTCATGCCTGGATATGTTTCAATATGAGCGGGAATCCGCTTTTAGGCAGCGGAACTGTGGCGTCAGCCAAGCGCGCCAATGCGGCGAACTCGTATTGCGGATGTTGGTCACGCCGCGGTCAATTGGACCTTTGCGGAAGGCTGGCGGCGTCGGCATGCCCCAACGAGCCATGACGAGTTCGCGCTCGCCGTCAGGGCGCCGACGGACGATCGGCGCCTGATAGTCGGGAAAGATGCCTGGCAGGCGCAGCTGATTGATGCCGCTCTGCACCCGGAAGAGCTGGCGCATCGCCTGGTGGGTAGTAGTCATGCTGTAGAGGTTGCACATGGCCGGACTAACCCTCGGCTCGGCGGGCAGCTCCAGGCGAACGATCCCGCTGTCGTGAGCTAGCCGCCATAGGCCGCCCGGGCGGCGCTCCCCGCCGCCGACAGCCATGCCGGATCCACGCCCTTCCATCCCTCGAGGATCACCCTGAGCGCCTCATCGAACATGTCGGGCGGCAGGCGGTTCTCACGCGCGCTGGCGCCAAGCGCCCGCCCATGGGCGATCGCCTGGTCCAGAGACTCAAGCCTGGTATCCGCTCCGGTCAATTGCAGGCCCCAACCCAGGGATGAAACTGACGAAAGAGGCACGGAGCATAGCGCGGCCGGGTAATTCGATCCAGATGGCCCGTCCCGCCCTCCGCCCTAGGGCCGATTTCCCCGCCCGGTAAAACGCCCCAGGAAGGGCCAAGTCGCCCCCCTGGGCAAAAGGGGGAGTTCGCCTCTTCGGCTCAGGTCTCGCGCGACGGTCGCGGCGCCCAGACCGGCAGTGGCGGGCTTGTTCTCTTGGTAGCAACGGGGCTGATGCTGTGGTGCTCGGCGCTGCCCTCCCGGATCACGCGCAGAACACCGCGCCCCTTGAGATACGCGACCAACCGGTCGGCCATATCGCGGCAATCATCGATGCTCGGTTCCCAAGCCTTCCGCCGGGCCAGGAGGCGGAGCGCCGCACGCTCGCGCCATAGGCTCATGGTGAGGTCGTCGGCGAGGGTTTCCGGCGGGGCATTGATGGGAATCGGCATGTGGGATTCCTCGCACGGAGGCGAGCGGGGGACAAGCCACGAGGGCTTGCGTCGGCCTGGGCCGGCGGCACCCGCTATGGGTGATGCTTCACCCTATCCGAGATATATTCTCCCTAGGGCGTGAACTCATAAACGCGCCCTCTGGCGGTTTGCTGGAGTCCGCTGTGGACCCAAGAGCGGCCTTCACTTGCCGCAGGTGCCACTTCCGAAATGTGCCATAGGCGGACTTGCGCGGGAATTGGGGCCGTAGCGCTTAGATGCCTAGAGTCGATAGTTGCATGACGCTCGGCCTTACTCACGGCACACCGGTCGCGGAGGCTAGGGCCGTAACGCCTCAGACGAAGTGGCAAGGTGGGGGGTAATGTTGCCGGTCGGGGATTTAGTTCGGTAAGTTGTCGGCTTGTTCGACCGCGCCCATAGCAGACCCTCGATCTTCTTCCGGATGATTGATAGGTCTCGCTGCCACTCCGTATCGGTGGGGTCGCGGTCGATGAGCGCCTCGCGAATCTCGGCTCCGGCCCGGTAGGTGGCGAGCGCTCCCTCAACGTCACCCTGCGCCAGGAGTACGTCGCCGATCCTCTCCTGGATGACCGAAAGATCCCCCTGCCACTCGGTATCGGCGGGGTCGCGGCGGGCGAGCGCCTCGCGAATCTCAAGCCCGGCCCGGTAGGCGGCAAGCGCTCCCTCAAGATTGCCATGTGCCTGCAGTACGTAGCCGATCCTCTCCTGGATGACCGAAAGGTCCCCCTGCCAATCGATATTGGCGGGATCGCGGCGGGCGAGCGCCTCGCTAATCTGGAGCCCGGCCCGGTAGGCAGCGAGCGCTCCCTCAAGGTCGCCCTGCGCCAGCAGTACGTCGCCGATCCTCTCCTGGATGACTGAAAGGTCCTCGAGCCACTCGGTACCGACGGGGTCGCCGCGGACGAGCAACTCGCAAATCTGGAGACCGGCCCTGTAGGCGGCGAGCGCTCCCTCTAGGTCACCCCGCGCCAGCAGTACGTAGCCGGTCCTTTCATGGCTAAGCGAAAGGTCACACTGCCACCGGGCATTGTCGGGGTCGCGGCGGGCGAGCGCCTCGCTAATCTGGAGCCCGGCCCGGTAGGCAGCGAGTGCTCCCTCTAGGTCGCCCTGCGCCAGGAGTACGTCGCCAATCCTCTCCTGGTTAACCGAAAGGTCGCGCTGCCACTGGGTATTGGCGGCGTCGCGGCGGACTAGCGCCTCGGAAATCTGGAGCCCGGCCCGGTAGACTGCGAGCGCTCCCTCAAGGTCACCCTGCGCCACCAGAAGGTCGCCGATCTTCTCTTGGCTGACCGAAAGGTCACGCTGCCACTGGGCATTACCGGGGTCGCGGCGGGCGCGCGCCTCGGCAGTCGCGAGATCGGCCCGGTAGGTGGCAAGCTCCCCCTTGCTGTCGTCCTGCGCCAGAAGGACGTCGTCAATCTTTTCCCGGCCGATCGCAAGGTCGCGGTTCCACTGGGTATTGGTGGGGCGGCGGCGGGCGAGCACCTCGTGAATCATGAGTCCGGTCCGGTAAGCGGCGAGCGCTCCCTCTTGGTCGCCTTGCGCCAGCAGCACGTCGCCGATTCTATCCTGGATGACTGAAAAGTCCCGCTGCCACCGGGCATTGTCGGGGTCGCGGCGGGCGAGCGCCTCGCTAATCTGGAGTCCGGGCCGATAGGCAGCGAGCGCTCCCTCGAGGTCCCCCTGCGCCAACAGTACCTCACCGACCTTGATCTGGATGACCGAGAGATCACGCTGCCACTGGGTATTGGCAGGGTCACGGCGGGATAGCGCCTCGCGAATCTCGAGACCGGCTCGGTAGTAGGCGAGCGATCCCCCCTGTTTGCCCTGCGCCAGGAGCACGTCCCCGATCTTCTCCTGGTTGATCGAGAGGTCGCGCTGCCACTCGGTATTGGCGGGGTCGCTGCGCACAAGTGCCTCGCTGGTCCGGAGCCCGGCTTGGCAGGCGGCGAGTGCTTCCTCGTAATTTCCCCTCGCCAGCAGCGTGTCGCCGACTTTGGCCTCGCAAACTGAAAGGTCGCGCTGCCACTGCGTATTGTAAGGATCTTGGCGGACAAGTGCCTCGCTAGTACGCAGCCCAGCACGGTAGGCGGCGAGCGCTCCCTCCCGGTCACCTTGCGCCCGCCGAATGTCACCAATCCTATCGTGGCTGACCGAAAGGTCGCGCTGCAATCGGGGATTGGCGGGATCGGCACGGGCAAGCGCCTCGCTAATCTGGAGCCCGGCACGGTAGGCGACAAGCGCTCCCCTGAGATCGCCTTGCACCCGCAGTACCTCACCAACCTTGTTGTGGCTCATTGAAAGGCCCCATCCGTCCGCGCTACTTCGCGCCGCCGATTCGGCGCTACGGTATGCGGCTGCCGCGCGGTCAAGCGATCCCGTGATTTTCCACGAGTCGCCAAGGTTGATCCAAGCCCATACATCGTCGGGTGCGAGACGAGCGATTTCAGCGAAGGCCGACTTGGCCGCCTCATGGTCGAAGGTGAGTTGCGCAGCCTGCGCACGCTCCCTCAACACTCGCACGAGTCGGCGCGTCTGCTCCCGTTCGGCGATCTTCGCCCGAAGCAAGTCTCTTATGTTGCAAGCGTAAAAATTGCTCAGCTTCCCACGCGAAGCTCTAACTATGACATTGATCCCTCGACGATAGTCGGATAGAGGCACCCGCTCGTTTGCGCGAGACAACGCGGCGAGGAGAAATTGCCCGGAGCGAGGTGGAATTTGCAATATCGGCCGGAGATGGGTACCAACACGGTCCCTGAACCACTGCAGATTGAACTGCTCAATCTGCTCCATTCTCGCAACAAGCCTGCCAGGCAGCTTGGCGAGATTTTGACCGATGGCCCTTGCCCGCACTACAAATGCTTCGCGGAGGATTTTACCTCTGGGATCAGCACTGAGTTGGGACCGGTCCAGCATTCTAGGCAATTGCCATCCGCCCACGCGGAATACTGAAGACCCGCCCAAGACGCGACGCATCAAATAACCCAAAAGGTTATTGCCTGGGAATTGCCGACGCCTAACAGCGCGATGCTAAGCAATTATGCCCCCGTGCAAAACATTCCGAGCGGCGACGAGTTTCCCGGAGCGAAAGTTTCGCCCCCTTTGCGCGGAAGCTAATCCCCAGCTCGACTGCTCATGTGATTGTTAAGCCTCTCACCAGGAACTCCACATATCACTGGCCGAGTCGCTATATTCGGATAAATAATTGTATGCCAAGCCCGTCTCGATCAGCAAGGGGCAGGGAGAAGACGATCGAGTTGCGGTAATGGTTGTTAAGCTAACCCACGGGTGCAAAAATTCTGTTTGGTCGGCGCGGCGCTGTTAGAAAACTCTTCGAGTTCGCAATCGGGGAAGACACAGCAAAGGCGACTGCCGACAATTTCACGGCCGCACTAGCCTCGTTCACCGACCTCGTCGCAATGTTGGAACAGACGGTCGGTCTCATGGGTCAAGCGGCCAGACAAATCGAAATGGAATTCGACGCCTCACCGCGGACACTGGCACTGGCAACGTGTCGAGCTCTGAACTTGGCTCCCCAGGGCGTATTTGATTGGCCCTCGCGAGGATCAGCGTGGCCCCCATATGGGGGAAGAAGACCCACATGACCGAATTTGAGGCGAGAGGATCCGGTCGATTGGCCGTTGGCCGGTCCGCGAGGTCCGCCTCGGGTCTTGGTTGTGTCAAAACGCCCGGGCGGAAGCGTCGACATGTCAGGATGCGGGCGAGGCGCCCTGCGCGGTCGTTTTTCCTGGTTTGCCCGGTTTTGTCGGTCTGGAGGTGCTCCTGATGGGGGTTCCGGCCGTCATGGGCGGTTTTTCGGCGACAGACGGACGCATTTTGGCGATGACTATGCCCTCATCGCCGCCAGGAGCGGCTGGATGCCCAGGATGTTCATGACACGCGTAATATTGTAGGCGAGCACGTGCAGAGCCATCTCGGCGGCAACCCGTGGCAGTGTCTTCATGAGGAAGTGGGTTGCTCCCATCCGGGCCTTGATCGTGCCGAAGGGATGCTCGACGGTTTCGCGCCGCTGGCGCATCTTCTCCGGATGCTGGTCGAGCCGGCGCTGAACCGCCTCGAGAACATGCTCATGCTCCCATCGGGTGATCCGCCGCTGTTTGCCGGTGGTGCAGTCGTGCTTGATGGCGCAGCCCTGGCAGGCGTTGGTCCAGTAGCGGCGCAGGAGCAAGCCATTTTCTTCGTTCGTGAAGTGATAAGTGAGCCTCTTTCCCGCAGGACAGATGTAAACGTCCTCCTCGGCCAGGTAGCGAAAGTCCTGCTTGCCGAAGCGCCCTTCCGCCTTTGAGTTCGAGGTCATGGGTTTTGGCAAGGTGACCGTGATGCCCGCTTCCGCGCAGGCCAGGATCTCTTCGCTGCTGAAGTAACCGCGGTCGGCAACGACGTCGAGGCTCTGCGTCTCCAGGGTCGCCTTCGCTTCCTTGGCCACGCTCGCGAGCTGGGACCGGTCGGTTCCGACGTTGGTCACCTCATGTGTGATGATCAAATGATGCTTCGTATCGACAGCGGTTTGCACGTTATAGCCGACGACTTCGGAGCCTCGGCCGCTGGTCGCCATAGACCGGGCATCGGGATCGGTCAGCGATATCTGTTGGTCCGGCGTGGCGAGCATCCGAATCTCGAGTGCATGAAGGCGTTGCATCTCCTCCTTCAGCTTCGCGAGCTTCTCCTTCAGGCGGGTCGTCTTGGTTTCGAGCACCTCGGACGGCCCCTGCCGGTCGGCGCTGTCGAGCTGCTGTAGATAGCGCGCGACACTCTCCTCGATCTGCGCCATGCGCCGCGCCATCTTGGCCCGCGTGAAGTTCCGGTCCCGGTTGTTGACCGCCTTGAACTTGCTGCCATCGATCGCGACGCTGGCTTGCGCGAGAAGGCCCATCCTGCGGCACAGCACGACGAAGCGGCTGCAGACCTGGCGGATGGCGCCGCCGTTGTCCTTGCGGAAATCGGCAATCGTTTTGTGGTCTGGGGCCAGACGCCCCGTCAGCCACATCACCTCGACATTGCGCCCGGCCTCGCGCTCGAGCCGACGGCTCGATTGAACCCGATTGAGATAGCCGTAGATGTAGAGCTTCAGCAGTACCGACGGATGGTATGAAGGCCGGCCGGTTGCCTCGGGATCGACCCCGCCGAACCCAAGCTCGGCCAGATCGAGCTCCTCGACGAAAACGTCGATCACCCGAACAGCATTGTCCTCGCCGATCCAGTCTTCCAAGCGTTCAGGAAATAGCGTGCTCTGACCGCGATCCAAACCCTCAACGAAGCGCCTCATCAGATCCCCCAGCAAGTCACGCTGGAATCATACCACGGGAATCACATGAAGAAGGGCGTTTTTACACAGCCAGGGTCAATCGCGTCGATTTCGCGATGTCTGCCATAGGTCCGATCACCTTCCAACAGCAGACATGCTGTTTGGCCATTGAACGCCCGGTCCTAGTCTACGCCCTAGGCCACCATGTCCCCGCAGGTAAACGGGGCTAAGGCGTTCCGAAATTCTGATCCAGCAGGAAAGCAAGCCGAATCCCCGCCACCAGCAGCGGTACCGCACGATGCTGAGCGCGCCATTGCCGTCGCCCAGGATGTAGGCGTCGTTCAGGTCCACACCCTCGGCCAGATGGTCGAATGCAGCTGAGAGGGCGAGCGCATGGGATTCCTTCCCCTAGGCGATCCATGGTTGCCGCGTCACGCCCCGGATTTCGCGCCTACCCCTATAGGTCTTAATGTCGCCCAGCAGCGCCTTGGCAAGCTCCTCCGGGCTCCGGTCGCCGGCAACCTCCTGGACAAGGCAATCATCCCAGACCGAATGCAGCTCGACCTTGACCCGCCCCATCTTGCCCGCGGTGAAGGACCAGGATGGGCAGGTCTTGTGACCCCGGTACAGGACGGCGAAGTCATTGCCACCGCGGTCCCGGCCGTCCATGTGCAGGGGTTGGTGGAGATCGCCGACCAGATGCTCGACCCAGGCGATGGCCACCGCCTCCGTCTTCCCACCGCCGCCCTGGCGCACGATCGCCAGCTGGCCTGCAGCGCCTTGAACAGGCATTCCCCGCAGACAAAGGGCGTCCCGTCGTCGGGCAGGTCGGCATAGTGCCAGGGGCTGAATTTGTGGCCCGGGTCGTGATCGCGGATCCATTCGTCCGGATAGCTGGCGGCGTCGACGAAATCACCATCCAACTCGAGCTGGGCCAGGAGTTTGTTCATCGCCTGGACCTTCGCCGGCGGGAGCAGCTGAACCGCGATCGCCGCTACGGTCCGGTGTCCGAGGCCGCCCCAGGCGAGGGCCACGGCTGAAGGGCCGCAGAGCAGCAGGAGAGCTGCGACGAGCCGTAGAGCCATGGCCTATCCTTTAGGAGATCAGGATTTTGCAGGTCCCGTAGTACTGCGATGGCCGGGGAACGCCCTCTATCTCGATGTGGAATGAGTAGACGAACACGTACTCCGCCTGGACCTTGGCGCCGTAAATCGTCACGAAGATCTCGCCCCCATTCATCGTCTGCTCGACGAGCAATAGCCCCAGAGGAGTGGCATATGCCGCCATATCATCGGCGCCGGCATTTCCAATGAGCCTTGCCCGATTGGCCTTCGTATCGATCGAGTCAAAGATGATGGTACTTCTAGCCGGATCGGAGCCGAAGGCGTCCAGCTTGACCGGTGGTCGCACGGGGCCGCCCGAAGTCCAATCAGCTAGCGCGCCCGGCCCGAGGGTACATCGAAGCGATCTGGCGTTCAGCAGGGTCTGAAGATCGGACTGCTGCGCCCAGCAAGGCTCCGATACCAGCAATGCGCTCACGAAAAGCAGCATGATCCGTACCATCGCCCCCCTCCCTGGCCGGCCGCGTGGACACAATAGGCGCCATCTAACCATGTCAGTCAAAGCAACCCCCAATCCAATCCCGTCGCCGCCTCGCCCAAGAATACTGGGGCAGCTGTGGCCAACGCTAGATGAGCCCCGAACATTTGCGCCCACCGAAATTTTGTAGCGCTCCGGGATAGGGAAAGCTGGCGCGCGCGTCGTCCCCTCCCCAGGGGGTGACCGACCGCGCGATCGACCGGCCGGCCAATGATTTGGCAGCCCCAGGTCGCTCGGGTAATCACGAGTTCCTAGTCGTACATATCCCGAGGGCCTCGCGGCTCCCTTTTCGACATGACGCAAAATAAATTTGCTGGGTTTTTGGCCAGGAAGATGGGCGGCCCCTGTCGATGCGCTCACACCGATATAGGCTGACACATTCTTGCAACTTAACATTGGGAAGGGAGGTCGTTACGGTATTCAGTAACAGCCCAACCAGGGAGAGCGATGCCCATGGCCCTGCCCTCCAGCGGCATGCCCCGCCTACGAGGCAGAATACACGTCCAGAACGCTGACAAGCCCGTCGACGAGAAACAGCGGCAAGATCAACTGTGGGACGTGCTGCAGGGGAAGCAATACCGCTCCATCTTGATTGTCACCCTCGCGGTCGGCGCTGTGACTGCCGCTGCCGCGCTGGCCTCTGCATGGCCTGTGGTGCGCGACTGGATCGTCTAGCACACGGGCCACTTTGCCCTGGCTTAAGCTAGTGGTGCCAATCCGATACAAGAGTCCACCGCGATCGGCTGTACTTCCATTGGCCGACTTTCGATGGCCAGGCGTTCGTGATCAGATCGAGAAACTAGGTGTAGGTGTGTCTTAGGGCCCGTCAGACCATCGCACCGTCCTCCGGTAGGCGCACTCGACAAATCGGATCGCGATGATGGCATTTGGGAAGTGGGATCACAGCCTCGGCCACGACGGGCTTACTGCGGAACACAATGCGGTGGTTGACGCCGCAGAGACACTCGCCAAGGTGCTCCGGGAGGTCGAGAGATCAGTCGCATTGCCGGCCCATGAGCGCGACATGGTCCGGGCCGCCCTGGTGAAGTGCCGCGCGGTGACACTCCAGGATGAGCTCGACCAGTGGTTCTAGCCGCTGATGCACTGCAATTTTGCCGCGCCGGCTGCCGACCCACCGCCAAACGGCCGCTTGCCTACTGCGGGTCAACCCCGACTTTTGCGCCCACCGAAATTTTGTAGCGCTCCGAGATAGGCACTGGTGGCAGGCGCGGTCAGCCCCTCCCCGGGGGGTGGCCGCGGCGTCCACCCGACCCGGGTGGCTAACTGCGCAAGGGACGTCGTCGCCGCACAAAACCGCGCCACCTTTTTGGGAAATATTTGGGAAATCGATTGGGCGAAAACGCTATCTCATTGATTTATCTGGCGTCCCCTAGGGGATTCGAACCCGTGTTACCGCCGTGAAGAGGGGTAACGACTTTCGCTGGCTTTCGCCAACGTCAGAATTACCTGCAGTTTAGCCATTTGTCGTTCTTGTTCTTTTCGCCGGCTTTCGCCTACATCTATGCCGTACGCTGTGCCGTACGTTTTTCGGAGGCGATCCATGGCGAGAACGCTGCGGGATGCAAAACTCGACACCCGAAGCGCCCGGGCAAAGCTGAAGGCGCGCCGCGAGCCCTACTGGCGGTCGATCTCCGAAGGCCTCGCCATCGGCTTCCGAAGGGGCGCCAAGGGCGGGACGTGGATCGCCCGCCACTACTCCCCGGACTACGGAAGGCGCTTCCAGGCCCTCGGCACGGCCGACGACGTGGCCAATGCAGACGGCGAGCACGTCCTGTCCTTCGCCCAAGCCCAGGCAGCGGGTCGACGGTGGTTCGCCAACATAGCCCGGGAAGATCGGGGCGCGGGCGATCATGGGCCCTACTCCGTGGCCCAGGCCCTCGACGACTACGTCGCGGACTACAAGCGGCGTGGCGGCAAGGCCCTCGATCGGCTGGATTGGACGATCCGGGCACATATCAAGCCGGACCTGGGTGACCTCCTGATCGACAAGCTGACCCGCCGCCGCCTCGAGGCCTGGCATGCCGGCATCGCCGAGAGCCCCGTCGGCTGCGGACCAAGCCCGGCAAGCGCCAGAAGCACCGGGAACCGGACAGTAGCCCCGAGGGCATCCGGCGCCGGCGCAGCACCGCCAATCGCGTCCTGACGATCCTCAAGGCAGCTCTCAGCCTCGCGCAGCATAACCGGCGGACCGATGCACCGGAGCGCTGGCAGGCGGTTAAACCTTTCAAGGAAACGAATTCACCGAAGATCCGCTATCTCACCGACGCCGAGTCCCAACGGTTGGTCAACGCCTGCCAACAGGAGTTCCGTGCATTGGTGACCGCCGCCCTGCTTACCGGATGCCGCTATGGGGAGCTCGCGGCCATGACGGCCGGCGACTTCACTGCTGATGCAAAGGCCGTCCACGTCCCGATCTCCAAGAGCGGCAAAGCCCGGCATGTCCACCTGACAGACGAGGGAGCCCAGTTCTTCTCGCAGCGAGCCGCGGGCAAGGAAGCTGGCGCCCTACTCTTCCCGCGCCCGGATGGTATGCCCTGGGGCCAGGCCCATCAGTTCCGGCCGATCCTTGAGGCCTGCAGGATTGCGAGGATCAAGCCGGCCATCAGTTTTCATGTCCTGCGACATACATACGCTTCCCGCCTGGCCATGAAGGGCGTTCCCCTGGCTGTCATTGCCGAGCAGCTGGGCCACAGCGACACCCGCATGACCGAGCGGCATTATGCTCACCTGGCGCCCTCCTACGTTGGCAATACCGTCCGGGCGGCCTTCGGCACATTGGGACTCCTCGAGCCCTCATCGGTGGTCAACTTGGAGCACGTAAAGGCGTAGTTCTGG
>CAVWQS010000012.1:0-253036 GCA_963757155.1 uncultured Alphaproteobacteria bacterium
CTCTGGACCGACGCCGAGGCCGTGCGCCACTTCCGGGCGGCCCTCGCCAAGGACGTGAACATCGCCGTGGTGACGCCGGCCCCCGGCGAGAAGCCGCTCTGGATGAGCAGCCAGCTCGGCGGGCTCCTGGCCCAGTACAAGGGCTTCGGCATGTCGAGCACCATGCGGGTCCTGCTGCCGGGGCTCCAGGCGCCGGACCGCAATTTCCTCCTGGGCGCCGTCGCCCTCGTCGGCCTGGGCGGCCTCACGGACATGCTGCAGAGCCAGCGCCGGGGCGAGGATTACGGCAAGAAGAACGGCGCGCGCCGGTTCTCCGACGCGCTGGACCGCTCCGGCCTGCTGGGCTACTTCATGGACGTCAACAACATGGCCGAGGGCGCCAGCTTCAACGCCTTCGGCCTGCGCCCCTTCCTGGGCGCCTCGCGGGGCCCGGGGAGCACGCGCCAGGCGGCCGGGGCCTTCGGCGGCCCCAGCGTCTCGCAGATCATGGACGCCATCACCTCGATCGGCCCGACGGAGTACCCGCGCGTGCACCAGGCGCGCCGGCGTTCGTGCCGCTGGGCCGTGTGTGGCACCTCCACCCGATCTTCGATCAGATTGCCGGCACCGGAGGAGAAAGAGCCATGCCGACGCATATTACGATTGCCGACAATGCGGACCCGCGGGACCTCTACGCGATCGGGGCCACGCCGACGTCGGTCTTCCCGATCACCTTTGCCTTCTTCAACCTGGGCGACGTCAAGGTTATCAAGACGGTCGCCGGGGTCGATACCCAGCTCATCCTGGGCGCCGACTATTCGGTCACGCCCGACACCACCTTCGACGGCGGCTACATCGGCGGCAGCCTCACCCTCAGCGTCCCGGTCACCAACTGCAACCTGACCGTCTACTACGACGCGCCGTTCCAGCGGCTCGATGACCTGCCGAATACCGGCCCCTTCGACATCCGGACCCTCAACACCACCCTCGACCGCTATATGACGCTGCTGCAGCAGCTCCGGGCGGCGATCCGCCGCATCCCTATCCTGTCCATCACCACCGCGGGCGACCTCCTCGACCTGATCTTCCCCCCGCCCATCCCCTATGCGCTCATCGGCTGGGACCCGACCGGCACGCATCTCGTCGACTACCTCCCCGAGCAGATTGTCGCCGGCGGCATCAGCTTGACCTTCCTCAACGACGTGCTGCTCACCGGCCAGGCGCCGTATCAGATGGTCCGCTTCAATGCCGCCCTGAAGCTGGTCAACGAAAACGCGCCTTACGCCCTCGGCTTCTCGACCGATGACGGTCTAACCTACGGCAACGGCCAGGTGATCCTCAGGCACGCGCCGGTCCTTCCCTTCGTGCTGAAGGCGGGCCTGAGTGGGGCGCGGGCGGGCTGCGTGGTTGCTCCCACGGGCTCGATCGCCGTGGCGATCAAGAAGAACGGCTCGAGCGTGGGGACCATCAACATCGCCGCCGGCGCCACCACGGCGACCTTCACCTTTGCCAGCGATGTGAGCTTCACCACCTCCGACACGCTGACCATCACGGCGCCGGCGAGCGCGGACATCACCCTGGCAGGGGTCTTCGCGAACCTGCCCGGCATCCGGCAGTAAGCCATGGTCGAGTTTTCTGCGGCTTCGAGACCGGGACGATTTCGCACGACACCGTCGGCAATCGCGGCGTGCCCGTAATCAGCACGTCTTCGCCGCGCACCGGCAATTATTGCCTTACAACCGCCGCGACAGGGACCGCGACATGCCAGGTCCAATTCCAGCGCCCGAACACCGCCGCCGGCAATCTGGTCATCTACACGGCCCCCTTCGCCTTTCGCTTCGCCTTCCGGGTCAACACCCTGCCGGCCTCCAACACCGAGGAATGCTTCACTTGGCAGGGTGAGCAGGTCAGGATCAACAGCAGCGGCAATCTCGAACTATGGGGACGGTTTTCCGACGCCGCTCCAGCGCCAAGTCGGCTCTACGGTGCTCACGGTGGGGAGGTGGTACGTCATCGAGGTTTTCGCCAGCCCGACAGCCTATAAGGTTCGTGTCTACCCCTCAGGCCAGCCGCCCGGCGCAGACGAGTTTAGGAGCGCGCTAACCGGCCTCAGCACCTCCTCCGTCGGCCCTCGGCAAGCCCACGAACCGCAACGGCAACACGATCAGCTACAGCTTCGACGACTTTCGCGGCAAGGACGGCACCCATCCTACTCGGGGACGGCAAGTGCATCCTGGTCAAGGGCAACGTGTCGGGACCGCCGACCTACGACGCCTTCACCAAGTCGAGCGGCACCGACATTGCTCCCGTCTGGAACGATGTGCCCTTCAGCACCGCGACCTTCGCCTCTTCCGCCGCCAATGCCGACACGAAGCAGTCGATGTGGCACAACAACATCTTTCCCCTGAGCGCGCCGATCACGATCAACGGCGTGCGGACATCGATGGTCGTAAAGAACGCATCGGGCGGCCCCACGGTCGAGGAGCTGCACCTTGTCGGCGGCGTGGAGGTTACCAGCGGCCGCTCAACTTTGGCGGATTGACCGGCGACTTCTACTTCGGTCTACTCTGGCCGAGCATCCCTACAATCATGGATCTCAACGGATCCCAGATCGGCGTCTTCCGCCACGCCGGCAGCGTCGCGCCGACGACTGTGGAGGACTGCTGGCTCCAGGTCGACTACAGCGCCCCGGCAGGGTGGCCGTTCGGCGGTACGACCGTGGTGACCCTGATCCTATGAGGGGCTCTTGTGGGTTGTGGCAGACCGGGCCTGGGGCAAAGTAGGGGCACCATGAGCGAGATCGCGAACGGCAACGGCAAGCGCGGCATCATCTTCGACGCCCAAATCTCGCTCGGGAGCCTGCTCTCGATCGCCACGCTCCTCCTCGCCATTGCCGGCTTTGCGCTCCGCTACGAGAGCCGGATCACGACGGTCGAGGTCGCCACCATGGAGCTCGCCCGCAAGCAGGACAAGATGGAGATCAAGATCGACGACGGCGATCGCGACGTCCGCGAGCTCCAGAAGGCCGACACCGGCATGGACCTCAGGATCGCCTCGGTCGCCGGCCGCCTCGACAACTTCCGGCTCAAGGTCGAGACCTACATCTGCCAGGTCTCTCCCCCCAAATGCGAGCGCGAGCCATGATGTTCGATGGCGGCTATCGAGGCAGGACCGGACATCGACCAATCCGCATACCATGTCGCAGATGTGCCATACATTGATGCAAGACCGCCCACCGCCAACTCGACGAAGCCACTTGCGACGCACGGCCGGACCATACATTGGGTCAAAGTGCGACGTGGCCGGCAGGCGGACATAGCCAGTTAAGGAATCAGAACGGAACCCATGCTAGCCGAGTTTGTTGGTCGCAAATGCGTCAAACGCAAGAAGGGACAAACCGTCACTCTGGGGGCCGGCCTTGCGCAGCCCGTTGAGGAAACGTTTCAGGTCCAGGCGACGAGGCTCTCAGGCGCCTTACGCTTGGCGAGTTGAGCGCCTTCCACCACCGAAGTGGTCTAGATTTTGATGCGGCGAGTCACTTGGCCATTGCTTTCCCAGTAAGTTTTCTTGTTAGCGATCCAAGGATCGTCCATCGCGGGTTGGATTTGCCCTGAAACGTCAACGGCGCGCGAGGTAATCGTGTGCTCGCCGGGTGCTGGATTTTTCCAGTCGAGATACCATATGTTCCAGGCGAATTCCGCCTCATCACTGTGATCGATTGCCGCCTCCAGCCACGGCCCCTCGTCGATCTTCACCTCCACCTTGGCGATCGGCGCGCCCCAGGCCGCACCGGTAATCCGGTAGCTGTTGTCTTTTCGTGTGACCCTCGCGGGCGCCGACTTCAGCAAGGCGCGGCCGACCGAAGTCTCGGCCCAGACCGTCTCACCGTTGTGGTCTTCCTCGCGGATGGTGACATAATTGCGCGCCATGAGCAGGCTCATGAAGCGTCTGTCGCGCACCTCGATGCGCTTCAACCACTTGACGTTCGCGATGCCGTACCAGCCGGGTGCTATCAACCGCAGAGGGAAACCGTTCGGCGCTGGCAATGCCGCTCCGTTCATCTCGTAGCAAAGAATGTTATTGGGACTCATCGCATCGGCGAGCGACATGCTCCGCGCGAAATTCTGATGCATCTTTACATCGCGGATATCGTCTTTGAGCGCGATGTCACCGGCATCGGTGCCCCAGAACACTACTTCAATGCCGTTCTCCTTCACCCCCGCCTCTTCAAGAATGGCGGAAAGCGGGGTGCCGGTCCAGCGCGCGTTCCCAATGCCTCCAGTGAAAAAAGGAAAACCGTTATTGCCGGAACATTCCACGGTGAACACGGTCTCCTGGCGCGGCCGCGCCTTGAGATCGGCGAGCGTCAGCTTCATGGGCTTCTTCACTAGCCCATCGATTTCAAGTTTCCATTCATTCGCGTCTATGACCGGCCGGTCGAAATGCGAAATGCTGAAGAACTTGTCGTTGGGCGTCACCCATGAATCCAAATCCTCCCAGATAAGCTGGGTCTGGATTCCCGCCGGATTGGGATTGGGCGCTGGCTGATCGAGCCATGCGATCACGGTCTCACCCGGCCGGCTCGGAAAGGCATAGGCGAACCGCGACTGGAAAACCGCTAGGGCGGCAAGCGCCGCGCTTCCTTTAATGATGAAGTCTCTGCGTGGTGAATGGAACATAACGCTACCTCCGTGATCGGATTAGGGTTGATTGTTCCTAGAAAAGGTCGAAGTCGACCCCCCATAAGTACCGGTCGAAGAGAAACGTCGATACTACGAGGTGCACGCTTTTCGAGAAACTAGCACCGTCGGCATCAACTCTCAAGGGAACTGTCCCAGGTCAGCAGTCAAATGCAGGATGTCGGCCTGCGACATTGACCAAACCGGATCGTAAGATTTGATGAGCGACGGTGACGCTCGAATGACCGCTAATGGGATGGTCCGGCCGTGCTCCTGGGCCCTGCCAGCAGTAGGCTGGCAGGAGGCGCCAAGCGAAAGGAGCACGCAATGTCTGAGAAGCAAAACAGTGTGATCGCCGTGATCGGTATCGATATCGGCAAGAACTCGTTTCACGTCGTCGGCCTCGATGGGCGTGGCGCAATCGCGCTGCGGCAGAAGTGGTCGCGTGGCCAGGTGGAGACACGGCTTGCCAACATGCCAGCCTGCCTGATCGGCATGGAGGCCTGTGTCGGAGCCCATCATCTCAGCCGCCGGCTCCGCTTGCTTGGCCACGATGCCCGGCTGATGCCGGCGAAGTACGTCCGCGCCTACTCGAAGGGGCAGAAGAACGACTTCCGCGACGCGGAGGCGATTGCCGAGGCGGTGCAGCGCCCGACGATGAGGTTCGTGGCCACGAAGACCGCCGATCAATTGGACCTGCAGGCGCTGCACCGGGTGCGAGGGCGTCTGGTCAGCCAGCGTACCGGTGTTATCAATCAGATCCGCGCCTTCCTCTTGGAGCGTGGGGTCGCGGTGCGGCAAGGGCGGCACTTCTTGCGTGGCGGGTTGCCAGGCATTCTCGCGACAGGTTGCGAGGTGCTGTCCGAGCGCATGGTTCACCTCATCGAGGATCTGGTCGGCGACTGGCGTCGGCTGGATGAGCGGATCGAAGGTCTGTCGGGCGAGATCGCTGCACTTGCGCGCCAGGATGCCGGTTGCGAGCGGCTGATGAGCGTGCCGGGGATCGGGCCGATCATCTCCAGCGCGATGGTGGCGGCGATCGGCGCCGGGGATACGTTCACCAAGGGCCGCGACTTCGCCGCCTGGCTGGGTCTTGTCCCCAAACAGTTCTCGACGGGAGACCGCACGGTCCTTGGCAAGATATCGAAGCGCGGCAATCGCTACCTGCGCGTGCTCTTCGTTCAGGCCGCCTGGGTCGTGCTGGTCAGGTCGAAGAACTGGGAGCGCTACGGGCTCAAACCCTGGATCGAGGCGGCCAGGAGGCGGCTGCACCGCAATGTACTGGCGATCGCGCTTGCCAACAAGCTGGCACGCATCGCATGGAGCGTTCTCGCCCATGGCCGTAACTTCGAGGCGGGCAAGGTTGCTGCGGCGGCCACCCTGCCTGCTTGATCGTTCAGCGCAAGACGGAGCCCACGCTGACGTAACCGGATTACCCGCCGAGGTCTGCGAGAGGATGAGACGAGATGGAGGATCGGTCTTCCCGGCGCTTGCGAACACTGGTGACCCAAATGGCCCGCTGAGGCCTAACCGCTAATGAGATCGCAGGCGCGCTGATTTCCATGATGGCCCGGAGCCCAACGAGCTCCAACCAGAGGCCGGATACATTGATGCAAGACCGCTCATCGCCAACTCGACGAAACCTCTTGCGACGCACGGCCGGACCATACATTTGGGTCAATCGCGTAGATTTCCCTGATGTCTGCGAGATGTCCGATTTGTTGGTGATCCCGGACAAGCCTTTCAGTGGCGCGTTTATGAGTTCACGCCCTAATCCTGTGCGTGGCGCGCGTGCGGGGGGGGGTCTACCGATGGGGCTCCCTTCGATCCAGGAGCCCGTCATGGACACCGACAACACCAAGCCTTGGTATCTCTCCCGCGGCGTCATCGGCAGCGCGGTCGCCATCGGGGCCGGCGTCGCCGCCGTCTTCAACTACCAGATCGACACCGGCCTGCAGGCCTCGATCACCGATGAGGTCCTGGGCCTCGGCTCGCTCGCCGGCGGCCTGCTGGCGCTGTGGGGCCGGCTCAAGGCCAGTCGCAAGATCGGCTGAGAGGACCTTGGGTATACCAAGGGCGGCTTCATTCCGGGCAACCCACGGCCCGGCCTACCATGGGCCACGAAAAAACCCCCGCTCCACCGGCCGATGGAGCGGGGGGCAGCCTAGGATAGACATTGAGTTAGGCGGAGGAAGGGGATTCTCCCGCCCATGTCTCCAACCCCATGGCACCGAATTCGTTCCACCCCGTCCACCTGCCACACCATGGCCTGGCCACGGCCCGGCGCCCGCCCATGGCCCAGCAAGGAAACCCCGCTCCACGGTGAGGCGTGAAGCGGGGCCCACAGGGTCTGTCGTCAGGCGAGGGGAGGAGATCCACCCGCCCGCCCCACTCATGGCACCGGATAGTCCACCCCATGGCACTTGGCGATAGGGGGAAGGGGGACAGTTTCCGTGGAAGGTGGGGTCAGGGGTAGGGGACAGGCTTATGGGGAAGGGGATAGTCAGGCCAAGGGGAAAGGCGCAGGGGGCCTAGGTATAAGTTTTCGGGGCTGATGCTCTTTTCCAAGAAACTTCCGTTTGGAAAATTGGTTCTTACACATAACCACCCCAAGGACCACGCCATGGACGCCCAACTCGCGACAGTTCCCACGCCACCCCGGCAACCTAGGCAACCCACGCCGGCCAAGCCACCCGCGCCCCCACCCATGGCCAGGCTCCCAGCCAGGGCCAGTTCCCCACGCCATGGTCGCCTACACCATGGCCGCCACCCACCAATCCATGGCCGGGTCGCCCGCTTCACCCGCGCTCCTAGCATCCCGGGCCACCCACGGCCCGGCGCCCATGGCCTACTCCACGCATAGGAAAGCCTCGCTCCAACGGTGAAGCGTGAAGCGGCGGTCCCACATGCGTGTCTGTCGGCAAGGAGCGGTGGAGATGCTTGCCGCTCTCACCCCGAACCCCATGGCACCGAAATAGTTCCACCACCCGCACCATGCCTCCCATGAACGAGAAAACCCCGCTCCACGGGCCAGAGTGGAGCGGGCAGCCTAGGAGAAGAGTAGTGTCGAAGTTAGGCGGGGGACGGGGATTCGGGCCGCCCATATTCCGAACACCATGGCCCCCAATTCGTTCCACCACGGCCGGTTGAGATCGTCCCACGCAAACTTTGCGCGACACCCTAAAATGAGACGTCCCGCGCAATTTCTGCGCGGGACGAGTTTCACGTGTAACGCTAAGCCCTTGATTTAGTTGGTGGAGCCAAGCGGGATCGAACCGCTGACCTCTACAATGCCATTGTAGCGCTCTCCCAGCTGAGCTATGGCCCCAAACTATGCTCGGGCGCGCCGCCGGGAAGGGCACGCTCTTGATCCGGCGCCAACCTATGAACCCGCCCGGCGGGTTTCAAGGGAAAACTAGGCGGCCGGGAAACCGGGCCCCGACGGGCCGGCGCTTTTAGCGCTCCTCGTTCTCGTCGACCTTCTCGATCACCTCGGCGACATCGTCCTCGTCCTCGCCGAGCTCGGAGGCATCTTCCAGCACTTCCTCCTCTTCCTCGGCGACCTCCTCGAGATCCCCCTCCGGCAGCTCGACATCGGCAATCTCGGTCTCCGCCGGCACGGGCTTCTTGGGCACCGGGGCCGGGCGGCCACGGCGCGGGGGCTTCGTCGCTTCAGGCTCATAGACCGTCTGGCACTTCGGACAGACGATCGGATCCTTGTTCAGGTCATAGAAACGAGCGCCGCAATTGGGGCACTGGCGCTTCGTTCCCCAGGCTTGCTTCGACACGCTGAACCACCTCCGAGCAAAGGGCGCCAAAAATCGGGCTGGCAATTGCCATGATCGGCCGGCCCTGTCAAAAGGTAATTCTCGTCGCCGGCTCGGGGGGTGCTGCTCGCGCGGCCCGGCCGGAGGCTGTCGAGGGAGGTCCGCCGCGCCGGCCAGGGTCTCCCCAGGGGTCCACAAGGAGTGTCGCCGTCTTGCAGCCATTCATGTCCGGAACCGCCGGCCCGCTCGCCGGAACCGCCCGCGTGCCGGGCGACAAATCGATCTCCCACCGCGCCCTCATGGTGGGCGCCCTGGCCGTGGGCGAGAGCGAGATCCATGGCCTGCTCGAAGGCGAGGATGTGCTGCGCAGCGCCGCCGCCATGCGCGCCCTGGGCGCCGAGGCCTGGCGCGACGAGAAGGGTGTCTGGCGCGTGATCGGGCGCGGCGTCGGGGGCCTCAGCGAGCCCGCCGATGTGCTCGACCTCGGCAATGCCGGCACCGGTGCGCGCCTCCTCATGGGGGTGGTGGCGACCCACCGGCTGACCGCCTTCTTCACCGGCGATGCCTCCCTGCGCCGGCGGCCCATGGCCCGAGTCGTCACCCCCCTCTCCGAGATGGGTGCGACCTTCACCGCGCGGGAAGGCTACCGCTTGCCGCTGGCCGTCCAGGGCACCGGCGATCCGCTGCCGATCCGCTATCGCCTGCCGGTTCCCTCGGCCCAGGTCAAATCGGCGATCCTGCTGGCGGGGCTGAACACGCCCGGCGAGACCACGGTCATCGAGCCCGAGCCGACCCGCGACCATACCGAGCTGATGCTCCGCCATTTCGGGGCCGAGGTCCGGGTCACGAACGCGGCGCGAGGGCCGGGTGCGTCACTTTGGTCGGCGAGCCCGAGCTGATGGGCCGGCGCATCGAGGTGCCGGCCGATCCCTCCTCCGCCGCCTTCCCCTTGGTCGCCGCCCTGATCCTGCCGGATTCCGACATCCTGCTGACCGGCGTCGGGCTCAATCCCCACCGCATCGGCCTGATCGAGACCCTGCGCGAGATGGGGGCCGAGATCGAGATCCTGAAGCCGCCGGACCCAGGCCGGCGAGCCGGTGGGGGATATCAGGGTCCGGGCGAGCCGGCTCCACGGCATCCGCGTCCCGCCCGAGCGCGCGCCCACCATGATCGACGAATATCCGATCCTGGCCGTGGCGGCCGCCTTCGCCGAGGGCGAGACCGCCATGCCGGGGCTGGCGGAGCTCCGGGTCAAGGAGAGCGACCGGCTGGCGGCCATCGCCCGCGGGCTCGCCGCCTGCGGGGTCGCGGCCGAGGAGGGCAGCGACAGCCTGACGGTGCGGGGCAACGCCCGCCAGCGCCCCGCCGGCGGCGCCCGGATCGAGACGGCGCTCGATCACCGCATCGCCATGAGCTTCCTGGTGCTGGGCATGGCGGCGGCCCGGCCCGTCACCATCGACGACGGGGCGCCCATCGAGACCAGCTTCCCGGGCTTCGTCCAGCTGATGAACGGCCTGGGCGCCCGGATCTCCGAGGGGCACTGAGGGATCATGCCGGGGGGCGTAACCGCGGGGGAGCCGATCGTGATCGCCGTGGACGGCCCGGCCGCCTCCGGCAAGGGCACGCTCGCCCGGCGGCTGGCGGCCCATTACGGCCTCCACCACCTGGATACCGGCCTGCTCTACCGGGCGGTGGGCCTCAGGGCCCTGCGCGAGGGCATGGACCCCGTGGCGGCGGCCAAGGCCCTGACCCTGGCGGACCTGGCGGAGCCCGCGCTCCGCGAGGACAGCGCCGCCCAGGCGGCCTCCAAGGTGGCGGTGATCCCGGCCGTGCGGGAGGCCCTCCGGGACCTCCAGCGCCGCTTCGCGGGCGAGCCCCCGGGCGCGGTGCTGGACGGGCGGGATATCGGCACGGTGGTCTTCCCGGAAGCGCCCATCAAGATCTATGTCGATGCCACCCCCGAGGCCCGCGCCCGGCGCCGCCATGAGGAGTTGCGAGAGATGGGTCTTGCGAGTATATACACCCGCGTTCTGCAGGACATGAGGGAGCGTGATGCTCGCGACCGTGGTCGCGCGGTAGCACCCCTGACCCTGGCGAAGGATGCCCTCGTCATCGACAGCTCAGAGCTCGATGCCGATCAGGTCTTCGCCCGGGCGCTCGCCTATATCGGGCATATCCTGCCGGGCCTCGCCCCGGGCTGATCCCTTCGCGGACAGCCGTCAGGGGACGATCACGCAACCTGCTGTCAAGACCGCCGGATACAACCGGTCGGCCGGAATAGCATAGAGAGAAGGAACCAACATGGCCAAAGCCGCCACGGCTGAGACCACCACCGCCGAATATCGCAAGGACAGTTTCGCCTCGCTGCTCGAAGAATCGATCGGCGCCGGCAACGGACTCGAAGGCAGCGTGCTCAAGGGCATCGTCGTCGCCGTCGAGAATGATTTCGCCCTCGTCGACGTCGGACTGAAGTCCGAGGGCCGCGTCCAGCTCAAGGAATTCGCCGCTCCCGGCCAGAAGGCCGAGCTCAAGGTTGGCGACACCGTCGAAGTCTATCTCGAGCGCATGGAAGACAAGAACGGCGAAGCCGTTCTGTCGCGCGAGAAGGCCCGGCGCGAGGAAGCCTGGACCCAGCTCGAGAAGACCTTCAAGGACAACCAGCGCGTCACCGGCGTCATCTTCGGGCGCGTCAAGGGCGGCTTCACCGTCGACCTCTCCGGCGCCGTGGCCTTCCTGCCCGGCAGCCAGGTGGACATCCGCCCGGTGCGCGATGTCGGCCCGCTCATGGGCACGCCCCAGCCTTTCCAGATCCTGAAGATGGATCGCGCCCGCGGCAATATCGTGGTCTCGCGCCGCGCCGTCATGGAAGAGAGCCGCGCCGAGGCGCGCTCCGAGCTGGTCTCCTCGCTGCGCGAGGGCCAGGTGCTGACGGGCGTGGTGAAGAACATCACGGATTACGGCGCCTTCGTCGATCTCGGCGGCGTCGACGGCCTGCTGCATGTGACCGACATCGCCTGGCGGCGCATCAACCATCCTTCCGAGGCTTTGGCCATCGGCCAGACCGTGAAGGTGCAGGTCATCCGCTTCAATCCGGAGACCCAGCGCATCTCGCTCGGCATGAAGCAGCTCGAAGCCGATCCCTGGGATCGCGTCGAGGTCAAATATCCGATCGGGGCGAAGTTCACCGGCCGCGTCACCAACATCACCGACTACGGCGCCTTCGTGGAGCTGGAGCCGGGCATCGAGGGCCTGGTCCATGTCTCCGAGATGAGCTGGACCAAGAAGAACGTGCATCCCGGCAAGATCGTCTCCACCAGCCAGCAGGTCGAGGTGATGGTGCTGGACGTGGATCCGACCAAGCGGCGCATCAGCCTCGGGCTGAAGCAATGCCTGGAAAATCCGTGGCAGGCCTTCAAGGACAAGTATCCCGCGGGCACCGAGCTCTCGGGCGAGGTCAAGAACATCACCGAGTTCGGCCTCTTCGTCGGATTGCCCGGCGAGATCGACGGCATGGTCCATCTCTCGGACCTCGACTGGCAGAAGCCGGGCGAGCAGGCCATCGCCGACTACAAGAAGGGCGATGTGGTGAAGGTGAAGGTGCTCGACGTCGATGTGGAGAAGGAGCGCATCTCCCTCGGCATCAAGCAGCTGACGCCGGATAATTTCGCCGCCACCGCCGCCACCCACAAGAAGGGCGAGGTCGTCACCGCCACCGTCACCACGATCAACGAGGGCGGCGTCGAAGTGACCCTCAGCGACGGGACCATGGGCTTCATCCGCAAGGGCGAGCTCTCCCGCGAGCGGAGCGAGCAGCGTCCGGACCGCTTCGCCATCGGCGACAAGCTCGACGCCAAGATCACGGTGATCGACGCCAAGACGCGCCGGGTGAACCTCTCGATCAAGGCGCGCGAGGTCGAGGAGGACAAGAAGGCCCTCGAGGAGTTCGGCTCGTCGGATTCCGGCGCCAGCCTGGGCGATATCCTGGGGGCGGCCCTGTCCAAGGCCCAGAAGGCCAAGTCGGAGGAAGACGACGACGAGGCCAAGAAGTCCAAGAAGAAGAGCAAGAACGAGGCCGAGGCGGAGTAGCCCGCCCCGCCTCTTCGCCGCCTTTTGGCGATACCGAGACAGGCCCGATGCCCCCGCATCGGGCCTTTTTCGTGACCGTTTGCCCTCACTTCGGCTCCCCTGGGCCAAAAACCGTTCTATCTGAAACACTTATCCTTGACGCCGGGGGAACGCTTTGGCAGGCTCACGAAGAGAAGGCCGCCGGTACCGCTGCCGCGTCCTTTGGGGGATATCGAATGACCAAGTCCGAACTCATCCTTCGGATCGGCGAGCTCAATCCGCATCTCTACCACCGGGATGTCGAGCGGATCGTCGCCACCATCTTCGAGGAGATCGCCACGGCCTTGGCCCGGGGCGACCGGGTGGAGCTGCGCGGCTTCGGCGCCTTCTCGGTCAAGCATCGCGATGCCCGCACCGGCCGGAACCCCCGCACCGGCGACACGGTGGAGGTCTCCCGCAAGGTCATCCCCTTCTTCAAGACCGGCAAGCAGCTGCGCGAGCGGCTGAACGGCGGCCAGGACTAGCCTTCCACTCCAGCCTCCCGTTCCTCGGGGCGCTTGAATCGGCCGCCATCCTTCGACAAGCTCCCTCCCAGGATTCGCCGCTCTGGCCCGTCGGCCTCGAGCGGGTCCATCGTCTTTACCAACAGGAGCTCCCCCGCCGCGATGCGCCGCTTCTCCTACATCCTCACCGTGCCGCTGGCGGTCATCCTGGTGGTCTTCGCCATCGACAACCGCGACACGCTGGAGGTGAGCTTCTGGCCGCTTCCCTGGATGGCCGCCATGCCGGCCTTCCTGGCCTTGTTCCTGGCCCTGCTGATCGGCTTCTTCGCCGGGGCGGCCGCCATCTGGCTCTCCGGCGCCAAGGCCCGGCGCCGCGCCCGGGAGCTGGCCGACACCGCCCGCGCCCAGGGCCATCAGATCGCCGAGCATGAGCGCCGCCAGGCCGAGCTCCGGGCGGCCCAGGGCGCCGCCCAGGGCGCCGCAACAACCTCCCTGCCGCCGCCGCGGAGCTGAGCGCCCGGCCGGTATCGCGCCTCTCGCCCCCTTCTGCTATAGAGCCGGCCATGCCCGCCAGGATCCTGCTCGCCCTCGACACGCCCGATGTCGCGACCGCCGTCGCCCAGGCCCGCGCCGTGGGTCCGGCCGTGGACGGCGTCAAGCTCGGCCTCGAATTCTTCGTCGCCAACGGCCCGGCGGGGGTCCGGGAGGTTCAGGCCGAGGGGCAGCCGCTGTTCCTCGACCTCAAATTCCACGACATCCCCAATACCGTGGCGGGTGCCATCCGCAGCGCGCTGGCCTTGCGCCCGATGATGCTGAACGTCCATGCCGGCGGCGGGCCGGAGATGCTGCGCCGGGCCGCGGAAGCGGTCCGCGAGGCCGGCGAGCATCGCCCGCTGCTGATCGGGGTCACGGTGATGACGAGCCTGGGCGATGAGGATCTGGCCGCCGTGGGCCAGCAGCTCCCGGCCCTGGATCAGGTGCGCCGGCTCGCGGCCCTGGCCCAGAAGCAAGGCTGCGACGGGGTGGTCTGCTCGGCGCGCGAGATATCGGCGCTGAAGCGCGATTGCGGGGCCGATTTCAAGCTGGTGGTGCCGGGCATCCGCCCGGCGGGTTCCGAGGTCGGCGACCAGAAGCGGATCATGACTCCGGGCGAGGCCTCGGCGCTGGGCGCCGATTTCCTCGTCATCGGCCGGCCGATCACCGGGGCGGCCGACAGCGCCGCGGCGGCGCGGCGGATCCGCCAGGAGATCCACCCGAAAGCAGCCGCGCAATGAGCGGCCGGATCCTGATCGGCGAGACCACCGTCACCGCGGCGCGTTTGGTGATCGACCGCCGCGGCGAGCTCTTCCGCGTCGGGCTCGTGCTGATCCTGGGCATCTTCGCCATCGGCGTCTTCGCTCTCAACTATGTCCTGCCGCTGCTGCAGACGCAGGTGCCGCAGGTCGGCGGGGCGGCCCCGGGCCAGCCCATGCTCGATCCCCGCTTCTTCCCCGCGGTGCTTTTCATGCTGGTGGTGGAGTTCCTGCTCATCGCGGTCTTCGCCGTCGGCTGGCATCGCCTGATTCTGCTGGGGCCGCGGGCAGGCGGCGGACTCGGCGTCAGCTTTGGCCGGCGCGAGATCGCATTTCTGGGGCGCTTGTGGCTGTGCTTCATCGGCATGCTGCTGGTCTCCGTCGGCTTCTCGGTCTTCGAATATCTCTTGGCGGGGATGCTGGGCGCCGATCCCGGGGGCTTCGTCATCATCGCCATGGCCGGCTACAGCCTGGTCGCGATCTATGTGCTCGGCCGCATCGGCCCCAGCTTCGCCGCCCTCTCGGTCGATCAGTCCATGGGCTTCGGCGCTGCCTGGCAGGCGACTCGCGGCGAGGGCTCGCGCATCTTCGTGATCTATCTCCTCGTCTGCCTCGGCTGGTTCGCCGTGGCCTTCCTCTTCAGCAGCATCGCCCAGATCCTCGGTCTCGGCGAGGCGGCCCCCTATGCCCTGTTGTTCATAAACGCGGTGCTCTCCGGCGGCTTCCTGGCGCTGCTGGTGACCCTCAATTCCATCCTGTTCCGCCGGCTCTCGAGCTGGCGCCCCCTGGCGAGCGTTTGATGGCGAGCGTGTGATGGCGATCGAGGTCAAGATCTGCGGGCTGAGCAGCGCCGATGCCGTGGCAGCGGCGGTGGAAAACGGCGCCCGTCATCTGGGCTTCGTCTTCTATCCGCCGAGCCCGCGGGCGATCGATGGCGCGCGGGCGGCCGAGCTCGGCCGCGCCGTGCCGGCCGGCATCACCAAGGTCGGTCTCTTCGTCGATGCGGCCGACGAGACCATCGCCCAGGTGCTGGCCCAGGCCCCCCTCGACATGCTGCAGCTCCATGGCGACGAGACCCCGCGCCGGGTGAAGGATATCCGGCGGCGCTTCGGCCTGCCGGTCATGAAGGTGGTGAAGCTCGCCTCGGCCACGGATGTCGCCGCCGCCGATGCCTATCTGACGGCCGCCGACCGGCTGCTTTTCGACACCAAGCCGCCGCCGGAGATGAAGGGCGCCCTGCCGGGGGGCAATGCCATCAGCTTCGACTGGTCGCTGATCGCCGGGCGCGGCTGGTCGCTGCCCTGGGTGCTGTCCGGCGGGCTCAATGCCGGCAATCTCGCCGCCGCGGTCGCGGCCACCCATGCCACGGCCGTGGACGTCTCCTCCGGCGTCGAGGACTCGCCCGGCCGCAAGAGCCCCGAGAAGATCGCCGCCTTCCTGCGGCTCGCGGCGTCGCTGTAGCTAATTCCCTCTCCCGCGCTTCGAAGCGGGAGAGGGGGACCCATCGCGAAGTATGGTGGGTGATGTTTCAAGTTCGGTACCTGCAAACCCCACCAGAGGGCTGAACCACAGAGGCACAGAGGCACGGAGGAGCAAGGGTTAATGTTCCGGTGAATGGCGGAGTCAGGGCTCAATTCATCTGCTCTGTGCCTCTGTGTCTCTGTGCTAAATCTTACTTTGGCACGCCTGGAACCCGCCTTTGACCTTTAGCAGGGCTTATGGTTGATTGCCGGGCTCCTGGCGCAAGGACGCCTCTAGGGACGCGACGTGAACAAACCTAACAGCTATCGAACCGGGCCCGACGAGCGCGGGCGCTTCGGCCTCTTCGGCGGGCGCTTCGTCGCCGAGACGCTGATGCCCCTCGTGCTCGAGCTCGAGACCGCCTACACCAAGACGAAGTCGGACCCCGCCTTCGCCAAGGAGCTCGACTATTACCTGGAGCATTACGTCGGCCGGCCGAGCCCGCTGTTCTTCGCCGAGCGGCTGACCCGGCATTTCGGCGGCGCCAAGATCTATCTGAAGCGCGACGAGCTGAATCACACCGGCGCCCATAAGATCAACAATTGCATGGGCCAGATCCTGCTGGCCCGGCGCATGGGCAAGACCCGCATCATCGCCGAGACCGGCGCGGGCCAGCATGGCGTCGCCAGCGCCACCGTCTCCGCCCTCTTCGGCCTGCCCTGCACGGTCTATATGGGCGAGGTCGACATGGAGCGCCAGCAGCCCAATGTCTTCCGCATGCGTCTGCTGGGCGCCGAGGTGGTGCCGGTCAAGAGCGGCTCGCGCACCCTGAAGGATGCGATGAACGAGACGCTGCGCGACTGGGTCGCCAATGTCGCGGACACCTTCTACATCATCGGCACCGTCGCGGGCCCCCATCCCTATCCCGCCATGGTGCGCGACTTCCAGTCGGTGATCGGCAACGAGGTGCGCGAGCAGCTCGCCAAGGCCGAGAACGGCCGCCTGCCCGACACGCTGGTCGCCGCGATCGGCGGCGGCTCCAACGCCATGGGGCTGTTCCACCCCTTCCTCGACGATCCCAGCGTTCAAATGCATGGGGTCGAGGCGGCGGGGGATGGCGTCGATACCGACCGCCATGCGGCCTCGATCGCCGGCGGGCGCCCGGGCGTGCTGCATGGCAACCGCACCTATCTGCTGCAGGACGACGACGGCCAGATCATCGAGGCCCATTCCATCTCCGCCGGGCTCGACTATCCCGGCATCGGCCCGGAGCATGCCTGGCTCCACGATCTGGGCCGGGTGAAATACGTCCATGCCACGGACAAGGAGGCGCTGGAGGCTTTCCAGCTGCTGAGCCGGCTGGAGGGCATCATTCCCGCCTTCGAGCCCGCCCATGCCCTGGCCGAGGTGGCGAAGATTGCGCCCAAGCTTCCGAAGGACCATTTGATCGTGGTCAATCTCTGCGGCCGCGGCGACAAGGACATCTTCGCCGCCGCCAAGCATCTGGGTACCAAGCTGTGAGCGCCGCCAACGGAAGCATGACCAAGATCTGCCATCGACTTGACCTGCGCTTCGCCGAGCTGAAGCAGGCGGGCCGCGCCGGGCTGGTCACCTTCGTCACCGCCGGCGATCCCGATCCCGCGACCTCGCTGGCTCTGGTGCGTGCGTTGCCCGGCGCCGGAGCCGATGTCATCGAGCTCGGCATGCCCTTCACCGATCCCATGGCCGACGGGCCGGCGATCCAGGCCTCCTCGCTGCGGGCGCTGGCGGCCGGGCAGACGATGAAGAAGACCCTGGCCCTGGTGCGCGACTTCCGCCGCGAGGATGGCGCGACGCCCATCGTGCTGATGGGCTACTACAATCCGATCTATCAATATGGCGTGGCGAAGTTCCTGGTGGATGCCAGGGAAGCCGGCGTCGACGGGCTCATCGTCGTCGATCTGCCGCCCGAGGAGGATGAGGAGCTCTGCCTGCCGGCCAAGGCGGCGGGCTTGCATTTCATCCGCCTCGCCACGCCGACGACCGACGACAAGCGCCTGCCCGCCGTGCTGCGCAATACCGCGGGCTTCGTCTATTACGTCTCCATCGCCGGCATCACCGGCACCCGCTCGGCCGCCGATGCCGATATCTCCCGGGCGGTGACGCGGCTGAAGCGCCATACCGACCTTCCCGTCGCCGTCGGCTTCGGCATCCGCAACGCCGCCCAGGCGGCCGCCGTCGCCAAGGTCGCCGATGGCGCGGTGGTGGGCTCGGCCCTGGTCGATCAGGTCGCCGCCCATCTCGACCGCAAGGGTCGCGCCAGAAGAGCCTGCCCGGCGCGCTGCTGGGGCTGGTGCGCGAGCTTGCCGCAGCGTGCGAGGAGCCCGCGGCTCGGTACCGAAGGATGGCTAGCATCCTTCGGTTGAATCGAGCCGCTAACTTTGAACTAGGCGGTCTAGTCCCACCGCGCCCCATGGTTCCAACATCTGGGACGGACCGCCGGGGAGCATCATGAGCTGGCTGACCAATTTCGTCCGTCCCAAGCTGCAGGCGCTGGTTCGCCGCTCCGATGTCCCGGACAACCTCTGGGACAAATGCGGCCAATGCGGCCAGATGATCTTCCACCGCGAGCTCGAGGCGGCGCTGCGCGTCTGCCCGCATTGCGGCTATCACATGCGTCTGCCCGCGGCGCGGCGGCTGGAGCTGCTGTTCGACGACGGCAAGTACAACCGCATCGAGCTGCCCAAGAGCGAGCTCGACCCGCTGAAATTCCGCGACACCAAGCGCTATACCGATCGCCTGCGCGAAGCCCAGGCCAAGACCAGCGAGCAGGACGCCATCATCGTCGCCCATGGCACCATGGGCGGCCTGCCGGCGGTGATCGCCGCCTTCAATTTCGATTTCATGGGCGGCTCCATGGGCAGCGCCGTGGGCGACGGGCTGATCGCCGCGGCGCGGCTTGCGGTCTTGCAGGAAGCGCCCCTGATCGTCATCCCGGCTTCGGGCGGGGCGCGCATGCAGGAGGGCATCATCTCCCTCATGCAGATGCCGCGCAGCATCATCGCCGTCGATGAGGTCAAGGAAGCGGGGCTGCCCTATATCGTGCTGCTGACCGATCCCACCACCGGCGGCGTCAGCGCCTCCTTCGCCATGCTGGGCGATATCGCCATCGCCGAGCCCGGTGCCGTCATCGGCTTCGCCGGGGCGCGGGTGATCGAGGAGACGATCCGCGAGAAGCTGCCGGAGGGATTCCAGCGCGCCGAATATCTGCGCGATCACGGCATGGTCGACATGGTCGTGCCGCGCGGCGAGCTGCGCGACACGATGATCCGCATCGTCGATCTGCTCCGCCACCCGACGCCGCCCGCCGAGGTGGTCAGCCTCCCCGTTCCCGCCGGCGGCGACGGTCATGGCCAGCCTCGCATCGACTAAGACCGCCCACGACAGCGATCTGGTCCTGGAGCGGCTGACCAAGCTGCATCCCAAGATCATCGATCTGTCCCTGGACCGCACCTGGCGGCTGCTCGAACGCCTGGGCCATCCGGAGCGCCGCCTGCCGCCCGTCATCCATGTCGCCGGCACCAACGGCAAGGGCTCGGTCATCGCCTATCTCCGCGCCATGCTGGAGGCGGCGGGATATCGCGTTCATGTCTATACCTCGCCCCATCTGGTGCGCTTCCATGAGCGCATCCGGCTCGCCGGCGAGCTGATCGAAGAGGATGCGCTGCTCGACGCTCCTTAAGGAATGCGAGCGGGCGAATGGCGACGAGCCCATCACCTTCTTCGAGGTCACGACCTGCGCCGCCTTCCTCGAATTCGCCCGCACGCCCGCCGATATCCTGCTGCTGGAGACCGGCCTCGGCGGGCGGCTCGATTCGACCAATGTCATCGAGCAGCCGATGGTGACGGTGGAGATGCCGATCTCCTTCGACCATATGCAGCATCTCGGCGATACGCTGGCCAAGATCGCCTTCGAGAAGGCCGGCATCATCAAGCGCGGCCGGCCCGTGGTGGTGGCGCCGCAGCCGGCCGACGCGCTGGCGGTCTTCGAGGCTCGCGCCGCCGAGCTCGAGGCGCCGCTTTCCCGCTATGGCGAGGAATGGACCGTCGCGCGGCGGCAGAAGGATCTCGTCTTCACCGACCGGCTGGGCGAGCGCAAGCTGCCGCTCCCCGCCCTTCCCGGCGCGCATCAGATTCCCAATGCCGGCGCCGCGCTCGCCTGCCTGCCCTTCCTCGAAGGCTTCTGCATCGACGGCCATGCCCAGATGCGCGGCCTCTCCGAGGTGCAATGGCCGGCGCGGCTGCAGCGCCTGACCCGGGGGCCGCTGGCCCGGAGCCTGCCGCCCGGCTGCGAGCTCTGGCTCGACGGCGGCCATAACGAATCCGCCGGCGCCGCGCTCGCTGATTTCCTCGGCACGCAACGCAAGAAGGACGGCGCGCAACCTCGCCCGCTGCATCTCATCTTCGGCATGCTCAACACCAAGGATCCCGTCGCCTTCCTGAAGCCCCTGGCGCCGCTGACGAGGGATCTCCAGGCGGTCCAGATCGCCGGCCACGCCTCCCTCGCCGCGGAGGAAGCAGCATCCGCAGCCAAGGCCACCGGCATCGCGGCCGAGACCGCCGCCACCGTCGATGCCGCTTTGGCCCGCATCCTGGCCCAGAGCCGCGAGCCCGCCCGCATCCTCATCTGCGGCTCGCTCTATCTTGCGGGCGTAGTGCTGGCGGAGAATGGGTAGAGGCGGCAAGGGCGGCTGTCCCAGTTCAGGACAGCCAGCCTCGCTCTCTCCACCGTCATGGTCGGCGAAGGCCGACCATCCACGAGTTTGCAAGGCACAAGCACTCATCTCCCGGCAGGCTTGGCCCTGGCATTCACGACTTACAGCGAGGGGGAGCGCATGACGATCGAAATCACCGGCGACCGTCGAATCAGAAGCGAACAAACTCGTGGATGGTCGGCTGTTGCAGGGGCAAGCTTCACCGCCGACCATGATGGGGTGGATGGCCCCCTCACGGCATCAGTGTGCCAAAGTTGGGTTGCGAGAACCAACAACGGGAGCCATCCATGAACAGATTAGCATTGTCGGGCTGGATATTGCGAAGAAGGTGTTCCAGGTGCATGGCGTTGATGCGGCTGGGGTTGTGAAGGTGCGGCGGTCATTGCGGCGCTCGCAGGTGCTGGCGTGGTTTGCCAAGCTGGCGCCCTGCCTGATCGGGCTGGAGGCCTGTGCAACATCGCATTACTGGGCGCGCGAGCTGAGGAAGTTAGGTCATGAGGTGCGCCTGATCCCGCCGGCGTATGCGAAGGCCTATGTCCGTCGGAACAAGAACGATGCGGCGGATGCGGCGGCGATCTGCGAGGCGGTGAGCCGGCCGGGTATGCGCTTTGTGGCGATCAAGACGGAGGCCCAGCAGGCGATCGGCGGGGTGCACAAGGTACGAGCTCTGCTGCTGAAGCAGCGAACCATGCTGATCAACCACCTTCGGGGTTTGATGGCAGAGTTTGGCTTTGTGGTCGCCGCTGGCCCGCAGCATGTGGGCGAGCTGCTGGCGATCCTGGCCGATCCCGCGGCGGCCGGCCTGGTGGAGCCGTTGCGCAGTGCGCTGTTGGGAATGACGGAAGTCTTGCGCGCCCTGGAGCGGCGGATCGAGGCCATCGACCGGCAGATCGTCGCCTGGGGTCGCAGCAACACAACCTACCGCCGCCTGATCACCATTCCCGGCTATGGACCGATCCTGGCCAGTGCCGTTGCCGCCTCGTGACCGACCCGACAACGCTTCTGCAGCGCCTGACGCGGGGCCCGCTGGCCCGGAGCCTGCCGCCCGGCTGCGAGCTCTGGCTCGACGGCGGCCATAACGAATCGGCCGGCGCGGCGCTCGCCGATTTCCTCGGCACGCAACGCCAGAAGGATGGCGCGCAAGCTCGCCCGCTGCATCTCATCTTCGGCATGCTCAACACCAAGGACCCCGTCGCCTTCCTGAAGCCCCTGGCGCCGCTGACCAGGGATCTCCAGGCGGTCCAGATCGCCGGCCACGCCTCCCTCGCCGCCGAGGAAGCAGCATCCGCGGCCAAGGCCACCGGCATCGCGGCCGAGACCGCCGCCAGCGTCGATGCCGCCTTGGCGCGCATCCTGGCCCAGAGCCGCGAGCCCGCCCGCATCCTCATCTGCGGCTCGCTGTATCTGGCGGGCGTAGTGCTGGCGGAGAATGGGTAGAAGCGCGTGAAGGCGTCGTCCGGTCAGGACAGACGGCTCGCTCTCTCTTCCGTCATGGTCGGCGAAGGCCGACCATCCACGAGTTTGCAAGGCCACAAGCACTCATCTCCCGGCAGGCTTGGCCCTGGCATTCACGACTTACAGCGAGGGGGAGCGCATGACGATCGAAATCAACGGCGACCGTCGAATCAGAAGCGAACAAACTCGTGGATGGTCGGCCTTCGCCGACCATGACGGAAGAGAGAGCGAAGCTTTCCGACCGCAACCGTGCCGTGGTGAGCAAGCGCCATGAAGATCGCGCTGCGAGAGGCTCGGCCCGTCGACTATGGTTTTGCGCGACAGCTCTATCGCGCGACGATGCACGACAGGACCGAAGAAGCCTTCGGCTGGGACGAGTACCGGCAGGATATGAGCTTCGCCCGGCAATTCATCCTGAAGGAGGTCCGCGTCATCACGCTCGACGGCAAGGATATCGGCTGGATCCAAACTCGTGCCGAGGGCGCGGTGCTGAATCTCTTTCAGTTCTACGTGGCGCCGGAATGGCAAGGCCGCGGCGTCGGCAGGCTTTGTCCTGAAGCGGCTCATGGCCGACGCCAAGCGACGCGGAAGAGTGATCGCGCTATCGGTGATGAAGGGCAGCCCGGCGATCCGGCTCTATCATGCGCCATGGGTTTCGCCCAACCCATGCCGATGCCTATAAGATCTACATGCGCCAGGAGATCAAGCTGCCCCTGCGAGGGATCGGCCCCTCGATGGGCATGCGCCGCGGATAGGCGGCCGCTTGGACTACGGGTTCACCTTCGGGGCTTCGATGGTGACGCTCACCTTGCTGTTTTGCCCCGGCAGATGCCCGCCCATGTACAAGAAGGCCAGCAGAGCGACGACGACGACAATTCCGCCGACGATGAAGTAAAGGAAATTGGTTCCGCCGCTTTTCGAGTCTTCGGCCATATCTCTCTCCTGAAACCGGAATTGCCGAAGTGGCGCATTCCTGCGTCCTTCGACAGATATCTCCTCACTGACAAATGCATTTGATCTGCTGCGGTTCCCGTCGCGGGAACACGGATCTGCAACCAATAGCCGCGCCGCCCCCCTGGAAGCCCTGCCCGAATCACGGCGGGCTGGCGGCGGTCTCGGTCAATTCCTTGAACTGCCGATAGAGCCAATCTCTCTCGGGAAAGCTGCCGCGGGGTTCCGCGATGAAATGCGATTCGATGAAGAGGCGCGCGATCAGCGATTTGTGTTCGTCACCCGCCGCGAGCGAGGCCCGCGCCTCTTCCAACAGCAGCGCAGCCGCGAGGATATCGGCCAGCAGCGCCAGCAAGCGCAACGCATGGCGCTGCGCTTCGACCACATCCTTGTGCAAATGGGCGATGATCGCCCGGCCATCGGCCAGCGCCGCGCGGACGGGCGTGGCGATCTCCTCGAGCTTCGCCGGCAGATCGGCCAGCAGGCTCTCGATGCGCGCCTCGAAGACCTCGGCGCCGGCGATAGCGCCCGGCGACGAGGCGCAGCAGCTCGAGCGCCTGGATATTCGCCGGGCCTTCCCAGACCGTCATGACCTGGGCGTCGCGCAGCAGCCGCGGCGTCACATGGTCATAGGTGTAGCCATTGCCGCCGATGATCTCGATGGCGCTGCGGCAGGCGCGGTTCGCTTCCTCGGCGGTCTGATACTTCGCCAGCGCCGTGGCCAGGCGCAGCCAGAGGCGGTGCTCATCGTCTTCCGCGGCACCCGCCTGGTCGGCGGCGTCGAAGGCGCGGGCTGCTTCCATCGCGAGTGCCAGCCCCGCCTCGAGCCGCGCCAGCATCTCCGCGAGCTGCTCCTGGATCATGGGATAGTGCAGGATCGCATCGCCGAAGGCGCGGCGCTCCGCGGCATAGCCGTAAGCCTCGACGAAGGCGCGGCGCTGCAGCCCGGCCGAGCCCATGGCGTTGTGGATGCGGCTGAAGCCAAGCGCCGCCATCATCAGCTTGAAGCCTTCCGGGGGCGGCGCCACCTCCACGGCCCAGCTATCGAGAAGATCGATCTCCGCCGTGGGAATGCCCGAGGTGCCGAGCTTGTCCTTCAGCCTCCGGAAGCGCAGCGGATTCGCCGTGCCGTCCTCCAGGGTCAGCGGCACGAGATAGAGGCCGAGGCCTCTCGTGCCCGGGCCCGCACCCTCGGGCCGCGCGGTCGCCAGCGCGAGACCGCCATTGGCATTGCTGGCGAACCATTTGAGGCCGGTCAGGCGATGATGATCGCCCTCGCGCCGCGCCACCGTCGTCGTGGCGCCGATATCGCTGCCGCCATGCTTCTCGGTGGCCCAGGTGCCGCCGGTGAGGGCCGCACCATCCCGCCGCGTCAGACGCGGCAGATAGCGCTCCCGCACCGCCGCCGGGCCGTGGCGCGAGAGGATATAGGCGACGGCCCCGGTCATGGTGACGGGGCAATGCAGCGAGACATCCGCCTGGGAGAGCAGATAGCCCATGGCGAAGGTCAGCAGGAAGGGTGCGGGCGCCTCGCCATAGTTGAGGCCCACGACACCGCGGCGATAGGCCTCGCGCGAGACCGCCTCCCAGCCGGGGTTCTGGCGGATGCGATTGGCCAGGCTGCCATCGGGCGCATAGGTCTCCAGGATCGGGCGCGCATGGCGGTCGGTATAGGCGGCGGCCGGATCGACCTCGCCGGCAACCCAGGCGCCGAAGCTCGAGAGCGGCGCACGCCACGCCTCGAAGCCGGACCCGAGGGCCCGCGCCAGCGCGCGCTGCAGATTGATGTCGGAATCGAAGAAGTTGGGGGCGGGCTGCATGGCGATCATCCTCAACCGATGATCGTGATGCCCGAGTATGAAAGAAAAAACCCCGCCGAAGCGGGGTTTTTCCCTCAGAGAGAAGCGCCTCGTTCGGGCTTCAGAGAACCAATTCGACCCACTCCAGAAGCTTGTTCTTGGGCAGGGCGCCGATCTTGGTCGCCGCCACCTGCCCGTCCTTGAACAGCATCAGAGTCGGAATGCCGCGCACGCCGTATTTCTTCGGCGTCTGCGGATTCTCGTCGATATTCATCTTCGCCACGGTGAGCCGGCCGGCGAGCGTGCCCGCCATCTCTTCCAGCGCCGGGGCGATCATCTTGCAGGGGCCGCACCATTCGGCCCAGAAATCCACCAGCACCGGCTGGCCGGACTTCAGCACGTCCTTGTCGAAGCTCTGGTCGGAGGTCTTGGTCGTCGCGCCATTGCCGGCTGCGCCCTCCGTGGTAACCGTCGCAGGTGAGCTCATCATCCCATCCTTGTCTGGAGGTACCGCCCCTGAACCGGGGCCGTCGTCATACATAGAGGGTAGGTAGATGGGCGGGGCGGGTCAAGGCATGTATCCCCCGAGGAGGGTCTCGGAGAGCTCCATGAGCCGGGGGCCCTCGGTCCAGACCAGGGCTGACCTTATTGATTTATCTGGATAAATTTTGCCAAGCGCCTGGCGATAGGCTGCCATCTGGCGCAGGTATGGCTCCGGGGTCTCGGCGGGGGTCAGGGGGGCCGGACGGTTGGTCTTGAAATCCACCAGCAGCACCTCCTGGGCCGTCACCAGCAGCCGGTCGATCTGGCCGGAAAGCGCCAAACCGCTCTCCAACTCGCCCACGATCGGGGCCTCCGCCCGGCTGCCGGGGCCGAACAAGGGCGCGAAATCGGGGTGGGCGATGAGCCCCAGGGTCTCCGCCGCCATCTCCTGCCGGGTCTCGGGCGGCAGGTCCGGGGCGCGACTCGCCAGAAACCGCCGCGCCGCCTCGGCCCGGGCCTTCGGCGGCAGCTCGGGCAGGGTCTGGAGCAGGCGGTGGATCAGCCGGCCGCGGCGGAAGCGGATGTCGTCCTTGCCCCGGAGCGGCGCCAGCACCCCCGGCTCCTCGGCGAGTCGCGAGGGGGAGAGCGGGCGCTGGGGCAAGGGCTCGGGCGGCGGGGGCAAGGCGAACCAGCCCTCCTGGGGGGCGGCGACCGGGTTCGTGCCCCGGTGGCGGCCGAGATCGGGCTGAGGGATGGCGGTCTGGGGCCGGCCCAGCACCAGCGCCTCGCCGGCCCAGCCTGCCAGCCCCAGCTCCGGCCCGCTGTCGAAGGGCACCGCGACGGCGACATCGGCCAGGCCATTGCGGATCAGCTGATACCAGGTCCCCTCGGCGGGCTGGTTCACGCCCCGCCAGCCGCAGATATAGAGCCGGTCCTCGGCCCGGGTGAGGGCGACATAGAGCAGGCGCCGCTCTTCTTCGGCGATCTTGCCCTTGAGGACGGTCCGCGCCGCGGCGGCAAGATCCTCATCGTCATCGACCCGGGGCGACCAGAGCAGAAGCTCGCTCTCGCCTGGGGGCACCCAGAGCAGGCGTGCGGCCTGGGTCGGGCGATAGAGGGTATCCGGCAGGAACACGATGGGCGCCTGCAGCCCCTTGGCGCCATGCACCGTCATGATCCGCACCAGCCCCGGCCCGGAGGGCTCGCTCTCGCGCTTGATCTCCATCTCGTCGCGGGTCAGCCAGTGGAGAAAGCCCTGCAGCGACGGCAGATGCTCGCGCTCATAGCCCAGCGCCAGCGCCATGAACTCGGCGATGGGATCGCCCGCTTCCGGCCCCAGCCGGCGCAGCAGCTTCAGCCTGCCGCCTTGGCGGCCGAGAAGATCGGCATAGAGCTCATAGGGCGCGAGGTAATCGACCTTGCCGAGGAATTCGGCGAGCAGCGCGTGGCTCCCGGCGAATTCCTCGCGGCCGCGCAGCGCCTCCCAGAGCGAGCCCTTGCGGTCATGGGCGAGCGCGAAGAGATCCTCCTCGCTCCAGCCGAGGAGCGGGCTCTTCAGCAGCACCGCCAGGTTGAAATCATCCTCGGGCAGCAGCAGGAATTGGCCGAAGGCGATGAGATCGCGGACGGCGAGCTGCTCGGTCAAGCGCATGCGGTCGATGCCGGCGACGGGCACCTGAAGCCCCTTCAGCTCGCGCACCAGCGCATCCACCAGCTCGTCGCGATGGCGCAGCAGGATCAGGAAATCCCCCGGCCGCACCGGACGGCCGCGGCTCTCCAGGAGCTCGCCCTGCTCCAGCATGGCCTTGATCCGGCGCGCGATGAGCTTCGCCAGACGCTCGCGCGGCGAATCTCCGGCGCGGCGTTCCCGCGGCGGACGCCAATCGGGATCGGGCTCGCGGGGCTGGGGCTCCGCCAGAGGCCAGAGCTCGACATGGCCCGCCTGGCCCAGCCTTGCCGCCTGATGGGCGATGGGCCTGCCGTCGAGGCTGACGCCCGCCTGGGCGGGGGCCTGGGCGAAGATGGCATCGACCGCCGCCAGCACCGCTTCCGTCGAGCGGAAGGAGATGGTGAGCGGCACCTCCTCCAGCACGCTGCCCAGGCTCGCGAGGCGCCGGTCGAAATGCCGGCGCATGGCGACGAAGGCCTCGGGATCGGCGCCCTGGAAGGAGAAGATCGATTGCTTCACGTCGCCCACGGCGAAGACCGTGCGCGGGCCCGGCCGCGCGCCCTCGCCGACGAAGAACTCCTCCGCCAGCAGCTCGATGATCTTCCATTGCGCGGGGTTGGTGTCCTGGGCCTCGTCCACCAGGATATGGTCGATGCCGCCGTCGAGCTTGAACAGCACCCAGGGCGCGATGCCCGGCGTCTCCAGCAGGCGGCGCGCCGCCAGGACGAGATCCTCGTAGTCGAGGGCGGCATGGCTTTCCTTGAGCCGGGCGTAGCGCTCGATCATCTCCGCCCCCAGGGTCAGGATCGCCGCCGAGGATTCCGCCAGCCGCGCGGCCTTCAATCGGGAGATCAGATCGAGCAGCCGCCGGGCTTCCGCGTCGAGGATCTCGACGACCTCCGGCAAGGCGGCGATCGCGCCTTTGGTGGCGAGGCGGTTGCGAATCTTGCCTTCGTCCGTCAGGAAGGCGCTGGCATAGGCCATCAGGCCCTCCGCCCGCGCGCCTGGTGCTGCGGCGAGCCAGGCTGCGATCGCGTCGGCGCGCAGCTGATCGGTCTTCTCGGTCCCTTGGGTCAAGGCCCTGACGGCAAGCCTCAGCGCGGCGGCATCGAAGGCGTCATCGGCAACGCCCGCAGCGCAGAGGCGCGCTTCGTCATCGCCGGCGCCGAGACCGAGACGCAGGCGCGTTGCCGCGATCAGCGGCTCGAGCCCGCCTTCGCGCTCGAGCAGAGTTTCGATCCGGCCGCGGGCGCGGATGAGCCCACGCAGCAGATCGGCGAAATCCTGCTCGTTCACCTTGCCGCTGACGATGGCCAGCGCGTCGGCCAGCGGCGAGGCTTCTTCGCCGGCGGCCTGGAGCATGCCATCGCGCGCTTCGGCCATGAGCTCCTCGCTGCCGCGATCGTCCAGCAGCTCGAAATGCGGCGCGATCCCCGCCTCCAGGGGAAAGCGGCGCAGCAGCGCCTGGCAGAAAGCGTGGATGGTCATGATGCGAAGCCCGCCCGGCGTATCGAGGACGCGAGCGAAGAGGGAGCGCGCCAGCTCGCGCTCCTCATCGCTCGACGGGCGGGAGAGCAGGCTCTCCAGCGTCTTTGCCAGCCGCCCTTCCTCCATGGTCGCCCAGAGCGCGAGGCGCTCGGCGATGCGGTTGGCCATCTCCGCCGCCGCGGCCTTGGTGAAGGTGAGGCAGAGCAGCCGCTCCGCCGGGCATCCCGCCAGCAGCAGGCGCAGGAAGCGATCGGTCAGCACGGTGGTCTTGCCCGTGCCGGCCGAAGCCGCGACCCAGACGCTGTCGCCGGGCTCGGCCGCCTTGCGCTGGAATTCCACCGCGCGGCGCAGCACCGCCTCGGCCGTCAGCACGCTCGGAGTCTCCGCGCTCATAGCGGCCCCACCGTCCATTCGCCGCGCCGGGAGAGATGGTCATAGGGTCCGGCGGCGGGAAGGAAATCGGGATCGGGCACCGGCAGATAGGGCATGGCCGGATCCTCGAATTCGGCGATGAGCTGCTTGAGGCGCGCGATAGCCGCGGCGGCGAGGATCATCGGATCGGCCGGCACCATCAGGATATCGCCGATCTCGCGACCGCCCCTGAGGCGCCAATAGGCGAGCTCGGCCGTGACCGCTTCGCCGATTCCCTCGAAGGCGCCGGCATGCGCCATGGCCGCCGCCAGCGGCAATTGCGGGGCATAGCCGGCACCGACCTGGGTCATGCTGGGCACGCCCCCGGTCTTGTAGTCGAGGATCGAAAGTCCGCCCGCGGCGAGGCGGTCGATGCGATCGGCCTTGGCCCGCAAGGTGAAGGGCCGGCAGCCCGGCAGCTCGATCAGGAGCTCGCCCTTGGCCTCGGCGAGGCTCTCGGCCAGCAGCGGCCGGCGGGCCGTCTCCTTTTCGACGAACCAGCCGGCGATGCGCTCGAAGCGCGGCCACCAGAAGGCGCGCACGGAGGGGCGGTCGAGGGAGTCGCCGAAGGCCTGCCGGCCGAGCTCGATCAGCCGGGCCTCGGCATCCGCCGGCACTCCGTCGGGGAATTCCTTGACGAATTTCTCCAGCGCTTCATGGATGAAGCTGCCGCGATCGGCGGCATTGGGATCGGCATCGATGGGATCGAGGGGATCGAGGCGCAGGATGCGCCGGGCATAGATCGCATAGGGATCGCGGATCCAGGTCTCGATCTCCGTCACCGAGAGGCGCTGCGGCCGCGCCGCCACGGGCGGGCGCGGGGCCGGCGGGCGGGCGGGCTCGACAGGGCCCGGCTGGTCGAGCTCGGCCTGCCAACCGAGCCAGATGCCGGCATGGAGCGTCTCGGGCTCGATCCCGATCAGCCGCAGCAGGCTGTCGAGCCGCAAGCAGCCAGCGCGAAGGCACCGTGGGCGCGCCCTCGACACGGAGTGCCCGGGTCAGCATGAGCTGCGGGGCGGAGCACCAGGCCTGGGCGAAATCATGGGCCGCCTGGCCGATGCGGCGCTCCGGGGCAGCCAGGCCGAGGCTGCGGCGCATCGGCCGGCTGAACCAGGGATCGACCGGCACCTGCTGCGGCCAACTGCCTTCATTGAGCCCGCCCAGGATGACGAGATCGGCCGTCTGCAGCCGGGCCTCCAGCGGGCCCCAGATGGCAAGGCGGGGATGGCGGCCGTAGCGCGGCCGCAGCACGCGGCCCGCCAGCAGGCTCTCCAGCAGGGCCGGCCAGCGCCTTCCCTCGATGGGTGGGACGTCGCCCAGTGCCTCGCTGAGCTCGGCCACGAAGTCCGCTAGAGCCTCGCCCGCCTCCCCGGCCCAGAGCCGCGCCTCGCCGGATTCCTCATCGCTGGCGGCGAGATCCTGGGCGAAGGCGACATGGGCCGCCAGGAGATCGCGCGGAAGCGCTTTGGTCCGCGCCATCGCCGTCTTCAGATCCTCCGCCGCGCGCGCGAGCCGGGCGAGGAACGGCTTCAGCTCCGGCGCCAGGCCGCGGGCGCGGGCCAGAGTCTTCAGGCCCGGCCGCGGCCGGGGCCCGCGCAGCAGTTCCTGCTCCAGCTGGCGGGCAAGGTGACGGCATTCGGCCGGCGATTCGCCCACGGCCGCCAAAGGATGTTTCAGCAGGGCCAGCAAAGCGGCGGGTGCGGCCTGCTCGGCGATGACGGCGGCGGCCAGGCGCAGGAATACGGCCGGCGGTGTGGCGGCCAGCGGCCGGCCGGCGGAATCGTCGATCTCGATATTCCAGCGCCGGAGCTCCCCGGCGACGCGGCGCGCCAGCACGCGGTCGGGAGTCACCAAAGCGGCGCGCTTGCCCGGCTGCTCCAGGGCCTGGCGCAGGCGGAGCGCGATCACCCCGGCCTCCTCCTCGGCCGTCGGGCAATCGACGCGCTCGATGCCGCGCAGCGCCAACTCGGCCCGGGCCGGATCGATCTTGCGGGCGAGATCGCCCCAGGCCCCGGTGGTCGCCGCCGGGCGCAGCGCCTCGGCGATCAGACGGCGGCGGCTGGCCGGCGGGGCGGCGATACCGTCGGTGGGCCATTCCGCCACCTCCGCGGGGGCCAGGCCAAAGCGCTGCAGCAGCAGGGCCATGGCATGCTGGGGATGGACGGGGTCCGCCTCGATGGCCTTCCAGGTCGCCTCATCGGCCTCGCGGTCCAGCCCGGGCAGGATCACCCGGCCCTGGGGGAGCTTGGCGATGACCGCCAGCAAGGCCGCGGTCGCCGGGATGCTGCCGGTGGAGCCGGCCGCGATCAGGGGTGCCTTCGGCGGATGGCGCGTCAGACGCTCGGCCTCGGCCGCCAGCAGGCGGTTGCGCCGCTCGGCGGGATCCAGCGCCCCCTCGAGGGTCAGCATGGTCGGCCAGATCTCCGACAGGATCTTCAGGAAATTGACCGTGCGCTGCCAATGCTCGGCATGATCGCCGGCGATCCCGGCGAGGCCGTCGAAGCCCACCTGCTCCGTCGCCATCTGATCGAGGAGTTGGGCCAGCTCCGCCGCCAGCCGGGCCGCCTGGTCGATGGCCAGCGGCCGGCTGCCGAAATTATGCCCGGCCGCTAGGATGGCGCGGGTCAGCAGGAGCTGACGGCGCAGCGGGGCGATGGCGGGCGGCAGGTCGAAATCGAGACCCCCGGCCCCGCCCTCATCGCCGCCGGCGAGGATCAGCTCATCGGCATCGATATCGCCCAAGGGCTCGAGGCGCGGCAGCAGCAGCGGCCTTCCTTCGCTGAGGCGCAGGAAGGTTTCCTGCAGCGCCCGGCAGGCGCGGCGCGTCGGCAGCAGAACGCGATAAGAGGACAAGGCGAGAGGATCGGCTGCGGTCTCCGTCAGCAGCCGCGCCGCCAGCGCCTCGGCGAAGCCGACGCCAGCGGGGATGGTGAAGACATGGGGGCCACCTCGGCTCACGCGACCTCGATGCGGGGATTTTCGAGTCGGGCGCGCGCCTCTTCGAGCCCCGCCGGCGTGGACACGTGATACCACTCCCCGTCATGGCGCAGACCATAGAGGCGGCCGGCCTCGATGGCGCGCCGCCACAGCGGATGCAGGGAGAAAGCCCCTGCCGGCGCATCGGCGAAGAAGCGCGGATGCAGGATATGGATGCTGGCATAGACGAAGGGCGCCACCTCGCGCGGATCGCGGAAGGCGATCCGGCCGAGCTGATCCATGGTGAAATCCCCGGCACCCTCATAGCCCACGGCGCTCACCGTGGGATGCAGCAGCAGAAGCCCGTCCATCCGCGCATCGTCCCAGACCTCGGCGAGGCGATTGAGCGCCTCGCCGCGCCCGCCGCGCCAGACGATCTTGGCATTGATGACATAGAAGGCCTCGGGTCCCAGCAGCGGCAGGGCCTTGGCGATGCCGCCGCCGCTGTCGAGGATCTCGGGCTCATGAGAGATCGTGATCGCGGGATGCTTGCGGCCCGCGAGATGGCGCTCGATCTGCGCGGCGAGGTGATGGGTGTTCACCACCGCCCGCTCGACACCGACCTCCGCCAGCCGGTCCAGGGCATGATCGAGAAGCGTCTTGCCCGCCACCTCCATCAGCGCCTTGGGCCGCTCCAGGCTGAGCGGGCGAAGCCGTGTCGCAAGCCCGGCGGCCAGCACCATGGCGGTCTTCGGAATGACGGTGGGGGGAATGGTCATGCGGCCTCCGGCGTGCGCCGGCGTTCCGGCGGCAGATAACGGTCGAACCAGCGGGCGACCGGCGCCAGCGCGGGATGGGCGAGCTGCGCCTCGAGCTGGCGCCAGACCCGCGGCATATGGACGAGATAGCCGGGCTTGCCGTCCCGCTTCAGCAGCCGGGCGAAATTGCCGAGAATGCGGGTATCGCGCTGCGCCCCCGACAGCGCATAAGCGGCCTCGAAGCCGGCGCGATCGAATTCGGGAAACGCGGCGAGATAGCGCTCGATCAACCGGGCGCCCAGCTCGCGCGAGACATCCCGCCTGGCATCGTCGATCAGCGAGACGAGGTCGAAGCAGCAAGGTCCGCGCACCGCATCCTGGAAATCCAGCAGGCCCACGGCGGCGATGCCGCTCTGCCCTGCCAGCATGATCAGATTGTCGACATGGTAGTCGTAGTGGACGAGGCCCGAAGGGACCTTGTCCCAGAGCGGCAGGACGTTGCGCCAGGCCGCGGTGAAACCCTCGACCGCATCGGCCGGCGCCGCAGCACCTTGGACCGCCGGCCAGTACCAGTCGAGGAAGCGGCCGAGGCCTTCCATCGTCCGGGCCTCGTCGAAGAGCGGCAGCGCGTCCAGCTTCTCCAGCGGAAGGCGCCGGCGCAGCTCGATCAGAAGGTCGACGGCGAGCTCGTAGAGATGTTCCTCGGACTCGCCCCGCGCCAAGAGGCGGGTATAGGTATCGTCGCCGAAATCCTCCAGCAGCAGGAGCCCGGCGGACTCATCCGCCGCCAGGATCGCCGGCACGGCCAAGCCCGCGCTGCCCAGAAGCCGCGCCACCGCCAGGAAGGGCCGGACATTCTCCGGCGGCGGCGCATCCATGAGGACGGCGGTCTCGCTTTGCCGCGTCAGCCGCTCATAGCGGCGGAAGGAGGCATCGCCGGTGATGGGGCGGCGCTGGGCCGCACCCCAGCCGGCCGCGGCCAGGAATCCTTGGATCAGCAGGGCCCGGGGCGAGGTCACGGCGCGATCTCCCGCAGCAGCCGCGCCCAGCGCCCGCGGCCTTCGAGACGGACATTGCGCGCGGTCGGCTGGTCGGCGAAGTCGAGGGCGATCTCGAGCCGGTCCGCCGGCAGTAGCGGCCCCAGCCGCTCCGGCCATTCGATCAAGGAGATGCCCTCGGCGAAGGCATCCTCGATATCAAGCTCGACCGCCTCCTCGGGGTCCTTCAGACGGTAGAGGTCGAAATGCCAGATCCGGCCATGGGGGCCCTCATAGATCTGCACCAGGGTAAAGGTCGGGCTCGGCACATCCTCCTCGCCGATGAAGGCGCGGGCGAAGAGGGTCTTGCCGGCGCCGAGGTCGCCGCGGAGCGCGATCACGTCGCCTGGCCGCGCGAGGGCCGCCACGGCCCGGGCGAGCCTTGCCGTCGCCGCCTCATCGGGCAGATCGAGACGACGCTCGGCCAGCAACTCGGAGCCTGCTCTTGCCCGCATGGCTGGGTTGTAGCTTCCGGGATGGGCGGCGGCAATCTTGCATCGCCGGATCGGCCCGGCCATGTTAGCGCCGTCGAAGCGAGGGGTTCCATGGCGGCAGAGCATCGGACGGATATTTGCATCATCGGCGCGGGGCCGGTCGGCCTCTTCGCGGTCTTCGAATGCGGCATGCTGAAGATGCACTGCCATGTGATCGATGCCCTCGACATGACCGGCGGGCAATGCGCGGCCCTCTATCCGGAGAAGCCGATCTACGACATCCCCGGCTATCCCGCGATCGACGCCGTCGAGCTGATCGCCAAGCTGGAGCAGCAGGTCGCGCCTTTCCATCCCGTCTATCACCTGGGCCGGCGGGCGGCCGAGCTGATCCCCGCGGGCGAGCGCTGGCATGTGGTGCTGGACGACGGCAGCCGCATCGATACCCGGGCCATCGTCATCGCGGCGGGGGTGGGCGCCTTCGGCCCGAACAAGCCGCCGCTGCCCGGCATCGAGGCCCATGAAGGCAAGGGCGTCTTCTATCTGGTCAAGCGGCGCGAAGACTTCCGCGGCCGGCGCATCGTGATCGCCGGCGGCGGGGATTCCGCCGTCGACTGGGCCATCTCCTTGGCCGAGGTGGCCGAGATCGTCTACATGGTCCATCGCCGCCCGAAATTCCGCGCCGCCCCGGAGAGCGTCACCCGCATGGAGGCGCTCGCCAAGAGCGGCAAGATCGAGATGGTCGTGCCCTATCAGCTCGCCGGCATCGAGGGCCACGCGACGGGCATCTCCGCCGTGAATGTCGCGACCCTCGAGGGCGAGACGCGCCGGCTCGAGGCCGATGTGCTGCTGCCCTTCTTCGGCCTGGCGATGAATCTGGGCCCGATCGCCGAATGGGGGATCGAGCTCGAGCGCGGCCATATCAGGATCGACCCATCCACCTGCGCCACCAGCCGCCCCGGCATCTTCGCCATCGGCGATATCGCGACATATCCGGGCAAGCTGAAGCTGATCCTCTGCGGCTTCTCCGAAGCCGCCATGGCCGCCCACGCCATGCACCCCCTGGTCCATCCCGGCGAGGCGCTGCATTTCGAATATTCGACGACGAAGGGCGTGCCGGCGGGGTAAGCGCGTCGCCAGTCACTGCTTATTGACGTGCCACGATACTGGGCGCCCATGATGCCACCCCTCCTGCGTCATGGCCAAGCTTGCCAAACGACTGCTCGGGTGCGGCCTCCAGCGTCGCTCTCTATGCCGTCATGGTCGGCGAAGGCCGACCATCCACGAGTTTGCCCGCCTCGGATCCGGTGTTCCGTTATAATTCCCGATCAGCCCGGTCGCTTGCACCTTTAAGAAGATGCACCACGGAGGCACGGAGGTTGCGGAGTTCATTCTTCTCCGTGAACTCCGTGCCTCCGTGGTGAATTCTTGAACTCTCAATCCCGCGGGATGATCGATAAAATCGCCGCGCGGCATGCAAACTCGTGGATGGTCGGCCTTCGCCGACCATGACGGCGTAGAAGAGAGAGCATGCCCGCCCGAACAGTCGTGCCTAGTACTTCACCCGCGCCCGGTAGGTCAGCGTGGTCGAGCCTTCGGCGGGGATGGTGACGGTCCAATTGGCGGTCGAGGCATCGGCCTTCACATGCGGGCCGCTTTCCGCCAGCACCTGCCAATCGCCGGGAAAATACTGCGACAGGGTGACCGTCACCGGCTGCGTCTTGGCGTTCTTGAACTCGATGGAATAGCCGCTCTCGAAGACATCGTCGGCGATCACCGAGAAATCGGTCTGCTTGCCGCGCGCGGTCACGTCGAAGGCCTGGCCCAGGACGAGCTTCACCGATTCGTTCTTCGGCGTATGGTCGATGGCATCCTCGCCGACGAAGATCGCATTGCCGTTGGCGTCCGCCTTGTAGACGCGCACGATCCCCTTGGGCAGCGGCAGGCCCAGCTTCGCGGCCTCGGTATTCTGGAACATCAGCCGGACATCGGCATTGACGCGCTCGCCCTCGCCGTAGCGGGCGTTGAAGGAATTCACGACATTGTCGAAGCGGTATTCCTTCTGCACCGGCACGCCATGGCCGGTGAGCAGCTCGACCTGCTTGGTCTGGTTCTCCTCGATGCTGGTCGGCCGGTCGAGGGTATAGAGGTGATATTCGAACATCGCCTGCTCGGTCATGGGCTGCGCCGGGGCCGCGGCCGCCATGGTCGCGACCTTCATCTGCATATCCATCGCCTGGCGCACCTGGTTCACATTGCCGGCGACGAGCTGCAGCTTGGCGTTGCGATAGGCCGTGCCGCTGGTGTTGGTGAGGGTGACCCAGCCCTTGAGCTCGATGGTGCTCTCGTCGGGCGAGAGCTCGGCGATGTAGTCGGCGCTCCAGCCGAGCCCGCCGGTGAGATAGGCGAGCTCCACCGGGATCCTGCCCTCCATCGTGCTGTCGAGCTTGGTCACCAAAGTGGGGCGGGAGCGGAGTTTGGGCGGCACCTCGGAGAAGACGATGCGGCCCGGGCACATTGGTCTCGATGCGATCGCCGATCTGCAGCACGACGCCATTGGCCACGCTCAGCACCCGGGCCTCCTGCACCACCTCGTCGCCGCTGTCGGGGTCGAGGCGGATCACGCGGACCATGCTGCCGACGGATTTCTCCAGCAGCTTTTCCGGCGTCAGCAAATCGAAGTCGAAATTCTGCTCCAGCACGTCGAGGGGCCCGGCGCTCGATTTCAGCAGCGCGGTCTGGGGCCGGATCTGGGCGCTGACATCGATGAAGGCGACGTCGTTCTCGCCCTTGACCAGGGAGATCGTGCGCGCATCGCGGACCAGCGCCAGATCCTGGTTGTAGATGGTGACGGCGACGCCGGTCTGGTCGGCCAGGGTCGCATTGGTTTCGCCCGCCACGGCGGAAGTTGCCACGGACAAGGCCAGCAAGCCGGCGGTGGCGAGCGCGAATCGACGCATGGGAGTTCCCCTCTGGAAATGTGGTACTGAAGCCTCGGCCTTGAATCCGGCGGAACTTTGTCGGTCCCGGGGCATTCTTGGCGCATTAACGCATCCGTCTGATGATCGCGTTAACAGGGCCGCGCGATGTTCGCGCGAGCGGGCGTGAAGGGCAAGGACAGGCATGGCCGTTGCAAAGCCCCGGACGCTCTCCGGTGGGCCCGAGGTGATGGGAGGCCTCCGCGCTTGGCGCCGGCTGCCGGCGCTCTCCCGGGTCGATGGCTGGCTTCTGGGGGCCATCGGGGTGCTGGCGCTGGCGGCGCTCAGCCTGGCGCTCCGCTCCGACGCGACGGTCTTCCTGAAGCCCTTCAGCGAGGACGGCTATTACAGCCTCGCCGTCGCCCGCAGCATGGCGGCCGGCCATGGCATGACCATCGACGGCGTCACCCTGACCAACGGCATCCAGCCGCTCCTCACCGTCATCCAGGCCGGGCTGTTCTGGCTGGCCCACGGCAATGATCTGCTGGCGCTGCGGCTGGTGCTGATCCTCTATTGGCTGCTCTATCTCGGCACCGGCGGCCCTGCTGGGCTGGATCGCCGCCATGGCGCTCCCCGATCCGGAAGGCCGGGCGACCCGGGCGCTCACCACCGCCCTCATCTATCTCGGCGCCAGCTACCTCTTCCTGCATCACTTCAACGGGCTGGAGACGGGGCTCCTGCTCTTCCTGCTGGCGGCCGCCTGGCGCTATCAGCAGGCGGGCGCGGCGGAGAGCTGGCCGGGCCTCGCTTTCTTCGGCGCGCTGCTCGGCCTGGCGGTACTGGCGCGCATCGACGCCAGCTTCCTCGTCGTCTGTCTCGCGATCGCCGAGCTCTGGCGCTGGCGCCGGCGAAGCCTGGTCCGAGGCCTCGCCCGCGCCGCCCTGCTGGGCGCCATGGCCCTTCTCGTCTCCGCGCCCTGGTGGACCTACAACATCCTCGTCTTCGGCTCGCCCATGCCGATCAGCGGCACGGCGACCCAATCCTGGGCCATCGACGGATTCCGTTTCGGCTGGTTCCTCTGGGGCCTCGCCATGGGCGCCTTCCCCTGGCTCTTCGGCGGCGAGGCCGAGGGCACGCTCCTGAACATCATCCGCCTGCCGCTCTATGCCGGCGGCTTGTGGCTCCTGTGGCGGGTCTATCGCCGCCTGCCCGCCGAGACGCGCGATTTCGCCTTGGCCCTGGGCGCGGCGGTGATCCTGCTCGGCTTTTACTACTGGCTCTCCTCCATCGCCTATTGGTTCTATTCCCGCTATCTGACGCCCGCCGCTCTGCCCGCCGCACTCGGCCTCGGCCTCGCCGCGGCGGAGCTGCTGCAGCGCCGGCCCCGCGCGCTGGCCTGGCTCGCCCCGCTCCTTCTCGTGCCGGTGATCACGCTGGCCGCTGCTGGCCTGGTCGGGCAAGGGCATCTACGGCACCATCATGTTCTGGGATCAGGTGCTGCTGGTGCGCGAATCGGTGCCGGCGGCAGAGACGGTCGCCGCGGGCCAGTCAGGCACGCTGAACTTCTTCCGGCCCCATGTGGTCAATATGGACGGCAAGGTGAATCCCGAGGTCTTCGCCTACCGCGGCCATCTCTGGGACTATCTCGCCAAGCGCGACATCCATTGGTTCGTCGACTGGCCGAATTATGTTCAGCGGGTGCTGGGGGACAGCCCCGCGACCCATGGCTGGAAGCTCGTCGGCCGGCGGGCCAATTTCATGCTCTATCACCGCGACGGGCCGTAAGCCTGCGACGCTCGCAAGCCGCGATCATCTGCTATGCTCGGTTGCAGAGCCGAGGGGTCAATCGATGGCGCGATTGCTGCTGATCTCGCTGGGAAAGCTGACGGGCGCTTTGCTCGAGGCGGCGGCGCGCGACAGCCGCTTCGATACCATCATCATCGCCGGCCGCCAAAGCGACTACGGCCGGGCCAAGGCCAATCAGGCGCGGATCGGCGCCGCTTTGGAAGGGCGCTTTCCCCAGATCACCTTCGAGCCTTTCGATTTCAACGAGGCCGGTGCGGCGGCGCGGCTGCAGAGCTTCGCCCCCGACGTCGCCTTCGCCGCCCCCAGCCTGCTGCCCTGGTGGAAGGTCGCGGCGTCAGCCAATCCCAAGGCCAAGGGCATGCCTTTTGCCGGCTGGCTCGCCTGCAATCTGGCGCCGATGCTGAAGCTGGCCGCGGTCTGGGGCGAATCGGGACTGAGCTGCCCCTGGGTGGGTGCCGCCTATCCCGATGTGGTCAACGCCATCCTCGCCGCGATCGGCCCGGCGCCCACGGTCGGCTGCGGCAATATCGCCGAAGCGATCCCCAAGATCCGCTTCGCCGCCGCCGCGGCCACCGGCGCGCCGCCCCAGGATGTGGCCGTCCGGCTGGTCGCCGAGCATGCCCTCGAATTCCGCCACTACGCCGAACCGGGGGCCGAGCTGCCGCCCTATCTGCTCCAGGCCCGCTGGGGCGAGCGCGACGTCACCGCCGAGGCGCTCGTCGGCCTCATCCGCCCCATGCCGATTCCCTATGACCTCGATTTCAATCTGCTGACGGCCTCGGCCACGGTCGGGCTCCTGGCCGCGCTCGCCGGCGGCGATGAGATCGCCACCCATGCCCCGGCGCCCAACGGCCTGCTCGGCGGCTATCCGATCCGGGCGAGCCGGGGCAAGGTCGAGCTCGACCTGGCGCCCCATTGGTCCCTGGCCGAAGCCATGGCCATCAACCGCAGCTCGCTGCCCTTCGACGGCATCGCCGAGATCGAGGCCGACGGGCTGGTGCATTTCACCGACCGCACCGCCACGGCGCTGCGCACCCTTCTCGGCCGCCCCGTCGACCGCCTGAAGCCCGAAGAGGCGCCGACCCATGCGGCGGAGCTGCTGCTGGCGATTTCCTAGCGCAGCCCGACGCTTGCCAGCGCCTTCCCGTCATAGCCGCGCTTCGGATCGTCGGGAGAGCCGAGGAGCCCATCGCGAAGCGATGCGGCGGGTGAGGGTCCTGCAAGACGATCGCATTTGTGCCATCGGCCCGACTGCCTCCGCTTGCGCTCCGGAGCCACCCTCGCCGCCAAGGCGGTAAAGAGAAGTGGTCCGTCGCCCTTACGAGCCCTCGCCGCGGCGCTCGAATCTGAGATAGGCCGGCGGCCGGCCCTCGCGCAGGGCCTTCTGCTCGTAGCGGGTGGCCGGCCAATCTGCCGGGCGCTGGTGCTGTTCGGCTTCGGCCCCGGCCCGCCAGCGGAATTCCGGATGGGCGGGGAGATGCTCGAGGGTCCAGGCGAGATAGGTGGGATCGTCGGTCGCCACGCGCAGCTCCGCCCCCGGCGTCATGATCCGCGCCAGGCTGTCGAGATTGGCCGGGCCGATGAAGCGGCGCTCGGCATGGCGGGATTTGGGCCAGGGATCGGGGAAAAGAAGAAAGACCCGCGCCACCGACCGGTCGGGGAGCCGGTCGATCAGGTCGCGGGCATCTTCCGCCCAGAGGCGGATATTGGATAGATCGCGGCCCTCGATCTGGGCCAGGAGTGCGGCGATGCCGTTGCGGTAGACCTCGCAGCCCACCAGCAGCACCTCGGGATGGGCCGCCGCCTGCCAGGCGAGATGCTCGCCCGCGCCGAAGCCGATCTCGAGCCAGAGCGGGGCTGCAAGGGGAGCCGCGGGATCGAAGCCCAGCCGCGGCAGCAGCTCCTGCATCAGCCGCTGCTGCCCGGGCCGGAGACGCCGGCCGGCCCGCCGGCCATAGAAGTTGCGCTGGCCGGTTTCCGCCCCAGGTTCCGCGTCGGGCCCCGGGACGCGGCTCAGTTGATGGCGGCCTTCAGCTCGCTGGCCAGATCCACCTTCTCCCAGGAGAAGCCGCCATCGGCATCGGGCGTGCGCCCGAAATGGCCATAGGCGGTGGTGCGGGCATAGATCGGCCGGTTGAGGCCGAGATGCTCGCGGATGCCGCGGGGGCTGAGATCCATCACCTGCTGCAGGGCCTGCGACAGCCGGTCCTCCTCGATCACGCCGGTGTCATGGGTGTCGACATAGACCGAGAGCGGCTTGGAGACGCCGATGGCGTAGCTGAGCTGGATCGTGCAGCGCTCCGCCAGGCCCGCGGCGACGACGTTCTTCGCGAGATAGCGGGCCGCATAGGCGGCGGAACGGTCGACCTTGGTGGGATCCTTGCCCGAGAAGGCGCCGCCGCCATGGGGGGCGGCACCGCCATAGGTGTCGACGATGATCTTGCGCCCGGTGAGGCCGCAATCGCCGTCGGGACCGCCGATCACGAAGCGGCCGGTCGGATTGACGTAGAACTCCTCCTCCGAGCACATCCAGCCCTTGGGGAGCACGTTCAGCACATGGGGCCGCACGATCTCGCGCACCTGGCTCTGCTCCAGATCGGCGCCATGCTGGGTCGAGACCACGACCGAGGTCGCCTTGATCGGCTTGCCGTCGACATATTGCAGGGTGACCTGGCTCTTGGCGTCGGGGCCGAGGCCGGGCTCGGCGCCGGAATGGCGGGCTTCGGCGAGGGAGCGCAGGATCTGATGGGCGTAATAGATCGGCGCCGGCATGAACTCCGGGGTCTCGCGGCAGGCATAGCCGAACATGATGCCCTGGTCGCCCGCACCCTCGTCCTTATTGCCCAGCGCATCGACGCCCTGGGCGATATCGGCGGATTGCTGATGGATCAGGATGTCGACCTTGGACTTCTTCCAATGGAAGCCGTCCTGCTCATAGCCGATGTCGCGAATGGCCTGGCGGGTCACGCTCTCCAGCAGCTCCTTGGTCACCGAGGCCGGCCCGCGGACTTCGCCCGCCAGCACCACCTGGTTCGTCGTCGCCAGCGTCTCGCAGGCGACGCGCGAATAGGGATCGGCGCTGAGATAGGCATCGACGACAGCGTCGGAGATACGGTCGCAAACCTTGTCCGGGTGACCCTCGGACACGGATTCGCTGGTGAAGAGATAGTTTCGGTGCTTGGCCAAGAGGGAGCCCCTTCGGATGGCGGTTCGCGAATGGCCCTAAAGCGCCCGCCGGGGCCTATGCCATCCGGAAGCGGCGACCCGTCAGGGCCGCAGGGCGCCGGATCATGGTCAGGGCGCCCGGTCCGGGTCAAGAGAGGATTACTTTCGCCACAGCCTCCTATCGCCGCACCCCGGCCGGGGCCGGCCTGATCAGGCGCGATCGGGCGAGGTCAGGCGAGGCGATCAGGCCGCCGAGGCCTTGGCCAGGGCCTTGGTCAGCTCGAAGACCCGCTTGCGCACCCGGATCTCGTCGATCCGGTAGTAGGCGCGGACCAGCTCGAGGGTCTCGCGGCGCGCCAAAGGATCGGGCTCGGACACATAGGGCTGCATCCGGGTCTCCGACACGCCCATCAGGCGACTCGGCGACTTGTTGGCGACGCTCGCCTCCATATCCTCGAAGAAATAGGCGATCGGCACCTCGAGCACCCGGGCGAGATCGAACAGCCGGCTCGAGCCGACGCGATTGGCGCCGCGCTCGTATTTCTGCACCTGCTGGAAGGTCAGGCCGATGGCCTCGGCAAGCTTCTCCTGGCTCATGCCGAGGAGCGTGCGCCGCTGTCTGATACGCTGTCCGACATGAACATCGATCGGGTTCGGAAAGCCCTTGCTGGCCATCCGGCCCGACGATTTGCGAGGCTTGCGCATTGAAAAATCCTCCGATGACCGTTCCACGACAACGGGTCTTGCTGACTTAACACAGCGCCCTCAGGGGTCAACCGGAGATTGTGAAGATGGACTATTTTTAATCTTGCGGCTGTTTAATGTGGCGCTGGTTATGCCTGCCGGTCACCGCGCAGGCGCCGGGCGAGGAACCAGGCCAGCGCTCCGGCGATGAGGAGCTGGACCAGCAGCGTCCAATCGCCGAAGCGGGCGAAGGGCGGCGGCGGGTCGAGAGCCAGGGGCAAAGGCACGTCCCTGACGGCGCTCTTGCCCAGGTCGATCTGGGTCAATACCCGGCCATAGGGGTCGATCAGGCCGGAAATGCCGGTATTGGCCGCGCGCACGATGGGCAACCCCTCCTCCACCGCGCGCAGCCGGGCGGTGGTGAAATGCTGATAGGGGCCGCTGGAGGTGCCGAACCAGCCGTCATTGGTGAGATTGAGAAGCCATTGCGGCCGGTGGGCCCGGTCGACGATCTGGCCCGGAAAGATGATCTCGTAGCAGATGAGCGGCCCCACCGGCGGCAGCCCCGGCAGCGTGAGGGTGCGCGGCCCCGGCCCCTCGGTCAGATCGACATTCCCCGGGGTGATCTTGTTGATGAAGGGGAAGATGTCGCGCAAGGGCACATATTCGCCCAAGGGCACGAGGTGGAACTTGTCGTAGCTGCCGATCAGATTGCCGTCATGGTCGAGGACCTCGGCGCTGTTGTAGAGATGCTGCCAGTCGCCGGTCGCGGGCTCCCCCCGCAGCGCGCCGGTGATGAGCAGGGCGCCCGGCGGCACCGCCTGGCCCAGCCATTGGCGCAGCTGTGAGTTGCGCTCCAGAAGATAGGGGATCGCCGTCTCCGGCCAGAGCACGGCGCTCACCTTGTCGAGTCCGGGCACGGCGATGGTGAGCTGGCGATGCAAAGCGACATTCTGCTCGCCCTCGCCTTCCTTCCATTTCATGGTCTGGGCGATGGCCGGCTGGACGATGCGCAGCACCACGCCCGGCACGAAGGAATCATCGGCCGCCACCAGCCGGGCCACGCCGCCGAGATAGAGCAGGAGGGCCGCCAGCGCCGCGCCGCCGCAGGCGATCCATGCGCTGCGCTTCGGGCTGTCCCAGAGCACGGCCGGCATGGCCGCCACGGCCACGGTGATGAGGCTGAGGCCCCAGATGCCGCCGATGGCGGCGTATTGGTTGAGCGCGTCGGAGAAGGCGAGGGTGTAGCCCGCGAGATCCCAGGGAAAGCCGCTGAGAAGATTTCCGCGCAGCCACTCCGCGATGGTCCAGAAGACGGCAAAGGCGATGATCTTGGCCGCGCCCTGCAGGCGCAGCCCTCGCGTCGCCGCGGCGACCAGCCCGATGAAGAGGGCCATGCCGCCGGCGAGCCCGCCGATGGCGAAAGGGATCATCCAGGCGAAATGCGCCGCATCGATCAGCATCGACTCCGCCACCCAATAGAAGGCGACGAGGAAATGGCCGAAGCCCCACCACCAGCCGGTGGCGAAGTTGGCGAACGGGGAGCGCCGGTTGTCGATGAGCAGCAGCAGGGCCGTCAGGCCCAGGATCAGCAGCGGGAAGATGAACAGCGGCGGCATGGCGAGCGCGGCAAGCGCCCCCAGCACCAGCGCCAGGCCGCGCCGCCGCCAGCCATGCGCGGCCTGCAGGCGCCCCACGGCGCCCGCCAGAAACCCCACGGAATCTCTCATGCCTGCTCTTTTTCCTTGTCGGGAGGCGGGGCCGGAAGATTGCGGACCCTGACGCGCTTCACCCGGCGGGGATCGGCATCGCGCACCTCGAAGGTGATGCCGGAGGGATGGGCGATCAGCTCGCCGCGGCTCGGCACGCGATCGGCCAGATGCACCACCAGCCCGCCAACGGTGTCGATATCGGCCTCGCGCTCTTCCGGCGTGAGGATGGGGCCGACCTGCTGCTCGAGCTCCTCGATCGTCGCGCGGCCATCGGCGGTCAGGGTACCGTCGGGGCGCGGGATCAGCTTCGGACCGACGGCGATGTCGTGCTCGTCCTCGATCTCGCCGACGATCTGCTCGACCAGATCCTCGATGGTGATGAGGCCGTCGATGCCGCCGAACTCGTCGACGACGAGGGCGAGATGCTGGCGCGACAGGCGCATCTGCAGCAGCAGATCGAGGACGCGCATGGAGGGTGCCACGAAGAGGATCTGGCGCAGATTCGCCTTCAGGTCGAAGGGCGGGTGTTCGACGCCGGGGCCGCCGGTCCGCGCCGTCAGCAGATCCTTGATGTGGATGAAGCCGATGACGTCGTCGAGGGATTCGCGATAGACCGGCAGGCGCGAATGGCCATGGGCGCTGAACTCGCGCAGCAAATCTTCATAGCCGATGTCCTCGGTCACGGCGGTGATGTCGGCGCGCGGAATCATGACATCGCTGGCGGAAACATCGCGCAGCCGGATGATGTTGCGCAGCAGGCCGCGCTCGCTCGCGGCGATGGGCTCGTCGTCATGGCCGCCGTCGCTCTCCGCCTCGGCCTCCTCGATGATCTCCTCGAGCACGTCGCGGAGCGCCTCTTCGCGATTGCGCCCCCGGCGCTTCAGCCGGAGCCAGCTGCGCCAGCCCCCCGAAGGTAGCGCGCCGTCATTGTCGGTGTCGGTCATCGCTCGCCGACTTTTGCGGGTCGGGGGCGTCTTGCGCTGTGCGGAGGGCTTGGGACTCTTGCGCCGGGATGTCATGCGGGCGCGCGGCAAACGATAGGGATCGCCGATGCCGAGGCCTGCGAGTATCTCGATTTCGAGCCGTTCCATGGATCGGGCCTGGCCTTGGGTCTCGTGGTCGTAGCCCAGCAGATGCAGCACGCCATGCACCACCAGATGCGCGACGTGATCGGCGAGGGGTTTGCCTTGGGCCTCGGCCTCCGCCGCGATGGTCTCCAGCGCCAGAACGACATCCCCCAGCGCTGCGGGCGCGCCGTCGAAAGATAGCACATTCGTGGATTTGTCGCGCCCGCGGTACTCGTGGTTCAGCCGGCGCTGCAAGGCATCGTCGGCGAGGACGAGGCAGACCCCGCCGGGCGGCCGCAGAGAGGGCCTGCTTTCGCCGGCCTTCAGTGCCGCCCCCGCTCTTAGCGCGGCAACCGCCGCGCGGCGCGCCAGCCCGGCGGCGCCGGGAAGCGCGCGGCGCCAGGCGGGGGCCTCGACCCGAAGTGCGACGGCCCGGGCCGCGCGGGGCAGCGCCATGGGCTCAGCCTTCGGTCGGGGGCTTCGGTTTCGCTTCCCGCGCCTCATAGGCGCGCACGATGCGGCCCACCAGGGGATGGCGCACGATATCGGCATCGGTGAAGCGCACCATCCCGATGCCGTCGACGCCGGTGAGCGTATCGACGGCGTCCTGCAGGCCCGAACGCTGGCCCGCCGGCAGGTCGACCTGCGACAGATCGCCGGTGACCGCCATGCGGCTCTTCTCGCCCAGCCGGGTCAGGAACATCTTCATCTGCACGGGGGTGGTGTTCTGGGCTTCGTCGAGGATGGCGAAGCAATGGGTCAGCGTGCGCCCGCGCATGAAGGCCAGCGGGGCGATCTCGATCTCGCCGTTCGAGAGACGCCGCAGCACCTGCTCGGCGGGCATCATGTCGTAGAGCGCGTCGTAGAGCGGCCGCAGATAAGGATCGACCTTCTCGCGCAGATCGCCCGGCAGGAAGCCCAGCCGCTCGCCCGCCTCGACCGCCGGACGCGACAGCACGATGCGGTCGACATCGCCCCGGGTCAGATGGGCGACGGCCACCGCCACGGCGAGATAGGTCTTGCCGGTGCCGGCGGGGCCGATGCCGAAGACGAGCTCGCGCTCCTGCAGCTGGCGCAGATATTGCGCCTGGGTCGCGCTGCGCGGGGTGATGTGGCGGCGCTGGGTGCGGATGGCGACGCCGTCGGTGCCGAACAGGCTCGGCTCCGTGCTCTCCTCCGGCTGGCTGAGACGGATCGCGGCATCGATCTCGCTGAAATCGACGGCGAAGCCGCGCTTCAACCGCTGATAGAGCTGGTTCAGCACCTGGCGCGCCTGGGCGACGGCGGGGGCATCGCCGGAGACGGCGATCTGATTGCCGCGCGACATCAGCGACACGCCGAGGCTCTGCTCGATCCGGGCGAGATGGCGGTCATGCTCGCCGTAGAGAATCGGCAGCAGCCGATTGTCGTCGAACTGCAGGACCAGGGGCTGGGGGATCGCGGGCGCGGCCACTACGGTCAGGCGCCTGCGGCGAAGAGGGGTGCGGCGGCCGCAGGCCGCTGCGATGCCGGCATTGCGGCGGCCAGACGCCCGCCGAGACTATTGACGCCGAGCTCTTCGATCTCGACCTCGGCGATGCGGCCGATGAGGCTCGCCGGACCCGGCGCATGCACGGCCTGCAGATAGGGGCTGCGGCCTTTGAGCTGTCCCTCGCGGCGGCCGGGCTGCTCGAACAGGATCGCCACGCGGCGTCCGATCATCGATTGGTTGAAGGCCCGGCTCTGGCGGGCGAGCAGGGCCTGGACCCGCGCCAGGCGTTCGGCCTTGACGGGCTCGGGCAGCTGATCCGCAGCACCCGCCGCCGGCGTGCCGGGCCGGGGGCTGTATTTGAAGCAGAAGGCGGCGGCGAAGCCCACATCCTCGATCAGCGCCAAGGTGGCGGCGAAATCCGCTTCGCTCTCGCCGGGAAAGCCGACGATGATATCGGTGGAGAGGGCGAGATCCGGCCGCGCCCTGCGCAGGCGCTGGATCAGATCCAGATAATCCGCCGCGCGATGCTTGCGGTTCATCGCCGCCAGGATGCGGTCCGAGCCCGATTGCACCGGCAGATGCAGGAAGGGCATCAGCTTCGATTCCTCGCCATGGGCGGCGATCAGGGCCTCGTCCATATCGGCGGGGTGGGAGGTGGTGTAGCGGATGCGCGCCAGATCGGGGATTCGCGCCAGCGCGCCGATCAGCCTCGCCAGGCCCCATTCCGCACCGTCGGGTCCGGCGCCGTGATAGGCATTGACGTTCTGGCCGAGCAGCGTGATCTCCCGCGCGCCGCGCGCGACCAGGCTTTCAGCCTCGGCCAGCACGGCCGCCGCCGGGCGCGACGCCTCCGCCCCGCGGGTATAGGGCACGACGCAGAAGCTGCAGAACTTGTCGCAGCCTTCCTGCACCGAGAGGAAAGCCGTGACCCCGGCCTCGCCCGTCGCTGCGGGGAGATGATCGAATTTCAATTCGACGGGAAATTCCGTATCGAGCTGGGCGCCGGCGCCGCGGGCGGCGAGCGCCACCATCTCGGGCAGGCGATGATAGGTCTGGGGGCCGAGCACGATATCGACATGCGGGGCGCGGCGCAGGATCTCCGCACCTTCCGCCTGGGCGACGCAGCCCGCCACCGCGATGATCAGCTCGCCGCCGCCCTGGTGCCGCTCCGCCTTCAAGCCGCGCAGCCGGCCGAGCTCCGAGAACAGCTTCTCCGCCGCCTTCTCCCGGATATGGCAGGTATTGAGGATCACCATATCGGCCGCCTCGGGCCGATCGGTCGCGGCATAGCCCAGCGGCGCCAGCGTCTCCGCCATGCGGGCGGAGTCGTAGACATTCATCTGGCAGCCGTAGGTCTTGATGAAGAGGGTTTTCGGCAAGCGCGGTCCGTCGGCCTGGGCGTGGGCTCGGGTGGTCAGGAAATCGGACGGGGCATCGCCATGGAGGAATTCTACCATTCCTGACCCAGGCTATGTAAGGCCGATGATCGGTCGCGGGTCATCGGATCAGGCTGGGGGGTCAGGCTGGGGATCAGGCTTGAGGCCGCCCGGCGATGGCCTCGGCCACACCCCGCCCGATGGCCTGGCGGCAATGATCGGCCAAAGCCTTGCGGGAGCCGAACTGATCGATGGTGACGGGCGGGTGGAACTCGACCACCACCTTGACCCGGCCCAGCCCGGCGAAATGCCACAGATGCGGCGCCAGCTCCATATCGCCATACCAGGCCAGGAGCGGGCGCAGCGACCGGCCGAGGGGAAATCCGTTCAGCTCGGCATAGGCGATGGAGACGGGCTGCACCGTCAGCGGCCGGCCGTCCGCCAGGCGCCGCTCGGCGACGCTGAAGAGGGCGCTGAAGAAGGGCAAGGTGCGATTGCCGTCGTCGCTCGTCCCCTCGGGAAAGAGCATCAGATTGTCGCCGACGCCGAGGCGGCGCGAGATCGCATCGCGCTGATCGGCGGTGCTGCGCGGCTGGCGGTCGACGAAGACCGTGCGCTGCAGGCGCGCCAGCGTTCCGAAGAAGGGCCAGCTCGCCACTTCGGATTTGGCGATGAAGCTGACCGGGATCAGAGCGGAGAAGACCTCGATATCGATATAGGAGCTGTGATTGGCGACGAAGAGCGTCGGGCGGTTCTTCTCCGGCGTCCCGCGCAGGACGATTTCGAGGCCGAAGAGCCAGCAGACGCAGCGATGGTAGACGACGGGGATGCGCTCGGCCATCCGGCTGCCGAGAGCGACGCTGATGGCCTGAAGCGGGATCAGGATGAGAGTCGCGATCAGATAGGGGATCAGCAGCAGGGTCGCGCGGATCGGCGAATGCAGGCTGAGGTCCGAGGTATCGGCCTTGAAGCCGCGCCGGCGCCAGCGGCCGGCTTCGCGTGCCGCCGCTTCGCCGGTCTGCGGCCGTTCGGCCATCGCATCGTCGTCGAGCGCCATGGAGCTGGTTAGCCTACCGCCTCGCCGGCACCGCTCACCCGGCTTTCCTCGGCCCGGGTGTAATGGCGGTAGTACTTGCCCGTCACCCGGTCGGTGACGACCACCACGGATACATCGGTGGTGTGAAACTGGTTGTCGATCACGGCACCGTCGCCCACGAAGCCGCCGAGGCGCAGATAGCCTTTGATCAGCGGCGGCAGCTGGCCGAGGGCGGCGCGGGCGTCGACCTGATCGCGCGGCATCATGTTCATGGCGACATAGCGCGAGGGCAGGGCGCGCGGCCTGAGATTGGCGGGCGCCAGATGATGATGATAGAGATAGGAGAGGGCGAGCGCATGGGCCGTGGGATCGACGCCGGCGAGGCTGGCGCAGCCGAACATCAGGCCGATCTCGTGATACATCACGTAATCGGCGATGCCGCGCCACATCAGCTGCATGATCGAGCGCTGGCGATAGGCGGGCTCGATGCAGGAGCGGCCGAGCTCCAGGATCTCGCCCGGAAATGCCAGGATCTGGCGGATGTCGTATTCATCGACCGAATAGAACTGGCCGCGCTTCTCCGCCATGGCGCGGCGCAGCAGGCGATAGGTACCCACGACGCGGCGCGGTCCCGCCGGCAGCGCGCGGTCGATGACCAGAAGATGGTCGCAGTAATCGTCGAAGCTGTCGAAGTCGCGGCGCAGACGTGACATCTCCGCCGTGGGCTCGGCCGACATCTCCTCATAGAAGATGCGATAGCGCAGCGCCTGCGCGGCGCGGATCTCGTCCTCGTTCTCGGCCAGACGCAGCTCGATATCGCCCGCGAGGAGCTCGACGGGCTTCAGACCGGCGACCTGCGCCATGGCCATCAGCGCTTGCCCTTGGGGCCTGGGCGCTTGCCGGGGTCGGATGACACGCCCAGCAGCTCCAGCTTGTGGCCGACGAGCTTGTAGCCAAGCTGCTCGGCCACCTTGCGCTGCAGCGCCTCGATCTCCTCGTTCTGGAACTCGATCACCTCGCCCGTCTTGATATCGATCAGATGATCGTGGTGGGCATCGGATATCTCCTCATAGCGCGCGCGGCCGTCGCCGAAGTCGTGGCGCTCGAGGATATTGGCCTCCTGGAACAGGCGCACGGTGCGATAGACCGTGGCGATGGAGATATGCGGATCGATGGCGACAGCGCGCTTGTGAAGCTGCTCCACATCCGGATGGTCCTCGGATTCCGAGAGCACGCGCGCGATCACCCGGCGCTGCTCCGTCATCTTCAGACCCTTGTCCTGGCATAGCTTCTCAAGCCGCGAAGGCATGCTCCTTCACCCCGCCGTCATCCCGAAGCGGATAATTATAGTTGAAACGAAACGCCCCGGCCACTTTCGCGGTCGGGGCGCCGGATCAGGGGCTTGGAAGGGCCCGTCAGCCGCGGCGACGCTGGCGCGGGCGCGTGCCCAGGCCGATCGCCTTGGCGAGCTTGCTGCGCTGCTTGGCATAGTTCGGCGCGACCATCGGATAGTCGGCCGGCAGGTTCCAGCGCTCGCGATACTGCTCGGGCGACATGTCATAGGCCGTGCGCAGATGGCGCTTCAGCATCTTCAGCTTCTTGCCGTCCTCCAGGCAGACGATGTAATCGGGAGTCACCGACTTCTTCACGGGCACTGCCGCCTCGGGCCGGGCCAGCGGGGCCGGGCCGCCGCCGCTCGCAGCGGCCAGGGCATGATAGACATCGCGGATGAGCTGGGGCAGCTCTGCCGACGGCACATTATTATTGGAGAGATGCGCCGCAACAATATCCGTGACCAAGGGCAGCAGCTCGGTCGGCTTCGCTTCTTCGCTCATCGGGTGTTCCCATCGTTCCTGAGGGTGTAGAAGGCGCGGATTATAGGGGCAGGGGGAGGGTCGGCAAGTACATTATTCGATCCAATAGTGTCAAATAATGAAACGCATTGAACCAATTCGCGCCCAATTCGCCCGCAGCTCACTCATGGCGGATAAGGATCGGCTTGGACAATACCAAGGCCATGATTCCACGGTCATTCCGCCAATAATAGTTGGGCCGCCGGCCCACCTCTGTAAAGTCATAGGACAAATACAGGCCAAGTGCCTGCCAATTGTCGGCGGCGACTTCCAAGAATAGACGCTCTGCGCCGCCGGCCGCAGCGGCGGCGAGGGCGGCGTCCATCAGGCGGTGCCCGATGCCTGCGCGGCGCGCCTCGGGCCGGACGCCGATCGAGATGATTTCGGCCTCGCCGGCGATGGCGCGAAGGAGGACGAAGCCCAGGGGTTGCTCGTCCGGGGGTTGTCCGTCCCGCGGTGGTTCGCCGGGGGGGTGCCCGCTTTCGCCGGCGGCGAGGGAGCCGGCGGCCAGGAAGGCCAGCGCCCCCGGCATGGCCAGCAGGCTTGCCAGGGCCGGGGCGTCCCAGCGCTCGTCGAAGCAGGCGGCGTGGAGCTCGGCCAGCAAGGTGAGGTCGAAGGGCCCGGCGGGACGGATCGCAATTGGCGCCGGTCCGGCCGCAGGCGTCCTCACGGCCCGACCTTCTGGCTCACGGCCCCACCTGCCTGCTCACGGCCCCACCTGCTGGCTCATGGCAAAGTCACGTCCGGCGCCCGCAGATAGAGCGGCCGAGGCTGGCGCAGGGCCTTGCCCGCCGCCGCCAGCCGGGCGATGGCGATCGCATCCACGGCCTGATCCCCGTCAGCAATCCGCGCCGCCGCCGCCGCGGGCAGCAGATGGGCGCCGTCGCCGGCGATGAGGAGCGGCCCCGGGGGCCGGTGGGCCAGGAGCGCTTCCGGCTTGAGGACATGGGGCTCGCCCAGCGGCGTCCGCGACTCGTCGTAGTACTGGCCGAACAGTGCCTCGCGCTTGGAATCGATGACGACCAGCAGGCTTTCGCCCGGCCGCGGCGGCTCGGGCAGGGCCGCGGCCACGGCGCTGAAGCTGTCGACGCCCAGCACGGGAAGCTTGGCGGCAAGCCCCACGCCCCGGGCGGCGGCGAGGGCGATGCGGATTCCGGTGAAGCTGCCCGGTCCGACGCCGACGGCGATCTGCCCCAAATCGGCAAAGCCGATCCCAGCCTCGGCGAGCACCTCCAGGAGCAAAGGCATCAGCGCCTCGGCATGGCCGCGCTGCATCGGCCGGCGGCGGTATGCTGCGACCCTGCCGTCGCGCCACAGGGCGGCCGAGCAGGCGGCGCCGGCGGCATCGAGAGCGAGTATCGTCAGGCTCACGCCTTGGTCTCCCGGCAGGCGGCGTGATAGGAGGAAGCCCTTGCGTCGAACCACAGCCCGGGACCGATATGAGCCTGCTGCCCATCACCGAAGCCGAGTATGACGTCGAGATCGCCTTGGCCTATGCCACCTCGGAGAATTTCACCGGCCGGCCGATCTATCGCCGGGCGCGCTGCTATCTGCATGCGGCAGCAGCGGCCGCGCTGCGGCGCGCGGTGACGCTGGCCGCCGGCCAGGGCTATCGCCTCAAGATCTTCGATGCCTTCCGCCCGAGCGAAGCGCAATGGGTGATGTGGAATCATACGCCCGATCCGGAGTTCCTCGCCGACCCGCGGCGCGGCTCGCCCCATTCGCGCGGCGTCGCCGTCGATCTCACCTTGCTCGACAAGGCGGGAAAGGAGCTCGACATGGGCACCGGCTTCGATGCCTTCACGCCGCTCTCCCATCACGGCAGCCTTCAGGTTTCCGCGGCCGCGCAGGCCCATCGCTCCCTCCTGCTCGGCATCATGAGCGCGGCAGGTTGGGACTTCTACCGGATGGAATGGTGGCATTACCAGCTGTTCGACAGCCGGCGCTTCCCGCTCTACAGCAACTCCGCCCTGCCCGAAGGGCTCATGTAAGAATCCTGCGGCCCAACGGCCGCGGGGCGGAGGGCCTGATGTAGCCCCCCGTCCCGGGCGCGAATTCGCCGGATCTAGGCGCTCTGGCGCACCTCGACGACCTCGGGCACGTAATGCTTCAGCATGTTCTCGATGCCCGCCTTCAGGGTCGCCGTGGAGCTCGGGCAGCCGGCGCAAGAGCCCTGCATATGCAGGTAGACGACGCCGTCCTCGAAGCTCTGGAAGATGATGTCGCCGCCGTCCTGGGCCACCGCCGGGCGAACCCGGGTCTCGATCAGCTCGCGGATCTGAGCCGAGATCTCGTCGTCATCGGCCCCGGCCGTTGTCGCGGGCGCCGCCAATTCCTCCAGCAGGATCGGGCGGTTGGCGGCGAAATGCTCCATGATCACGCCGAGGATCGCCGGCTTCAGCACCTGCCAGGCCTTGCCGTCGGCCTTGCTGACGGTGACGAAATCGGTGCCCAGGAAGACACCGGTCACGCCCTCGATCAGGAACAGGCGCGCCGCCAGCGGCGAGCGTTCGGCCTTCTCGGCATCCGTGAAATCCGCAGTACCGGTCGCCATGACGCTGCGCCCCGGCAGGAACTTGAGCGTCGCCGGATTCGGTGTCTGCTCGGTTTCGATGAACATGGAACCTCCAAGGCCGTCAGGGACGGCCGCCGCCGCCCAAGTCGCGGCTCTGAAATCGCGGCACGGGGGGTCGCCCCGATGCCTCCCAGCGAAGATGGGCGAAGGGGCGACGCCCTTCAACCCCAAAATAAATCAGGCTTTTTTGAAATCCGCGGCCCGTGCGGGGCAGTCCTGCAACCGCTTCGCCTTGACGTGGCTCGGGCCGGCTTCGATGATCGGGCCAAGATGGATAGTCTCCCCAATTCTTCGGCCACGACGCCGACAGACTGGCTTTTGCGCGTCGGCCGCCTGACCGACACGGCCGAGGATCTCCTGGGCGGGCTCTGCGATTTGCTGCTCGCCCGCGGCCTGCCGCTGGAGCGGGTGGGCATCCATGGCCGGGTGCTGCACCCCCAGGTGGCCGGGATCCGCTTCCTCTGGCGCCGGGGAATCGGTTCGGAGGAGACCCGCTACGGCTATGACACGATCGAAGCCGGCTGGGAGACCAGCCCGCTGCGGACCGTCTATGAGACCGGGGAGCCGCTGCGCCGGCGCCTGACGGGCAATCCCGCCGATGACGACTACCCGATCATGGCCGACCTCCGGGCCGAGGGGCTGACCGATTATCTGGTGGCCCCGCTGGAGCAGCCGAGCGGGATGCGCCAATCCTCCACCTGGGCAACCCGCCATCCCAACGGCTTCAGCGATTCCCAGATCGCCTCGATCCTGGAGCTGCTGCCGGCGCTCGCCGCCTGCACCGATTCCCGCGCCCAGCGCCGGCTGCTGAAGGGGCTGCTATCGATCTATCTCGGACCCTCGGCGGGCTCCCGGGTCCTGGCGGGGACGATCCGGCGCGGCGAGGGCCAGACCATCGCCGCCGCCATCTGGCTCTGCGATCTGCGCGATTTCACCGCGACCAGCGAGATCCTGCCCGGCCCCGAGCTCATCCGGCTGCTGAACGAGTATTTCGAGCTGATGGCGGGGCCGGTGGAGGATCATGGCGGCGAGATCCTGAAGTTCATCGGCGATGCCATGCTGGCGATCTTCCCCATCGCCGACGATCTCGATCGCGACCGCGCCTGCCGCACGGCGCTGGCCTCGGCCAAGACGGCGCTGGCGCGGCTCGACGAGGCCAATGCGGCCCGGATCGCCCGCGGCGACAGACCCATGGAGCTGGGGTTGGCGCTGCATACCGGCCCGGTGATGTACGGCAATATCGGCGCGCCGGAGCGCCTGGATTTCACCGTCATCGGACCGGCGGTGAATCTGACGGCGCGGATCGGCGGTCTCTGCCGGCCCCTGGGCCGGCGCCTGCTGACCTCGGCCCGCTTCGCCTCGCCCTGCGGCTCCGAGCTCGTCTCGCTCGGCTTCCATCCCCTGCGCGGCCTGGCCATGGATCAGGAGGTCTTCGCGCTGCCCGGCGAGGAAGGCCGCCAGATGGAGAGCTAAAGCGATCGATCCGAACCGGCTGCTCGCGCTCTCCGCTCATCTCCGGCCGGCATAAGCCGGGCAGGACGGACAGACGGTCGATCCATCCAGAGGATATAATCGCGATGCTCTCGATATCCTCATCCGAGAGATTGCCCGGCACGATGGTGACGGGAATGCGCATGCGGCTGACGAATTTGCCCGTCAGCGCCGAGACCAGCGGCCCCGGCCCCTTGGGATTGGTCGAGGCGCCGAGGATCAGGATCGAGATCGTCGGCTCCTCCCCGATCAGGTTCAAGAGCTCGTCGCGCCGGTTGCCTTCGCGCAGATAGAGCACCGGCATGGCGCCGGAGAGCTTCTGCACCTCGGCCGCCATCTTCTGCACCAGGGCCTCGGCCTCCTGCCGGCTTTCCTGGCGCATGACCTCGGAAACGCCGATGAACTGCCGGAAATCCTCATCGTCGGTCACATGCAGCAGCGCCACCCGGCCGCCGGTCCGGTTCGCCCGCCGGCAGGCATAGCGCATGGCGACCCGGAGCTCGGGCGAGTTGTCGATGACGACGAGGAAGACGCGGCCCGATTGCTTGGGCGCCTCGGCGGCTGCGGAAGCGGCGGCGTCGGTCATCGGGACATTCTCTCCAAGGGCATGATCTCTAAGGTCATGAGCGCCGGAAGGCAAGATGGGCGAACCAGCCGGCCATGAGCGCGCTGAGGATGGCGACGACGCCATAGGCGGCAGAATGGCGCTGGGCGAATTCGAAGATATCGGCGCCGACGCCGATCTTGGAGACGACCAGCGGCGTCGTCTGGGCGCTCTCCACCTTGCCGTTGCGCACGAGCATGACCTCGATCAGATATGTCCCGGTCGGCACATTGGCGGGAAAGTGGAAATCGGCGCGGAACAGCTGGCCGCCCAGGAAGACGATCCTGCCGGGCGCCGGGCGATAGAGCTGCTCGGTCTTCTTGATGGCGATCAGCGCTGCCTGCATGGCGGCATCATCCGGCGGCGCTGCACCCTCCTCGGCGGGACGGATCCCAAGATTGTCGAGGCCGACACGGTAGCGCTGGGCCATCTCGGGCGTCAGCAGCTGGTCGAGGGGGCGGCTCGAGGCCACCGCGTAGAAGTTCGGCACCTCCTCGAAATCCGTCGCATCCTTGTTGACCCAGATGCCGAAGAGCCGCCCCTTGCGCCGCACGATGGCGCGCCCGGTCGGCCCGCGCACGACGGCGATGATATCGGCCGGACCGTCGGTGGCGCCGAACAGCAGCACATCGGCGCCGGTGAAGCCGGTGGTGATGGCGATCAGGTGATTGGAGAGATCGGCGACCAGCGGCTCGGCGCGGGCGGCGCGATGGCGCCGCCAGAAGGAGGAGCAGCAGGATCGGCAGAGGGCGGAGGCGGCTTGCCCATGCTCAGCTCTCCGGCGACAGCCAGACGGCCGAATAGAGGTCGGAGGGGGTGGCGCCGAGCTCATAGGCGAGGCGGATGGCCACGCCGAGGATGAGGATGGCGAGGAGAACGCGCAGATGCTCGCCATGGAGCTTGGCCCCGACCCGCCCGCCGATCTGCGCCCCGATGACCCCGCCCACCGTGAGCGCCAAGGCGAGAATGAAATCGACGGTCTGGTTCTGCACCGACTGCAGGAAGGTGACGTTGGCGGCGACGAAGATGATCTGGAACAGCGAGGTCCCGACCACCACCAGGGTCGGCATGCCGAGGAGGTAGATCATCGCCGGCACCAGGATGAAGGCGCCGCCCACGCCCATGATCGCCGAGAGGATGCCGATGAAGAAGCCGATCGCCCCCGGCAGCAGCGCGCTGATATAGAGCCGCGACTTGCGGAAGCGCATCTTCAGCGGCAGGCCATGGACCCAGGTATGCTCATGCAGCTTGCGGGGCGTGCCGATGCGCCGGCGCCGGCGCCAGATCGAGCGCGCGCTCTCGACGAACATGAGAATGCCGATGAAGCCGAGGAAGAAGACGTAGAACAGGCGAATGACGAGATCGACCTGGCCGAAATGGCTCAGCAGGCTGAAGAGCCCGACGCCGACCGTCGAGCCCAATATGCCGCCCACCAGCAGCACGGCGCCCATCTTGAAATCGACATTGTCGCGGCTCCAATGGGCCAGCACGCCCGAGACGGAGGAGGCGACGACCTGGTTGGCCTGGGTGGCGACGGCCACCGCCGGGGGGATGCCGATGAAGATCAGCAGCGGCGTCATGAGGAAGCCGCCGCCCACGCCGAAGAGTCCCGACAGGAATCCGACCCCGCCGCCGATGCCCAGCAGCAGGAAGAGATTCACCGATAGCTCGGCGATGGGCAGATAGATCTGCATCGCCGCCGCTTAGAAGACCGTCATCGAGGCTATTCCGGGCCTCGTGCCCTGCCCCAGGCGCCGGAACACCCGCGCCTGGGGCAGAACACTCGATTCAAATATCCGACGGCCCGTGGGCGCCGAGACCCGCTTGAACGGATATCGGCGACGGGACTCGCCGCAGCCACCCTAACATGGCGGAATCTCGGCCGAGAAGGCTGCGCGTGGCTTTTGGCAGGATAAATCGCCGCCACACCCCTTACGTCATGGCCGGGCGAAGTCCCGGCCATCCACGTCGTGGGGAGCCGAAAAAGCAGCCAAGGAAGTGCGAGCTGCCTGTGCCGCGCTTAAGAGACGGTGGATTGTGGCGCGGCCCGACGTGGTGGCCGTGACAAGCACGGCCATGACGGTAGAGAGCGGGCCACACCGGCGCATCCCGAGGGCGGGCCGCTACTTCGCCAGGATGTTCGTGATCTCGCGCAGCTGGGTGCGGGCGCGCATCAGATAGAAGCCTTCGACCGCCAGATGATTGGGCACCAGCATGCCGTTCGGCCGGCCGTTCATGACCACCAGCGGATGCAAGGTGCCGGCCTCCATGAGGCTCTGCGCCGTCTGCTTCCAGGCATCGCCCAGGTCGCGATCCTCGATCACCTTGGCGAAGTCCCGTCCCAGCGCGCGAAACAGCAGCGCATAGGCGTACATCTTGCCCTTGGCATTGTAGAAGACGTCATCGGCGTGGAAGTCGATGAAATCGCCGGAGTGATCGCTGATCTGCTGATCGATGATGGCGGAGACGGAGCCGATATCGGCGGCGAAGCGGTCGAGGGTGGCGAGCAGATTGTCGGTGCGCCGCTCGAACACCGCCTTGTTGGACATCAGCTTCTCGTTATAGGCGAGCAGCGCCCGGCGCGCGGCCCGGTACTGGCTTTCCGAGGAGGCGGTCGGCGCCAAGGAGGTGGAGAAGTCGAAGATCCAGACATTGGGGGCGTATTTCAGCAGGCCCGCCGCCTTGTCGAGATCGGGATCGGCCTGGCTCGAGCCGCGGGTACGGCCGATCTGATCGACCATCTCGACGGCGAAGCGGCCGAGCGCCTGGATGATGCCGGTCTGGTAGTTCGGCATGTTGTCGAGGACCGTGCCGGGGAGGAAGAAGGGGTCGTTGGCGGGCCAGCCGTTCTGGTTGACCTCCCGGTCGATCAAGGCGGCCGCCATGGCGACGGCATTGCTGGCCCCGGGGGCGACCGGCCCGGTATCGAAAGCGGGATCGTCGTCGATCTTGTTCACCCAGAGCGCGCCGACGGGGTAGTAGATCAGCAGCAGGACGACGATGGCGATCAGGCCGATCTTCAACAGGCGCCGGCGCCGCCTTGGGGCCACGGGCGGCGCGTCGGGAGTCAGCCCCTCCGGAGAACTGCGGCGGCGCCAGGGCCAGCGCCACTGCCTTTGCCAGGGCCAGCGCCGGCGGGGCGGCTCCTCACCCAGCAGATCATCGGCGTCGCCCGGCGTGTCGCTCATCTCAGCTCCCTGATCCGGCAAAGGCCTGTCCGGTCTCGCGAAGGGCGCCGGTTCTCGTTAGGTGGCCCTCGGCCGCCGGCTTGGCAAGCCGGCAGCCGGGCACCTATACAACCCTGAGAAAGCCCACGATATCCTCGACCTCGGCCATGATCGGCTGGGTGATGGCCCGCGCCCGGCGGGCGCCGTCGGCCAGGACGGCGTCGATTTCGGCCGGCTCGGCCAGGAGGCGCTTCATCTCACCCCCGATCTGGCCCAGGGTCGCCACCGCCAGATCCGTCAGCACGGCCTTGAAGTGGGAGAACTCCTTGCCAGCGAATTCCCCCAGCACCTCGGCCACCGGCCGGTCGCTGAGGGCGGCATAGATGGCGACCAGATTGAAGGCCTCCGGCCGGGCGGCCATCGCCGCCGGGTCGATGCTGCCGTCGGGGCGCAGGACCTCGGGCCCCGGCAAGGGGGTGGGATCGGTCTTGGCCTTGCGGATCTTGAGGGCGACGGTGTCGGCATCGTCGGTCATGTTGATGCGGCTGTAGTCGGAGGCATCCGACTTGCTCATCTTCTTCGTGCCGTCGCGCAGGCTCATGACCCGGGTCGCCGCGCCGAAGATCAGGGGTTCCGGCAAGGGGAAGAAGTCCCGGCCGAAATCCTTGTTGAACTTCTGGGCGATGTCGCGGGCCAGCTCCAGATGCTGCTTCTGGTCCTCGCCCACCGGCACATGGGTCGCCTTATAGGCCAGGATGTCGGCCGCCATCAGGGTGGGATAGACATAGAGCCCGACCGAGGCGTTCTCGCGGTCCTTGCCCGCCTTCTCCTTGAACTGGGTCATGCGGTTCAGCCAGCCGATCCGCGCCACGCAGTTGAAGATCCAGGCCAGCTGGGCATGGGCGGGCACCTGGCTCTGGTTGAAGACGATATGCTTGCGCGCATCGACCCCGGCGGCCAGGAAGGCGGCCGTCACCTCCCGGGTCTGGCCGCGCAGCTCGGCCGGCTCCTGCCACTGGGTGATGGCATGCTGGTCGACGATGCAGAAGATGCAGTCGTAGTCGCGCTGCAGCCGCACCCAGTTGCGGATGGCACCTAAATAATTGCCAAGGTGAAGGTTGCCGGTGGGCTGCACGCCGGAGAAGATTCGCTGCATCTGGCCTGATTCCTAGGGTTGCAGCGGCTTTATCGCCGCTCCCCCGCCGGCGGTCAACCGCCGCGGACAGACCCCAGGCCCCGGAGCAGGCTTGATTCGAGAGGCCGATTTGCCAATATTGGGGGCGTTGAAACTCTTGGAGAAACAGACTGCCATGGCCAATCCTATCGACCGCCGCTACGTAACCCAGGCGGGGGCTGCCGCGGCCGATATCGATGTCGGCCTGCGCCAGTACATGCTCAAGGTTTACAACTACATGACGGGCGGCCTCGTGCTGACCGGCGTGATCGCCTATTACGTCGCCAACAGCCCGACGATCCTGCGAGCCATCTACGGCACGCCCCTGCAATGGGTCGTGATCCTGGCTCCGCTGGGCTTCGCCATGCTGTTCGGCTTCAAGATCCAGTCCATGCGCGCCAGCACGGCCCAATTGCTCTATTGGGTCTTCGCCGCGGTCATGGGCCTGTCGCTCAGCTACATCTTCCTGGCCTATACCGGGGCCTCCGTCGCCCGGGTCTTCTTCATCACCGCCGGCACCTTCGCGGGGATGAGCCTCTACGGCTACACGACCAAGCGCGATCTGGCGGCCATGGGCAGCTTCATGTTCATGGGGCTGATCGGCATCGTGCTGGCCAGCCTGGTCAACATCTTCATCGCCTCGAGCGCGCTGCAGTTCGCCATCTCGGTGATCGGCGTCGTGGTCTTCGTCGGCCTGACCGCCTGGGACACCCAGCGGATCAAGGAGATGTATTCGGCAAGCGATACCAGCGAGATGGGCACCAAGAAGGCCATCCTCGGCGCCTTCCAGCTCTATCTCGACTTCATCAACCTGTTCATCATGCTGCTGCAGCTCATGGGCAACCGCCGCTGAGCTCTCGCTTCACAGGCTAGCGAAACGCCCGGGCCTCGCGCCCGGGCGTTTTGCTTTTGGGGGCCGCCCCCGGCAGTTTGCCTGGCGGGCGGCTTTCCCCGCCTGGGCCGGCGGGCTAACATCCCGCCGCCATGAACGCCCCCAGCCCCGTGCAGCCCGCCCCCCCGACCACCAATTTGGGGACCATCGACATCCGCTTCGATGAAGTCTCCAAGCACTACGGCGAGGTCAAGGCCGTCGACCGGGTGAGCTTCGCCATCGCGCGGGGCTCCTTCCATTCCTTTCTCGGCCCCTCGGGCTGCGGCAAGACGACATCCTTGCGCCTCATCGCCGGCTTCGACCAGCCGACGGCCGGCGATGTGCAGATCGCCGGATCCTCCATGGTCGGCGTCCCGGCCTATCGCCGGCCCGTCAACATGGTGTTCCAGCATTACGCGCTGTTTCCCCATCTCGACGTGACCGGCAATGTCGCCTATGGCCTGCGCCAGCGCCGTCCGCGCCCGGATCGCGAAGCCCTCCACCGCCAGGTCGAGGCGGCGCTCGAGCTCGTGCGCCTGCCGGGCTATGGCCGGCGGCGGATCTGGGAGCTCTCGGGCGGCCAGCAGCAGCGGGTGGCACTCGCCCGCGCGCTGATCAATCGGCCGACGGTCCTGCTGCTGGACGAGCCACTCGCCGCCCTCGACCGCAAGCTGCGCCGGGAGATGCAGATCGAGCTGCAGAACCTGCAGCGCGAGGTCGGCATCACCTTCATCCTGGTGACCCACGACCAGGAAGAGGCGCTCAGCATGAGCGATACCATCGGCATCATGCGCGACGGCCGGATCGAGCAGCTCGCCGCGCCGCGCGAGCTCTATGACGCGCCGGCCAACCGCTACGTCGCCGATTTCGTGGGCGAGTCGAATTTCTTTGCCGGGGACGTGGTCGAGGCCGATGAGCGAGGGGCCGCGATCCGCACCCCGGCCGGCATCGTGCTGCAGGCGCCGCTGAGCGCCAAGGGGAGCAGCCTGGCCGGCCGGCGGAGCGGCGTCATCGCGGTCAGGCCCGAGGCCATCTCGCTCGGCCCCGCCGAAGGGCTCGACTACCGCTTCACCGGGCGGGTCCAGAACAAGATCTATCTCGGCGACCAGACCGAGTTCAGCATCGCGACCGCCGAGCTCGGCGACATACTGGTGCGCGCCGCCAACAGCTCGGCCCCCGTGGCCGGCGGGCTGGCGCCGGGGGACGAGACCCTGCTGGGCTGGCGGCGGAGCAGCGGGCTGGCGCTCGTCGACGGCTGAGATCCAAGAGCAACGACAGACCTGACATCCGTAAAGGGGGAGACGCATGTACACGCTTCACTGGAACCAAGGCAGCGCTTCGCTGGTCGCCCATATGGCGCTGGAAGAGACGGGGGTGCCCTACAAGCTGACGCTCATCGACATGGACAAGGGGGAGCACAAGACGCCGGACTATCTGAAGCTCAATCCCAACGGCAAGGTCCCGGCCCTGGCGCTGGACGGCGGCGGGGTCATGTTCGAGACCAACGCCATCGCCATGTATCTCGCCGACCGCCACCCGCAATCCGGCCTGGCCCCGGCGGTCGCGGATCCGGATCGCGCCGTCTACACGCAATGGATGTTCCACCTGACCAATTCGGTCCAGCCGCTCTATCTCCTGTTCTATTACCCGGAGCGCCATACGACCAATGCCGGCCATCACGAGGAGATCAAGACCAAGGCGATGGAGCAGATCGGCGAGGCCTGGGACCGCATCGAGCGCAGCCTGGCGGCCAAGGGGCCCTATATGCTGGGCGAGCGCTTCAGCGCCGCCGATCTGCCGGTGGTGATGCTGAGCAACTGGCAGCAGGCGCAGCCCGACATGCTGGCCAAGCGCCCGAAGCTCCGCCGGCTCGTCGAGCTCGTGGCCGCGCGGCCGGCAGTGAAGCGCGTGCTGGTGCAGAACCAACTGGCCGCCTGAGATTTGCGCTATCGAGCCGGCGGATCCCGCCGGCTCGATGGATCATGCGATCGGCCGCGCGGTCTCCGGCGCATAGGGACCGAGGGCTTCGAGCAGCGGTCCCAGATGCTTCTCGTAGCGCCGCCAGCGCTGCAGCGAGCTCTTGTAGATCGGCTGGCGGACCTGGCTGGAGCTGGCCGTTCTGACCGAGCGCTGATTCTCGTGGAAGCGCAGGCAGGCATCGTTCCAGGGCAGGCCGCAGGCGGTCAGCAGCCGGCGGATCTCCGTTTCGGGATCGGCGACGAGCTTCTCATAGACGACATCGACGACGCGGCCGGGGAGCACCCGGTTCCAATGTTCCATCAGCCGGCGGTAGAGCACATAGGTCTTGCCCACGAGGGTCAGGTCATAGGTCGTCTCATGGCCGCTCACGAAGATCTGCTTGTAGCAGCCCAGGCAGGTATCCACCGGATCTCGGACCGAATGCAGGATGACGGCATTGGGCAGGCAGAGATGGATCATCCCGATTTCCGAATAATTGTCCGGCATCTTGTCGGTGATGTGCTGCGCCCGCGCGCTGTGGCCGCGCAGCGCCTTGACATAGGCCGCACCCAGCTCGCGGAAATATTTGTTGGCCGGCTTGGGCGGCTCGCTGGGCTTCAGGATCCCGTCGGCGCCGCGCTGGAGATAACCCTCATAGGGCCATCGCACCTCCATCATCGTCTTATGCACGATCTCGACCTCGCCGGCGCCATGGACCTGGGGGTGGCTGGAGAGGATCTGCTCGATGAGGGTGCTGCCGGAGCGCGGCATGCCGAGGATGAAGATCGGCACGCGGGAGGGATAGCCCATGCCGGCATAGCGCTTGAGGAAGGCCTCATCGAAAATATGCTGCATCTGGGCCGTTCGCCGGGCGAGGTCCTCCAATGCCTTGTGGGGCGCCATACGACGCGGCGTCTTGCCGAGGGGACTGACCATCTGCGACGGCGATTTGCCGTCGATCCGGGTCAAGGTCTGGTGCAGCATATCGTTTCCGCGCTTCAGATGCAGGAAGGCCTTGTCCGCCTGGCCCTCCGCCTCGTAGATATCGCCCAGCGCGACCCAGGCGGCGGCGCTTTCCTCGGGCAGATCATCGCCGGCGATCGCCGCCTCCAGACGCCGCGCGGTCCTCGGCACTCACGCCGCCTGGGTCGAGACGCACGAGCTGATAGAGCGCGCCATAGTCCTTGTCGTCGAGCGCCAGGCGCCGGTGAATGGCCGCGCGCGCCTCGTTCTTGCGGCCCAGGATCTCGAGCGACTCGCTCAGCTGGCGCGAGCACCATCCGCAGATGCGGCTTCAAGGCAAGCGCTGCCTCGAAGGCCTCCACGGCCTCGGCATGGCGGCCGAGATGGGCATAAGTGAGGCCGAGAAAATAGAAGGGGTCGTGCACCTGGGGCTCGAGCTCGGTGGTGCGCTTGATCAGCCGCGCCGCCTCCTCGAGATTGCCGCTCTCCATCTCGATCACGCCCAGAATATGCACGGCCACGGCGTGGTTCGGGGCCAGACGCAAGGCCTGCTGCACGACCTTGCGCGCCTCATGGAAGCGATCTTCCAGCAGCAGCTTCTCGGCATCGGCGCAATAGGCATTGACCAGAGCGAGCCTGCCGGGATCGAGGGGCTTCGCCGCGCGGACGGGGCGGGCTGGTTGTCATGATCGGGCTCTAGCCTAGATCCTTCGCGAAGGCAATCAGCCGCGCCCGCCGAAGATCGCGGTGCCGACGCGCACATGGGTGGCGCCGGCGGCGATGGCGGCCTCGAAGTCGCCGCTCATCCCCATGCTCAGGCCCGCCAGCGCGTTGCGCCGGGCGATTTCGCGCAGCAGCGCGAAATGCGGCGCGGGATCGGCCTCCAGCGGCGGGATGCACATCAGCCCCTCGACCGGCAGGCCGAGCTCGCCGCGGCAAAGCGCGATGAAGGCATCGGCAAGGCTCGGCGCGATGCCGGCCTTCTGCGGCTCCTCGCCGGTATTGATCTGGATGAAGCAGGCGGGGCGGCGCCCCTGCTTCGCCATCTCGCCGGCCAGCGCGCGGGCCAGCTTCTCGCGGTCGAGGGTTTCGATGGCATCGAAGAGGGCCACGGCTTCGGCCACCTTGTTGGTCTGCAGCGGCCCGATCAGATGCAGCTCGATCTCGGGAAAGGCGCTGCGCAGGGCCGGCCATTTGCCGGCGGCCTCCTGCACGCGGTTCTCGCCGAAGAGGCGCTGGCCGGCTTCCAGCGTCGGCATGATCTCGGCGGCGCCCTTGGTCTTCGACACCGCCACCAGGCGAATGCCGTCCGGCGCGCGCCCGGCAGCCGCGGCCGCGGCGGCGATGCGCGCCTTGACCGCAGCCAGGCGATCGGCGGCGCCGTGTCGGGGCGGGGTCTTCGGGGATTGAAGCGGTGAGTTCGTCATGACGGCAGAATGGCGAGGTTCGGCGTCCGGGAGAAGGGGCCTGAAGCGTTCGATCTCGGGGCGGCGGCTCAGAAATTGATCGCGGTGCCGAGATCGACCTCGATGGCGTGGACCGGCGGCAGGCCGGTGAAGAAGGGGGCCGCGGCAGCCCCGCCGTAATTGGCGGCGGTATAGGCGAATTGGGCTTCGAGATTGATGCCGGGACCATAGGCATAGGTGCTGTTCAGGGACAGCCCCCAGATCTTCTCGTCTCCGCCCCCGCCGGCCTGCTGCCATTGGGAATACATGCCCTGCAGGCCGACGGCCACGTCACCGAGGCTGTAATTGAGGCCCGCGGTCGCGACCCAGCCATCGTCGGTGGAGGTCGCGGTGGTTCCCGCAAAGCCGGCCTGCTTGTAGTCCACGTAATAGGCGCCCGAGGCGCCGAAGGACCAATGCCCGATCCCGATCTGGGCGCCGGCCTGGTACCAGGACGGCTTGTTGGGGTTTCTGGCGCCGGCGGCGGTGTATTCCGTGAAGGCCCATTCGCCGCCGCCGCCCAGCGTCAGATACCAGTCGCCGAAGTCGTGAACGTAATCGGCGGCGACGGCGAGGACATTGGTGGGGGCGCCGGCAACCGGCGCCTGGACATCGGTCCCATAGGCGAGGCCGCCGCCGGCGAAGCGGCTGCCGGCCTGGGGAGCGAAGGAAACGCCGAAGGTGAGGCCACCGAAGGAGGGCGAGAAATAGAGGATCTTGTTGCTTCGATTGCCCTTGGATTCGAGACCGAAGCAAGTCCCGATCGCGCCGACGGGGGCGGCGCCGACCGTACCCAAGTAGGCGGGCAGCGTGGGCGGGTTGGTCGGGGTGATCGTGCCGGTGAACTGGTTGCGCACCACCCCGAGGCCGACATTGCTGAAGGATTCGTTCGGGCTGTTGAGGCCGAAATTCGAGGTGACATTGCCGGGATCGGCGACGCAATCCGTGCCCAGCGCCGAATCGGTTTCGCCGATGCGGACCATGCCGAACCTGCCGCTGAAATCGGCATAGGCGCGGTTGATCTGCGTGGTGTTGCCGGACTTCATCACATTCTCGCCGTTGAGCCCGACCAGCACGCCGACGGTGATGCCGTTGTCCAGGGTCGTCTCACCGGTGAAATTCACCCGGATCTCCTGGCGCATGGAAACGTCCTGGCGGCCGAAGCTGTTCAGGCCGGCCGTGGAGAAGCCGACCGCCGGCGGTCGCTGCCGCGAAGGTGGCTTGGGGCTCGTTTCCCCAGGCTGCGCCGATGGCGTTGCGGAAGAATCCCGCGATGCCGAGCTTCAGCCCGCTCGCCGCCGAGGCATTGCCGGCTGTCAGGCAGGCAACGACCAGGGCGGTCGTGCCATAGAGAGCTCTCTTCATCGCGCGCCGACCCCCTGCGCCCCGACCCGCGGCCAACCCTCGGCTCGCTCATGTCTTTGGGCGAGGGGACGATCGAGGGCCGTCGGCGATAGTTTCGCGAATTGACCGAAGCGTCAAGCGCCGGCCCGGGACCGGGCCCGATCGTCACGGCAACAGAGTTATGCGCCGAACTCGATGATGCCGCCGCCGCGATCGCTCAGAAGTTGATCGCGGTGCCCAGATCGACTTCCAGGGCGTGTACCGGCGGCAGGCCGGTGAAGAAGGGCGCCGCGGCCTCGCCACCGTAGTTCGCTGCGGTATAGGCGAACTGGGCTTCGAGGCTGATGCCCGGGCCATAGGCGTAGGAGCTGTTCAGCGATACGCCCCAGATCTTCTCGTCGCTGCCGCCGAACTGGCCCCACTGGGAATACATGCCCTGCACGCCGACGGCGACACCCGCGAGGCTGTAGCTGACGCCCGCCGTCGCCACCCAGCCATCATCGCTCGGCGACGCGGTGGTGGCGGCGTAACCAGCCTGCTGGTAGTCGACGTAATAGGCCCCGGAAGCACCCAGGGCCCAATGACCGATACCCACCTGAAGTCCCGCCTGATACCAGGAGGCCTTGTTGTTGGTATTGCCGCCGGCCGGGGTGTATTGCGTGAGAGCCCACTCGCCGCCGCCGCCGGCGGTCAGATTCCAGCCGCCGAAGTCGTGGGTGTAATCGACGCCGACCGACAGGACGTTGTTGCCCGCATTGCCCGGCCCCGGCGCCGTGACGTCGGTGCCATAGGAGAGACCGCCGCCGGCCCGCCGCTGGCCGCCCGTCGGCGTGAAGGAGACGCCGAAGGTCAGCCCCGCGAAGGAGGGCGAGAAATACATGATCTTGTTGCCCTTGCCCTCGATCCCGAAGCAGGTGCCGATCGAGCCGACGGGCGCGACACCGATGGTCGTCGGTATATTGAAGGGGCCGGCTTTGACGTCCGCCACGGAGAGCCCGACATTGCTGAAGGATTCGTTGGGGCTGTTGACGCCGAAGTTCGAGGTCACGTTGCCGGGATCGACGACGCAGTCGGTGACCAGGGCCGAATTCGCCTCACCCACCCGCACCAGACCGAACTTGCCGCTGAAATCGGCATAGGCGCGGTTGACCTGGGTGGTGCTGCCGGATTTGGCGACGTTTTCGCCGTTGAGGCCGACGAGCACGCCAACGGTGATGCCGTTATCCAGCGTTGTCTGGCCGGTGAAATTGATGCGGATTTCCTGCCGCATGGAGACGTCCTGGCGGCCGAAGCTATTCAGGCCGAAGGTTCCGGCCCCGCCGCCGAGGGTGGCTGCAGGCTCGTTGCCCCAGGCCGCACCGATGGCATTGCGATAGAATCCCGTGATGCCGAGCTTCAGCCCGCTGGCCGCCGACGCTTCGCCCGCCGCCAGACCGGCGGCGACCAAGGCCGTCGTGCCATAGAGTAGTCTCTTCATCGCGGGCGGATCCCCTTCGTCCGGAGAGACGACCGATTCCCCGCTCGCTCATGTCTCTGAGCGAGGCGCCGATCGGAGGCTGAGGCGATAGTTTCGCGAATTCCCTGAAGCGTCAAGCGCGGGGCCGATAACGGGATTGCGGCGAAGCCGCGCTGTGGCTGTCTTGCAACGATGGCGCCAAGACCAGCCGACACGCTCCGCTCCTTGAAAGAGAAAGGGGGAGCGGCGAACCGCTCCCCCGAAGTCGTCGTCGTATTTCCCGACGATCAGAAGTTGATCGCGGTACCCAGGTCGATTTCCCAGGAATGGACCTTGTCTGGCGTTGACGCCGACCTCCGTCGCCCTCGGGTACGGATGACGCCGAAGGCCGGACAGATTGCCGTAGTTCGCAGTGGTATAGGCAACCTGACCTTCGAGCGAGATGCCCGGCCCGAGGGCATAGGCGGTGTTGAACGAAACGCCCCACATCTGCTCGTCGTCGGCGCTGACGCCAGGGGCCGAGGTCCAAGATCGCCGAAGCGCTCTGCTGGTAGCTGCCGTATTCACCCTGGAGACCGAAGGACCAGGCGTCAATGGTGTAGCTGGCACCACCGCTGACCACCCAGCCATCGTCGTCAGACGAGGCCGTGGTGGAGGCATAGCCGGCATGCTGGATAGTTCACGTAATAGGCGCCCGACGCACCGATCGCGAAGTGACCGAAGCCGATCTGCAAGCCCGCCTGATACCAGGACGGCTTGTTGTTGGTGTTGCCGCCCGCCGGGGTGTACTGGGTGAAGGCCCACTCGCCACCGCCGCCGGCCGTCAGGTTCCAGCCGCCGAAGTCGTGGGTGTAGTCGACGCCGACCGACAGAATGTTGTTGCCGGCATTGCCCGGCCCAGGCGCCGTGACGTCGGTGCCGTAGGACAGACCGCCGCCGGCCCGCCGCTGGCCGCCCGTCGGCGTGAAGGAGACGCCGAAGGTGAGACCGCCGAAGGACGGCGAGAAGTACATGATCTTGTTGCCCTTGCCCTCGATACCGAAGCAGGTACCGATCGAGCCCATGGGCGCCACGCCGAAGGTGGAGAAATAACCGCCAGGCGAGTTAGCGACGTTGGCGGTACCCGCGGTCTGGTTGCGGACTTGAGCATAGCCGACGTCGCTGAAGGATTCGTTCGGGCTGTTGACGCCGAAGTTCGAGGTGACGTTGCCCGGATCGACGACGCAGTCGGTGACCAGGGCCGAGTTAGCCTCACCGACACGGACCAGACCGAACTTGCCGCTGAAATCGGCATAAGCGCGGTTGACCTGGGTGGTGCTGCCGGACTTGGCGACGTTTTCGCCGTTCAGACCGACCAAGACGCCGACGGTGATGCCGTTGTCGAGGGTCGTCTGGCCGGTGAAGTTGATGCGGATTTCCTGACGCATCGACACGGCCTGGCGGTCGAAATTGCCGAGGCCCGCCGTCACGAAGCCGCCGGCAGGCGGTGGGACGTCTGCGTCGACGGGCCGTCGCCGAAGCTTCCGCCGATCGCATTACGGTAGAAGCCGGTAATGCCGAGCTTCAGACCGCTCGCTGCCGACGCGTCGCCCGCCACCAGACCGACGGCGACCAGGGCAGTCGTTCCATATAGAACTTTCTTCATTACGAAGGTTCCCTTCTCTAGTTCTGAACCGACCGCCCTAGGAGCTGAGCCGGCTCGCTTGTTAGAGCCCCCAAAGTCTTGGGCCCCGTGGTGGCCACGCCAACGGACCCGAAAGAATTCGATGCCCCTAACGTCAAATTGGCCAAGCACTCAACATCCTCATCCCTAAGCGCCGTAGGGTCAAGAAATGTGGCACCAAAGCGTTGCTTTTTAGAGCAAACTGTTGCCCACAGGCCACGATGCTTGAAGGCCGAAGGCCAAGATATTGAAATATTGTGAGGTTTTTCTCTCTTAGGGTCCGAAACCAGGGAACGGCCGGCGAACAAATCATGGCATCGACGCTCCGTCCCGCACCATAAGTCACGCCCCGACCCACGCCCCGGAAGAGCAGCGATTCGGATTTGCCGCCGGTCGCCCCGCCGACTCGGGCCCCGCCGCAAGCTTTGCATCGAGTTGCGCTTTGGGCCATTGTCACGCTCGCGCAAGGGGTTGAGCCTACGTACCCACGAGAGGAACCCGCCCGCAAGCCTGGAGCGACGCGCTGAACCGGATGGCGACCCTCGATACAAACTCCTTGCTGGCAGCCCAGAAGGCCCATGGGGCGGGTGATTTTCAAACGGCCGAACGGCTTTACCGCAAGGCCCTCGCCCAGCAACCGGATAATTTCGACGCCCTCAACCTTCTGGGAGTCGTGCGGGCGCAGCAAGGGCAATACCAGGAAGCCAAGCTGCTGATCGCCAAGGCCGTCGCGCTCAACCCGCGGAATGCCGGGGCGCTGAGCAATCTCGGCAATGTCCTTTCCGAGCTCGGCCGGCCGGCGGAGGCGGTGGAGAGCCTGAAGCGCGCCTTGGCGCTCGATCCGGACAATGTCGACGCCGCCTACAATCTCGGCAATGCGCTCAGCAAGGCGCACCGCTACGAGGAGGCCCTGGACAGCTATCGGGATGTGCTACGGCGCCGGCCCAGCTTCACCGCGGCACAGTTCGCCTTCAGCGAAGCCCTGCGCCAGATGGGCCGGCATGAAGAGGCCTTGTCGGTCCTGGAGCAGATTCTCGACCGCGATCCGCGGAGCTATGACGCCCAGAACCGGCGGGGTGCCATCCTGCGCGAGCTCGGCCGGCCGGAAGAGGCGCTCCAGGCCTTCGATGCCTCGATCGCCCTCGATTCGACCCAGACGGAGCCTTATCTGGCCCTGGTCTCCCTGAAAGGGGTGGCGGTGAACGATCCCCGCGTGGGCGCGATGGAGGCGCTGGCGCGGCGCGACGACCTCCCCCCCGATCGCCGGAGCCTGCTGCTCTTCGCCCTCGCCCATGCCTATGAGCGCGCCGGCCGCCATGACGAGTCCTTCCCCTATCTGCTGGAGGCGAACAGGCTGCGCCGGAGCCAGGTCTCCTATGACGAGCGCCCGGGACGGCGCCGATTCGAGCGCGTGCGCCATTTCGTCACCGCCGAGCTCATCGCGGAGAAGAGCGGCCAGGGCGCCCTGTCGGAGCTGCCGATCTTCATCCTCGGCTTCCCGCGCTCGGGCACGACCTTGGTGGAGCAGATTCTGGCCAGCCATCCCGCGGTCCATGGCGCCGGCGAGCTCACCTACATGGGCGAGCTCGCCGCCGGCCTGAAGGCCCGCGGGACCCTGTATTTTCCCGAATGCCTGCCCTTTCTTGCCGGCGAGGAGTATCGCCGCTGCGGCGAAGCCTATGTCGAGCGTCTTCGGGCGCTGGCACCCGAGGCGGCCCAGGATCACCGACAAGATGCCCGACAACCACATGTTCGTCGGGCTCATCCATCTCATCCTGCCCAAGGCGCGGATCATTCATCTGCGCCGCGACCCGCTTGACACCTGCCTGTCCTGCTTCAGCCAGCATTTCGCCAATGAGATCAACTATTCCTACGATCTGAGAGAGCTCGGCCGCTATCACCGGATGTATCTCGATCTGATGGAGCATTGGCGCCGGGTGCTGCCGGCGGGCGCCATGCTGGAGGTGCAATACGAGGCGGTGGTCGAGGATATCGAGACCCAGGCCCGGCGCATCCTGGACTACTGCGGCCTGCCCTGGGATCCCCGCTGCATCGCCTTCCACGAGACCCACCGCCCGGTCAAGACCGCCAGCGTCGATCAGGTGCGCCGGCCGATCTATCGCTCCTCGATGCAGCGCTGGAAGCCCTATGAATTGCAGCTCGGCCCTCTGATCGAGGCCCTGGCGTCCGATCCCACGGCCGAGCCGGAAGCGGCACCCGCGGCCATGCCGGCGCCCACAGCTCGAATCGGCGCCATGTCGCTGGCGGGCGAGGACCTTCTGCCCCGGGCCCTGCGCGCCCATCGCGAAGGCAAGCTGGTGATGGCCGACAAGCTCTATCGCCGGATCCTCGAGATCACGCCCGGGGATGTCAGCGCCTCCCAGCTCCTGGGGGTGGTGCGGGCGCAGCAGCGGCGCTTCACCGAGGCGGAGCCCCTGCTGCTCCGGGCCGCGACCGCCGATCCCGCCAATGCCGATGCGCAGAACAATCTCGGCAATGTGCTGCTCGAGCTCGGCCGTGCGCCGGAGGCCGCCGAGCGATTCCGCCGGGCGATCGAGCTGCGGCCACAATTTCCCGACGCCCATTACAATCTCGGCAATGCGCTTCGCCGCCTGGACCAGCCCGAGGCCGCGATCATCAGCTTATCGGACGGCGATCGAGCTGCGGCCGGCCTATCGCGACGCGATGTTCAACCTCGCCGATCTGCTGCGCGGGACCCAGCATGCCGCCGCCATCGAGCTCCTGGAGCGGCTCCTGTCGCTCCATCCGCGCGACGGCGAGGCCCATGGCCTTCTCGCCACGGTGATGCGCCAGGCGGGCCGGATGGCCGAGGCCGCGACCCATTTCGACCAGGCGCTGGCCCTCAATCCCCGGCTGGCGGGGGTGCATTACAACCGGGTCCGCTCGGCCACCATCAAGCCGGACGACCCCCAGATCGCCGTGATGCAGGGTCTGGTCGGACGGGCGGATGATGAGCGAGACCGACCGCTGCCTGCTGCGCATGGCCCTGGGCAAGGCCTGTGAGGATGTCGGGCGCTATGACGAGGCCTTCGAGAATTTCCGCGAGGGCAAGCGGCTGAAGCGCAAGCTCGCCCCCTTCGACGAAGCCGCGATGACGGCCCGGTTCGAGGCGCTGCATCGCGTCTTCACCCCGGCCCTGATGGCGGGCTTGGTCGAGCGACGGGGCTGAAAGCCGCGGCTCGGACTCGACCTTGCCGATCTTCGTCACCGGCTTTCCCCGCTCGGGCACGACCCTGGTGGAGCAGATCCTGGCGAGCCATCCCCAGATCCATGGCGCGGGGGAGCTGGGCCTTCTGGACCAGGTGGCGGGGTCCTTCCGCGCCGCGGCCGCCCCGGATCTCGGCTTTCCCGACTATCTGCCCCATCTCGACGCCGCGGAATCCCGCGCTTTGGGCGATACCTATGTCGAGCGGCTCGGCGCCCTGGCGCCGGGCGCCCCGCATATCACCGACAAGCTGCTCGAGAACTATCTGAACATCGGGCTCATACATCTGGTGCTGCCGCGGGCGCGCATCATCCATGTCCGGCGCGACCCGCTGGACGTCTGCGTCTCCTGCTTTGCCATCAACTTCTCCACCGGCCTCACCTACACCTCCGACCTGGGCGAGCTCGGGCGCACCTACCGCCGCTATCTCGAGCTGATGGCCCATTGGCGCCGGCTGCTGCCGCCGGGGGCGATGCTGGAGGTGCAGTATGAGGAGGTGGTCGGCGATCTCGAGGGCCAGGCACGCCGGCTGATCGAGTATTGCGGCCTGGCCTGGGACCCGCGCTGCCTGGAGTTCCATGAGACCCGGCGCATGGTGCGCACCGCCAGCGTCAACCAGGTCCGCCAGCCGCTCTACAACTCCTCCCTGCAGCGCTGGCGGCGCTATGAGAGGCATCTGGGCCCGCTCATCGAGGCGCTCGGCCCCGAAGGCGCGGCCTCGGCCTTCAGCCGCTAGAGCGCTATCCGATCAAACGGACCTGATTTTTCTTCCGTCACCCCGGCGAAAGCCGGGGTCCAGGGCGAGTGGCAGGCACCCTCCCTGTGGCCCCTGGATACCGGCTTTCGCCGGTATGACGGAATAGAGAGTGAGGCTTGCCGGGGGCGTCGGTTTCGCGGAATGACGAAAGTATCGGTCGCTGAGGCGCGCCGGCGGCCATTATTCCCTGGCCGTCACCCCAGCGAAAGCCGGGGTCCAGGGGCCACCCAGCTCGCTCGTTGCCCTGGATTCCCGCTTGCGCGGGAATGACGGGAAAAGGACTAGCTGATCGGCTTCGCTTGGGCGCTGGCCTTGGGCGGCCGGCGCAGGGTGAGGCTGAGGAGGGTCCGCCGGCCGGAGTCGATCGGGGCCTGCTCGCGCAGCATCTCCCCGGCATGGACGACGGCGGCCCCGGTGCCGGGACGGTAGAGATGGGGACCGTATTCGGGAAAGCGCAAACCCCCGCCCTGATAGGCCTCGGCCTCGAGATCCAGAATCAGCGAGAAGCTGCGGCCGAGGGTCTCGGGATCGGAATTGTCGCGCCGGCGATCGGTCTTGCGGCCCTCCGCCGGGCCGGCGTCCTCCTGCTGCAGCAGCAGGGCCTCGAACTGGAAATCGTCGAAGGAGAAGACCTTGTCCACCTCGGGGCCGACCCGGCGCAGGAGCAGCCGCGAGAGGGCCGCCGCCAGGGCCGCATCGGGGATCGGCGCCGGTGCGCTGGCGATGCCCTCCAGCGCCAGCAGCTGCCGGCAGGTTGCGTCATCCAGGACGCGGGGCAGGATCAGGACCGGGGCCATGCCGCCCAGGACCAGCGGCGCCTCGGCCGGGAGCTTCCGCACGACGGAGAAGGCCCAGGCGGCCTGGCCCGGCTCGGCGCCCCGCAGCGCGATCACCCGCTGATCGGGATCGAGGACGAAGCTCACGACCCCCGTCTGGGCGAATTTGGCGCCCGTGCGGAGCGCCAGATTGACCGCGCCCCGGAGGTCCGCCAGCCAGACCGCCGGCGCCGGAATGGCCTTCGAGACCATGGCCATGGAGTCGACGCCGTCATTGGTGACGATGAAGAGATCGACCCCGGCGGCGTCCAGGGCCGGCGCGATATCGGCATAGCCCTTGATCTCGTCCCACTGCTCCTGCCGGGCCGTGTTGGCGACCAGCACCAGCACCGTCGGCCGGCCCCGGACGAGCTCGTAGAACCGCTGCAGCTGGGCATTGGCGTCGGGCAGGATGAATTCGGGAATCCGGTCGCCTGGAAGGATCAGGGCCTCTTCCAGCTCACGCACCGGCGGTGCGGCGGGCCGGGTGAGCGGCAGGCTCTGAAACAATCCCTTGCCGTCTTGATCGGTCATCTGGGGTCCGTTCTTGGAGCGGGCGTGTAGGGGGAGGCTGAGGTGTGGGGCCGTGTCAGGCCTGGGCGCCGGCGGCTTGCGAGGCCGGCTGCCAGTCCTTGACCGGCCAATAGCCGAAGCGGCGCATCGGGGCCTCGTTGACCGCCACCATGGTTTCCACCTGGGCCCGGGTCAGCTTCTCGCGCCACCCGCCCGCTTTGCCCTCGCGGAAGAAGCGCTCCTGGGCGGTGGAGCGCTCGCGGAAGCCATGCTCCTCCTCCTGCTTGCGCAAGGCCTTGAAGGAGGAAAGCTCGATGGCGCGGCGCAGCCGGTCGCGATCGGGCGGCAGCCCGAGGAAGCCCACCAGCCCGCCGAAGGTCTCCAGCGGGCGCAGATGCAGGTCCTCGTAGCGCATGACATGGAGCGCGCGATGGGGCCGCCCGGTCCAGCTCTCCACATGGCGCGACCACGAGCATTGCAGCTCGAAGACGCTATGGATGCCGCTGTCCGACTTGGCGTTCGGCGAGTTCATGATGTCGATGGATTCGTCGATGGTGGTGCCGTAATGGTCGGCGTGGCTGATCAGCACGTCGAGGGGATTGCGCACCACATAGATCGCGGCCGCGGTATGCTCCATGGAGATCAGCGGCCGGTCGAGATACTCCACCAGGGCGTTGTGGGTCTTGACGAAGACGTTGTCCGGCGAGGAGCGGGTGTGCATCTCCTGCACCTTGGGACGGAGGATCATGATCTCCTCGTCCGTCATCTCCTTGACGGGCTTGCGCAGGAATTTCTGATAGAAGATGCCGCCCGAGTCGCCGAGCGAGTATTCGTCCATCCGGTTGAGGTCATAGGCCTCGTCGGGATTGCGCAGGAAATTGTGCAGGAAGGCACGGAGCCAGGTGTTGCCCGATTTGGGATAGGAGGCCAGCCAGACGATCTTGCCCATTCTCTTGCCTAGTCGATCTTGCCCAAGTCCGAGATCACCGATGCATCGGTCGCGTCGCGAGAGCCTTGAAATCCCTCGCAACGCGCCCCTTCGGCGCGGTCGCTACTTACGGCAAAGCCGGGGCCCTGCCAAGACAAATGCTACCCCCCGCAGCGCCGCCCGGGGGGCCCGGGCGGCCGCCGCATCCGGCGCCGGAGCCTGTCGCCCCGGCGCCGGCGCGCCGGCGGGACATGCGCCAAACTTGACCCGCTGCGAGAGTTTTGGTTACTTCCTAGGCTTGAGGGCCGTGAGGGCCTGATCCCTGAGGCCCATTCGAGGAGAAGCCGGTGATTTCGAGCCCGTCGGTCAGACGGCATGGCCTTTGGTTGCGTTGCGCCTTTGCCATGGCGGCCGTCGTCGCGGTCGGAATTCTCGCTGCCTGCTCCGACGTTCCGATCGACGAGAAGTATCCCAAGGAACGCATCCCGGGCGACAGCAAGCCGCGCTACGAGGATCCGGCGAGCATCTTCGGCCAGGGCGGCCTCTTCGGCGGCGACCAGGCCTCGACCAATGACGGGTCCGGCGGCGGGGGAATCGGCGTCAACAGCCTGCTGTGGCGCGCCTCGCTCGACACGGTCTCCTTCATGCCGCTGCTCTCGGCCGATCCCTTCGGCGGGGTGATCATCACCGATTGGTACTCGCCCTCCACCACGCCCAATGAGCGTTTCAAGGTCAACATCTACATCCTCGGCCGCCAGCTGCGGGCCGACGGGTTGCGCGCCACGGTCTTCCATCAGGTCAATCAAGGCGCCGGCTGGGTCGATGCGCCGGTCGCGCCCACGGCCTCGACCGATCTGGAGAACGCCATCCTGACGCGCGCGCGCCAGATGCGGATCGCAGGCTTGCAGCAGTAGCCCCCTCTTACGAGGCTTCCCCTTCTGATGTCCCGTTACAATTTCCGGCAGGCCGAGCGCAAATGGCAGGCGGCTTGGGCCGAGCAGCGCTGCTTCGAGGCGCGGATCGACGCCGGCAAGCCGAAATACTACGTCATGGAGATGTTCCCCTATCCCTCGGGGCGCATCCATATGGGCCATGTGCGCAATTACACGCTGGGCGATGTCGTCGCCCGCTTCAAGCGCGCCCGCGGCTTCAACGTCCTCCACCCCATGGGCTGGGACGCCTTCGGCCTGCCGGCCGAGAACGCGGCCATGGAGAAGAAGATCCATCCCGCCACATGGACCTTCGACAACATCGCCACCATGCGCACGCAGCTGAAGTCGATGGGGCTCTCCCTCGACTGGAGCCGCGAGATCGCCACCTGCCATCCCGAGTACTACCGCCATGAGCAGGCGATGTTCCTCGACATGCTGGAGGCGGGCCTCGTCTATCGCAAGGAAGCCAGCGTCAATTGGGACCCGGTCGACCAGACGGTGCTCGCCAATGAGCAGGTGATCGACGGGCGCGGCTGGCGCACCGGCGCCGTGGTCGAGCGCCGCAAGCTCGCGCAATGGTTCTTCCGCATCACCGCCTATGCCGAGGAGCTGCGCCGCGCCCTCGACGGTCTCGACCGCTGGCCGGCCAAGGTCCGGCTGATGCAGGAGAACTGGATCGGACGCTCCGAGGGTGCGCGTGCCTTCTTCAAGCTGACCGGGTCGAAATCCGTGGAAGGCGCCGACACCGTCGAGATCTTCACCACCCGGCCGGACACGCTCTTCGGCGCCTCCTTCCTGGCGATCGCGGCCGACCACCCGCTGGCCCTCGAGCTCGCCCATACCGATCCCGGACTCGCCGCCTTCATCGAGGAATGCCGCAAGACGGCGACGACGGCCGAAGCCCTGGAGACGATGGAGAAGAAGGGCTACCGCACCCAGCTGGATGCGATCCATCCCTTCGATCCCCGCTGGAAGCTGCCGATCTATGTCGCCAATTTCGTGCTCATGGAATATGGCGCCGGCGCCATCTTCGGCTGCCCCGCCCATGACCAGCGCGATCTGGATTTCGCCCGCAAATACGGCCTGCCGGTGAAGCCGGTGGTCATTCCGCCGGGCGCCGATCCGGCGAGCTTCCAGATCGACGATGTCGCCTATGTCGACGACGGCACGATCGCCCATTCGGATTTCCTCGATGGGCTCGACGTGCCCGCTGCCATCCAGCGCGCCATCCAGCGCCTGGAGGAGCTCGGCGCCGGCGAGCGCATGGTGCATTACCGCCTCCGGGACTGGCTCGTCTCGCGCCAGCGCTACTGGGGTTGCCCGATCCCCATCATCCATTGCGATTCCTGCGGCATCGTGCCGGTGCCCAAGGCCGATCTTCCCGTGCGCCTGCCCGATGACGTCACCTTCGACCGGCCGGGAAATCCGCTCGAGCACCACCCGACCTGGAAGCATGTGACCTGCCCGCGCTGCGGCGGGCTCGGCCGGCGCGAGACCGATACCTTCGACACCTTCGTCGATTCCTCCTGGTATTTCGCCCGCTATTGCTCGCCGCGCAGCGACCAGCCCGTCGCGGCGGAAGCGGCGCGCTATTGGCTGCCGGTCGATCAATATGTCGGCGGGGTCGAGCATGCGATCCTGCATCTGCTCTACTCGCGCTTCTTCACCCGCGCCATGAAGCGGATCGGCCTGCTGGAGTTCGACGAGCCCTTCGCCGGGCTCTTCACCCAGGGCATGGTCTGCCACGAGACCTATCGGGACGGCGAGGGCAACTGGCTGCTGCCCGAGCAGGTGACCAAGGGCCCCGACGGCAGGCTGGCGAGCACCGTCGACGGCAGCCCGGTCGAGATCGGCCGCTCCGAGAAGATGAGCAAGTCGAAGAAGAACGTCGTCGACCCGACCCAGATCATCGAGACCTACGGCGCCGATACCGCGCGCTGGTTCATGCTCTCCGACAGCCCGCCGGAGCGCGATCTGGAATGGACCGAGGCGGGGGTGGAGGGCGCCTGGCGGTTCACCCAGCGGCTGTGGCGCCTGGTCGAAGGCGGCCTCGAGGCGTTGAGCGCGGCCCCGGCGGAATGGAACGGCGTCAACGGCGACGATGCGTCGATGCGCCTGCGACGCGCGACCCACAAGACCATCGCCGGCGTGACCGAGGATATCGAGCGCTTCCGCTTCAACCGGGCGGTGGCGCGGCTCTACGAGCTCGCCAATTCCATCGACGAGCTGGCCCCCGGCGCCAATCCGGCGGCGCGGCGTGAGACGATGGAAACGCTGGTCCGCCTCCTGGCGCCGATGATGCCCCATCTGGCCGAGGAGCTGTGGCAGCGTCTGGGCCATGACGCGCTCCTCGCCGATCAGCCCTGGCCCGAGGCCGACGCCGCGCTGATCGTCGACGAATTCGGTGACCATCGCCGTGCAGGTCAACGGCAAGCTCCGGACGACGATCGAGCTGCCCCGCGACAGCGCAAGCGACGTGGCCGAGCAGGCGGCGCTGGCGAACGAGAATGTGCAACGGGCCATGGCCGGCAAGGCCGCGCGCAAGGTGATCGTCGTGCCGAACAGGATCATCAATGTGGTCGTCTAGCTCTTCCATAGGGTCGAGCGGCCGGGGGCTTTCCGCCCTCGCCCTCATGGCGCTCGTCGCACTGACGGCGCCGCTGGCCGGCTGCGGCTGGCAGCCGCTCTATGGCGTCACCAAAGACACGGGCGTCGCCGGCAGTGCGGCCCAGCAAATGTCCCAGATCCACATCAACCCGATCGCCGACCGGGTCGGCCAGCAGCTCTACAACACTCTGCGCGACCGGATGAACCCCCAGGGCGTGCCGCAGAATCCGACCTATGATCTCATCGTGACCCTGCGCCAGAGCGGTGCCCAATCGCTGATCAACCCCGACCAGACGGCGGCGCGCATCGATCTCACCATTTATGCCGATTACAATTTGTACAGGCGCGACGCCCCGGGGGTCTCCGTCTTCCACGGCCAATCGCGCAACACCACCTCCTATGACCTGCTGAACGACCCTTATGCCTCCGTCGTCTCGGCCGACGACGCCAAGCGGCGGAGCGCCCAGAGCCTGGCCGACGACATCGCCAACCGGCTCGCCACGTATCTGTCCCAACCGCAAGTGGCCGCCCCGCAGCCCGCTCCGGCGAGCCCCTGATGCCCGCGCCCGCGAGCCCCTGATGAAGGTCGCGCCGCGAGATCTCGGGCGTTTCCTCAAAACGGCCGAGGCGAGCGTCGCTGCCGTCCTCTTCTACGGTCCCGACCAGGGGCTGGTGCGCGAACGGGCAATCGAGCTCATCACCCGCCTGGCAGGCGATGTCCGCGACCCCTTCCGCGTCGCCGAGCTGACGCCGGCGCAGCTGAAGGAGGATCCGGTCCGCCTCGCCGACGAGGCCGCGGCGTTGTCGCTGACCGGCGGCCGGCGCGTCCTCAGGCTGCGCGAGGCCGGCGACGGGCTGACCCAGGCGCTCAGCGAGCTTCTGGCGGAGACGACGCCCGCCGCCTTTCTCGTCCTGGAAGCAGGCGAGCTGGGCCCCCGCTCCAGCTTGCGCGGCCTGTTCGAGCGCGCCGCCCAGGCGGCGGCCATCGCCTGCTATCTCGACGATGAAGGCGCCCTCCAGCAGGTGATCGCCGATTGGCTGAAGACCCATGGCCTGACGGCGGATCGCGATGCGCTGGACTTCCTCATGTCGCGCCTGGGCGGCGACCGGGGCGTCACCCGGCAGGAGCTGGAGAAGCTGGCGCTCTATGTCGGGCCGGGGGCCAAGCGGCTGACCCTGGCCGATGCCGCCATGGTCGTCGGCGACAGCTCGGCCTTGACCTTGGACGACCTGGCGCTGGCACTGGCCGACGGGGATCGCGCGGCGCTGGACCGCGCCTATGGCCGGGCCCTGGAGGAAGGCAGCGATGCGATCGCCATCCTGCGGGCCGCGGGCCGCCATCTGCTGCGCCTGCATCAGGTGGCGAGCGCGCCGGATGCGGGGACCGCGCTCCGGGCGCTGCGGCCGCCGGTCTTCTTCAAGCTCGAGCAGCGCTTTATGTCGCAGCTCCGGCTGTGGCCCGCGGCGCGGCTGACCGAGGCCCTCGATCGCCTGGTCCAGGCAGAGGCCCGGATCAAGACCAATGCCCAGCCGAAGGATGCCATCGCCGAGCGCGCCTTGCTGGAGGTCGCCAGCCTGGCGCGGAGTCCCGGGGAGGGGCCCAGAGCGGACGGGCGAACACAAGGCGCTGCAAGACCCGCACGATCTTAAGAAGCCGTAATGAGCATCGCCGTCGACGTGTAGAAAAATTCAGGGAACCCAGGCCGCCGGATTCTGCTTTAACACAATATTGACGCCGATCGATCTCTATCAGTGGCGAATTCGATCTCCGCTGGACTTTCGTCCCGCCCTTTCAAGGTAAAATATCCGCATGGCAATGGCTCGGAGCATTTCGCGGCGGCGGGTTAACTCATGCTCGGTCTGCCGGCGATGACCAAAGTCTCGCGGACACCCATGCCCGGCGACAGCGCTGTGGCGGCGGAGAGCATGCCGCAAATCTCCATCATCGTGGCCTCGCTCGATGCCGGTCCGATGATCGGACGCTGCCTCAACAGCATCGCCGAATGCGGCTATCCCGCGGTCGAGGTGATCGTCGCCGACGGCGGCTCCAAGGACGAAACGCTGGAGAGCCTGGAGGCGTCGCGCCGGCGCATGGGCGGGATGCTGACCTGGATCTCCGAGCCCGACGGCGGTATCGCCGACGCTTGGAACAAAGCCGTATCCATGGCCAAAGGGGAGTGGCTGCTCTTTCTCGGCGCCGACGATACGATCGCCAGCCCCACGGTGCTGGCGCGCATGGCCTTGCATCTCGAGACGGCGTTTCCCAAGCATCGGGTCGTCTACGGCCAGGTCGCCTTCGTCGATCACGAGGGCCATGTGCTCCGCCTCATGGACAGGCCCTGGGCGCCGGTGGAGTTCCGGAGCTGCCGCTACAACCTTCCCCATCAGGCCGTCTTCCACCACCGCTCCCTGTTCGCCGAATACGGCAGCTTCGATGCCAGCCTCAGGATCGTCGCGGATTTCGACTTCCTGCTCCGCCATCTCATGACCGCGGAGCCGCTGCATGTGCCGCGGCTCGTGGTGGCGAAGATGCGGGTCGGCGGGGCGTCGACCGCGACCCTGCTGGCGCCGGTCGGCGTCAAGGAGCAGATCCGGCTCTACCAGCGCCATGTCGGTGGAATATCCGCCGTTCTCACCGGTGCGCTGTTCAAGGCCTGGATAAAGATCGCCCTCTATCACATCGGCGGCGACGGCCTCGTCTTTCAGGTCGGCCGCGCCTATCGTTCCATGACGCTGCGCGGACAGGCCTGAAGCCCATATCGTCCTGCCGAGATTTGCAGTACGAAATCCCGGTGGGAGAGACCTGGACGGCGCTCGAGAGATCGCTTCATCGCACGGCCAAGAGGGTGCTGCGGCCGCGGCTGAACCAGCTGCGCCAATACCCCCCGCGCGATGTCGATATCGCGCCCGACCGCGCGGGGAGCGATGCGGCCGAGGATCTTTCGACCCTGCCCACGGTCGCCCTCGTCACCCCTTCCTACCAGCAAGGCGCCTTCATCCGCGCGACGATCGACAGCGTTCTGGGCCAGGCCTATCCCAAGCTCCGCTATGTCGTGATGGACGGCGGCTCGACCGACGAGACGCTCGATATCCTGGCGAGCTATGGCGATCGCCTGGACTGGTGGAGCGGGCGCGATCGCGGCCAGGCCGATGCCATCAACAAGGGCTTCGCCAGGGTCGACGGCGAGATCATGGGCTGGGTCAACAGCGACGATCTCCTGCTGCCCGGGACGCTGGCCCATGTCGCGCGCTTCTTCCGCGACCATCCCGAGATCGACCTCGTCTACGGCCATCGGATCATCATCGACGAGCGCGGGCAGGAGGTCGGTCGCTGGGTGCTGCCGCGCCACGATCCCGCGGCGCTGGCCCTCACCGACTACGTTCCGCAGGAGACGATGTTCTGGCGCGCCGCGCTCTGGAACGCGCTCGGACCCCTCGACACCGGTTTTCACTATGCGATGGATTGGGATCTCCTGCTCCGCGCGCAGCGGGCCGGCTTCCGCTTCCGGCGGCTGCCGCGCTTCCTCGGCTGCTTTCGCGTCCATGGCGAGCAGAAGACGGCCCAGACCACCGAGCTGACGCAGGAGATGGACCAGCTGCGCGCTGCGCATTTCGGCCGCCCCATCTCGCAGCGGGAGATCTCCCGGGGCTTGCGCTTCTATCAGCTTCGCCAGCTCGTCTGCGACTGGCGTTATCGGGCCGTGTCCAAATTCAAAAGCATGGCGCAATGAGTTTCGGTGGGAGCGGGACACCCATTGTTGATCAGTGTCCTGGTTGAAGGCTTGAGCTCATCGGAGATGGCGATTGCGTCGGCGGGCCTCGGCGAGACATATGGGAGCGGCAATTCTGGTCGGGGGCGCCTGTGACAGGTCCGGCGAAGTCCGAGGAGAGCGCCGCTCTGGCGCGCGAGCTGGCGGCGGCGAAGACGGCCCTGGCCAAGGCTCTGGCCGAGGCGGAGCGGGCGCGAAGCGATGCCGAGGCGGAGATCACCCGGCTCTCCGGCAAGCTCGAGCGCCAGGCGGCGATGCTGGACAAGCTCGCTTACGTCAATGAAGAGCTCGAGCGCCAGCATCGCGAGCTTCTCGCCTCGCGCTGGCGCAAGCTCGGCCTGCGCCTCGGTCTGGCGAAGCGGGCCAGCTTCGAGGCATGACCTCGACGTCCCGCGATCAATGGCCCTATCAGCGGCCGGCGGCCCTGCCCCTCCCGGCGACGATGCCCGATGGAAGGCCCTGGCCGCGGATCAGCATCGTCACGCCCTCGCTGAATCAGGGCCGCTTCATCGAGGAGACGATCCTCTCCGTCCTGCATCAGGATTATCCGGCGGTCGAGCATATCGTCATGGATGGCGGCTCGACCGACGAGACCGCCGATATTCTGGCGCGCTATCAGGGTCGCCTGGCTTTCGCGGCGAGCGAGAAGGACAAGGGCCAGAGCGAGGCCATCAACAAGGGCTTCGCCCGGGCGAGCGGCGAGATCATGACCTGGCTCAATGCCGACGACATGCTGGCCCCGGGGGCGCTGGCGGCCGTGGCGCTCGCCTTTGCCACCAGCGGGGCGGATCTGGTGGCGGGGATCTGCGTCATCCATGACGAAGGCCGGGTCCTCCATCGCCATCTGACGGCCGCATCCGATGGACCGCTGTCGCTGGCCGAGCTGCTCGACCTCGAGGGCGGCTGGCTGGAAGGCGAGTTCTTCTATCAGCCGGAGGTCTTCTTCTCGCGTGCGCTCTGGCAGCGCGCGGGCGGCCGGGTCGAGGAGAACCTCTACTACAGCATGGATTACGAGCTCTGGCTGCGCTTCGCCGAGGCCGGCGGCGTGCTGCATGGGATCGGCCGGCCGCTGGCTTTGTTTCGCGTCCATCCCGAGCAGAAGACCCACGCCCCTGCCCGCTTCCAGGCCGAGCTGCGCGAGGTGCGGGCCGCTTATTTCACCCGCAAGGGCCTGAAGCCCCCCGCCGCCGGCGCGGGGCCGCGGGCCAATCGCCGGCTCCGCATCGCCATGATCAACGATGTCGGCGAGATCTATGGCGCCGGCATCGCCCATGGCCGGATCGCCGCCGGGCTGCGCCTGGCCGGCCATGAGGTAAGGCTCGCCAATCTGCGCGCGCTCCAAGGCGAGGCGCGCGAAGACGGCATCCCGGTCGAGACCCGTCTCCTCGACTGGATCCGGCGCGGCGACCCCGATCTGGTGATCATGGGCAATCTCCATGCCGCGGGCGGCGATACCCCGCTGCTCGCCGCCATCGCCGAGGCCCGGCCCACATTCTGGGTGCTGCATGATTTCTGGCTGCTCACGGGGCGCTGCGCCTTCACCGGGGGCTGCCCGAAATACCTCCCGGGCTGCGACGCTGCCTGCCCCACCCCGACGGAATATCCGGCGCTGGCGCCCGAGCTGATCGCGCCCGCCTGGGCCGCCAAGCGCGCGCTGCTCGCCGGCGAGCGCGCGCCCATCCTCCTGGCGAATTCGGCCTCGGCGGCGGATTTCGCGCGCCAGGCCTTCGCCCCGGGCGCGGGGCGGCCGCCGATCGAGGAGATTCGTCTCGGCATTCCCCTCGACATCTATCGTCCGCAAAGCCGGGACGCCTGCCGCAAGCGCTTCGGCCTGCCGCTGGACCGCCACATCCTCCTCTTCTCGGCCGCGGCGCTGACGGATCGGCGCAAGGGCGGCGCTCATCTCTTCGAGGCCCTGGCCGGCCTTAAGGACCTCCGGATCATCTGCTGCGTTCTCGGCAGCTGGGATCCCTCGATCCCGCTGCCGGATATCGACATGCGCAGCCTCGGCTATCTCCGGGATCCCGAGGATCTGGCCGCCGCCTATGGGGCGGCGGATGTCTTCGTGGCGCCGAGCCTGGAGGAGAGCTTCGGCCAGGTCTTCGTCGAGGCCGCCGCCTGCGGCACGCCCGCCGTCGGCTATCCCGTCATGGGGGTGAAGAACGCCATCCGCGACGGGATCACCGGCCGGCTCGCCGCAGCGGTGACGCCCGCGGCCTTGGCCGATGCCATCCGCGAGCTGGTGACCCGGCCCGATCTCCGCGCCGCCATGGGCGCCTGGGGGCGGCTCTTCGTCGAGAACGAGTTCTCGATCGAGGCGGGCTATCGCCAGCTCTTCCTCGCCTTGCAGCGGCTAGGAATTCTATCCAAGGCCGAGGTGCCGCGCCGGATCAACTTCGCCTCACCGCAGACGCGCCGGCAGTTCCTGCTTCCCGCCGCCTGGGAACCCGGCGAGGGCATCGGCGAGCTCGAGGGGCCGCATCTCGATGACGGCATTCCCACCCGGTTTCACTGGTGCATCGGGCCGGAGAGCCGGGCGAGCCTGACCGCGGAGGCCGCCGGCACGCATCTGATCATCATCGAATATCAAAATCCTTTTCTGCCCGGCCAGGCGGCGACGGTCTTCCTCGACGGCCAGGATCTAGGAAATTTTTCCCTGGCCCGCACGAGCAAGGAATCGGCCCGACTGCTCTGCCTGCGGGCGCCGCTGACGCCGGGTGCGCATGAGCTTCGCCTGCGCTTCGCCCGCGCTCTGCCGCCGAGCGCCACGGAGCCGCGGCGCCTCGCTTTGATGCTGAACGACATCCATCTCGAGCCGCTGCCGGCGGCCCGCCGAGAAGAGCCCCTAAAGCAAGATCGGGTCAGCTAGAATCACGCTGACCCCGTGAAATCTTGCTCTATCTGAAAAATCGGAGCCTGATCCATGTCTTCGCGACGGCCGGGTCGTGACCGACGACAGGCAGGCTGCGTAACGAATTTGCCACCGCAAAGCCGCCGCGCCGGGCGGTAGGCAGGAGCGTCTGCCTCGACCGGCCTCGGGTAGGGTTCGGCCGCCTGCCCCTAGGATCGCGGCTAATGGCTTTTGCGGGGCTACCGGGAAAGAGCACCGAAGTGGGCCTGGGATGTCGAGAAAAGCAGCGTCGGCATTGATGTTCGCACTGGTTCTTGGCGCCTGTGCGCCAAGCGGGACGGGTAGCGTGAGTGTGCCTGTCCAGCCTTGGTACTGCTACGAGGCACGTGACGACTACTGCCCAATCCAGCCAAGAGAACTGGGGTACCCCTATACACTGACCCCTTAGCTGGCGATGTCGATCCCGAAGCCGGCTTGAGACGATCAGGCCTCTCGTCAGCTATTCCGGTTGAGGCGGCGGATGACGTCGTCGAGCTGCTCCAGGCTCTGGTAGCGGATGGTGAGGCTGCCGCCGCCCTTGCCATGCTCGATGGCGACCTTGAGCCCCAGGACCCGGCCCAGATCATGCTCCAGCGCCCGGGTATCGGCATCCTTGGCGGCCGGCGGGCGGCGGCTGGGCTTGGCAGGCCGGGCGGCCAGGGCCTCGGTCTGGCGGACCGAGAGGCCAAGGGTGATGACGCGTTCCGCCAGGGCCATGGGATCGGCGGCGGCGAGCAAGGCGCGGGCGTGGCCGGCGCTGAGCAGGCCCTCCTGCAGCAAATCCTGGACGGCCGCCGGCAGCTTCAGCAGCCGCAAGGTATTCGCAATATGGGCCCGGCTCTTGCCGACCTGCTGGGCGAGATCCTCCTGGCTGCGGGAAAACTCGTCGATCAGCCGGCGATAGCCTTGCGCCTCTTCCAGCGCGGTGAGGTCGTGGCGCTGCACGTTCTCGACGATGGCCAGCTCCAGCACCTCGCGGTCGGAGATCTGGCGCTCCAGCACCGGCACTTCGTGAAGCTTGGCGATCTGGGCCGCGCGCCAGCGCCGCTCGCCGGCGACGATCTCATGCATGCCGGGACGCGTGGGATGGGCCCGCACCAGGAGCGGCTGCAGGATGCCGTTGCTGCGGATGGACTCCGCCAGGGATTCCAGCTCATCGGGATCGAAATGCCGGCGCGGCTGCAACGGGCTGGGCTCGAGCTGGCCGATCGGCAGATGGCGCTGGCTCCGGCTCGCCCCCGCGGCGGGCTTGGCAGGGCTGTCGCCCAGCAGCGCCGAGAGGCCGCGGCCGAGGCCGCGCTTGGTCTCGGCGGCGCTCATGCGCTTTCCCTCTGCTGGCCAGGAGCGTCGCCCGGGGCTTCGACGGGCAACTGGTGCCGGCGCAGCAGCTCGCCGGCGAGCTGGATATAGGCCTGCGAGCCCGAGCAGCGCAGATCGTAGAGCAGCGCCGGCTTGCCGTGGGAGGGCGCCTCGGACAGGCGGACATTGCGCGGGATCACCGTATCGAAGACCTTGTCGCCGAAATGCCGGCGGACATCGGCCGCGACCATGTCGCACAAATTGTTTCTCCGGTCGTACATCGTCAGGACTACGCCTTCTATTTCAAGATTTGAGTTCAAATTCTGTTTCACCAATTCAACGGTCTTCAGCAACTGACTAAGCCCCTCCAGCGCATAGTATTCGCATTGCAGCGGCACCAGCACGCCGGTGGCCGCCGTCAGCGCATTGACCGTGAGGAGATTGAGGGAGGGCGGGCAGTCGATGAGGATGTAGTCGTAGTTGGCGGCGATGGTCGCCAGCGCATTGCGCAGGCGGAATTCGCGGGCCAGCGCGCTCGCCAGCTCGAGCTCGGCCCCGGCCAGGTCCACCGAGCCGGGCAGGATCCAGAGCTGGGGCACCTGGGTCGCCAGGATCGCGCTCGGCGATCGGCGCCCCATCCACCAGCACGTCATAGCTGGTGAGGCCGACCGCCTCGCGCGGGACGCCGAGCCCGGTGGTGGCATTGCCCTGGGGATCGGTGTCCAGGAGCAGCACGCGTTTGTCACAGGCGGCGAGCGCGGTCGCCAGATTGATGGCGGTCGTGGTCTTGCCGACTCCGCCCTTCTGATTGGCGATGGCCAGGATCCGGGCGCTGGAATCGGAAGCCGCGTTCACCTGGCTAAACCTTTGATCCTCAATATGATTCCCGATGGGTCGGCCGGGTTCGCCACGCGCTCGACGGCCATTGTCCATGTTTGCTTCGCGAGGGTCAATTCATCCTCCACCCGCCGCCCCTTGGGGAAGAGGCAAATGCCGTCCGGCGTCAGAAAAGGCGCCGCATAGGCCAGGAGCTTGTGCAGATCGGCCAGGGCCCGGGCGGTCACCACATCGGCCGCGATGGCCGGTGCGGCCTCGATCCGGGTGCGATGGACGGTCACCCGCCCCGGGGCGAAGAGCCGGGCGCCCTCGGAGAGGAAGGCGCATTTCCTTGTGTCGGATTCCACGAGGTGGACTTCCGGCACCCCCATGATGGCCAGGACCAGCCCCGGGAAGCCGGCGCCGCTGCCGAGATCGACCAGGACCCGGGCCGTGGCCGGGATCAGGGGAAAAAGGGCCGCCGAATCCAGCATATGCCGGCGCCAGAGATCGGGAAGGCTGTCGGGGGCGACGAGGTTGATGGCCTTCTGCCATTTGACCAGCAGGGCCGCATAGCCCTCCAGCAGGGCCAATGTTTCACGTGAAACACCCGTCGCCTCGGCGAAGGCCGCGGCGGTGTAGGGAGGGTTTTGGGGCGCAGGCGCCCCGAGAGGCCCCGTCAGGCGGAGAGGGCCTGCCCCTGCCCGCTCTCCCGGCGCCGGACATGGCGCAGCAGGGCCATGAGGGCCGCCGGGGTCATGCCGGGGATGCGCCCCGCCTGGCCCAGGGTCGCGGGCCGGATCGATTCCAGCTTGGCCCGGCATTCCGCCGAGAGGGCGCCGATGGCGCCATAGTCGAGCCCGGCCGGCAGATCCAGGGCCTCGTCCCGGCGGAAAGCCAGGATGTCGGCCTCCTGCCGGTCGAGATAGCCGGCATAGCGGCCTTCGATCTCGAGCTGCTCGGCGATCGCCGGCGAGAGGTCCGCCAGCTCGGGCCAGAGTCGGGCGAGCTCGCCCAGCCCCATATCCGGCCGGCCCAGGAGCTCGAAGGCCGTGCGCCGGACGCCGTCCTGGGCGATGGCGAGGCCGGCGGCGCGGATCTGGCTCGGGCTGGCGCCGAGGCCGGCGAGTCGCGCCCGCGCCCCGGCCAAGGCCTCGGTCTTGGCCGCGAAGGCCCGGCGGCGGGCGGCACCGACGCAGCCCCAGGCCTCGCCCCGGGCGGTCAGCCGCTGATCGGCATTGTCGGCCCGGAGCGACAGGCGGAATTCGGCCCGGGAGGTGAACATGCGATAGGGCTCGTCGGCGCCGCGGGTCACCAGATCGTCGATCATGACCCCGATATAGGCCTCGGCCCGGTCCAGCACCGCCCCGGCGCCGGCGGCGTTCAGCCCGGCCATCAGCCCCTGGGCCGCGGCCTCCTCATAGCCGGTGGTGCCGTTGATCTGGCCGGCGAGATAGAGGCCGGGCAGCCGCCGGGTCTCCAGGGTCGGCGCCAGCTCGCGGGCATCGACGCAGTCATATTCGATGGCATAGCCCGGCCGGAACATGACCGCCCGCTCCAGCCCCGGGATGGTGGCCAGCAGGGCCGCCTGGACCTCCCGGGGCAGCGAGGTCGAGATGCCATTGGGATAGACCGTCGGATCGTCCAGCCCCTCGGGCTCGAGGAAGATCTGGTGGCGCGTCTTGTCGGCGAAACGGACGACCTTGTCCTCGATGGAGGGGCAATAGCGCGGGCCCCGGCTCTCGATCTGGCCGGAATACATGGGCGAGAGATGCAGGTTGCGCCGGATCAGCTCATGCCCCGCCGCCGTGGTGGCGGTGATATGGCAGTCGATCTGGGGCACCTCGATGCGGGCGGTCAGATAGGACATGGGCTCGGGCGGGCAATCCCCGGGCTGGCGCTCCAGCGCCGCCCAATCGATGGTCCGCCCGTCGAGCCTGGGCGGCGTGCCGGTCTTGAGCCGCCCCAGGGCAAAGCCCAGCCGGTCCAGGGTCGCCGACAAGCCCCAGGGCCGGCGCCTCGCCGACGCGCCCGCCGGCGTCGTCTCGGTGCCGATATGGATCAGGCCGCGGAGGAAGGTGCCGGTGGTCAGCACCGCCGCGCCGCAAGCCAGGATCTCGCCGGTCGCCAGGCGAATCCCCGCCAGACCGGCCGTTTTCGATGACCAGATCCTCGACCGCCCCGGCCCGGATCTCCAGCCCTGGCTGCTCGGCCAGCAGGGCCTGCACGGCCTGGCGATAGAGCTTCCGGTCGGCCTGGGCCCGGGGGCCGCGGACGGCGGGGCCCTTGCTCCGGTTCAGGACCCGGAACTGGATGCCGGCCCGATCCGTCGCCCGCGCCATCACCCCGTCGAGGGCATCGATCTCCCGGACCAGATGGCCCTTGCCCAGCCCGCCGATGGCCGGATTGCAGGACATCTCGCCGATGGTCGCCGGGTTATGGGTGACCAGCAGGGTCCGCGCCCCACGGCGCGCTGCCGCCGCCGCGGCCTCACAGCCGGCGTGTCCGCCGCCCACGACGATGACGTCAAAACGATCCATGGCGCGGGAAGATAGTCGTGACCCTATCGAGGGTCAAAGGACGTCTTCATAAAAGAGATGTTTCACGTGAAACACCTCGCCTCAGGCTTTGGGTATTTGACCATTACGTGTTTTGCGTATATACTGAACGCTGGCATGGAAGCCGCCCTCATTCGCAGAGAAGACAACAATGACTGCAGATTGCCTGCAGAAGCAGGCCCCGGACCGGGCTGGACGGCGGAAAAGGGACGAGAACGCCTGCAGATTCCCTGCAGAAACAGGCTTGCGGTGCAGTTCACCCTCTGGATTACAGCTGATCTCTAATCGTCAATCCTCTGTGCAGAGGTACTAGTACTTCCTACTTCCCAATACAGAACTCGCTGAAGATCCGATCCAGGATCTCTTCCACATCCACCCGTCCCGTGATCCGGCCCAGCGCCCGGGTCGCGAGGCGCAGATCCTCGACCCGGAGCTCGGGCAGCTCGGCGCCCTGGGCGCGGGCGAGGCAGGCGAGGCATTCCTCCAGGGCCTGACGGTGGCGAAGCCGGGTCAGGGCCGGCGCCTCGGTGAGCGACATGCGTTGGGAGACCTCGGCCTCGAGGGCTTGCATGAGCGGATCCGTGCCCCAGCCGGTGACGACCGAGACCGGCAGGGCCGGCCGGCCGGCGACCAGAGGCGAGAGCGGGATCGTGGCGTTCAGATCGACCTTGCTGATCAGCACCAGGCTGTTCTCGTCCACCAAAGCGGCCGAGGCCGGATCGATCGCCGGCCAGGCGGCGCCGTCGATGACGATCAGCTTCAGATCGGCATGCTCGGCCCGGGCCTGGGCGCGGCGGACCCCTTCGGCTTCGATCTCGTCCGTCACCTCCCGCAGGCCCGCAGTGTCCGCCAGGACCACGGGGAAGCCGGCGATGTCGAGATGGACCTCGATGATGTCCCGGGTGGTGCCGGCGCGGGCCGAGACGATGGCCGCCTCGCGGCCGGCCAGGTAATTCAAAAGGCTCGACTTTCCGGCATTTGGCGCGCCCAGCAGAGCGATGGAAAGGCCATCGCGCAGCCGCTCGCCCCGGCGATCCCCAAGATGAGTCCTCGATCTCTTTCCGTAACCTGGCAATCCTCTGCTAGTTCATCCGAGGCCAGGGTCCGCCGGCAAATCTTCCTCGGGAAAATCGATCGCCGCCTCCAGCCGCGCGAGCAACATGAGCAGATCGGCCCGCCAGCCCTCATAGAGCCGCGCCAGGGCCCCATCCATCTGACGAAGGGCCTGGCGGCGCTGGGCGGCGGTCTCCGCCTCCACGAGATCGGCGATGGCCTCGGCGGCGGTCAGGTCGAGCTTGCCGTTGTCGAAGGCCTGGCGGGTGAAGGCGCCGGGGCCCGCCGGCATCAGCCCCGGCACGGCGGCGAGCGCCGCCAGGGTCGCGGCCACCACGGCACGGCCGCCATGGAGATGGAATTCCGCCATATCTTCGCCGGTCTCGCTGCGGGGCCCGGGAAACCAGAGCACCAGCGCATCGTCGATCCGCTCGTCCCCCGCCGTCAGGCGCCGGAGGCCGGCCAGGCGCGCCGGCGGCGGCTCGCGTCCCGTCAGCGCCCTTATGGCATCGCCTGCCGCGGGGCCCGAAACGCGCACCACCGCGATCGGCGCCTTCCCGGCGGCCGTGGCCGGCGCAAAGATCGTGGGCTTGGGGGGAAGCGTGGTCTTGGGCGGGAGCACGGGCGTGGCTTTGCCCTCAGCGCTGGGGCGGGGTTTTATCCTCGGGGTGCAGCATCAGCCGCTCGACCCGCCCCCCCTCGACCAGATGGCGGGTCAGGATCTCGTCCACCTCCTCGCGGGTCGTCACATTGTACCAGACGCCCTCGGGATAGATCACCATGGTCGGCCCGAGCTCGCAGCGGTCGAGGCAGAGGCTGCTGTTGATCCGCACATTCTTGATGCCGAGCTCCTTCGCCCGCAGCTTCATGTAGTCGCGCAGCTTCTCCGAGCCCTTGCGCTTGCAGGAGCCGCGGGGATGGCCCTCGGGGCGTTCATTGACGCAGCAGAACACATGCGCCTCGTAGAAGGCCGGCGGGTCGCCGGCCTTGGAGCGGTCACTCATATTCTCTCTCTTTTTGTTTCGCGCCCTTTTGGTTCTCGGGGCGCTTCTGAATCTACTTCTTCCGGGGCTCGCCCATGCCGGCCCAGAAGGCGCCGCCGGGCATCCAGGCCTTCATGATCGTCTCGGGATCCATCGCGCCCATGGCGCCCATCATCTTCTCCTGCATCGCCTTCAGCATCTCCTGCTGCAGCGGCCCCAGATCGGGCAGGCCGAAGAAGGTCCGCGCCTCCTCGGGCGTGCAATCGATATCGATCTTCACTTTCATATGGCCTGCTCCCTTGGGGGTGGCAATGTTCCCGCTAAGCCCCGACAAAGTTTACGGTTGAGTCCGCTCCCCACGCCAGCTTGTATGCGAGGGAAAGGATTGCCACCTTCCAGCCATGGCCGAAAACCCATCCTCGAAAACCGCGCCCGCCGGCAACCGGCTGGGCCAGGAGACGAGCCCCTATCTGCTGCAGCACAAGGACAATCCTGTGCATTGGCAGGCCTGGGGGCCCGAGGCGCTGGCCCAGGCCAAGGCCGAGCAGAAGCCGATCCTGCTCTCCGTCGGCTATGCCGCCTGCCATTGGTGCCATGTCATGGCCCATGAGAGCTTCGAGAGCGAGGCGACGGCCGCGCTCATGAACGACCTCTATGTCAGCATCAAGGTCGACCGCGAGGAGCGGCCCGACCTCGACGCCATCTATCAATCGGCCCTGGCCTTGCTCGGCCAGCAGGGCGGCTGGCCCCTCACCATGTTCCTGACGCCCGACGGCCATCCCTTCTGGGGCGGCACCTATTTCCCGCCGGAGCAGCGCTGGGGACGGCCCGGCTTCCCCCAGGTGCTGCGCGCCATCGCCGACACCTATCACAGCGATCCCGACAAAGTCGCGACAAACGTCGCCGCTTTGCAGGAAGCGCTGGGCAAGCTCGCTCTGCCCGAGGCGGGCGCCAGCGTCGGGCCCGAAATCCTCGATCGCATCGCCGAGCGTCTGCTGCAGGAGGTCGATCTCGTCCATGGCGGCATCGGCGGGGCGCCGAAATTCCCGCAGATGCCGATCTTCGAGCTGTTCTGGCGTGCCTGGAAGCGCGGCGGCGATGCCCGCTATCGCGAGGCGGTCGACATCACGCTGCGGCGCATGTGCCAGGGCGGCATCTACGATCATCTCGGCGGCGGCTTCTCCCGCTACGCCACCGACGCCGAATGGCTGGTGCCGCATTTCGAGAAAATGCTCTACGACAATGCCGCTCTGCTCGATCTGCTGGCCCTGGTCTGGCAGGAGAGCCGCGAGCCGCTCTATGAGCAGCGCATCCGCGAGATCGTCGCCTGGCTGCTGCGCGAGATGCTGACCCCCGCCGAGGCCATCGCCGGCCGGCGCGCCTTCGCCAGCGCGCTCGATGCCGATAGCGAGGGCGTGGAAGGCAAGTTCTACGTCTGGACCGAAGCGGAGATCGACGAGGTGCTCGGCGCCGATGCACCGCTGTTCAAGCAGCATTACGACGTCCGCCCCGAGGGCAATTGGGAAGAGCATACGATCCTCAATCGCAGCGCCCGGCCGCTGCTGATGGATGACGCGACCGAGGCGGCGCTTGCAGGATCGCGCGCCAAGCTCCTCGCCCGGCGCGACGGCCGCATCCGCCCGGGATTCGACGACAAGGTGCTGGCGGATTGGAACGGGCTGATGATCGCCGCCTTGGCCCGCGCCGGCGCGCTTTTCGGCGAGCCGGCCTGGATCGAGGCGGCGCGCGCGGCCTTCGACTTCGTGCGCCAGGAGATGACGATGGAAGGCCGGCTGCGCCATAGCTGGCGTCTCGGCCGCGCCCGCCATCCCGCGACCCTCGACGACTACGCCAATATGTCCCGTGCCGCCCTCGCCCTTTCCGAGGCGACGGGCGACAAGAGCTACATCGCCGTGGCGGAGGGTTGGGTCGCGATCCTCGACACGCAGTATTGGGACAGCGCCGGCGGCGGCTATTTCTTCACCGCCGGAGATACCAGGGATGTGATCATCCGCAGCAAGACCGCCATAGATCATGCGGTCCCCTCCGGCAATGCCACCATGGTGGGGGTGCTGGCGCGGCTCTATTACCTCACCGGCAAGCATGCCTATCGCGACCGGGCCGATGCGCTGGTGGGCGCTTTCGCCGGCGAGATCGGCCGCAATTTCTTCCCCCTGGCGAGCTTCATCAATGCCCAGACCTTCCTGCAGAAGGCGGTGCAAGTGGTGATCGCCGGCGAGCCGGGCGCGCCCGATACCCTGGCGATGCTGGACGCGCTGCGGCGCCGCTCGCTTCCCGATCTTCTGCTCACCACCGTCGGCCCCGGCGAGATGCTGCCCGAGGGCCATCCCGCTCATGGCAAGGGCATAGCGAAACCGAAGAACGGCGGCGCGCCCACCGCCACCGCTTATGTCTGCCAGGCCATGACCTGCTCGCTCCCCATCACCGATCCCCTCGGCCTAGGAGCCGTCCTCGATCATGTCTGAGATCAGCAACTCCCCGATCAGCGAAATCGGCGTCGACACACCCATCGGCCCCCTCACCTTGCGCGAGCGCGATGGCGCCCTCGTCGCCGTCGGCTGGGGCAAGCCCGCGACGGAGCAGGAGACGCCGCTGCTGCTCGCCGCCAAGGCGCAGCTCGACGGCTATTTCTTCTGCAAGCTGGAGCGCTTCGAGCTGACGCTGGCGCCGGTCGGCAGCAAATTCGATCGCCAGGTCTGGGATGCCATGCTGGCGATCCCCTATGGCCGCACCCTCACCTATGGCGAGATCGCCGCCAAGATCGGCGGCAATGCCCGCGATGTCGGCGGAGCCTGCGGGCGCAACCCCATTCCCATCATCATCCCCTGCCACCGCGTGATGGGCGCCAATGGCATGCTGACCGGCTATAGCGGAGGGCAAGGCGTCGAGACCAAGCAGGCCCTGCTTGCCCTTGAGGGCGTGCTCCTGCCTCTTTAGTCTCATCCGTCCTCGTCTTCCTCAGCCTCGGAGAGAACGCCATGCGCAGCCACGCCATCCGCTTCCATGAGACCGGCGGCCCTGACAAGTTCAAATGGGAAGAGGTGGAGGTCGGCGATCCGGGTCAAGGCGAGATCCTGATCCGCCATACGGCCGTGGGCCTCAACTACATCGACGTCTATCACCGCACGGGCCTCTACAAGGTACCGCTGCCCTCGGGCATCGGCCTCGAGGCGGCGGGGGTCGTCGAGAAAGTCGGGCCGGGTGTCACCGATCTGAAGCCAGGCGACCGCGTCGCTTATGCCTCCGGGCCGCTGGGTGCCTATGCCGAGGCCCGGCTCTATCCGGCCGACCGCGCGGTCAAGCTGCCCGAGGGCATCTCGGACCGCCTGGGTGCCGCCATGATGCTCCAGGGCATGACCGTCGAATATCTCATCCGCCGCACCTTCCCGGTGAAGGCCGGCCAGACCGTGCTGCTCCATGCCGCGGCCGGCGGCATCGGGCTGATCGCCAGCCAATGGCTGAAGCATATCGGCGCCATCGTCATCGGTACCGCCGGCAGCCCGGAGAAGATGGCGCTCGCCAAGGCCCATGGCTGCGATCATGTGCTGGACTCCCGCAAGGACGACATCGCCAAGCGCGTTCGCGAGCTGACCGGCGGCAAGGGCGTGCCGGTGGTCTATGACGGCGTCGGCAAGGATAGCTTCCAGGCCTCCCTCGACAGCCTGGCGCCGCGCGGCATGTTCGTCAGCTTCGGCAATGCCTCCGGTCCGGTGCCGCCCTTCGAGCCTGTGATCCTCTCGGCCAAGGGCTCGCTCTATTTCACCCGGCCTTCGCTGATGGCCTATGTCGCCACCCGGCAGGAGCTGGTCGATTCGGCCCAGGCGCTGTTCGATGTCGTCCTCAAGGGCGCCGTCAAGATCGAGGTCCATCAGACCTATCCGCTGAAGGAGGCGGCCCAGGCCCATCGCGATCTCGAGGCGCGCAAGACCACCGGCTCGACCATTCTGCTGCCCTGAACATCGCGCGCATGAGCGGGGAGCGCTCCATCTTCTGGCAGCCCTGGCAGGGCCAGGGGATGGAGCATCTGCGCCTGACCTTCCATGAGGATCACATCGTCGCCCACGGCGATGTCATGGCCATCGCAGGATCCTCGCCCTTTCGGCTGCGCTACAAGATCAAATGCGATTCCGGCTGGCATACCCGCAAGCTCGACCTCGAGGTCCATGATCTGCATGGCTGCCGCGAGCGCCACGTCAAGGCGGACGGCCAAGGCAATTGGCGGGATGCCGAGCATGGCGAGCTGACGGAGCTCGCCGGCTGCCTCGATGTCGATATCTCGGCCACGCCCTTCACCAATACCCTGGCGCTGCGCCGCCTCGATCTCCAGCAAGGCGAGAACGCGTCCCTCACCGTCGCCTATGTCAAGCTGCCCGAGCTCACCTTCCGCCCGGTCTCCCAGCGCTACAGCTGCAACTGGCGGGCCCCCACCGGCTGCATCGTCACCTATGAAGGCCTCTTCCGCGGCTTCAAGGCCGATCTGGCGCTGGATGCCGACGGGCTGGTGATCGATTATCCCGAGACCTTCCGGCGCATCGGGCCGCGCTAGTTCAATCTCGAAATCGCTGTGGCTGTCCGGCTGACACCGACATGCCTCGCTCCCTCACCCGTCATGGTCGGCGAAGGCCGACCATCCACGAGTTTATCCGCCTTGGATCCGGTGCTTGTCGGAGTTCTCGGTCATCGAGGTTGCCTTCCCCGGAGGTTCACCACGGACTTGGCGATCTCGCGGGATGATCAATAACAGAGCTCCGTGGCTTGCAAACTCGTGGATGGCCGGCCTTCGCCGACCATGACGGAATAGAGAGTGAGGCTCACCAGCTAGATATTAGATGCCCCCGCCCGTGGCTGCCCGAGCTAGCTCCGCTTCCCCGCGGTGACGCCGCCGTCCAGCGTCCAGACGCTGCCGGTGGCGAAGGAGGCGGCCGGCGAGGCGGCGAAGAGGATGGCTTCGGCGATCTCGCGAGGCTCCGCGACACGGCCGAGCAGCGTGTTGTCAGCCCATTGCTGGCGGGCCGCGGCGGGATCGGGGGATCGCGCGATGCTGGCCCGCATTATCTCGGTATCGACGGGGCCGGGGCAGATGCAGATTGCACGGACCTCGGGCGCCAGCTCGACGGCCAGCGCCAGGGTCAGGCCGACGAGCCCGCCCTTGGACGCGCCATAGGCGCTGCAGCGGGGATAGCCCAGCAAAGCGGCATCCGAAGCGATGTTGACGATCACGCCCCGGCGCCGGCGCAAGCCGGGCAGCAGGCTCGCCGACAGGATCCAGGGCGCGGTCAGATTGACGGCCAGCGTCTTCTGCCAATAGGCCGCGTCCACCGCCTCGATGGGCCGCTCCTCATAGATACCCGCCGCATTCACCAGCACGTCGAGCTCACCCGCCTCGGCCGCGAGACGCCGGCATTGGCCCCGATCGGCCAGATCGGCGGCGATCCCCTCGGCCGACGGCAACTCTGCCAAAGCGGGGGCCAAGGCTTCGGCTGTCGGTCCGTGCAGCAGCAGGGTTGCCCCACGTTCGAGGAAGAGCCGCGCCGCCGCCAGGCCGATGCCCCGTGCCGAGCCCGTGACCAGCACGCGCTTGCCCCGGAAATCCTCCATCACCCGCGCCCCGCCGTGCTGCCGCCGTCGATGGCGAGCGCCGCCCCGGTCACGAAGGACGCCGCGGGCGAGGCGATCGCGAGGACGAAGGCCGCCACCTCCGCCGGATCCGCCAGCCGGCCCAGCGGGTGATAGGTCTCGAAGCTCTTGTAATAGACTGCGGGATCGCCGCTGGCCTCGGCACAGTCGCGCATCAGCTCGGTATCCATGGCCCCGGGGCAGACCGCATTGACGCGGATGCCCGCCGGCGCCAGCTCGACCGCCAGCGCCCGGGTCAAGGCCACCAGACCGTGCTTCGCCGTGACATAGGCCACGTTATTGGCGACGGCATGGAGGCCGAGCTCCGAGGCGATATTGACGATGCTGCCCTTGCTCGCCCGCAGCAGCGGCAATGCCGCTTGGGCCGCGAAGAAGGGTGCGCGCAGATCGACATCGAGATGGAGATCCCAATGGGCGTCGTCCGTCGTCTCGATCGGCCGCTCGATATTGACCGCGGCATTGTTGATCAGGATATCCAGCCGGCCGAAGGCCGCGGCCGCTTGGGAAACGGCCACCACCGGACCGTCCCTCGTGGCCAGGTCAGCCGGCGCGGCGCGCAGCCGCGGGCCGCCGCCGAGGCGGTCGATGGCGGCCGCGACGCTCGGCGCCGTGCGATCATTGAGTACGACCGAGGCCCCCGCATCATGGAGCGCCCGCGCGATGGCGAAGCCGAGACCGCGGGCAGCACCCGTCACCAGCGCGACGCGCCCGGTGAAATCGAAACCGCTCATCCGCGATAGCGGCTGAGGCTGAGCGCCAGCATGCAGGAGCCGATGCTGAGCGCGATCAACAGGGTCGCCATGGCGTTGACGGTAGGATCGAGGGAGGTGCGCACCATGCCCCAGACCAGCGTGGGCAAGGTATTGCCGCCGCCGATGGTGAAGAAGGTGATGACGAAATCATCGAGGGAGATCGAGAGTGCGATGAGCCCGGCCCCGACGATGGTCGGCCGGATGATCGGCAAAGTGACGGTGCGAAACGCGGTCCAGGCCGAGGCGCCGAGGTCGCGGGCGCTGTCGATGACCGCGCGGTCGAAGCTCGCCATGCGCGCATAGACGATCAGGATCACGAAGGGCTGCGCGATCACCAGCTGACCCAGGGTCACGGTCAGGAGATTGAGGCGAAGATCGAGGAAGCGGACGAAGAAGCAGATCAGCGAGACACCGATGATGAGGGCCGGCATCGTCATCGGCAGGCTCAAGGTGGCGATGATGCCGCCCGCCCGGCGCGCCGGCAGCCTCGCCAAGGCGAGCGCCGCCATGGTGCCAATGACGACCGAGGCGAGCGCGACCCCCGATCCCACGATCAGGCTGTTCTCCAGCGCCGGCCAGAAGGAACGGTTGTCGAATAGCCTGAGGTACCAGTCGAAGGTGAAGCCGGTGAGCGGCAGGCTGGTCAGCGCCGAGCGGTTGAAGCTGAAGACGATCACCAGCAGGATCGGCGTGATCATGAACAGCAGCACCAGCAGGGAGAAGCCCTGCCAGAGCAGATCCACCTTGCGCTGGCCACTCATGGGGCGAGCCCCCAGCGCAGCAGCTGCCGGAAGCCCAGCACCACCAGCAGCGAGCAGGCCAGCACTGCGAAGGACATGGCGCTGCCCATGGGCCAGTTGAATCCGAGGGAGAACTGGTTCTCGATGAAATTCCCCATCATCGCCGCCCCACCGCCCACGAAGCGCGGCGTCACATAATCGCCGACGGAGATGAGGAAGCTCAGCATGAAGGCGGCGGTGAGCCCGCCCTCGCATTGCGGCAAGATGACGTAGCGCATCACCGCGAAACGCCCGGCCCCCAGATCGCGGGCGGAATCGATGGTTGCCTCCCTGATCGAGCGCAGGCTGCCGTAGATCGGCAGCACCGCGAAGGGCAGCAGGAAATATGTGAGCGTCACCACCACCCCGTTGACGCTGTAGATCAGCGCATCCAGCGGCTGATCGATCAGACCGAGGCCGAGCAGCGCCTTGTTCAGGATTCCATCGCGCCCGAGGATGCTCTTCCAGGCGTAGATCTTGACGAGATAACCCCCGAACAGGGTCAGCACGGTCACGAATAGGAGCAGCTCGCCAAAGCGGCCGGATTTGAAACGGATGGCGAAGGCGAAGCAGAAGGCGATGGTGGTGGTGAGGAGCGCGATGACCGCGGCGATGAGCAGCGTATTGCCCAGCACATCGCCGTACTTGCTCCAGACCGCCAGATAATTCGCCAGCGTGTGATCGGGCCGCATGATCCGGGCCCGGACCGACCAGAAGCTGATGACGAAGAAATAGGCCAGCGGTGCGGCGAAGAGCCCGACGAAGACGAGCCCCGCCGGGAGGATCGCGGCCCATCCCGGCAGGGCGCGAGACGGAAGCCGCGAGAGCCGCATGCCGCGCGCCGTGGCTTGCCTTTCTCGATCAGGCCTTCTGCAGCCGCTGATACTCGTTCAGGAAATCGTCATAGGTGGCGATGCCGTTCTGCTCCTGGGTCGGGGGCACCGGCTGAAGCCGCGCCTTCTGCATGAAGCCGTCGATATCCGCGTAGTTGTAGGCGGCCGCCAGCTCCGGGGGCAGGTTCGGCACGGTCTTCAGATTGGTGATGCCCGCGCTCTGCTCAGTGGCGAAAACCTTCTGCGGATCGGGTGAGATGATGTGGCTGATCATCTTGTAGGTGAGCTCCAGATGCGGGCTGTCCTTCGGGATGCAGAGGCAATCCATGAACATGCCCGTGCCTTCCCGAGGGATGGTGTATTTGATCACCTTGCCCTTGGCCTTGGCCCAGACCGCCACCGCTTCCCAGCCGATGGCGCTCACCACCACCTCGTTGCGGGCGAAGGCATCGGCCATGTCGCCATAGCTCGCGAACCAGGCCCGGGCATGGTTCTTCTTTATGTCGATCAGCTTGTCGATCACCTGGGCCATCTCGGCCTTGGTCAAGATGGTGCCCATGGGCTTGCCGGTGACGACGGTGCCCCAGATCAGGAGATTGCCCAAGGGGTCGTCGACCATGGCGACCTTGCCCTTGTATTCGGGCTTCAATATGTCGAGCCAGCTCTCCGGCACGCCGCTCACCGCCGCCGGATCGTACATCAGCGGCAGCGAACCCCAGTTCCAGGGCACGCCCAGCAGCTTGTCGCCGGCATGGATCGCCGATTGCGAGGTGAACTGCGGGATGAGATCGGCGAATTGCGGCAGCTTGCTGCTGTCGATCGGCTGCAGCAGCCCGCCCTCATACATCAGCGGCAGATAGCCGAAATACATGGTGATGAGATCGGTCCGCCCGATGCCGCCCGCCTGCAGCTTGGTGATGATCTCCTCATTGGAGGAGATAAAGGTGGGCTGGAAATCGATGTCGTTGTCCTTGATGAAAGAGCCGCTGAGGATCGGCGTCTCATAGCCCTGCCATCCCATCCAGGTCATGGTGGTGGCGGCCAGCGCACGCCGCGGCGCACCCGCGATGACGACCGCGCCGGCGGCGCCCATACCCGCCAGCATGCGGCGGCGCGTCAGCGCCCAGTCGGAAAGCAGCCGCGAAAATTCCTGAGCCATCCATTCCTCTCCCTGTATGCGGACGCTCTCACCGAAGCGGGGCCCGTCATTGCCATCGCCTGCCCACAACCCCCAGTCGAGTCCGGTATGGTGGAACGCTGCGCAGGCTTGTAGGAAGGAGACTAAGTCAGGCCGACGGGAAGGGTCAAGAATGCCGCCATACACGCTTTATGACCACCTCTTCGCAATCGCGCTCGGCATGGCCACCGTAGCAATAGGTGCCTATCAACTATGGACGTTGCATGCGCGTATCGATTTCAAGCTTTTTCCGGCCGAATTCCTTCGCGAGGGCTTCGCATATCTGGTCCTCTTGCTCGGAGGACTGGCCATGGCGCTCGAAGGAAAAATTCTCTGGTTCAGCATCAGCGGAAGCTGACCGATTGCTCGGCAGCGGCCCGCCTCAATTCTTCGGCGGGCAGGCTTTCATGACGTCGTCGAAGGTCGCCTTGTCGTCGTCATAGCTGGGGCGGACGTCCAGGCGATTCTGGACCGCGAGCTGGTAGCGCGAGTCCGGCGTCATATGGCGGGCGAAGACCGGCGCCACGCAATCGCAATAGCCCTTGGTGGTCTTGTCGATCCCGCCCGAGCTCAGCGCCGCGCGCAGGCAGAGCTGGGTCATGCTTTCGATCAGCACCGGATCGTTGGGAGCCACCGCGTCCGCGGCACGCACAGCAAGGCCCGCCGGCAGAAGCCCGGCGACCATCAGAGCGAGGGCCGCCGCCCGTGACCGCCGCATCGCGAGGACCTACTGGTTCATCGACTGGAAGAAATCGGAGTTGGTCTTCGAATGCTTCAGCTTGTCGACCAGGAACTCCATCGCATCGACCACGCCCATGGGCATCAGGATGCGGCGCAGGACCCACATCTTGCTGAGAGTGCCCTTGTCGACCAGCAGCTCTTCCTTGCGGGTGCCCGATTTGGTGATGTCGATGGCCGGGAAGGTCCGCTTGTCCGAGAGCTTGCGGTCGAGAATGATTTCCGAATTGCCGGTGCCCTTGAACTCTTCGAAGATCACTTCGTCCATGCGGCTGCCGGTATCGATCAGCGCCGTCGCGATGATGGTGAGCGAGCCGCCTTCCTCGATATTGCGGGCCGCGCCGAAGAAGCGCTTGGGCCGCTGCAGGGCATTGGCATCGACGCCGCCGGTCAGCACCTTGCCGGAGCTGGGCACGACGGTGTTGTAGGCACGAGCGAGGCGGGTGATGGAATCCAGCAGGATCACCACATCGCGCTTGTGCTCGACCAGGCGCTTGGCCTTCTCGATCACCATCTCGGCGACCTGGACGTGGCGCACGGCCGGCTCGTCGAAGGTCGAGCTCACGACCTCGCCCTTCACCGAACGCGCCATGTCGGTCACCTCTTCCGGGCGCTCGTCGATGAGCAGCACGATGAGGTAGCACTCCGGATGATTCTTGGAGATCGAATGGGCGATGTTCTGCAGCATCATCGTCTTGCCGGTACGCGGCGGGGCGACGATCAGGCCGCGCTGGCCCTTGCCCAGCGGCGAGATCAGGTCGATGACCCGGGTCGTCAGATCCTTCTTCGTGGGATCCTCGACCTCGATCTTCAGGCGCTGCTCGGGATATAGGGGCGTCAGATTGTCGAAATTGATGCGGTGGCGGACCTTGTCCGGCTGGTCGAAATTGATCGTGTTGACCTTGAGCAGGGCGAAATAGCGCTCGCCCTCCTTGGGGGAGCGGATCTGCCCCTCGACCGTATCGCCGGTGCGCAGGCCGAAGCGGCGCACCTGGCTCGGGCTGACATAGATGTCGTCCGGTCCCGGCAGATAGTTCGATTCCGGCGAGCGGAGAAAGCCGAAGCCGTCCTGCAGGATCTCGAGCACGCCATCGCCGAAGATGGCGGTGTCGTTCTCCGCCAGGCGTTTCAGTATGGCGAACATCATGTCCTGCCGGCGCAGGTTGCTGGCGTTCTCGATCGCCAGATTTTCGGCGAATTCCAATAGGTCGGCGGGGGATTTGCGTTTCAGTTCCTGGAGGTTCATGGCGATCCGAGCGCGTCGGTGAGGAGGGGAAGGTTCGGCGGTGAGAGGCGGGAAGTCGGGCTAGGACCAGCCGGGGCAGACCGCCGAGATGGGATGTCGGTCGAAGCGACACGTCCGCTTCTTCAGCGAACGGAGATCATGGACTACTGAAGGGCCTCGCCCTTGTCAAATGAACTTTAAGCCCAAATGAACTTTGCGAAGTCCCCTCGTGCTTAGAAATGGGCCATCGTCAGAAAGGTTTCAAGACCGCGAGCAGAATGATGCCGATCATGAGCAGGGTCGGGACCTCGTTCATCGCCCGGTAGAAGTCCCGCCCATGCCGGTTGGAATCCGCCGCGAACTGGCGGCGCCAGCGGGCATAGCCGGCGTGGGTCAGCTGCATGCAGAGGAGCAGCGCGAGCTTGGCGTGGAACCAGCCCTCGCCCCAGTGATTGCCCTGCCAGGCCAGCAGCAGCCCCAGAATCCAGGTTCCGATCATCGCCGGATTGATGATCCCGCGCAGCAGCCGGCGCTCCATCACCTTGAAGGTCTCCGACAGCTCCGAGCCCGCCGCGGCGCCCGTGTGATAGACGTAGAGCCGGGGCAGATAGAGCATCCCGGCCATCCAGGCGGTGAAGGCGATGATGTGGAGGGCGAGCAGCCAGGAATAGAGCGGCATGGCTAGGAACCCCTGTTTGCAGTCATGATTTGGCGGCCAGAATGAGGGGACAGCGGCTCGCCGCCGAGGAGCAGCGGGACCCGATGGCGGTGAAGGCGCCGGCGCCGACTCGTGCCGAAGCGACGCTGCGGGCGAGGCCGGCGATGAAGGCGGGATGGGTTCCCACCACCGGCACGCGGATATAGATCCCGGCACCATGCTCGGTCGCCAGCTTGCGGTACTCGATATCGAGCTCGACCAGCGTCTCGGAATGCTCCGAGACGAAGGCGACGGGCACCAGCAGGATCGGCCGCTTGGCTTCGGCCGCGGCCACGATCAGCTCGTCGGTGGAGGGGCCGAGCCAGGCCAGCGGTCCGACCCGGCTCTGGAACCCCAGCTCCCAATCCCCGTCCTCGAGCCCGAGTTCCGTCACCAGAGCGCGGCAGGTCGCATCGACCCGCTCGACATAGGGATCGCCTGACTTGGCGATCTTCACCGGCAAGCCATGGGCGGTGAAGATGACCTGCGGCTTCACCGCCGGCTGGCGGCGCCGGGCCTCGGCCAGTCCCGCGCGGGTCAGCTCGGCCAAGGCGCTGATGAAGCCCGCTTCCGCGGGATAGCAGCAGACGGCGCGGGTCGGGGCCCTTACTCCGGCGGCGGTGGCGGCTTTCTCCCAGGCGGCGATCGAGGATTCCGTCGTCGTCGTCGAATATTGGGGATAGAGGGGCAGCAGCAGGATCTCGTCGGGGTCATAGGCCGCCACTTGCCGTACGGCCTCGGCCGAGAGCGGCGACCAGTAGCGCATGGCGATGAAGACCTTCGCCTCGTTCTGCCCGCCGGCGAGGGCCTGCTCCAGCGCCGCGGCCTGGGCCTGGGTATTGGCCAGCAGCGGCGAGCCGCCGCCGAGATGGGCATAGATCGCGCGGGCCACCGGGGCCCGCCGGCGCGAGATCAGCCGGGCGAGCGCCCAGCGCAGCGGCTGCGGCAGGCGAATGATCGCGGGATCGCTGAACAGGTTGTAGAGAAAGGGCTCGACCGCTTCCTGGCTATCGGGCCCGCCCAGATTGAGCAGCACCACGGCAAGCCTCGCCATCGTCACCCCGGTCCCTTGCGGACCAGCTCGAGCAGCCGCTCGACATGGGCGATCGGGGTCTCCGGCAGGATGCCGTGGCCGAGGTTGAAGACGAACCGACCCTTGCCGAGGCTGTCGAGGATCCGCTTCACCTCCCGGTCCAGTGCCGCCCCGCCGGTCAGCAGCAGGATCGGATCGAGATTGCCCTGCACCGCCAGATGCGGCTGCAGCTCGGCTGCGGCCCAGTCCAGAGGCAGGCTGCTGTCCAGGCTCAGCCCCGCGGCCCCGGTCGCGATCGCGAAATCGCGATAGAGCAGCCCCGCGCCCCGGGGAAACAGGATCACCGGAATCTCGGGATGAAGCGCCTTCAAACGCCGGGTGATGCGGGCCAAGGGCTCCAGCGACCAGCGCCGCCGCTCGGGCTCCGCCAGCGCGCCCGACCAGCTGTCGAAGAGCTGCAGCACCTCCGCACCGGCCTCGATCTGGGCAAGGAGGTAGTCGACGGTGCTCTCCACCAGCAGATCGATCAGCCCGGCGAAGAGCGCCGGCTCGCCATAGGCCATGCGCTTGGCATTGACGAAATCGCTGCCGCCCGCTCCCTCGATCATGTAGCTGGCCACGGTCCAGGGCGCGCCGGCAAAGCCGATCAGCGTCGTCTCTGCCGGCAATTCTGCCGAGAGCCGCCGCAGGGTCTCGAAGACCGGCGCCAGGCGATCGCGAAGGCCCGCGGCCGACAATCGCGCGATATCCGCCTTGCTGCGCACCGGCTCCAGCAAGGGCCCGTGGCCTTCGGCGAAGCGCACCGCCTGGCCCAGGGCATGGGGGATCACCAGGATGTCGCTGAACATGATGGCGCCATCGAAGCCGAAGCGCCGGATGGGCTGCAGCGTTGCCTCGACGGCGAGATCGGGGGTGAAGCAGAAATCGAGGAAGCTCGGCGATTGCGCCCGCAGCGCCCGGTATTCCGGCAGATAGCGGCCGGCTTGGCGCATGAGCCAGATCGGCGGCGCGTCGGCAGGATCGATCGGGCCGCCGGTCAGCATCCGCAGCAGCGGCTTTCCTTCCTTGCGACCGACCGGCATCAGGCTTCGGCTCCCGTTATCCCCCGCTCTCACCCGCGCCTCTTTCTACTACAGATAATTGAATCATTAGGTAGATTAGGTAGATGGGGGTGGGTGACCCGGGGATTAATGCTCGTCCCCGAATTCGCCTTGAGATATAGACCACCGGCCGGCGGAGCCCAGCGCTTTGGGGATAAGCCGGTAAAAGCCGCGGCAATCGGCCACAGGAAAACCGGGGATAAGAGGGATGGATCGATCGCCCAGCAAGGTTATGCCCGGCATTCCCGGGGAGGGTCGAAAATCGCTCCCGCCCCGGGAAAGCGGCGGAGGAAAACCGGCGGTACCGGGATGGAATCCCGCTCCCGGCGGTTGCCTGGGGATAACCGGGTTTTCCCGCACCGATTCATACAGGGGATACTCCCCATGCCGCTGACCGAGACGGACCGGCGCTTTCACCTTCATCTCGTCTCCGATGCCACCGGCGAGACGATCAACAGCGTCGCCCGCGCCTGCCTCGTGCAGTTCGAGGATATCGTGCCGACGGAGCATACCTGGTCGCTGATCCGAACCAGCGGCCAGATGGAGAAGGTGCTGGTCGGCATCCGCGACCATCCCGGCATCGTGCTCTTCACCATCGTCAACAACGACCTGCGCGAGCAGCTGACCGAAGGCTGCCGCAAGCTGCAGCATCCCTGCATCGCCGTCCTGGATCCGGTGCTGATCGCGCTGGCGAATTTCCTCGGCCAGCAGGCAAGCGGCCTGCCCGGCCGCCAGCATGAGCTCGATGCGAACTACTTCGCCCGCATCGATGCCATGACCTTCGCCCTGGCCCATGACGACGGTCAGTCCGCGCGCAATTACGAAGAAGCCGATGTGATCCTGGTCGGCGTCTCGCGCACCTCCAAGACCCCGACCTGCATCTATCTCGCCAATCGCGGCATCAAGGCCGCCAATGTGCCCATCGTGCCGGGCTGTCCCATGCCGGGCGAGCTGCTCACGGCCAAGAAGGCGCTGATCATCGGCCTGACCAAGGATCCGACCCAGCTCATCCATATCCGGCGCAATCGCCTGCGGCTCATGGGCCAGGACGATCAGACCGATTATGTCGACGCCGATGCCGTGCGCGAGGAGGTGGCCCAGGCCCGCCGGCTCTGCACGGAGCATGGCTGGCCGATGCTGGATGTGACCCGCCGCTCCATCGAAGAGACCGCCGCCAGCATCATCCAGCTGCTGAGCGAACAGCGCGGCACCGCCAACGGCGCGTGACACCCCGACCCGTGACGCTCCCCGGCCCATGACCATCGTTCTCGCCTCCGCCAGCAAGGTCCGTCGCGCGCTGCTGGAAGCGGCGGGGCTCGACATCCTGGTCGATCCCGCTGCCGTGGACGAGGCGGCGGTGAAGGAGTCCTATGCCGGGGAAGGAGCGGGGCCGGGGGAGATCGCCGAGGCTCTGGCGGAGCTGAAGGCGATGCGGATCTCGCCCCGCCATCCCGGGCTGATCACCCTGGGCGCCGATCAAATCCTGGAATGCGAGGGGCAGCGCTTCGACAAGCCCGCGGGGCTCGAGGGCGCGCGGGCCCAGCTCCAGGCGCTGTCGGGCCGGCGCCATCGGCTGGTCTCGAGCCTGGTGGCGATGCGCGACGGCGAACGGCTGTGGCACCATACCGGCGAGGCGGTGCTCACGATGCGCAAATTCAGCGACGGGTTTCTCGAGGGCTATCTGGCCGCGGCCGGACCTGCGGTGCTGGAGTCCGTCGGCGGCTATCAGCTCGAAGGGCTGGGCGCCCAGCTCTTCACCCGGATCGAGGGCGATTACTTCACCATCCTCGGTTTGCCGCTGCTGCCGCTGCTCGATTTCCTGCGTCTGCGGGGCGAGCTGCCGACATGAGAGTCCAGCCGTGACGGGGCTTTCCGGCAAGGCGCGGCTCGCCGGCGTGATCGGCTGGCCTGTCGCTCATTCCCGCTCGCCGCGGCTGCATGGCTTCTGGCTGCAACGCTACGGCATCGACGGCGCCTATCTGCCTTTTGCGGTGAAGCCGGAGAATCTGCCGGCGGCGCTTGCGGCTTTGCCGCTGCTGGGCCTTCGCGGCGTCAACGTCACTCTGCCCCATAAGGAAGCTGCCCTCGGCCTCTGCGTCCGGGTGAGCGAGGCGGCGCGGCGCATCGGCGCCGTCAACACCATCATCATCGGCGAGGACGGCGCACTCGAGGGCAGCAATACCGACGGTTTCGGATTCCTCGAACATCTCCGGGCGAGCCAGCCTTCCTTCCGGCCCGAGTCAGGACCGGCGGTGCTGCTCGGCGCCGGCGGCGCGGCCCGGGCCATCGCCGTGGCGCTGCTGGATGCGGGCGTGCCGGAGCTGCGGCTCACCAATCGCACCGGCGCCCGTGGCGCTGCCCTCGCCTCGGTCTTGGGGCCTCGCGTGAGGCTTGTCGACTGGGCCGATCGGGCGGCGGCGCTGGCAGGTGCCACCCTCCTGGTCAACAGCACCACGCTGGGCATGACGGGCCAGGCGGTCCTCGATCTCGACTTGGACCAGCTCCCGCGCCAGGCCGTCGTCTACGACATCGTCTATGTGCCGCTGGAGACCCCGCTCCTGGCCGCCGCCCGGGCCCGGGGCAATGCCACGGTCGATGGTCTCGGCATGCTGCTGCATCAGGCGCGGCCGGGCTTCGCCGCCTGGTTCGGGCGCGAGCCCGAGGTGGATGCGGCGCTGCGCGATTTCGTGCTCGCGGCGTGAGTCGCCCCCGATGATCATCCTGGGGCTGACGGGATCGGTGGGCATGGGCAAATCGACCGCCGCCCGCGAGTTCCGCCGCCTGCACATCCCCGTCCACGACGCCGACAAGGCCGTCCATCGCCTGCTCGGGCGTGGGGGCCGGGCGGTGGCCGACGTCGCCGCGGCCTTCCCGGGGGTGCTGAAGGACGGCGCCATCGACCGCATCGCCCTGGGCCGCCAGGTCTTCGCCGATCCGGCCGCGCTCAAGCGGCTGGAGGGGATTCTGCACCCGCTGGTGCGCGCCGCCGAGCGCCGCTTCATCGCCCGGGCCCGGCGCCAGCGCCGCAAGCTGGTGGTGCTCGATATCCCCTTGCTGTTCGAGACCGGCGGGCAGGCGCGCTGCGACAAGGTGCTGGTGGTGAGCGCCCCCCGCCGGATCCAGCTGGCCCGGGTCATGGCCCGGCCGGGCATGACCGCCGAGCGCCTGGCCGGGGTCGAGGCGCGCCAGATGCCCGATGCCGAGAAGCGCCGGCGCGCCGATATCCTCATCGAGACCGGCCTCGGACGGCGCCATAGCCTGGCCAAGCTGCGCCGGGAGCTGAAACGCCTCCGCCGCTCGTCACCCCCTTGACAGGGATTTTATACAATATACAAAACCCCTGTCTTTAGGAGCTACCCCAAGGAGGTCCCATGGCCAGGCATGTCAGTTGGAACGGCGTCTTTCCCGCGGTGACGACCCAGTTTCGCGAGGATTTCAGCCTCGATATCGAGGCAACCCAGCGGGTCATCGAGGGGCTGCTGCGTGACGGGGTCTCCGGCCTCATCGTCTGCGGCACCGTGGGGGAGAACTGCTCGCTGACCCGGGCGGAGAAGGTCGCGGTCATGGAGGCGGCCAAGGAAGTGGTGCGCGGCCGCGTGCCCATCCTGGCCGGCATCGCCGAATTCACCACCGCTTTCGCCATCGAGACCGCGCGCGAGGCCGAGCGGGTCGGCATGGACGGGATCATGGTGATGCCCGCTCTGGTCTATTCCTCCAAGGCCCATGAGACCATCGCCCATTACGAGGGCGTGGCGAAAGCCTGCAACCTGCCGATCATGGTCTACAACAACCCGCCGATCTATCGCACGGACGTGACGCCGGAGATCCTGACGGCGCTGGCCGGCTACGAGACCATCGTCGCCTTCAAGGATTCCTCCGGCGATACCCGCCGCTTCACCGATGTGCGCAACCGCGTGGGCGACCGCTTCGTGCTCTTCGCCGGTCTCGACGATGTCGTGATGGAAAGCGTGATGGTGGGCGCGGTCGGCTGGGTCTCCGGCCTCTCCAACGCCTTTCCCCGCGAGGGCGAGACGCTGTTCCGCCTGGCGCGCGCGGGCCGCTACCGCGAGGCCATGCCGCTCTATGAGTGGTTCATGCCCCTGCTGCATCTCGATGCCCGGCCCGATCTCGTGCAATGCATCAAGCTCTGCGAGGAGATCATGGGCCGCGGCAGTGCGCTCACCCGCCCGCCGCGCCTGGCCCTGGCGCCGGAAGAGCGGGCCGAGGTCGAGGTGCTGATGGAACGCGCCCTGGCGGCGCGGCCACGGCTGCCGGATGTCGGGTTAGCGGCCTAGGACAGCGCTTGCGTCAGCTCTCCCGCGTCAAGGCGCGGGAGAGGAAAGTTTCGCCGCCTGCTTGCGCATGAACTCGATCAGACTCCGGCCGGCATCGCGGATATGCAGCTCCAGCAGGCTTCCCGCCCGCTCGAACTCGCCGCGGCGGCAGGCGGTCAGCAGCCCCTCATGTTCCTGCTGGGCGCGCAATTGGCCCTCGGTCAGGAGCAGCTGCATCCGCGTATAGCGATCGGTCTGGTCGAGCAGCGTCTGGGCGAGGGCGAAGGAGCGCGGGCGGCGGGCGGGGCGATAGAGGGCGAGGTGGAAGCGCGTGTTCAGGCGGCCCCAGGCCCCGACATCGCGTTGCTCGAGGGCCGCCTTGTAGCCGGCCAAGGTGCCTTCGGCCTCGCGCAGATCGTCGGGCCCCATATGCGGGACAGCGCGGCGGATCAGATCCGGCTCGATCAGCAGGCGCAGGTCGAAGAGCTCGCCGATCTCGTCGGGCGAAAGCACGGAGACCACGGCCCCGCGATGGGGAACGATGGTCACCAGGCCTTCGCCCTCCAGCAGCCGCAAGGCCTCGCGCAAGGGAATGCGGCTGACGCCGAGCTCGGCCGCCAATATCTCCTGGCGAAGTTGGGCCCCCTCCTGCAGCGCGCCGGAAAGGATCCGCATGCGCAGCTCCTCGGCCGCCGCTTCCGCCACCGTCTTGCGCTCGAGGACGCTCCTGCCTGCGAAAACCATGATTCCCGATACCGTCCTTCGCCCTTGTTTAGCATGGGGAAGGCTATCTGCATTGACGCTCGGAATATACAATATACACTGCTGCCCATCCAGCGGGGGCGGACCTCCGCCCCCTCAGCAGGGAGGTGCAAGATGATCACGAGCCCCAATCGTCGGTCCTTCTTGACCATGGCCTCGGTCGCCGCCACGGCCGCCATGTTCGGACCTCGCCTCAGGACGGCCTTGGCGGATAGCGGCGAGATCGACGAGATCAAATGGGCGCTGCCCTCGGTGCCCGACACGCTGTTCGTTCCCCATGCCTGGAGCACCTATATCGGCGCCATCATGTCGCTGGTGCAGGAGGGCCCGCTCGCCTTCGGCGACGATCTCTCGTTGGTGCCGGCGGTGGCCGATAGTTGGGAGCAGAGCGATCCCACCACCTTCAAATATCATCTGCGCCAGGGGGTGACCTTCGGCGACGGCAGCGCGCTCACGCCGGACGATATCGTCGCCACCATGAAGTTCCATCTCGATCCCAATTCCGGCTCCCAGCTCGCGGCCTTCTACAGCTCGGTCGCCTCGGTCGAGGCAAGCGGCCCCGCCGAGGTGACGGTCAAGCTGAAGAGCCCGAACATCCAGTTCCGCTACACCGCCGCCCATATGGCCGGCTTCATCTTCAAGAAGAGCCAGCTCGAGGGCCATCCTAAGGATATCGGCACGCCCGATGTGCTGATCCTCGGCACCGGCCCCTACAAGCTCACCGAATTCGCGCCGGGCGATCACGCGGTGCTGGAGGCCAATCCCGCCTATTGGGGACCGAAGGCGGTGGCCAAGAAGATCACCTTCCAGGCGATCGCCGATCGCCAGACCCGGCTGCTGGCGATGCAGAACGGCGATATCGACGGCACTTTCGATCTCGCCATTTCCGACATCGACCAGTGGAAGGCGCTGAAGAACGTCGATGTCATCACCGCGCCCTCCCTCGGCATCTATTGCCTCACCCTCGATCATTCGGCCCCGCCCTTCGACGACATCCATGTCCGCAAGGCGATCGCCTATGCCGTGGATCGCGTCGGGCTGGTGACGGCGCTGCTCAAGGGCAATGGCGAGCCGGCCGTGGCCCTCGACCCGCCGGAGATCTGGGCGGGGGTGCAGCCGGTCGAGGCGGTGAAGGCCTTCTACGACACGCTCCCCGGCTACAGCTTCGATCTCGACAAGGCCAAGGCCGAGCTGGCGCAATCGACGGTGCCGAACGGCTTCACCATCTCCGTGCCCGGCTCCACCGGCGATCCCTATATGGTCAATGTCCTGCAGAGCATCTCGCAGAACCTGAAGCAGATCGGCATCGTCATGGAGGTGCAGGAGATCGACGGCAATCAATGGCTCGCCGGCTTCTTCCGCCATGAGAAGCTCGGCATGCAGATCATGCCCTACTACCCCGATTTCGCCGATCCGGCGAATTATCCCTATCTCTTCTTCGACAGCGCCAATGCGGCGAAGGACGGCATGAACGGGTCCAACTTCAAGAACCCCGATGTCGACAAATATCTCGCGGCCGCCAACGAGAAGACCGATCCCAAGGACCGCACCGAGGCGCTGCAGCAGGTCTTCCGGATCGCCAATGACGATGTCGCTGTCGTGCCGATCTTCTGGCCCTCCTCGGCCATGGCGATCAACAACAAGTACAAGCTCACCGGCTATACGGCCTTCTGGTACAACATTCCCTGGGCCATCCGGGGCTTCGGCCTGAAATAGGGGCGTCGCAGCACAAGCGGGGCGGCGGTCGTAGTCCGACCGCCGCCGCCCGCCGATCCCACGCAAGCCGCCGGCGCGGCGGCGAAAATCTGAGATGGGAGCGCAGGAGATGGATCGCCTGACGGATTGCGTCGAGCGGCTGGAGCGCCTTCGACATCCCTCGGATCTCTGCTTCGCGCGCGGGGGCGATGCGATCATCGCGACGGTCTCGCCGGCGAGCCACCGGGCCGGCGAGAGCTATCAGAGCCGCCTCTGGCGTTTCGGGCTCGACGGCTCGGCCGAGACGCTGACCGATGGCCCGGGAAGCGATGGCGCGCCGCGCCCCTCACCCATCGACGAGCGTCTTGCCTTCCTCTCCGATCGCAGCCTGCGCGGCAAGCGATCGGTCTTTCTTCTGGAGAAGGACGGCGCGCGGCCGATCGGGGAGATTCCCGGCACGGTCGAGGATTTGCGCTGGACCAGCGACGGCGCCGCGCTGATCGCGCTCGCCGCCGATCGCGGCCTCGATGCCGGCGCCACCGAGGGCGCCATGCGGCTTTCCTGGGGCGAGATCGAGGACCCTGCCGTCACCGACCCGCGCCAGGCGCGGCGCCGGCTCTATCGGATCGATGCCGCCGGCGGCGCCACCGCCGAGATCGGCCCCGCCGATCTCACGGTCTGGGAATTCGATCTTCTGGGCGATGATGCGGCGCTGGCCCTCGTCTCCGCCGATCCCAGCGAGCGCGGCTGGTATCGCGCCCGGCTTGCGCGTCTCGATCTGGCGCGCCGGACCGCCGAGATCCTCCATGAGTCCTCGTGGCAATTGCAGGGCCCGGCCGCCGATCCCGAAGGGCGGCGGGTCGCCTTCCTCGAGGGCTGGTCCAGCGATCGCGGCCTCGTCGCCGGGGCGATCCGGATTCTGGATCTGGCTTCGGGCCGCGTCACCAGCCTCGCCGAAGACAAGCTCTCCAATGTCACCGCCATTCAGTGGCGCGATGCGGAAAGCCTCTGGTTCGCCGGCTGGCATCGCCTGGGCTCGGTCTATGGCGTCATCGGCCTGGACGGCACGATCCAATGGATGACGCGAGAGGATGCGGTCATCGGCCCCAGCAGCTTCCTCGCCCAGATCACGCCCGCGCCGGACGGCAAGAGCTTTGCCGCCGTCCGCGAGGCCGTCGGCCAAGCGCCCGAGATCGTGCTGAAGCGCGTCGGCGACCCGGACTGGCGTCCTCTCACCAAGCTGAACAGCACCGTGATGCAGGGCTTCGATGGCTATCCCGAGGTGCGGGCGATCTCCTGGCCCGGCGCCGGCGGGCTCGCCATGGAGGGCTTCGTCCTGCTGCCGCAGGGTCGCAAGCCGGGGCCTTTGCCCATGATCTGCGACATCCATGGCGGGCCGACCTGGGCCGCCAAGCATGGCTTCAATCCCGGCTTCGCTTTGCCCTATGCCGCCGCGGGCTATGCCGTCTTTCTGCCGAACTATCGCGGCAATGCGGGCTGGGGCCAGGATTTCTCCCGGCTCAATATCGGCGATCCCGGCGGGGCCGAGTTCGAGGACATATTGGCCGGTGTCGATCACTGCATCGCCCAGGGCTTTGCCGATGCGGCCCGCATCGGCGTGACCGGCGCCAGCTACGGCGGCTACCTGACCGCCTGGGCCGTAGCCACGACCGACCGCTTCCGCGCGGCCATCATGGTCTCCGGCATCGCCAATAACTGGAGCTCGCATTATTCCTGCAACCACGCCTTCAGCGAATGGATCGTGGGCGGCCCGATGACGGAGGAGCGTTTCAAGCGCCTGGCCATCGACCGCTCGCCGATGATGCGTCTCGACAAGCCCAGGACGCCGACCTTGATCGTCCATGGCAGCGAGGATCGCTGCACGCCTCTGGGCCAGGGCCAGGAGCTCTATGCCGGGCTCGTCGAGCGCGGCGTGGAAAGCGAGCTCGTCGTCTATCCACGCGAGGGCCATGGGCTGCGCGAGGATTCCCATCGCCGCGATTTCTGGCGCCGCGCCGTTGCCTGGTTCGATCGCCATCTACGACCCGATCAGGGGGCGGGCTGATGCAGGCCGCCGCCGTCCTCCGCTTCATCCTGCGCCGGCTCGCCATCGCGATCCCGCTGCTTCTGATCGTCTCCTTCGGCGTCTTCGCTTTGGTGCATCTGGCGCCGGGCGATCCGGTGCGCGCCTTGCTGGGCTCGCGGGCTTCCGATCCCGCGACCCTGGCCGCGATCCGCGAGCGCTATCACCTGAACGATCCTTTCATCGTCCAATATGGCAAATGGCTCTGGCAGGTGCTGCAGGGCGATCTCGGCCGTTCGATCCAGGGCAGCCAGCTCGTCACCAGCGCCATCCGCCAGCGCCTCGGCCTCACCATCTTCCTCGGCCTCATGAGCTCCTTCCTCGTGCTCTTCTTCGGTATCCTGCTGGGCATGCTGGCGGGGTTTCGCCGCGGCTCGCGCCTCGATCGCGGCGTGGTCATGTTCGGCGTCTTCGGCATCAGCTCGCCGGCCTTCGTCACCGGCATCCTGCTGCTCTATCTCTTCGGCGTGGTCATCGGCTGGTTTCCGATCTTCGGGGCGGGCCGGGGCTTCCTCGACCGCTTCTGGCATCTGACCTTGCCGGCGGTGGCGCTGGCGCTTTCCATCATGGCGATCGTGGTGAAGATCACCCGGGCCGCGGTCATCCAGGAGTTGGACAAGGACTATGTCGTCTTCGCCCGCGCTCGCGGCCTCTCGCCGTTGCGCATCGTCTTCGGCTACGTCCTGCGCAACGCCCTCATCCCCGTCGTCACCGCAGCGGGGCTCATCATCGTCGGCCTCGTCGCCAATGCGATCTATGTCGAGGTGACCTTCGCGCTCCCCGGGCTCGGCTCCCTCACCGTCGAGGCCGTGCAGCGCCGCGACATACCGCTGATCCAGGGCACGACCCTCGTCTTCGCCGCCTTCGTCATCCTGCTCAATCTCCTGATCGATCTCGCCTATATCCTGATCGATCCGCGCATCCGCTTCGAGCGGGTGCAGTCGTGAGCCTGCCGCTGGAGATCCAGAAGCAGGCGCCGGCCGCCACGGGACGGCGCCGCATCCCCGTCATCATCCTGCTGGCCATGCTGCTGATTGCGATCGTGGTCGTCTGCGCCCTCTTCGCCGGGGCGATCGCGCCGGATTCGCCGGACACGCAGCGGCTTCTCGTCGGCGACAAGCCGCCCTCGGCGGCCTTCCTTGCGGGGACCGATCTGCTCGGCCGTGACGTGCTCTCCCGCGTCATCCATGGCGCCTGGACCGCGCTGGCCGGTCCCATCGTCATCGCCGTCGGCGCCTTCTCCATCGCCACCCTGCTCGGGCTTCTCTCGGGCTATCTCGGCGGGCTGGTGGATTCGGCGATCATGCGCTGGGTCGATTTCATGTTCGCTCTGCCCGGGCCGCTGGTGGCCATCGTGGTGGTGGGTGTCGTCGGCGGGGGCTATTGGGTCGCGGTGCTGGTGCTGGTGATCCTCTTCACCGCCCCCGATACCCGCATCGTGCGCAGCGCCGTGCTGGAGCAGCGGCCGCGGCCCTATATCGACGCGGCCCGTTCGCTGGGCGTCTCCAAGACGCGAATCCTCTTCATCCATATCTTGCCCAATGTGCTGCCCATCGTGCTGGCTTATGTGCTGCTGGATTTCGCCTTCGCTCTGGTCAATCTCGCCGGGCTGTCCTTTCTCGGTCTCGGCGTCCAGCCCGGCACGCCCGACTGGGGCCGCATGCTGTTCGAGAACCGCAACATCCTGTTCTCCAATCCCGTGGCCCTGCTGCTGCCCGCTGCCATGATCATCTTGACGGCGGTGAGCATGAACCTGATCGGCGATTGGCTCGCCGAGCGATGGGCCAAGTGACGGCAAACCTCGCGCCGTTGCTCACCGTACGCGATCTCAAGATCTGGGCCCAGGACGGCGCGCGGCGGCGGATCATCACGACCGGCACCGATCTGACGCTGGGCCGCGGCGAGACCATCGCCATCGTCGGCGAATCCGGCTCGGGCAAGTCGTTGACCGCCAAGGCCATCGGCCGGCTGCTGCCGCCGGGGGTGGCGGCCTCGGGCGAGATCCGCTTCGACGGCATCGATGTGATGGCGATGACGGCGCGCGACCTCCTGCGCTTGCGGGGCCGGCGGCTTTCCCTGCTGCTGCAGGACCCCTTCACCATGATGAACCCGCTGCTGCGCTGCGGGGCGCATATCGAGGAGATGCTGCGCGACCGGCCCGAATTCGCGGGCCGGGGTGCCCGCGCTGACGAGGTGCGCCGGCGGCTGGAGGAGGTGGGAATCTCCGCCGAAGACGTCGCCCATCGCCTGCCCTTCCAACTCTCCGGCGGCATGGCCCAGCGCGTCGCCTTGGCCGCGGCTTTGGCCCGCGATCCCGAGTTGCTTATTGCGGATGAGCCTTCGACGGCGCTGGACGTCACCACCCAGGCCGAGATCATGCGACTGCTGAAGCGGGTGCAGGCGAGCCGCGGCATGAGCCTGATCCTGATCACCCATGATCTGCGCCTGGCCTTCTCGACCTGCGACCGGATCCATGTGCTCTATGCCGGCGCGCTGCTCGAGGTCGGTGCCACCGGCGACGTCGAGCGCGATCCCCTCCATCCCTACAGCCTCGGCCTCCTGCTGTCGGAGCCGCCGGCGAGCCGGCGGGTGCCGCGGCTGATCGCCATCCGCGGCGCCGTGCCCAAGGCCGAGGATGTCATGGGGATCTGCCCCTTCGCCCCGCGCTGCGACTGGGCCGAGGAGCGTTGCCGGGTGGGGACCCCGCCGTTGGTCGAGCAGTCGCCCGGCCGCCTCGGCGCCTGTCTCCGCCGCGAGGAGATCGCCGATGAGATGCGGGCGCTGCGCCATCGCGCGCTGGATGACGAAGCCCCGGTTCCCGCCCTCCCCAGCGGTCCCGCGCCGATCATCCGCACCACCGGGCTGGAAAAGACCTTCCATGGCCGCGGCGGCCGGCCGGTCCGCGCGCTGAAGGGCGTGGCCATCGAGGTGGCACCGGGCGAGAGCGTCGGCCTCGTGGGGGAATCCGGCTCGGGCAAGACCACGCTCGGCCGTTGCCTCGTCGGGCTGGAGACGCCGGGCGCCGGCAGCATCGAGATCGACGGCATCCAGGCCGCCGATTTCGCCGCGCTGGCGGCACGCGACCGGATACGGCTGCGGCGCAGCATCCAGATGGTGTTCCAGGATCCCTATTCGACCCTGAACCCGAAGCACAGCGTACGGCGGTGCCTGTTCGAAGCGATCCGCGCCGGCGATGCTGCGGCGGCCGCCGACAAGGGGCTCGTCGACAAGCGGATCCAGGATTTGCTGCGCGAGGTCGGCCTTCCCGGCACCTATGCCGATCGCCGCCCCGCCTCGCTCTCGGGCGGCGAGCGCCAGCGCGTGGCCATCGCCCGGGCGCTCGCGGTCAATCCGCGGATCCTGGTCTGCGACGAGCCCGTCTCCGCCCTCGACGTCTCCGTCCAGGCCCAGATCCTGAATCTTTTCAAGCGGCTGCAGGACGAGCTCGGTCTCTCCTATCTCTTCATCACCCACGATCTCGCCGTGGTGCGCCAGGTGGTGGAGCGGGTCTATGTGCTCTATCTCGGGGAGATCGTCGAGCATGGCCCGACGGAAGAGATCATGACCCGGCCGCAGCATCCCTATACCCGCCGTCTCATCGATTCGATTCCGCGGTCGGCCAGTCAATCGGCCTCGGCCTGACGCCGGCGGCTCTCAATTTTCTTGCCTCCGGACTCGCGCGGCGTTAAGCCAATTCCAGCAGCGCGTCGAAGGAATCACCATGCGTGAGATCGTCCTCGATACCGAGACCACGGGCCTCGATCCGGCCTCGGGCCATCGCCTGGTCGAGATCGCCTGCCTCGAGCTGGTGAACCATCTGCCCAGCGGCCGGCATTTCCAGCGCTATCTGAATCCCGATCGCGACATGCCCGAGGATGCCTTCGCGGTGCATGGGCTCTCGGCCGTCTTCCTCGCCGACAAGCCGCGCTTCCACGAGGTGGCCCAGGATCTGCTCGCCTTCATCGATGGGGCGCCGCTGGTCATCCACAATGCCGAGTTCGACATGCGCTTCCTCAATGCCGAGCTGGCGCAGGCCGGGCTGGCGGCGCTGGAAGGATCGCTCGCCGTCGATACGCTGCAGATGGCCCGGCGCAAATTCCCCGGCGCCCCTGCCAGCCTGGATGCTCTCTGCCGGCGCTTCAGCATCGACAATTCCGCCCGCAGCCTGCATGGCGCGCTCCTCGATGCCGAGCTCCTGGCCGAGGTCTATCTCGAGCTGATCGGCGGCCGCCAGGCGGGCTTCGATCTGGTGCAGGCCGAGGTCATGGCGGCTGCGGCCGTTGCCGCCGCCGCCGGCCCCGCCCGCCCGCCGCGGCCCCATACGGCCACGCTGGAAGAGCTCGCCGCCCATGCCGCCATGCTCGATGTGATGAAGCAGCCGCTCTGGCGGATGTAGAGCTGGGGCCGGCGCAGTAAAGCGTCCCCCTCCTTGCTGGGGAGGGCGATCGCAGGTGGGATACTGGCACAGCTTTTTTCGCCGTCATTCCCGCGAAAGCGGGAATCCAGGGCAAGCGACGAACCCTCGGCCCTGGATTCCCGCTTTCGCGGGAATGACGGTGGGGTAGAGCGAGGTTTGAGGTCGTCAGACGCGATTGCCGTGCCTTGGGGGAAGGGGAAGATTAGGCGTTGGTGAGAGTGGCCCCGCCGCTCTCCGCCTCGCGCCGCTTCATCTGCTCGCGGAACACGGCCAGGAAATCGATGGGGTTCAGCATCACCGGGGGATAGCCGCCGTCATGGGTGGCCTTGGCCAGGATCTCGCGGGCGAAGGGGAAGAGCATGCGCGGGGCCTCGATCATCAGCAGCGGGGTCACATGCTCCTCGGGAACGCCGGTGACGTCGAAGAGGCCGGCATATTCGAGCTCGACGAGATAGACCGTTTCCTGCTCCCGCTGGGCGGAGATGCCGAGCACCAGGCTGACCTCATATTGCATGGGGGCGATGGTGCGGGCGCGCACGTCCAGGCTGAGCTGGGCGCGGGGCACCTCGCCGCGCAGCATATGCACCATGGGCGCGCCCGGATTCTCGAAGGAAAGGTCCTTCAGATATTGGGTCAGCAGCTTCAGCGGGGGCGTCGGCGTCCCCGTGCCGTCGGCGAGCCCGTTCGTCGTCACATCGGTCATGGAATCGTCCTGGTCAGTCTAGGGAAAGCAGGCCGTGAAAATCGGGCCCCTGGCTATCACGTTCGCCGGGGCTCCGCCAGATCGCTTGCCGTCAGATCCTTGGCTTCGCCGCTATGGGGATCGAAGCGCAGCAGATGGCCGTTGGGCACGCGCAGGCCCGTGAGCGCCCGGATAAAGCCCCAATGGCTGACGATGGCGGTACGCGGCCAGAGGGGATCGCCGGCCATGGCGCGGCGGAAGGCCTGGGCGCGCGCCGAGAGCCCTTCCTCGGTCTCATCGAGATCCGGCCACCAGCGCTCCTCCAGATGGGCGAAATCCAGCCCGGGCCAGCGCGCCGCCAGGGCCGAGCGGGGCGACCCGATGTCGCAGTGGAACAGGCAATGCTCGCGCACCAGGAGATGGACCTCGATGGGCAGGCCGAGCTCGCCGGCGACGATCTCCGCCGTCTCCAGGGCCCTGGTATAGGGGCTGGCGATCAGCCGCTCGACGGGATGGGCCGCCAGGGCCAATGCTGCGGCCCGGGCCTGGCGCTTGCCCTCCTCGGTCAGCCGGGGATCGGGGATGCCGGGATCCACCCGCGTGGCGTTGAAGGCGGCATTGAACTCGGACTGGCCGTGGCGCAGGAGGATCATGGCGATACCTGGATCGGTCGAGGCCAGAGGAGGCGGCAAGCCGGGCGAATCGGAGCGGCTTGCCCTTCGGCCGGCAATTCCCTATGTAAGGTCGGTTAGCGGCCACCATCTAGCGCAACCATGCGGCGCGGTCCAGCCAGCCGGCTGTCGCCAAGGTGGCCGCCGATCGCGCGGAACTGATCCGGGGACCCATGGGCGGCGGCGGTTTTCAATATCTGGATCTGATCTTCTTCGGCATCGTTGCCGTGTTCGTGATCTTGCGCCTGCGCAGCGTGCTGGGCAAACGCACCGGCAATGAGCGCCGCCGCGACCCCTTCGCCAGCGCCCCGGCCAAGGATCAGCCCGTGGCTGCCCGCGCACCCAATGCGCCGATGCCCGATATCGCCGCCAAGCCGGCCATCGGCGGGCCGATCGTGGGCGCGCCGGTCGCCACCGGCGTGGCGCGCATCCGCGCCGCCGATCCCAATTTCGACGAAGGCCATTTCATCGCCGGCGCCCGGGCCGCCTTCGAGATGATCGTCGGCGCCTATGCGGCGGGCGATGCCGGGGCGCTGCGGCCCCTGCTCAGCGACGAGGTCTTCGCCAATTTCAACCGGGCGATCGAGGAGCGGCAGAAGAACGGCCATACCCTCTCCACCACCCTGGTGGGAATCCGCTCGGCGGAGATCATCGAGGCCGATCTGCAGAACCGCAATGCCGTGGTCACGGTCAAGATCGTCTCGGACCAGATCAACGTGACCCGCGACGGCGAGGGCAAGGTGGTGGAAGGCGATCCGGCAGCCGTCACCGCCGTCACCGACATCTGGACCTTCTCGCGCAATACAAGGGCGCGAGACCCCAACTGGGCCCTGGTCGCCACCCGCAGCCCGAACTGACCGCCCGAGGATGGGCCGCTTCCTGGGCGCCCTGCTGCTGCTGGCGGGCCTGAGCGCCTGCGCCTCCTCGACCCCCTCCCCCCCATCGACCGCGCCATCGCTCCCCGCATCCTCTGCCGGCGCTGCCCTCCGGCTGGAGCCTGTCGCCTTTGGCGAGATTCCCGGCTGGGAGGCGGATGACCAGGGGGCGGCACTGGCGGCCTTCCGCCAGAGCTGCCGGAAGATCCTTGCCTTGGCGCCCTCGGCCGCCCTGGGCCCGGCCGCGGTCGGGGGCCGTGCGGCGGATTGGCAGGCCGCCTGCCGCCGGGCCGCCCTGCTGCCCGCCGGCGACGACAGCGCCGCCCGCGCCTTCTTCGAGGGCGCCTTCCGGGCCTATGCCCTCAGCGACGGCGGCGGCGGCCAGGGCTTCTTCACCGGCTACTACCTGCCCCGGGTCGCCGGTTCCCGCCGGGCTCAGCCCGGCTATGCCGTGCCCCTCTATCGCAAGCCCCCGGATCCCGCCGCCTTTAGCCGGGCCGAGATCGACGCGGGCGCCTTGGCCGGGCGCGGCCTGGAGCTGGTCTGGCTCGCCAGCCCCATCGACGCCTTCTTCGTCTCCGTCCAGGGCTCGGCGGAGATCGCCCTTCCCGATGGAAAGGGCATGCGCATCGGGGTCGCCGCGACCAATGGCCGGGGCTATGTCGCCATCGGCCGGATCCTGATCGAGCGCGGCGAGATCCCTGCCGAGCAGATGTCGCTGCAGACCCTCAGGGCCTGGCTCCTGGCCCATCCGGGCGAGGCCCAGGCGCTGATGGAGCAGAACCCGCGCTATGTCTTCTTCCGCGAGCTGCCGGGCGCCGACACCATCGGCAGCCAGGGTGCCCCCCTCACGCCGGGACGCAGCCTGGCGGTGGATCCGGCCTTCCTGCCTTTGGGCGCCCCGATCTATGTCGAGACCACCGATGGCCAGGGCAACGGGATGCACCGCCTGATGGTGGCCCAGGACACGGGCGGCGCCATCAAGGGGCCGCTGCGGGCCGATGTCTATTGGGGCGGCGGGCCCGAGGCCGAGGCCCTGGCGGGGCCGATGAAATCCCCCGGCCGGCTGTTCCTGCTGTTGCCCATCGGCGTGACGCCTGCCGCCGTGAGCAAGCGCCGGCCGCGGGAAGATGAGAGCGCCCTCTGGCGGGCGGCCATGGGGGATGTCCGCCCGCTGAGGAAAAAGGGGCCCGACCGGGCCCTGCCGCCGCCCAAACCCGTGCCGCTGGAGCCCGCCGCACCCAAGCCCAAGCCGCGGCCCAAGCCCCGGCCGGCGGCGCCACCGCCGGCGCCGGCACGGCTGGTGCTCCCGCCGCCCGAGCTCGAGCATGGCAAGGCGACGGGGATCGACCGCCGCTCCTCGGACCGGCTCCGGCGCGGCCGGCTTGCCATCGACGGCCGCCTCGATCTCCATGGCATGACCCAGGCTGCGGCCTCGGTGCGGCTGGAGGAATTCCTCGCCCGGGCGCAATCGGCCGGCAAGCGCTGCGTCCTGGTGATCACCGGAAAAGGGCTGGCCGGCGGGGGCATCTTGCGCGAGCAGGTGCCGCGCTGGCTGAACCAATCGCCCAACCGCGGCCGGGTTCTTGCCTTCGATTATGCCCAGGCCCAGCATGGCGGCATGGGTGCGCTCTATGTGCTGCTGAAGCGCCGGCGGGACGCTATGACGCCCTTCGGCCGGCGCCTGCGCGAGCTGCGCCGCGAGCGCGGCCGGCGCCTGAAGGATATGGCCCAGGCGCTGGGCGTCTCCGAGGCCTATCTCTCGGCGCTGGAGCATGGCCATCGCGGCCGGCCGGGCGGCGGCTTCGTGCAGCAGGTCTCGGCCTATTTCAATCTCGCCTGGGACGATGTGGACGAGCTGCGGCGCCTGGCCGAGCTCTCCCATCCCCGCGTGGTGGTGGACACATCCGGCCTCGATCCGCTCGCGACGGAACTCGCCAATCGCCTGGCCGAGACCATCGCGGGGCTGGACCCTGAGACGTTGAAGGATTTGCTGGCGCGGCTGGAGAAGCCGTGAATTCCTTGTGATTTTCCTGTGTCGTCATCCCGGCGAAAGCCGGGATCGGGGCGTGCGGCAAACTGCTGATCATGTGGCCCCTGGACCCGGCTTTCGCCGGGTGACGGAGAGGGGTCTACGTCCGCCCGGCGTCCTGGCGGGCCATCCAGCGGCCGACGGAATTGACCAAGCCTTCGTAATCCTGCTCCAGCGCGCCGACGTCCTCATCCTTTCCGGCATCGAGGCGTTGGCGCATCTCGTCATAGCGCCGGCGCGCCTGAAGGACTTCGGCCGAGATCTCGGGATCGGCCACACGCCGCTCCAGCTCGCCCAGCCTTTGGCCGAGCTCGGCGACGCGCCGGCGGAATTCCGCTTGCGAGAGACGAACTTTCATGGGGTCCTCCGCCATCCTGTCCACCTATCTCAACGACAGGCGGGGACCAGGGTTCCGCGGGGAGGCTTAGAGCTCCGTCCCCACGGTCACGGTCATGCCGCCGTCGACCGTCAGCACATGGCCGTTGACATAGGAGGAGGCGGTACTGGCAAGGAAGACCGTGGGGCCGACCAGCTCCTCCGGCTGGCCCCAGCGATGCAGCGGCGTGCGGCCGCGCACCATGCCGTCGAATTTGGCATTGCTCAGCAGAGGGGCCGTGATGTCGGTGGCGAAGAAGCCCGGCGCGATGGCGTTGCAGAGAATGCCCTGGGGCCCGAGCTCGGCGGCGAGCGAACGCGTCAGCGACAGGAGGCCGCCCTTGGCCGCGGCATAGGCCGCGATCTCGGCCCGGCCGACGAGGCCGATGGCCGAGGCGATCATGATGATCCGCCCCCCGCTCGGCGTCTGCTTCATCATGATCGCAGCACCCAGCTGGGCGAGGTGGAAGCAGGCGGTGAGGTCGATATCGATGATGCGCTGCCAGTCCGCCGCCGTGACCTCGAGCACCGGCTGGCGCTTGGTGACCCCGGCATTGTTGACCAGGATGTCGAGCCGGCCGAGATCGCGTTCGATCTTCGCGAAGGCCGCGGCGGCCGCGGCGCGATCGGTGACGTCGAAGGGGGCGGCGCTGGCTTTCAGCCCGGCCGCCGTCAGCTCCTCGACCCGGGCCGCCACGCCCTCGGGCTTGGTGCCGTTGATCGCCACATGGGCGCCGGCCTCGGCCAGGCCGCGGGCAATGCTCCAGCCCAGGCTGCGGGTCGATCCGGTGACCAGGGCGACCCGCCCCGTGAGAGAGAAAAGCCCCATCCGGTCCTGCCGTATCTAGAGGATGAACTTGCTGAGATCGGTGTTGCGCGCCAGCGGCGCCACGCGCTCCTGGACATAGGCCGCATCGATGGTGATCTGCTCGCCGGCCCGGTCGGCGGCGCTGAAGCTGATCTCCTCCAGCAGGCGCTCCAGCACCGTATGCAGACGCCGGGCGCCGATATTCTCGATGCTGCCGTTGATCTCGGCGGCGAGATCGGCCAAAGCATCGATGGCATCGGGAGCGAAATCCAGGGTCACCTTCTCGGTCGCCAGCAGGGCCTTGTACTGCTTGATCAGGCTGGCCTCGGGCTCCGTCAGAATTCGCTTCAGATCGTCGCGGGTCAGCGCCTGAAGCTCGACGCGGATCGGCAGCCGGCCCTGCAGCTCGGGCAGCAGATCGGAAGGCTTGGCCAGATGAAAGGCGCCCGAGGCGATGAACAGGATATGGTCGGTCTTCACCGGCCCATGCTTGGTCGAGACCTGCGTCCCCTCGATCAGCGGCAGGAGATCGCGCTGGACGCCCTCGCGGCTGACATCGGCGCCGATGCGCTCGCTGCGGGCGCAGATCTTGTCGATCTCGTCGAGGAAGACGATGCCGTTCTGCTCCACGGCGGAGATGGCATCGGCCGTCACCCGCTCCTCGTCCAGCAGCTTGTCGCTCTCCTCCGCCAGCAGCAGGCGATGGCTGTCGCCGATGGTCACCTTCTTGGTTTTGCTGCGGCCGCCGCCGAAGGCCTTGCCCAGCATGTCGTTCAGATTGACCATGCCCATGCTGGTGCCGGGCATGCCGGGAATCTCGAAGGTCGGCATGCCCGCGCCGGTGTCGCGCAGCTTCAGCTCGATCTCGCGCTCGTCGAGCTCGCCCGCGCGCAGCATGCGCCGGAACTTGGACCGTGTGTCGGCCGCCGCCCCCTCGCCCACCAGCGCGTCCAGCACCCGCTCCTCGGCGGCGAGCTCGGCCTTGGCGGCCACGCCCTTGCGCAGCCGCTCGCGGGTCATGCTGATGGCGATCTCCACGAGATCGCGGATGATCTGCTCGACATCGCGGCCGACATAGCCGACCTCGGTGAATTTCGTCGCCTCGACCTTGAGGAAGGGCGCCTGGGCCAGGCGGGCCAGGCGGCGCGCGATCTCGGTCTTGCCGACGCCGGTGGGCCCGATCATCAGGATGTTCTTGGGCTGCACCTCTTCGCGCAGCCCCTCGGGCAGCTGCTGACGGCGCCAGCGGTTGCGCAGCGCAATGGCGACGGCGCGCTTGGCCTCGCCCTGGCCGACGATATAGCGGTCGAGCTCGGAGACGATCTCGCGCGGGCTGAAGCCCTCGGCCGGCGGCGGGATTTGCGCGGCTTGCGGCTTGTCGGTGGGGGCAGCGTCGTTCATAGGCTTTCGCCCATCATAGGCTCTCAAGCGTGATATTGCGGTTGGTGTAGATGCAGATGTCGGCGGCGATGCCCATGGCCTTGCGGGCGATGGCCTCGGCCGAGAGCCCCTCGATATCGATGAGGGCGCGGGCGGCGGAGAGCGCATAGGGCCCGCCGGAGCCGATGCCGATCAGCCCTTCCTCGGGCTCCAGCACATCGCCGGTCCCGGTCAGGACCAGGCTCACCTGCCGGTCGGCCACCGCCATCATCGCCTCCAGCCGGCGGAGATAGCGGTCGGTGCGCCAGTCCTTGGCCAGCTCGACGCAGGCGCGGGAGAGCTGGCCCGGATGCTGCTCCAGCTTGGCCTCCAGCCGCTCGAACAAGGCGAAGGCATCGGCGGTCGCCCCGGCGAAGCCGGCGATGACATCGCTCTTGCCCAGCCGGCGCACCTTGCGGGCATTGGATTTGATGACGGTATTGCCGAAGCTCACCTGGCCGTCGCCGGCGATCACCACCTGGCCCTGCTTGCGGACCGAGAGGATCGTCGTGCCGTGCCAGGGACCCAGGCCATGGGGAGAGGTGGAAGAGGGATCGGACATGGGCTCCCACATAGGCATTCCGGCGATCCGGGCAAGCGGCTTTAGCCGCGGCCAGGGGGGCTGCCTATGCCGGCTTCTTGTATTGGAGCAGCAGATGACCCACCGCAGCGGTCGCCAGCCCAAGAAAGGCAAAGAAGAGATCATGCCAGGGATCTGCCGGCCATCCCGTGACACCGGCGCGGAGCTGCCCGAGGGACCGAGCGAGCAGGCGCAGGACGGCGAAGAAGAAAATGTAGCCGCCGATTAAGCCGATCAGCCAGCCGAGGACGACGAAGTAGGCCGGCCCAGTAATTTTGGCTCATCGGTTCTCTCGCCCTGCGCCTGCTTCTGGCGCGAAGGGGGGATGCTGTTACAACCCTGCCGCATTTTCGGGATGGATGCCATGCGCCGGGCCGAGATCACGCGGAAGACCAAGGAAACGCAAGTGCGGGCCGCCGTCAATCTGGACGGCGAGGGGCGCGCCAAGGTGTCCACGGGGATCGGCTTCCTCGACCATATGCTGGAGCAGCTCGCCCGCCACAGCCTGATCGACCTCGAGGTCGAGGCGAAGGGCGATCTCCATATCGATTTCCATCACACGACCGAGGATACCGGCATCGTCATCGGCCAGGCGGTGGCCGAGGCGCTGGGCAGCCGCGCCGGCATCCAGCGCTATGGCGATGCGCTGATCCCGATGGACGAGACCCTGACCCGCGTGGCGCTGGACGCCTCCAACCGGCCCTATCTCATCTGGAAGGTCGCCTTCACCAAGCCCAAGCTCGGCGAGATGGATACCGAGCTCTTCCGCGAATGGTTTCATGCCTTCGCCCAGGCCGCGGGGCTGACCCTGCATATCGAGAATCTCTACGGCGAGAACAACCATCATATCGTCGAGAGCTGCTTCAAGGGGCTGGCGCGCGCGCTGCGGGCGGCGGTCACCATCGATCCGCGCAAGCCCGATGCCGTGCCTTCGACCAAGGGCGTGCTCGGCGGCAGCCTGAGCTAGCCGCGCTATCGATGGGCGCGCCATGAAGACCGTCGTCATCGACTACGGCTCCGGCAATCTCCGTTCCGCCGCCAAGGCCCTGGCCGCGGCCGGGGCGGATGTCGAAGTCACCGCCGATCCGGCGGCGGTGACGGCGGCCGAGCGCATCGTGCTGCCGGGGGTGGGCGCCTTCGCCGATTGCCGGGCCGGCCTCGACCGCCTGCCGGGGATGGTGGAAGCCCTCGACCAGGCGGTTCGCCGCCAGGGCCGCCCGTTCCTCGGCATCTGCGTCGGCATGCAGCTCATGGCCGAGGCCGGGCTCGAGCATGGCCGCCATGAGGGACTCGGCTGGATCGCGGGCGAGGTCGTGCCGCTGGCGCCGCGGCCGGTGAAGATCCCCCATATGGGCTGGAACGAGCTGCACCGGACGCGCGACCATCCGCTGCTGGCGGGCATCGCCCAAGATGCCGATGTCTATTTCGTCCATAGCTATCACCTGCGCCTCGGCGCTGCCGATGATCTGCTTGCCGGTGCCGATTATGCCGGTCCCGTGGTGGCGGCCATCGCCCGCGACAACATGGCCGGGGTGCAGTTCCATCCCGAGAAGAGCCAGGCGACGGGGCTCCGCCTGCTCGCCAATTTCCTCGACTGGCGGCCCTGACGCCCAATGGCGAGCACCTCCATCGAGAGGCTGACCAAGCTCTCCAAGCTCGATCTGCAGGAGCTCTGCGAGGCGGCGGATGACGGTATCCGCGCCGGCGGCGGCTTCGGCTGGCTGACGCCGCCGCAGCGCCAGGCCATGGAGAATTATTGGAAGGGCGTGCTGCTGGTGCCGGAGCGCAGCCTCCTCGTCGGCCGGCTCGACGGCGTCATCTGCGCCACCGCCCAGCTCATCCGCCCCCCGCGCAACAACGAGGCCCAGGCCCATACCGCCCAGCTCACGACCAATTTCGTCGCCCCCTGGGCGCGCGGCCACGGGCTCGCCCGCGGCATCGTGCTGGCGGTGGAGGAGGAGGCCCGGGTCCAGGGAGTCAGCGTCCTCAATCTCGACGTGCGCGAAACCCAGGAGGCCGCAATCCAGCTCTACCAGTCGCTGGGCTATAGCCACTACGGGACCCACCCGCGCTACGCCCGCGTCGACGGGCAATGGGTGGCGGGGCTGTTCTTCTGGAAGGATCTGGCCTAGGCCCTCGGGGCCGGGGCTCAGGAACGGGGATACTGCCATCGCAATGCCGCTTTATCGCACCCTCGACGACAACAGGCGAACGACCACACATGCCGCCCTTGGCTGAAGACCGCGGGATGCCAGGGACCGGCCGATGAAAGACATGCGTGTCGCGGCGTCGGGGGCGCGGAATCGCACGGCTCGAGCCATCCGCTCGCTTTCGCGGATGCCGCGACAGCACCAGGCTCTTGTCCTTCTCCTCATCCTCGGACTCCTTGCCCTTCTGTTCGATGTCTCCCGAGCGATCGGTCCAACGCAAGTCGTCCGGCCACTGGTGGGTAAGGCGGACTGGACTGTGATGGGCCAAATGTTTGCCTTTACGAATCCCATCGACTTGGATGAGATCCCGGCGCCCATCGCGCGAGACGGGCAAATGGCGCGCTGGCGGTCCTGGAGCCCGCAGACGCAGGGCACCATAGGCTCCGTTTCGACGTCGCCTTTCACCGTTCCCGCCTACATGGCGGTACCCTATGTCGGCTTCCCAGGCGAGCGCCCGGGCAACGAGATCGTGTTGCGATGCGAGTCCGACGGCCGGGAACTCAGAGTGGCGACGCTCAGGACGAACAACCAATGGGCGACGGTGTTCCTGCGCACCGCGAGCTTCTGCCCCGGCCAAGCCCGCCTCGTGGCTCGCGTAGCTGACAAAGACTTCTTGATTGGTATCGGCACGCCCTATGAAATTTCGTCGGCGCTCTATTATGCGCAGACCCAGTTCGGCCCGCGCGCGCTCGTTGTCATCCTCAGTTGGGCGCTGATCCTCGCCATCTGGGCGTCCTGCAGCTGCCTCGCGACGCGGGTGTGCCATGCCGTTGACCCTTTCGCAGCCGGCTTTGTCGGCGTCGGCGCCTCGGGTATGGCGGTCTTTGCCGCCTTCACGGCGTCACCCGTGCTGGGACGATGGGTGGCCCTTGGCGTTGCGGTAAGCGCCATCCTTTACCTCGCCATGATCCTTTGGCGCGATACGTTCCGCTTGAAGCATTTCCTGGCGAGCTACCGGCTGGCATTCCTGCTTTGGCTCGGCGTTGCTCTGACCTATACGGCCTTCGTCAGCGCTGCCGATAGCGGCGGGGGGAGCTGGGCGATCAACGGCCTGTTCAGCCCGCTCCGGTGGTCGAGCGACAACCAACTGCCGATGATAATATCGGAGGGCTTATTAAACGGCACGCAGCTCGATCGGATTCTTTACGATAGTTGGTATGCCACGGATCGCACCCCCCTGCTCTCCGCCCTTCTGCTGCTTCCCCGGACTCTCCTGATCGGCCCACTCGCCAGGTTCTTTGGATCAACCTTCATTTCGCTGGGCTACATGATGGCAGGCATCACGATCCTGTCGACTTGGGCTGCCGTGATCGTCTGGTTCTGTCGCAGATTCTTGATCAATTGCGTCTGGGTCGTCGTGGTACTGGCAATGACGAGCCCGTTTCTTCTATTCAATACCGTCTACATCTGGCCCAAGATACTGGGCGCGAGCTACGTCGTCGTCGCCTTTGCATTACTCTGCCGGCCGACCCCCCGATCCCAGGAACAATCCGCCGACATCGTTGTCGTGGCCCTTTGTGCCGTGCTCGCCTATCTCGCCCACGCCAGCAATGCCTTTGCGCTGGTGCCTCTTGCCGGCTATTTCGCCGGATCGATTTGGCGTGCTGGCATGCGCATGATTGCCGTGGCCGTGCTTGCAGCCGTCCTCGTCTATCTGCCGTGGGCCTATTGGCAAATCGTCGTGCAGCCGGGCGGAAATGCTTTGCTCAGATATGCCCTGGCGGGCAAATTTGGCTTTGATGAACGGCAAATCTCCGTGCTGGCTGCCGCTCTCGACGCCTACGCCAGATTGGGCGTCCAAGGATGGCTTGACGCCAAGTTAAGAGCACTCGAGATGCTGGTACGCATCGATGCAAATTGGGCGCGATCCGGAGAAATCGCTCTTTTGCCACCGGGAGATCGTGCTTTCGGCGCCGACCGAGTGCGAGATTTTTACGTTGTTGCCAGAACGTTTGGGATCGCCGCCTTGGGTCTCGTTTTCATCTTTGTGCGCACCACGCAGTTGGAGGCCGGGCTTGAGGCTCGAAAGGCCCTGCGCAGCGCCCTGGTGATCGGAGCTTCCGGCATCTTGCTCATGGTCCTCGCAACCTTTCCTGATCCGATCGTTCATCAACTGGCTTATGGATCGCTTCTCCTTATTCTGATTGCCGGAGCTTGCGGCATGGCGGCGTTGCGGCCAAAACTTGCTACGCCGCTGACGATAGTTGGGGCTGCTTACACGGTCGTTGTCTGGGTTGCTGCACCGCTCGTCGTTGCCGAGCGCCTCGTCATCTCGGGTCTGGTCGGAATGCTGGTTGGAATTGGCCTGATCGCGGCGTGCCTGTGGGCATCGACCAAAGAAGATCCGGCGACCGAATAGCACAGGCGATGCCGTAAGCGGAAAGTCACCCCGGTACCCAAGAACGCACCTTGGCTACGGGGGCAAAAACCTTCTCGACTTATGCGTTTGGCGGTCACACTCGTCAGCGCTGGGGCGCCAGGAGCTGGCAATTGCCAGCTTGGCCGAGCACCTTGCGACCGGCGACAAAATTCTTCACCAGCGGCAGCCTGCCGCCAAAGGCGGCAACGTTGTCGCTACAGTAAACGATACCGGCAAAGGGACTGTCCCCAAGATAGGCTTGAGGATCCGCGAAGAGACGTGTCAGCAGGCGGGCCGAAAGCCACCAGGAAAGGGCGAACGCCTTCCGCTCGCTGTAGTAAGGAACCGCTGATGCCCATTCGTCACCCAACACGATCAGGCTGCCGTCCGCCGGGGTTTTATCCTTCGCGATCAACGCAATCTGAAGCACTGGCCTCTTCGAATAGTCGGCGGTGAGATAGCTCGCGTAGGTCTGCCAGAAGAATTGAAGCTGCATGGCCACGATGATGATCAGGCAAAGCGCCGCCGTACGGCGGTATCCCGCTTCGAAAATTGCGGTAATTCCGATGCCGACGGCCGCCAGCGCGAAGATGGCGTTCGCATACTGATAGTAGCTGTGAACGAAATGCACGTTGGTGAAGATCGCAAGCGGCACTACGAAGGCAGCGACGGCGGCGAGCATGGGTGCGGCGAGGCGCCGGCTTGCCAGGGCGGTGCCGGCGATCACAATCGCGAAGGGGAAGGCATAGCCGAAGGTATCCGGCAGGACGCGCAACAGCACGACGTCTCGCCAGAATTTGGCACTCACCCTTTGATGCCAGGTGCCGAAATTCCACAGGGAGAGATTCTTTGACGTCAAAAAGACCCCGAAGGCGCTCTGGGATTTGATCGCATCGGAATAGAAGACCCAGACGGAGCACAGCGCCACGGGCACAGCGCCGGCGAGAATTGCCAGGGCCAATATCCGAAGATTTGCCACCGAAAGCCCGTCACGAAAGAGCTGATGAAGCATCAAGAAACCGCCAAGGACGGCGAAGGCTGGGAAAGTCGTCAACTTGGTCAGGGCCCCGGCCGTGCCGGCGGCGATGGCCAGCAACAGGATTGCGATGCGCGGATTTGCCAGGAAGTCCGCGAGCAATGCGAGCCACAACAAGCCGAAAAACAGGGCACAGGACTCGATCATCACCGTGCGGCTCCAATAAAGGTAGAGCGGTGATGACAGGAACAGAACAGCGACGGCCAGGAAGGCAAGCCTTCCGAGGCGGAGCGTGCGGAACAACATCCAGAGGGGCCACAGTGTGGCAAGATAGAATCCGAAGGAGACCAGCCTGCCGCCGATGTCGATCGGGATTCCGATGACGCGCAGCAGGGCGACCATGCCCTGGTAGAGGGGAAACTCGAAGGGAATGGACCAGGGATAGCCAACGACCGGCGTCTCATAGGCAAGCCAAGGGCCGCCGCGCCACAGCCAGTAAGCCGTCAGCGCGGTCTGGGTTTGACGGAAGTAGTGCAAGTCCTGCAGTGGCTGGGAAAGGCCGAGAAACAACACGGTCAGGGCATGGATGACGAGGACGACTAGGAGCGCGGCCGCCGCAATGTTCAGCGGCTTCACCATGGCGTCGGCCGGCGCCAGGCCGCGGTCGCCATCACCGCGATCATCCTCTCGCCATGGCCTCCAATGCAGGATCGATCCGAAAAGCGCCAAAGAAACCTCAAGTCGAACGGAAGGCCGCTCCCCGGCAGGCGCCCTCTGATCGAATGCCTCCGAGCGAGCAAGGCGTCGCAGTCTCGTCGCTCAGGCCAGTGACGTGCTCCGGGCCGGCCAACCTATCCGAAGCACCATCGTTCCGTCATATCCGGCGCATCTCCAGCCCCACCGCCATGCCCTGTAAATCGCGGGCCGGGCCATGGACGGACTTGCGTCGAAGAGTGTCTGCTATTTACGGCGGTAGTCGCCCCGCGACAAATGGCGCTCGATGAAGCAATAAAGGACGATGAACAGATAGCGGCTGCCCATTTCCCGGATGCGCAGCTTGGACATCCCGACCTTGCGGTTGTACCAGGCGTTCGGCAGCACGGCGTAGGAATAGCCGCGAATGATCGCTTTGAGCGGCAGTTCGACGGTCAAATTGAAGTGATGGGACAGGATCGGCTGAACGCCCGCGATCACCTGGCGGCGGTAGCATTTGAACGCATTGGTCACATCATTGGTCTTCAGTCGGAAGAGGAGTCGGATGAAGAGATTCGCCAGGCGGTTGAGCACGAGCTTGTGCAGGGGGTAGTCGACCACCTTGGCCCCGCGCGCAAAGCGGGTTCCAAAGACGCAGTCGAAGCCCTCGTCCATCTTGCGATAGAAGCGGACGACATCCCCCGGATCGTCGGAACCGTCGGCCATGACGATCGCGACGCGGTCGCCGTGAAAGGCCTCCAGCCCGGCGCGCACGGCCAGCCCGAACCCGCCCCTATCCCGGTTGGAGACGTGGCGCAGCGTGGGGAACTCGCGCTCCAGCGCGTCGAGCTCGGCCAGGCTGCCGTCGTCGCTGTGGTCGTCCACGACGACGATCTCGTGCAGGATGGCGTCCCCGGTCAGGGCTGCGACAAGCGCCGTGACGGTCGGGCGCAGATTGCCCTGCTCGTTTCGCGCCGGAATGACGACCGAGAGCATCCCGGGAATGCCCGCCGTCGCCCAGGATCCCTCGACCGGGGTCGGCATCAGGCGGCGGCGCCGCGATTGCGGAACCCTTCGCAGATGTCTTCCAGCGTCGACCGCAGATCGTATCTGTAGCGCCACTCCGGGTAGTGATTCTGGAAGCGGCGCACATCGCTGATCCACCAGATATGGTCGCCAGTGCGCGCCTTGTCGTCGAGCTTCCAGGACATCGGCCGGCCGGTTATCTCCTCGCACAGACCGATGGCCTCGAGGACCGAGCAGTTGGCGAAGCGGCTGCCGCCCATGTTGTAGACCTCGCCGCTGCGCGGATTCTGGAAGAAATGCCAGAGCGCGTTGACCAGATCGTAGCTGTGGATGTTGTCGCGCACCTGCTTGGCCTTGTAGCCATGCACGGTATAGGGCTGTCCGTTGACGGCGCATTTCATGAGATAGGAGAGGAATCCGTGCAACGGCGCGCCGGAATGCCCCGATCCGGTCAGGCAGCCGCCGCGGAAGCAGGCCGTCTTCATGCCGAAATAGCGCCCGAACTCCTGCACCATGAGATCGGCCGCTGCCTTGGAGACGCCGAACAGGCTATGGGTGGTCTGGTCGATGCTCATGGTTTCGTCGATGCCGTGCGGAGCAAAGGCGTGACTCTCCGCGACCTCCCAGCGCGTCTCGCGCTCGACCAGGGGCAGCCGGTTCGGCGTATCGCCATAGACCTTGTTGGTGCTGAGGAACAGGAAGGGCGCCTCGGGGCAGTGAGCCCGGGCAAGCTCGAGCAGCACCAGTGTGCCGTTGGCATTGACGGTGAAATCCATCACGGGGTCGCTGGCAGCCCAGTCATGGGAGGGCTGGGCCGCGGTATGGATGACGACGGCGATATCCTTTCCATAGCGCTGGAAGACCTTGGCCATCGCATCGCGGTCGCGAATGTCGGTATCGAAATGGACGTAGTTCTTGATCGTCCGCTCGAGCTCCCGGCGATGCCATTGGGTGCTCGCCTCCGGCCCGAAGAACACGCGCCGCATGTCATTGTCGACGCCGGCGACATCGAATCCCTTGTCGGCGAAGAAGCGGACCGACTGGCCGCCGATCAGCCCCGCCGCACCGGTAACGATCGCAACACTCATCCTGTCAGTTTCCTCCAGCAAAGATCGGTGCGAGCGCGGCGCGGTTGTCCACCAGCCATTTATGGACATCGGCGAGCGTCGCGGCGAGCGAGCGCTCCGGCCGCCATCCGGTCTCGGCGGATACTCGCGCACTATCGGTTATGTAATATGGCACGTCAGCGGCCGGGGTTTCCGCCACCGGTTCAATCGCAATCTTCGAGCCCGTTAGGGCCTGGCATTGGCGCGTGAGCTCAAGGAGAGAGACGCTGATATCCCGGCCGCCGCCGACATTGTAGGTCTTGCCGGCATAGCGGTCGCGCCCACCGATCTGGATGTCGATCAGGCGACAGAGATCCTGCACATGCAGCAGGTCGCGCACCTGGGTCCCGGCCCCGCCATAGCCGATATAGGACAGCCGGCCGCCGAAGACATGGCGCGCCAGCCAGAGCCCGACGAAGCCCTGATCCACCTTGCCCATCTGCCACGGGCCGCAGATGACGCCGCAGCGGTTGACCACCGCCGGAACGCCATAGAGCGCCGCATATTCCAGGATCATCAGCTCGGCCGCCAGCTTGGTCGCGCCATAGAGGGACCTTGCACCGTCGAGCGGAAAGGATTCGGCAATGCCCGCAGCACTCCACCCGTCGCCCGCAGCATCCTGTTTCAGCTCCAAACGCTCCCCGGCGGCTTTCAGGGGCAAAGCGCGTAGGCGCGCGATCGGGTAGACGCGGCTCGAGGAGATGAACATCAAAGCCCCGCCATGGCGGCGCAGATGCTCCAGGCAATTGATCGCGCCGTTGAGATTTGTCGCGACGACGTAGTCGGGGCTGCTGCCATAGCCCGCATGGACGCTGGGCTCGGCCGAGCATTCGATCAGCCAGTCGGCGGGACCCGTCTCGGCCAGATCCTCGCGCGAACGGACGTCGCCATGGACAAAGCGGACGCCACCGGCGGCCAGCCTGCCGAGCGCGAGTTCGCTGCCCCGGCGACGCAGATTGTCGAAGGCGGTAACCTGCCAGTCCGGATGAATGCCTTTAAGCCAGAGCGCCGCTGAAGCGCCAACGAATCCCGCCCCGCCGGTTACCAGAACGCGCGTCGCCACAATCTCTCCACGGACCACCTCTGCGCGTCGAACCGGTGCGATCGCACCAAAGAAACGCCATTCCGCGGCGCGACGCTATTACAATGGACATATTGAGCTTTAGGACAAAGCTAGAGGGTCTTATCGCGCCTGTACCTGACTTGTCGAGACCTTCGCGAAGCCAGGGTTCCCGGAACCAGGCGGCAAAGGCGAGGGGCGATGCCGGATTGCCCGCTCTACTCATTGACGTTCGGGCTCCGGCTGGCGATAACCGCCGCCGTTGGATCAGGGTCGAAGCTCTTGAGACCCTCCATCGTTCAGGAAGGAAGCGGCGTGATCCTCTATCCCGCCATCGATCTGAAGCAGGGCGCGGTCGTGCGGCTGCGCCGCGGCGAGATGCGGGAGGCCACGGTCTACAACCGCGATCCCGCCGACCAGGCGCGCCGCTTCGCCGAGGACGGCGCGGGGTGGCTCCATCTGGTCGATCTCGACGGCGCCTTCGCGGGCAAGCCCATGAACCGCCGGGCGGTCGAGGCGATCCTCGCGGCGGTGCGCATTCCCTGCCAGCTCGGCGGCGGCATCCGCGACGCCGCCACCCTGGATGCCTGGCTCGAGGCGGGCGTCGCCCGGATCGTCCTCGGCACCGCGGCCCTCAAGGACCCGGTCCTGGTGCGCGAGGCCTGCCGGCGCCATCCCGGCCGGATCGCCGTCGGGGTCGATGCCCGCGGCGGGCGGGTTGCCGTCGAGGGCTGGGCCGAGACCAGCGAGGTCACGGCGCTGGATCTGGCCCTGCGCTTTGCCGATGCCGGGGTGGCGGCCCTCATCTTCACCGATGTCGATCGCGACGGCCTGCTCGCCGGGGCCAATATCGCCGCCACGGCCCATCTCGCCGCGGCACTGCCGATCCCCGTCATCGCCTCGGGCGGGGTGGCAGGTCTCGGCGAGCTGACGGCGCTGAAGGCGGCGGGGGTCGCCGGCGTCATCGTCGGCCGCGCGCTCTATGACGGTCGCATCGAACTGCGCGAGGCCCTCAGCCGCTGCACCCCGGCACCCCAGGCCAGCGGTCCCCGCTGATGCTGAAGGTTCGCGTCATCCCCTGCCTCGATGTCGCCGCGGGCCGCGTCGTGAAGGGCGTCAATTTCGTCGATCTGCGCGATGCCGGCGATCCGGTGGAGCAGGCGACGGTCTATGACAAGGCCGGCGCCGATGAGCTCTGCTTCCTCGATATCGGCGCCAGCGCGGAGAACCGCGACATCATGCTGGATGTGGTGGCCCGCACGGCGGAGCGCTGCTTCATGCCGCTCACCGTCGGCGGCGGGGTACGCAGCCTGGAGGATATCCGCCGCCTGCTGCTGGCGGGGGCCGACAAGGTCTCGATCAACACCGCCGCGGTGGCCGAGCCCGAGCTCGTCCGCCGGGCGGCGGAGAAGTTCGGCAGCCAATGCATCACGGTGGCCGTGGACGCCAAGGCGGGGGCCGTGGACGCCAAGGGGATCGGGGCGGCCGGTGGGAGGTCTTCACCCATGGCGGGCGCAAGGCGACCGGCCTCGACGCCGTGGAATGGGCCCAGCGCCTGACCGCGCTCGGCGCCGGCGAAATCCTGCTCACCTCCATGGATCGCGACGGCACCAAGCTCGGCTACGACCTCCCCCTCACCCGCGCCATCGCCGATGCCGTGAGCGTGCCGGTGATCGCCTCGGGCGGCGTGGGAACTTTGGCCCATCTGGTGGAAGGCGTGGCCGAGGGCCATGCCAATGCCCTGCTCGCCGCCTCGATCTTCCATTTCGGCCAGCATTCCATCGCCGAGGCCAAGGCGACCCTCGCCGCCGCCGGGATCGCGGTCAGGGCATGACCGAGGGGGCTTCCGGCGACGGCGCCCTGGTCCTCTTCTCCGGCGGGCAGGATTCCACCACCTGTCTCGCCTGGGCGCTGACCCGCTTCGCGCGGGTCGAGACCCTGGGCTTCGACTACGGCCAGCGCCACCGCATCGAGCTCGAGGGCCGGGCGGGCTTGCGCGCCGGGCTTGCCCGGATCGATCCCACTTGGGCGGAGCGGCTGGGCGAGGAGCACACGATCGGGCTGGCGGCCCTGGGCCAGATCTCCGACACGGCGCTGACCCGGCAGACCGCCATCGAGATGGGGGCCGGGGGCCTGCCCAATACCTTCGTGCCGGGCCGCAACATCGTCTTTCTCACCTTCGCCGCGGCGCTCGCTTATCGCCGGGGGCTGCGCCATATCGTCGGCGGCATGTGCGAGACGGATTATTCCGGCTATCCCGACTGCCGCGACGACACCATCAAGGCGCTCCAGGTCGCCCTCAACCTCGGCATGGACCGCCGCTTCGTCCTGCATACCCCCTTGATGTGGATCGACAAGGCCGCCACCTGGCGCCTGGCGCGGGAGCTGGGCGGCGCGGCGCTGGTGGATCTCATCCGGGAGGAGAGCCATAGCTGCTATCTCGGCGAACGCGGGATGCGCCATGACTGGGGTCATGGCTGCGGCGATTGCCCGGCCTGCAATCTCAGGGCGGCCGGCTGGGAGCGCTATCGCCAGGAGGGCTAAGCGCCAGGGCTTAGCGTCAGCAGGGCTCACATCATGCCGTGGCCCATGCCCCCATTGCCCATGCCGCCGCCGTTGCCGGGGCTGCTGCCCGAATGATCGGGGGGCTGATGGCAGGACGCGGCCTGGCCCGCGCATCCCTCGGCGCTCTTGTCATGCGGCCCGGCGCTGCAGCCGGCCGATCCCAGCAGCATCAGCAGGGTGAGCATCACTGTCGGTCTCGACATCGGGTCCTTCCGTCTATCCGAAGGCCTGATCAAACCACCTTCCGCGCTCACCGGCGATCAACCCTCGTTCACCAAGCCGTGGGCTCCCCTGATGAAAAAGGCAAAATCACCCTTACCCCAAGCCCTGGTATTCCAGTACAATAGCGACCTCGATATCTGGGAAGGGCTTATGCCGCAGGATTCCGGGCGGCCATTGGATGCGACGGTTCTCGACCGCCTCTACAAGGTGGTCGAAAGCCGCAAAGGCGCCAATCCCGATAGCTCCAACACCGCGCGACTCTTCGCCAAGGGCACCGAGAAGATTGCCCAGAAGCTGGGGGAGGAGGCGATCGAGACGGTGATCGAAGGCGTGCGGGGCAAGAAGCGCGAGCTCGCCGCCGAGTCCGCCGACCTCCTCTATCATCTGCTGGTGCTCTGGGCCCATCGCGATCTGAAGCCGGCCGAGGTCTGGGCCACTTTGGCCGCCCGCGAGGGCTTCTCCGGCCTCGAGGAGAAGAAGAACCGCAAGGGGTAGCTGGGTCTCGCCCTCCTCGGGGCCCCTTGTCCGAACCGCCGCTCAAATGTCAGGCTCCTGCGCCCTCTCGCGATACCGGAGCCCGCCATGGCCTATGATCCCAACAACATCTTCGCCCGCATCCTGCGCGGCGAGATTCCTGCCAAGAAGATCTATGAGGACGAGCATGCGCTCGCCTTCGACGACATCCATCCCCAGGCCAAGGTTCATGTGCTCGTGATCCCCAAGGGCGCCTATGTGTCGCTGGAGGATTTCAGTGCCCGGGCCTCCGACGCGGAGATCGCCGGCTTCATCCGCGCCGTGGGCAAGGTCGCGCGCCAGCTCGGGCTGGTGGAGAGCGGCTACCGCATCCTGGCCAATCACGGGCCCGATTCCCATCAGGAGGTACCGCATCTCCATGTGCATATCTTCGGCGGCCAGCGCCTCGGCAAAATGATCCAGCCGCTGCCGGGCTGAGCCACGAACGAGACTCCCCCTCGTTACATGGCGAACCAGGCCGCTGCTCCTGCTTGCGCCGGAGAGCCCCCGCCCTCTCTGACGTCATGGTCGGCGTAGGCCGACCATCCACGAGTTTGCCTGCCCGTGATCCGATATTCGCATTGATTGCCGATCGCCGACCGGTCTGATCGAGGACAAGCAGATCGGTGCGGCCGCAAGTATTCTGACACGGAGGACGCGGAGTTGACCGAGGAGATGCACGGAGAAGTGAGAGTGCAGGCTCAACGGCCTTTCTCCTCCGTGATCTCTGGAATCCCTCCGCGTCCTCCGTGATCCATTTACTTGCTTGCACCACAAAGCTTGTGGCCAATCGGAAAGCAGAAGAAAGACGGAGCCTTTGGCATGCAAACTCGTGGATGGTCGGCCTGCGCCGACCAGGACGGTTTAGACGAGAGAGCGAGGCTTGCCATCGCGGCGTTCGAGCGATGAGCCCTCACCGCAGCAGGAACCCTTTCCCGATCTCATCCCCCTCTTCCAGCGTGAAGCTCGCGCGGCCGGTGTAATGGGCCTTGCCGCCGACCTCGACGGTCACCGCCTCGAAGCTTCCGGCGCGGGTCTTCGCCAGCGCCTTGCCGGTGAAGATGGCGCCGGTGACGCTCTCGAAGCGCCGCTCCTGGCCCAAGGCGATGAGGCCGCGGGCATGCTGGACGGCGATGCGCGCGGTGACGCCGCTGCCGGTCGGGCTGCGGTCGACCTCGCGGGCGGCGAAGACGCAGATATTGGCCGTCGCCTCGGGAGAGAATGCATCGGCGCCGTCGGTCAGGATGGTGCCGTAGAGGAAGGCGAGGTCGGGATCGTCGGGATGGGTCAGCTTGATCTGGGCCTTGGCCGCCTCCGTGACCGCATGGGCGGCATCGACCAGATCCCTCGTTGTCGAGCGCCGCACGTCGAGCCCGAAGCGCGCCGCCGGCACCAGCGCGTAGAAGGCGCCGCCATAGCCGATGTCGAGCGGGATCGTGCCCAGCCCCGGCACCGCCACCGGCGCGTCGAGGGCGAAGGCAAAGGCCGGCACGCTTTTGAAGCGCACGGCGCCGTCGGCGGCGACGAAGGCTTCCACCAGGCCGCAGGGGCATTGAATCGCGACGCGGGTCTCGCCTGCCTGCCGCGGCACGATTCCCTGATCCACCGCCCAGCGGCCGAGCGCGATCACCGCATGGCCGCACATGGTGGAATAGCCTTCGTTATGAATGAAGAGCACGGCGAGATCGGCGCCCGGCAGATCGGGCTCGACCGGCAGCACGCCATACATGTCGAAATGCCCGCGCGGCTCGAACATCAGCAGCCGGCGCAGATGATCCAGATGCTCGCGGGCATGACGCCGCTTGGCGAGGATGGTCGCCCCCGGGATCGCCGGATAGCCCGCGGTGACGAGGCGGACCGGCTCGCCGCCGGTATGCATCTCGACGGTTTCGATCTCGAGGCTCATCGCGTCTCTCCCTCGTATGGTCAGGCCAGGCCGCAGGTGCTGAGCACCATCCGGCGCAGCAAGGCCGAGGCGGCCTCGAAATCGCGCGATTTCAGCCGGCGCCGGTCGAGCAGGACTTCGACCTGGACGTCGAAATCGGCATAGGTCTGGGTGGCGGCCCAGATGATGAAGAAGAGATGCTTGGGCTCGACCGGCGCCATGCGCCCGGCCGCGATCCAGCCCTCGATGACCGCGCATTTGGCCTCGAGCCAGGCCTTGAGATCGCCGCTGAGCCGGCGGCGGATCCGCGGCGCCCCATGCAGGATCTCATTGGCGAAGACCTTGGAGGCCTGGGGCCGGCGGCGGGAGAATTCGAACTTGGCGGCGATATAGTCGGAAAGCGCGGTCTTGGGATCGGCCTCCGGCCGGATCGCCTCGGCGGTGTCGATCCAGAGCGCCAGGATCTCGTCCAGCACCCGGGCGTAGAGCGCCGCCTTGGTGCGGAAATAGTAGTGCAGATTGGCCTTGGGCATGCCGGCGAGGCGCGCGATGGCCGAGGTCGTCGCGGCGGCAAAGCCGCGCTCGGCGAAGACCGTCTCCGCCGCCGCCAGGATCTTCGCCTCATTCTGCCGGCGCTTGCGGCCGATGGCTCGTTTCATCTAAGCGGGGAAGATTAGCGTTTGTCCCGCCGGAGAGGAACCGGCCGCCGGGACCTCGCGCATAAAGACCTCAAACACAAGAAAAGGGCGGGGCAGCAGAGCCGCCCCGCCTCGAAGTTCTGCGCCTACCTGGCAAAATTGGGAGAGTCGAGCGTTCACGCCACCCGCGCAGCCCCGCCATAGCAGGAGTGGGACCAATAACCGCAAAGGCAGCGAACAATTCTTGAACGCATGGTCAAGAATATACCAGACTGCCCGACCCGGAAAAGCCTGATTCGGGCTTGGGGCAGGTGGGTGGGCCGGCCCCCTTTGCAGCGGGCCCGCGGGCTTGTCGAGGTTGTGATCGAGGCGGCTGTGGCCGCGGCCCGGGCGCGGCTTTAACATCGCCCCTTTGGGGAGGCAGGGATGGCCGAGGCTTGGCAGAGATTTCGCCGCGACAGGCTGGCGCTGGGGGCGCTGGGCGTGGTCCTGCTGCTGGTGGCCGTCGCTTTGGGGGCGCCCTTTCTGGCGCCCTATGACCCCTCGCAGCAGTTCTTCGACGGGCTCACCCTCGAGGGCGCGCCGCTGCCCCCCAGCGCCCGCTTCTGGCTCGGGACCGATCTCCTGGGCCGCGATCTGCTCTCGCGCCTCATCTTCGGCGCCCGCACCTCGCTGATGATCGGCGTCGCCGCCAATACCGCGGCGGTGGCGTTGGGGGCGCTGGTGGGCGTCATCGCAGGATATCTGCAGGGGCCGGTCGGCTTCACCTTGATGCGCCTCACCGATCTGATGATCGCCTTCCCCGCTTTGCTGCTGGCGATCGCGCTCGCCGCCATCTTCGCCCCCAGCCTGTGGATCGTCGCCATGGTCATCGCTCTGGTGAACTGGGTCCAGGTGGCGCGCATCGTCTATACCGAGACCAGGGGGCTGGCGGCCCGCGACTATATCGAGGCCACCCGGGCCCTGGGGGCGGCTTGGCCGCGGGTGGTCTTCCGCCACATCCTGCCCCATCTCATGCCCACTTTGCTGGTCTGGGGCACGCTGGGCATCGCCACCACCGTGCTGCTGGAGGCCACCCTCTCCTTCCTCGGCATCGGCGTCCGCCCGCCCACCCCCTCCTGGGGCGGGATCATCTTCGAGAGCCAGTCCTATTTCCTGACCGCGCCCTGGCTCGTCTTCTGTCCCGGGGCGGCGATCCTGCTGCTGGCGCTGTCCTTCAATCTGGTCGGCGATGCGCTGCGCGACGCCTTCGATCCCACCGGGCGTGGTCGCGGCGGATGATCGGCTATCTTTCCCGGCGCCTCGCCGCCTCGGCCCTGATCCTGATCGGGGTCACCATGGTGACCTTCGCGCTCGCCTTCCTGATGCCGGCCGATCCGGTGCGCCAGATCGCCGGGCGCAATGCCTCGCCGCAGACGGTCGAATCCATCCGCCACCAGCTCGGCCTCGACCGCCCCGTGCCGATGCAATATGCGACATATCTCGGCCATCTGGCCCAGGGCGACCTCGGCCATTCCTATATCCAGAAGACCGATGTCGGCGAGCTCATCATGAGCCGCCTGCCGGCCACCTTGCTGCTGATGCTGGGCGCCATCTTCTTCGAGCTCGCCATCGGCATTCCGCTCGGCACCTTCGCCGCCGCCCGGCGCGGCAAGGCCGACCGCGCCATCATGATCTTCGCCTTCGCCGGGGTCTCCACGCCGCAATTCGTGGTCGGGCTCGTCCTGCTCTATCTGCTGGCCTATCTCGCGGGATGGTTCCCCATGAGCGGCTATGGCGGCCTCAGCCATCTGATCCTGCCGGCGCTGACGCTGGGCATCGGCGGCGGCGGCTGGTATGCGCGCATCCTGCGCTCCAGCCTGGTCGAGGTGCTGCGCCAGGATTACATCCGCACCGCCCGGGCCAAGGGCCTCTCGGAGCGGACCATCGTCATCACCCATGCGCTGCGCAACGCTCTTCTGCCCATCGTGGCCATGATCGGCCTCGATATCGGCACCTTCATGGGCGGGGCGGTGGTGGTCGAATCCGTCTACGGCTGGCCCGGCATCGGCCAGCTCGCCTGGCAGGCGATCCAGCGCATCGATATTCCCATCATCATGGGCGTCACCCTCGTCGCCGCCGTCGCCATCGTGCTCGGCAATCTCCTCGCCGATCTGGTGACACCCCTGATTGACCCGCGCATCCGGTTGCGATGAGATGCGCTCAACCACGCGACTACAGGGAGGTTGAAGTCATGCGAAGCCTGAAGCGGGCGGCCCTTGCCGCCATGGCCCTGGCCGGGGCGCTGATACTGTCGCCGGCCTTCGCCGATACCCCGCCCAAGCAGGGCGGTGCCGCGGTGGTCACCTTCAAGGACGACCTCGCGACCCTCGATCCGGCCATCGGCTATGACTGGCAGAACTGGTCGATCATCAAGAGCATCTTCAGCGGGCTGATGGACTACAAGCCCGGCACGACCGAGCTGATGCCCGATCTGGCGGAGAGCTACACCATCTCCGACGACGGGCTGACCTATACCTTCAAGCTCCGGCCCAATCTGAAATTCCACAACGGCCGCGCCGTCACCTCGGCCGATGTGAAATATTCCATCGAGCGCGCCGTCAATCCCAAGACCCAATGCCCGGGCGCCGGCTATTTCAGCATGATCAAGGGCTATGACGACGAGGCGGCGGGCAAGACCACGGAGCTCTCCGGCATCACGACGCCCGATCGCCAGCACCGTCGTCTTCACCCTGACCGCGCCCAACGCCACCTTCCTCCATATCATGGCGATCAATTTCGGCTTCATCGTGCCGAAGGAGGAAGTGGAGAAATACGGCGCCGATTTCGGCCATCACCCGGTCGGCACCGGGGCCTTCAAATTCGGCGAATGGCAGCTGGGCCAGAAGCTCGTGCTGGAGCGCAACAAGGACTATCACCGGCCCGGCGTGCCCTATCTCGACCAGATCACCTTCGAGTTCGGGCAGGAGCCGACGGTGGCGCTGCTGCGCCTGAAGAAGGGCGAGGTCGATATCCTGGGCGACGGCATCCCGCCGGCCCAGTTCCTGCAGATCACCAGCGATCCCGCCAACAAGGATCTCTTCGTCAAGGGCGAGCAGATGCACACGGGCTATCTCACCCTCAACACGAAGGTGAAGCCCTTCGACGATCTGAAGGTGCGCCAGGCCGTCAATATGGCCATCAACAAGAAGCGCATCATCCAGATCATCAACGGCCGCGCCGAGGTGGCCAATCAGGTGCTGCCGCCCTCGCTGCCGGGCTATGACAAGGACTTCCAGGGCTATCCCTATGATCCCGCGAAGGCCAAGGCGTTGCTCGCCGAGGCGGGTCATCCCGACGGCTTCTCGACCGAGCTCTATGCCACGGATACCGATCCCCAGCCCCGCATCGCGCAAGCGATCCAGCAGGATCTGGCGGCCATCGGCATCAAGGCCGACATCAAGAGCCTCTCGGGCCCGGCGGTGATCGAGGCCGGCGGCACCGAGGGCGGCGCGCCTTTGGTCTGGTCGGGCGGGCTCGCCTGGATCGCCGATTTCCCGGATCCCTCCAATTTCTACACCGTGATCCTGGGCTGCGCCGGGGCGGTGAAGGGCGGCTGGAACTGGTCCTGGTATTGCAATCCCGCGATCGACAAGCGGGCGGCCGCCGCCGATGAGATGGTGACCGCGGCGGTCCAGGCCCAGCGCGCCGATGCCTGGAAGGGCATCTTCGACGATGTGATGAAGGACGCGCCCTGGGTTCCGATCATGAACGAGGAGCGCTACACCATGCATTCGGACCGGCTGGGCGGCGATGCCATCCTGTTCATCGAGCCGATCCACATTCCGGTGAACTACGAATACATCTACGCGAAGGACGCGCAGTAACAGTCGCGAGCAACGGGCGGGGGCGCGGCCGGACGAAGGGTCGCGCCCCTTCCGCCAGAACCTGAGGCAGGAGACGACGATGGCCGAGCATTGCAACCACACGATCCACAAGCATCACCTCGGCTGGAACAACGCCAATGAGCCGGTGCTCTCCATCGCCTCGGGCGAGACCATCGAATTCCGGACCATCGATTCCTCGGGCCGGCAGATCACGCCGAAATCCACGGTCGCGGATATCCCCAAGCTCGACTTCGCCAAGGTCAATCCGGTCTCGGGGCCGATCTATATCGACGACGCCCAGCCGGGCGACGCGGTCAAGGTGACGCTGCTCGATTTCACCCCCAGCGGCTGGGGCTGGACCGCGAATATTCCGGGCTTCGGGCTGCTCGCCGATCAGTTCAAGGAGCCGGCGCTGCATATCTGGACCTATGACACCCAGCGCCTGGCGCCCGCCGCCTATGGGCCGGGGGGCCGCGTGCCCCTGAAGCCCTTCTGCGGCACCATCGGCCTGGCGCCCGCCGAGGCCGGGACCGCACAGCATCGTTCCGCCGCGCCGGGTCGGCGGCAATATGGACATCCGCGACATGTCCGTCGGCACCGAGCTCTATCTGCCGGTCGAAGTCGCGGGCGGTCTGTTCTCGGTGGGCGATACCCATGCCGCCCAGGGCGACGGCGAGGTCTGCGGCACCGCCATCGAAAGCCAGATGAACGTCGCCGCGAAGTTCGAGCTGGTGAAGAATGCCAATCTCGACTTCCCGCGCTATCGCATCCGCGGGCCCATCAGCAGCCACCGCGACGCCAAGGGCTATGACGTCACCACCGGCATCGGCCCCGATCTGATGCAGGGCGCGCGCGATGCCGTCTCCGGCATGATCCGCCTGCTCTCGAAGCGTCACGGCCTCGCGGCCATCGACGCCTATCTGCTCTGCAGCGTCGCCGGCGATCTGCGCATCAGCGAGATCGTCGACATGCCCAACTGGGTGGTCTCCTTCTACTTTCCCCGCATCGTCTTCGAGTGAGCCTGCTCGCCGTCGAGAACCTCACCGTCGGCTTCGATTCGGGCGCTCACCCGCTGCGGGTCGTCGAGGAGACGAGCTTCGCGCTGGACGCCGGCAGCACCATGGGGCTGGTCGGGGAATCCGGCTGCGGCAAGAGCGTGACCGCCATGTCGATCATGCGCCTGCTGCCGAGCCCGCCGTCGCGGGTCTTCGGCGGGCGCATCATGTTCGAAGGCCAGGATCTGCTGAGCCTCTCGCCCGAGAAGATGCGCGCCATCCGGGGCGATCGCATCGGCATGGTCTTCCAGGAGCCGATGACGAGCCTCAACCCCGTGCTCTCCGTCGGCTTTCAGATCGAGGAGGTGCTGCGTCTTCATCGCGGGCTCTCCCATGCCGAAGCGCGGGCCCGGGCGCTGGAGATGCTGGGCCATGTGGGCATCGGCGCGCCGGAGCGCCGGCTGGCCCAATATCCCCATCAGCTCTCCGGCGGCCTGCGCCAGCGGGTGATGATCGCGATCGCCTTGGTCTGCCGGCCGCAGCTCCTGATCGCCGACGAGCCGACCACCGCGCTGGACGTCACCATCCAGGCCCAGATCCTCGACCTGCTGCGCCGCCTGAAGCGCGAGTTCGGCATGGGCCTGCTGCTGATCACCCATGACCTCGGGGTCGTCGCCGAGATGTGCGATACGGTCGCCGTCATGTATGCCGGGCGGATCGTCGAGCGCGCCACCGCCGAGGCCCTCTTCCGCCGGCCGCGCCACCCCTATACCCACGGCCTGCTGGCGGCGCGGCCGCGGCTGGTGCCCAAGGGCGGCAAGCTGCCGACCATCGCCGGCACGGTGCCCCCGCCCGGCCGGCGCGGGACCGGCTGCAGCTTCGCCGACCGCTGCCCGCGGGTCCTGCCGCGCTGCCGGAGCGAGCGCCCGGAGCTGGCGCCCGTGGGCGAGGCACAATTGGCCGCCTGCTGGAATCCCGTGCCGTGAGCCCGCCGCTGCTGGAGGTGACGGGCGTCGCCAAGCATTTCCGCGCCAAGGACGGAAACTGGCTGAAGGCGGTGGAGGATGTGAGCCTGACCTTGGCCCCCGGCGAGACCCTGGGCATCGTCGGCGAATCGGGCTCGGGCAAATCGACCCTCGGCCGGCTGATGCTGGGCCTGCATCAACCCACGGCGGGGAGCGTCCGCTTCGAAGGGGTGGATCTCGCGAGCCTATCGGCCGTGGCGATGCGAAGGCTGCGCCGTCATATGCAGCCCATCTTCCAGGATCCCTATGCCTCGCTGGATCCGCGTTTCACCGTGGGCGCCAGCATCGCCGAGCCTCTGGTGATCCATCGCCTCGGCGATGGGCCGGCGCGCCGGCGCCGGGTCGCCGAGCTGCTCGAGATCGTGGGGCTCGAGCCCGATGCGGCGCGCCGCTATCCCCATGAATTCTCCGGCGGCCAGCGCCAGCGCATCGGCATCGCCCGGGCCATTGCGCCCGAGCCCAAGCTGATCATCGCCGATGAGCCCGTCTCGGCCCTCGACGTCTCGATCCAGTCCCAGATCCTCAATCTCCTGATCGACCTCAAGGCCCGGCTCGGCCTCTCCTATGTCTTCATCTCCCATGATCTGGCGGTCGTGGAGCATATCAGCGACCGCGTCGCGGTCATGTATCTCGGCAAGATCGTGGAGACGGCGGAGACCGCGGCCCTCTACGCCCGATCAGCCCATCCCTATACCCAGGCGCTGGTCTCGGCGATTCCCGGAGCCCGATCCGGATCGCCGGCGCCAGCGCATCATCCTCGCGGGCGATGCGCCCAATCCCGAAGACCCGCCGCCGGGCTGCGCCTTCCATCCGCGCTGCCCCCAGGTGATGCCCCAGTGCCGCAATGTGGTCCCGCCGCGGGTCGATCTCGGCACGGCGGCCTCGCCCCATCCCGTCGTCTGCCATCTCTACGGGCCGCCGGTCGCCGAGCACGATCGAGCCCAGGGCAGTCGCATTGCCCGCTTCCGTCGGGAACAAGTGACGAGTGCTTTGCCCAGCTCAGCCATCTCGCCGAGCTGGATCCAGGTCAGCTCATGCTTGTTGTGGTGGAGATGGAGGAGGTGCCCGCCCGGGATCGCGGCGAAGCGCTGCGCTGTGCGCCATATCCGTCTCGCCCTGGAATTTGAGCGTGCAGACGAAGTTGCGCACCAGCCCCGCGGCAAGCCAGCGCTCGACCAGGGCCAGCAGCCGCGCGGGATAGCAGATGACATCGCTGAAGAGCCAATCCACCGGCCCGATCTCGGCGGGCTCGAGGGCGAAGGCGCTGGCCTGGCGAACCTCGACGCCGGGGAGGGCCGCCACCGCGGGATCGAGGGGCGCCTTGTCGACGGCGATGACCCGGGCGCCCAGCTTGGCCAGCACCCAGCTCCAGCCGCCGGGGCTGGCGCCGAGGTCGAGGCAAAGCTCGCCGGGTGCCGGGCGCCGATCGATCAAAGTCAGCGCCTCCCAGAGCTTGAGATAGGCGCGGTTGGGCGGGCCTTGGCGATCCTCGACGAAGCGGGCCTCGCCATTGGGAAAGGGGCTGCTGCAATCGGCGGCGGCGAGGATGGTGTCGCCGTCCAGCAGCATCCAGGAGCCCAAGGGCGCGCGGGGCGCGGGCTGCGGGAAGACCAGCGGCTTGGCGCCGACATGGGGCAGGCGCTCGGCGATCAGGCCGGCGCGCCGGTGCAGGACATGGGGATAGAGGGCCCAGTTGCGCTGCCGGGCCCGCAGCTGCCTGGCGCCGTCGGCGATGGAGGCGATGGCCAGGCGCGCAGGCTCGCGCCAGATGTTCGCGACCCAGGATGCGGGCCGCGGCGGCCCCGGCGCCAGCACCAGCCGGCCATGGACTTCGGCAGCATCCCCGAGCTCGGCCAGCAGATCCTCGAGATGATCCTCGGGCGCCAGATAGCCGGTCAGCTCGCCGGCCATCCCGGATCGCCGCCTATTTGCGCCCGCGCTTCATCAGCCGCAGGCGCAGCGCGTTCAGCTTGATGAAGCCCTCGGCGTCGCGCTGGTCATAGACCTGATCGGCCTCGAAGGTGACATGGGCGAGGCTGTAGAGGGATTTCGGCGATTTGCGCCCGACGACCCGGACGGAGCCCTTGTAGAGCTTGAGCCGCACCGTCCCCTCGACATGCTCCTGGCTCTTGTCGATCAGGGCCTGCAGCATCTCGCGCTCCGGGCTGAACCAGAAGCCGTTGTAGATGAGCTCGGCATAGCGCGGCATGATCTCGTCCTTGAGATGCATGGCGCCGCGGTCCAGGGTCAGGCTCTCGATGCCGCGATGGGCGGCGGCGAGGATGGTGCCGCCCGGCGTCTCATAGACGCCGCGGCTCTTCATGCCGACGAAGCGGTTCTCCACCAGATCGAGGCGCCCGATGCCGTTGGCCCCGCCGAGCTCGTTGAGCCGGGTCAGCAGCTTGGCCGGCGACAGCGCCTCGCCGTCGAGGCCCACGGCATCGCCGCGCAGGAATTCGATCTCGACATAGGTGGGCTTGTCGGGCGCCTGCTCGGGCGCCACGGTGCGGCTGTAGACGAATTCCTCCGGCTCATGCCAGGGATCCTCCAGCGCCTTGCCCTCGGCGGAGATGTGCAGGAGGTTGGCGTCGACCGAGAAGGGCGCCTCGCCGCGCTTGTCCTTGGCGATGGGGATCTGATGCTTCTCGGCGAATTCCAGCAGGCTGGTGCGCGAGGTCAGCTCCCATTCGCGCCAGGGGGCGATCACCTTGATGTCGGGATTGAGGGCGTAATAGGTGAGCTCGAAGCGCACCTGGTCGTTGCCCTTGCCGGTCGCGCCATGGGCGACCGCATCGGCCCCGGTCTCGCGCGCGATCTCGATCTGGCGCTTGGCGATGAGCGGCCGGGCGATGGAGGTGCCCAGGAGATAGCAGCCCTCATAGAGGGCATTGGCGCGGAACATGGGAAAGACGAAGTCGCGGATGAACTCCTCGCGCAGATCCTCGATATAGATCTGCTTGATCCCCAGCATCTCGGCCTTGCGCCGGGCGGGCTCCAGCTCCTCGCCCTGGCCCAGATCGGCGGTGAAGGTCACCACCTCGCAGCCATAGGTCGTCTGCAGCCATTTCAGGATCACGGAGGTGTCGAGCCCGCCGGAATAGGCGAGCACGACCTTCTTGATGTCGCGCTTCATGGATGGTTCCTGGCCTCGGCAGAGAGGAAAAAGCGCGCGGAGTATAGGGATTGGCCGGCCCCCGGCAAGGCCGAGGAGGCTAGGCCGCTTTCACCGTCTTGCGCTGGCGGATGCTCTCGCTCTTGAGCTGGCCGCAGGCGGCCATGATGTCGCGCCCGCGCGGGGTGCGCACGGGGCTGGCATAGCCGGCCTCGAAGACGATGTCGCTGAAGGCCGTGATGGCGGCATTGCTGCTGCATTCGAAGGGCGCGCCGGGCCAGGCGTTGAAGGGAATCAGATTGACCTTGGCCGGGACGCCTTCGATGAGCTTGATCAGCGCCCTGGCATCGGCGGGCGAATCGTTCACCCCCTTCAGCATCACATATTCGAAGGTGATGCGCCGGGCATTGCTGAGCCCGGGATAGCTGCGGCAGGCGTCCATCAGCTCGGCGATGGGGTATTTCTTGTTGATGGGCACGATCTTGTCGCGCAGCTCGTCCGTCACCGCATGCAGCGAGATGGCGAGATTGACGCCGAGCTCGGCCCCGGCGCGCCGGATCATCGGCACCACGCCGGCGGTCGACAGCGTGATCTTGCGCTTGGAGATCGAGATCCCCTCGCCGTCCATGATGATGCGCAGCGCCTTGGCGACATTGTCATAATTGTAGAGCGGCTCGCCCATGCCCATCATGACGATGTTGGAGATGAGGCGTCCATCGGGCGGCGAGGGCCATTCCTGCAGCGCATCGCGGGCCAGCATGATCTGGCCCAGGATCTCGGCCGCCGAGAGATTGCGCACCAGGCGCTGGGTCCCCGTATGGCAGAAGCGGCAGGTGAGCGTGCAGCCGATCTGGGAGGAGACGCAGAGCGTGCCGCGATCCTCCTCCGGGATGTGGACCGTCTCGGCCTCCTGCCCGTCGGCGAATCCCAGCAGCCATTTGCGGGTGCCGTCGATCGACTGCCGGTCGACCACGGCGCGGGGCCGCGAGACGACATAGCGTTCGGCCAGATCGGCGCGGAAGCTCTTGGCCAGCGTCGTCATCAGGGCGAAATCGGTGGCGCCGCGATGATAGATCCAATGCCAGAGCTGGCGGGCCCGGAAGGGCGGTTCGCCGACCCGGGCGAGCTCGGCCTCGAGCTCCGCCCGGTCGAGCCCGATCAGCTCGATTCGGCCATCGGCGGCCGCGGCCGGCGGGGCGAAGATATCCGCATGGCCGGCCGTGCTCATGACCTTCCTACTGGACCTTGCAGGCGGCGCCGATCGCCTGATAGGCCTTGGAGAAGCCGAGCAGGGAGTAGGTATCGGTGATCTCGGTCCCGCGGGAGGAGGTCCCCTTGACGGTCAGGCTGCTGCCCTTGCGCATGGCGTCGATCATGGCCTTGTCGACGGTGGCGTCCTTGGCCCAGGCCCGGTCCTTCTGCAGGACCGAAAGCGAGAAGTTCTGATTGCCGATGGTGAGGATGACCTCGCTGTTCGGCTTGAGATCATAGCCCGCGATATAGCTCACCTGGTCGCGCACGCCCGACTGGGGGGCATGGGTGATGGCGATATAGGGATTGCCGCGGCTCTTGAAATTGCCCGCCTGCTTCTTCGGCGCGCTGGTGGCATAGCAAAGCGTCTTGCCGCTGTCGTCATAGGTCTGGGCAAGCCAGTCCGTGAACCGGTTGATCGGGACCGGGTTCGCCGCCCGGGCGGGGCCCGCCGCGACCGCTGCCGCCATCGCCGCCGCCATGCCGCCTGCCAAAAGCCATCTCTTCATCTTCATGACCAACATTGCCCTTTCGTGGGGATTCGCAAAACTCGCCGCCGTCTCCGTTTCGCCCCCCGTAAGCATTCACCCGGGGGTGTAGCACATAGATACGATCCCGGGTGATCCGTCGGCGGACCGTCCCCGTATCATATTGTTGTGAAACAGGCAATTTCGCCGGGGTTCCATAGCTGGGACAAGGACATCCTCGCCGGCGGGATCGCCTGTGGGGCTAAATAGGCTTTGCCACCGCCCCGAGCAAGCGCGTGGGACCAGTCTCGGCAGGCCGTGTCCTGAATTTAATGCGATTCGGACCGAGGATGGCGCTGCCGGCAGTCTCAGCCGCCTGCCTTGGCCCGCTTGCGCTTCCAGACCGGCTCGCCATGGATATGGAGGGGGCGGGCGGCCGTGGGCCCGCCGGCCCGCACCGGGCGCTCGGCGAAGCGGCCGAGGCTGATCATCCGGTCGTACATGACCAGCGCGCCGGCGATGGCGACATTGACGCAGAAGCGGGTCGGGATCTTGACCACGAAATCGCATTGCTCGACCAAGGCAGGCGACAGGCTCGCCCGCTCGGCTCCCAGCACATAGGCGGCCTGGGGCGGGTGGGTGAAGCTGGGCAGCTCGACGGCCTCCTCCATCAGCTCGATGCCCACCAGCCGGCAGCCATGGGGCGGGGTGAAGGCGGCGAGATCGGCATAGGCATGGAAGGGCAGGCTCGCCACGGCGGCCGAGGTATCGGCACCGGCCGCGGCCTTGGCGTCGAAGGCGGCGCCGATGGTGAAGGCGAAGCTGGCGCCGAAGGCATGGGCGCTGCGCAGCAGGCTGCCGAGATTCATCGGCTTGCTGACCCCCTCCACGCCGATGCCGAAATAGCCGCGCATGCCGCGAAGCTTGCATGGCGCTGTCGCTCGCGGCAAGGTGCTTGGCCGATCGGCGCCCCACCGCGCCGAGCGGCATCTCTCCTGGTTGTCTGAACCTTCTGCCATGCCGAATCCGCCTCTCATCGTCGAAGTCACCCGCGGCACGCTGGTCGAGAGCCGGCACCGCTGCATCGCCGCGGTGGCCGGGCCGGACGGCGGCGTTGTCAGGAGCTGGGGAGATATCGAGCAGCCGATCTACGGCCGCTCGGCCATCAAGCCCTTGCTGGCCCTGGCCCTGGTCGAGACCGGGGCAGCCGATGAATTCGAGCTGAGCGAGGCCGAGATCGCGCTCGCCTGCGCCTCCCACAGCGGCGAGCCGCGCCATGTGGAGACGGTCCGCGCCTGGCTGGCCCGCATCGGGCTCTCCGCCGCCGATCTCGAATGCGGCGCCCATCTGCCCTATGACGAGCCCTCGATGCGCGCCCTGGTCCGCGCCGGGCAGCAGCCGGATGCCGCCTACAACAATTGCTCCGGCAAGCATACCGGCTTCCTCACCACCGCCGTGCATCTGGGGCTGGCGACCAAGGGCTATATCCGCTACGAGCATCCCATCCAGCAGCGCCTGCTCGGGATATTGGAGCAGACCTGCGGCCTCGATCTTTCCGAGGCGCCGCGCGGGGTCGACGGCTGCGGCATCCCCACCATCGCCATTCCGCTGGGCAATACGGCCATGGCCATGGCGCGGCTGGCCGATCCGGTCGAGCTGCCGCCCGCCCGGGCCGCGGCGGCGGGGCGGGTGGTCGCGGCGATGATGGCGGAGCCCTATATGGTCGGCGGGCGGGAGGAGTTCGTCAGCGTGCTGATGGACCGCTGCGCCGGCAAGCTGGCGCTCAAATCCGGGGCGGAAGGAGTCTATGTGGCGATCCTGCCGGGGCTCGGCCTTGGCGTCTGCGTCAAGGCCGAGGACGGCACCTCGCGGGCGGCCCAGGTCGCGGTCGGGCGGATACTGGAGGAGCTGGGCGTGCTCACGAGCGAGGAGAAGCACATGCTGGCCGATCGCCTGACGCCGCCGGTGATGAACCGCGCGGGGCTGGAGGTCGGCCGGATCCGGCCGGCCGCGGATGCTGCGTTTTGAGGGGCGGCATTTTGGCGGCGCCTCTTAAAGGCGCAGCGTTCCGGGCGCATTTGGGTTAATTGAGAGAGCGGAAGACGGGGGAAACGGCCGCGATGCGCGCAGTGCAATGCAATGCCTGGGGGGAATTGGGCAATATCACCCTCGCGGAGCTCCCGCCCCCGCCCCCGCCCGGCCCCGGCAAGGTCGCCGTCGAGGTTGCCGCGGCCGGCGTCAATTTCGCCGATATCCTCATGATCACGGGCAAGTATCAGGAACGCCCGATGCCTCCCTTCACCCCCGGCCTCGAGGTCGCGGGCCGGGTCAGCGCCGTGGGCGCGGGCGTCCAGCGGGTGAAGCCCGGCGACCGGGTGCTGGCCATGCTCGACCATGGCGGCTTCGCCGAGAAGGTGGTGGCCAAGGAGAGCGATGTCTTCCGGATTCCCGACGGCATGGGCTTCGCCGAGGCCGCCGGCTTCGCCATCGCCTATGGCACCTCCCATGGCGCCCTTGTCTGGCGCGCCGCGCTCAAGCCCGGCGAGCTGCTGCTGGTGCTGGGGGCGGCGGGCGGCGTCGGCCTCACCGCGGTCCAGATCGGCAAGGCCATCGGCGCGCGGGTCATCGCCTGTGCCGGCGGCGCCGAGAAGCTCGAGATCGCCAAGGCCCATGGCGCCGATTATCTGATCGACTACCGCACCGAGAACATCCGCGGGCGCGTGCGCGAGATCGCCGACGGGGCCGGCGCCGATGTCGTCTACGATCCGGTCGGCGGCGAAAGCTTCGATGCGGCCCTGCGCGCTGCCAATTGGTCGGCGCGTCTGGTCGTCGTCGGCTTCGCCTCGGGCAAGGTGCAGCAGATTCCCGCCAATATCCTGCTGGTGAAGAATCTCGCCGTGCATGGGCTCTATTGGGGTTCCTACCGGCAGCATTGCGCCGACCTCCTCCCCGGCGCCTTCGCGCAGATGTTCGGCTGGTGGCGCGAGGGCAAGCTGAAGCCGTTGGTCTCGGCGCGCCTCGATCTCGCGGAAGCCAAGCAGGGCCTCGCCCAACTCGTCGAGCGTAAGGCGACGGGCAAGGTCGTCCTCACCATGGGCAAGGAATTGGCCATGAGTGACGAGCATCCGAGCGGCGGGGCGGGGAAAGCGGCGATAGGCGTCGCATGACAGACCGCGTCTCGGCGCAATACGAGGCCTATCCCTATCCCCAGCGCCTCCCGCAGGACGACAAGTCCCGCCTGATCGAAGGCTCGCCGAGCCATCTGAAGGAAGTCGATCACTACGTCTTCGGCGGCCGGCTCATCGCCGGCGAAAGGCGCGAGCGCGGTCCGCTCCGTGTGCTGGTGGCGGGCGGGGGCACCGGCGACGCGCTCATCATGCTGGGCCAGCATCTCGCCGATGCGAATCTCCCCGCCGACATCCACTATCTCGACCTCTCCGCCGCCTCGCGCCGCATCGCCGAGGCGAGGGCCGAGGTCCGCGGCCTCACGAATATCCGCTTTCATACCGGCTCGCTGCTCGATCTGCCGAGCCTGGGGCTGGGGCCCTTCGACTACATCGACTGCTGCGGGGTGCTGCATCATCTGGAGGACCCTGCCGCCGGCCTCGCCGCCCTCAAATCCGTCCTGGATCCCGCCGGCGGCATCGGGCTGATGCTCTATGGCACGCTGGGGCGCATCGGCGTCTATCACGCCCAGGCGATGCTGAAAATGCTGAGCGCCGGCGACCCGGCGAGCGAGCGCCTGGCGGTTGCCCGCCGGCTGCTGGCCGAATTGCCGGTGACCAATTGGCTGCGCCGCAATCCGTCCATCGTCGACTACAAGCGCGGTGGAGATCCGGAGCTGTTTGACCTGATGCTCCATTCGCGCGACCGCGCCTTCACCGTCCCGGAAATCGCCGGGCTCGCGGCCGGCGCCGGGCTCGAGATCGTCTCCTTCATCGATCCCTGGCGCTACGATCCGGACAGCTATATCCACGACCCCAAGCTGAAGGCGCGTCTCGCCGGTCTCTCCCGGCTGAAGCGGGAGAGTTTCGCCGAGCTCCTCGCCGGCAATATCAAGACCCATATCTGCTATCTCGTCGCCGCGGGCCGCGTCCGCCGAGGCGCTGGCCCGACCCTCCGATGCGGACGCCATCCCGGTGATGCGCAATGATGACGGCCCCGCCTTCGCCCGCACCATCAAGGAGGATCGGGTGGTCTTTCGCATCGAGGGCATCGAGATCGCCTTACCCGTGCCGCGCATGGCCGGGCCCATTCTCAGCCGCATCGACGGCGGCCGCTCATTGGGCGAGCTGCAGGGCCTCCTTGCCGCGGAATTCGGCGCCCGCGCCGCCCCGGCCGCCTTCGATGCCGATTTCGCGCAGCTTTACAAAGTCGTGAACGGAATCGGCCATATGCTGATTCGGCGCCAAGTGGGTTAAGCTATCGAGAGAGGGAACCGAACGCTGCGATGATAACTCGCGAGTTCTCGCCTTTTCCTGCGCCGCTGGCTGCACAATCCCATGCAGGTGGGCGCCATTGCGCCATCGAGCCGCCGGCTCGCCGACGCCATTGCCGGCCAGGTGCCCATCGACAGCCCGGGCTGGATCATCGAGCTGGGCGGGGGCACCGGGGTCGTCACCGACGCCCTGCTGCGGCGCGGACTGGCGCCGGCACGCCTCGTGGTGATCGAGCGCGACCCCCTGCTCCACCGCCATCTGGTCGAGCGCTTTCCCCATGTCCAGGTGATCCTGGGCGATGCGGCCAAGCTGGCCGATGCGCTGAAGCCCCTGGGCATCCGGCCCCCGGCCAAGGGCGCCAAGGGCCAGGGAAGCGGCAATGGCGCCGGCAATGGCGCCGCCAGCGGCCGCGTGGCGGCCATCATCTCGGGTCTGCCCTTGCTCACCTTTCCCCGCCCCCTCCAGGACGAGATCGTCCACAGCGCCTTCGCCTTCCTGGCGCCGGGCGCCCCCTTGCTCCAATTCACCTATGGGCCGATGTCGCCTATCGCCCGCGATCGCCTGAAGCTGGAGGGCCGGGTCGCCCGGCGGGTCATCGGCAATCTGCCGCCGGCGAGCGTCTGGATCTATCGCCGACTCGGGGAATGGTCGAAGGGGGATTCCCTCAAGGCGGGATCGGTGAAGGCCCAAGTCCGTAAGGTGCTCTCGCGCAAGGACAAGGCCGATTTGCCCAAAGCCGCCGCCATCAAGGTCAGGCGACGCTAGTCTCCCAGTTGAGGGAGATCAGATCGAGGGAGGGCGGCGCTGCGGGGGTGCCGGAGAGCAGGGCATGAACCTGCCCGCGGTGATGGGTCTGATGATTGAAGATATGGCCCAGGACATGGACCATGGGCACCCGCTTGGCCTCGCCGTCCATGCTGCGATAGCTGAGGGAGCCCGCCATCTCGGCCTCGTCATATCGGCCGATCACGCCGATCAGGCGTTCATCCTCGCGGATCCGGGCTGCGCGCAGCTCGGCGAAATCGCTGTAGAGCTCCTGATCGAGGCTGGTGACGCCCGAGTTGCTCGCTGTCAGGCGTGACAGCCAGAGGCGATCGCCGACCAGGATATGGTTGAGGGTACGGTGGATGGAGCCGAAGAAGCAGGGCCGGGGTGCCTTGCGCTCGGCGTCGGAAAGCTGGGCACAGGCCTCGTAGAGCCGCCAATTGGCCCAGGCGTTGTATTGGGCCAATTGGCGGAAATAGACGATCTGCATCGGCCTTCCCCCTGGTTGAGCTGAACCATCATGGCGGAAACCCGCCAGCCAGTCAGCCGCGCCACGGAACTCAGCCGCGCCAGAAGGGCTTCGAAGCCTCGTGATCGACCTCGACATAGCTGATCCCGATATCCCGGAGCAGCCGGTCGTCCAGGCTCATCAGATGCATCCGGTCCTTATGCCGGCGCTGCCAGGTCAGGAGGGTATCCACCATGGTCTCGAGGCCGCCGTCGACCGCATGAACAAAACGGGTCCAGGGGCGGGTCGGCTGCAGAGCCTGGGGCCGGAGGGTGGACTCATTTGTGACAATCTGGTTCATGTTGCTCTCCTTTGGAGCGGGTCGCGAATGGCCGCGATCCATGACCACAATCTGGTGGAATTCCCCCTTGCCCTCAAACGATCGTTTCTCATATGTTTCGTTAGAAAAACTAACGCATAATTAGCCCCCTTAGGTGGACCATGGCCGAGCGCCTCCCGCCCCTCAACGCCCTGCGTTGCTTCGACATCGCCGCCAAGCATCTGAGCTTCACCAAGGCCGCTGCCGAATTGAACGTGACCCACAGCGCCGTCAGCCATCAGATCAAGGCCCTGGAGGAATGGCTGGGCGCCCCCCTCTTCCGCCGCATCAACCGCGGCCTGGTGCTGACCGACGCCGGACAGGCCTATCTGAAGCCGGTGCGCGACAGCTTCGAGCGCCTGGGCGAGGCGACGCGGCGGCTGCGGGTGCGCGAACGCAGCGGCCCCCTCACCGTCAGCGTCATGCCCTCCTTCGCGGCCAAATGGCTGCTGCCGCGACTCCGGCGCTTCCGCGAGCGCCATCCCGATATCGACGTGCGCATCTCGGCCAACTCCAAGCTCACCGATTTCGCCCGCGACGATGTCGATATCTGCATCCGCTACGGCCGCGGCGTCTGGCCCGATGTCGATACGGAGCTGCTGATGCGCGAGACCATGTTCCCGGTGGCGAGCCCCCGCCTGCTCGAAGGACCGCCGCCGCTGAAGACGGTGGCGGATCTCTGTCACCACACGCTGATCAGCGATTACGACTGGCGGGTCGATTTCTGGCAGCTCTGGCTCGAGGCCGCCGGCATGACGCGCTTCGTCGCCAAGCACACCCTCAGCTTCAATTATTCCAATTTGATGCTGCAGGCGGCGATCGACGGCCTCGGCGTCGCCCTCAGCCAGAACGCCCTGGCGGGCGACGATCTCGCTGCCGGCAGGCTGGTGCGGCTCTTCGACTACACCTTGCCTACCGACTTCGCCTTTTACGTCGTCGTGCCCGAAGGCATGGCCCACCGCCCCAAGATCGCCGCCTTCCGCAACTGGCTGCTGGAAGAGGCCTGCGGCAAGGACCCGGAAGCGCCGGTGGTCGGGCCGCCGGGGGCGTGAGGGTGAACAGGGGATCGGCGCCGGCAGCGGGGACGCCCTACCCCTCCCCCTTCATCTCCCGCGCGATGGTCTTTTCCAGCGCCCCGCCCTCGCCTTCCAGCCCGCCGATCACGCCCTGGCGATCGGCTTCGGTGCGGTTCTGGCTCAGCTTCCATTTGCCTTCGAGGCGATCGATGACGAGCCGGAAGCCGATGATCCCGCGGAGCTGAGCGGCGATGTAATCCGCCGGGGCGTCGGTCACGGCCCAGGGCCGGTCGCGCTTGCCTTCATGCAGCGCGGTCAATGCCGTGACGATGGCACGCAGGCGCTCCGCATCCTCGAAGAACTCAATGCGGCCATAGGCATGGACCGCGAGATAATTCCAGGTCGGCACGACTTTCCCCGTCTCCTGCTTGGTCGGATACCAGGAGGGCGACACATAGGCATCGGGGCCGAGGAAGATCGCGAGCGCGGGCGTCTCCACCGCGACGCGCCACCATTGCGGATTGGCGCGCGCGATATGCCCGCGGATCGCGCCATAAGGGCCCTCGCCGGCATCGAGCAGGATGGGCACATGGCTCGCCTCCATGCCCTCGGCGCCCAGGGTCACCACCGTGGCGAGCCGTGCGGCGCGCATCGCCCCGTGCAGGGCCGGAAGCTCTTCCTGCTTGAAATGGGGCGGCAAATACATCGGCGACCTCTTTCTAGCTGAGCACCGGCTCCAGCCGGTCCATGGCCTGGCTCAGCTTCTTGGAATCGGCGGCGAAGCAGAGGCGAAGATAACCCTCGCCGCCGGCCCCGAAGGCCACCCCCGGCGCCATGCCCACCCGGGCTTCTTCCACCAGCCGCAGCGCCAGCTTGTAGGAATCCGGCTCGCCCTCGACCTGGAACATCAGATACATCGAGGCTTCCGAGCGCGTCAGCTTCACGCGGCGCATGCCGCCCAGGCGCTGGGTCACCAGATCGCGGCTGGCGCGATAGCGGGAAATCTGATCGGCGACGAAATTCTCGCCCTGATCGAGGGCGGCGATGGCGGCGCGCTGCAGGAAGGCCTGGCCGCCGCTGGTGTTGAACTCCAGCAGCTTATCCATCACCGGCACCATGCCCAGCGGCAGCACCATCCAGCCGAGGCGCCAGCCGGTCATGGCCCAGGTCTTGGAGAAGCTGTTCACCACCATCACCGGATCGGTGGGCGTGGCGAATTGCAGCGCCGAGGGTGCGACCACCCGGTCGTAGACCAGCCTGTTGTAGACCTCGTCGGCGATGAACCAGATGTTCTTCTTGCGGCAGAACTCGATGACCGCCTGGAGCTCCGCGGCCGACATGGTCCAGCCCGTGGGATTGCCGGGGGTGGCGGCGTAGATGACGCGGGTGCGGGCATCCACGGCCCCGAAGAGCTTGTCGAGATCGAGGTGCCAGCCGCTGCCGTCATTGTCGAGGGCGATCATGCGCACCTCGCCGCCCATGATCTCCGCCGTGGCGAAGATATTCGGCCAGACGGGGCTGAGCGCCACCATGTTGTCGCCGGCGCCGATGGCGATCTCCATCGCCAGCATCATCGCGTTCATGCCCGCCGAGGTGATGGCGATGCGCTCATCGGCGATCTCCACGCCCCAATGGCGCTTGTGATAGCGGGCCAGCGCCTGTCGCAGCTCCGGGATGCCGCGCTTGTAGGTGTAGAAGGTCTCGCCGCCGAGCATCGCCTGATAGGCCGCATCGGCGATGAACTTCGGCGTCGGCAGATCGCCTTCGCCGACGGCCAGCATGATGAGGTCGGGCCGCGAGAAGCCGTGGCGCCAGACATCGACGATCTTGGAATCCTCGAGCTCGGTGATCTCAGGGCGGATGGGAAGGTTCATGCGGGCAAGGGCTTTCTTGGCGAGGGACGGCGCATCAGCACCAGGACATTGCCCAGCAATACCAGAGCCACGCCGATGGCCGCCAGGGGCGTCCAGCGATAGCCTTCGAGCCAGGTGGAGAGGGCAAGGGCGACGAGGGGGAAGAGGACGGAGGAATAGGCGGCCCGGTCGGCGCCGATGCGATGCACCAGCGTCAGAAAGCAGCCGAAGCCGATCACCGAGGCGAAGAGGGCGAGATAGAGCAGGGCGGCGCTATAGGTCCAGCGCCCGTCATAGACCAGCGGCAGGCCCTGGGCCAAGGCGATGGCCAGCGAGCAGAGCGCCCCATAGCCCATGCCGATGGCATTGCTCTCGATCACCGGGATGCGCGCGAGCTTGTGGCGCACCGAGACCATATTGCCGAAGGAGGCGAAGGCGGTCGCCAGCAGCGACAAGGCGAGGCCGAGAGCGGCGCGGCTGTGCAGGCCGAAGCCCGCGACCTGCGGCCAGAAGACGAGGCCGAGCCCGGCCAGGCCCAGCAGCGCCCCGATGAAGACCCGGGCATCGACAGGGGTGCGGAAGAAGAGCGCGCCGTTCAGGATGTTCATCAGGGTGATGGTCGAGAAGCAGATGGCCATGAGACCGCTCGGCATGTCGAAGCTCGCCCGGTAGAACAGGATGTAGTTGAGGGAGAAGAGGCAGACGCCCTGGGCTGCCATGAAGAGATGGTCGCGCCGGCTGTAGCTGAGGCGCCGCCCGGTCGCCAGGCAGAAGACGATCAGCATCGCCGCGGCGAGCAGGAAGCGATAGGCGATGGAGAGCTCCACCGGCACCACCCCGGTCTGGAGCGTGATGGCGAACCAGGAGGTTCCCCAGATCAGCACGGTGAGGAAGTAGAGCAGGGATGTGGGCACCGATAGCCCTCGATTGGCGCGGCTTGATAGATGGCCTTGCCCTCGTCCTGGTCCATGCGCTCGCGCCAGACTTTGACGGGCTCCGGCTCGCGGCTGCGCTGCTGGGCCCGTTTGCGCTGGCTCTCGGGCTTGGCATCCGGCTTATCTGCCGGCACCGGCATATAGACCGCGACCCCTTGTGCCGCCAAATCGACGATGTCGTCCTTCGTCGCATAATGGGTGTCGGCCAGCAGGCGCTGCGGCAAGATCTTCAGGCGATCCTTGATCTGCTCCACCACCGGGACAGCCAAGCCGGTGTCATTGCGCCGGTCCGTGGTTGCCGCCGCCACGATGATGCCCGTGTCCGGCGTCACCGCCAGCTGAATGTTATAGGCCGCCCGCACAGCCCCGTCGGCAAAGCGCATCATGCGTGCCTCGGGATCGCTCAGGCTGGCCTTCACCTCCGTCTTCTTAGCCTCTTCCTCCTTCTTATGGGTCTTGGCCCGCTTGGCCTGCTCCGCCCGCAGCTTCTCCAGCGTGCGCGAAGCCTCCCGGGCCCGCCGGGCTACCTCTTCCGCCCCACGCTCCTGCGCCGCCCGACGGCGACCCTCGCTCGCCCCCGCATCGCTCCCCGAACCTCGCAGCTGTTCGACCCGTTCCCGGGCCCACCGCTCCAGCCGCGCCAGCTTCTTCGCCCCCTTGAACGACCCACGGCCCGCCCAGGCCCTCACCTTCGTCCCGTCGACCGCCACCTCCTCCAGCTTCACGATCCCCTCGACCAGCAAAGCCATCAGGCTATCCGTCAGAAGACGATCCAGAACATCCCCGTGCCCGACCCGGAAGTCGCTCAGGTCGTGATAGTTCATCGCCACCCCACCGCGCAGCCAGCGGTAGGCCGTATCGCTCTCGCACAGCCGTGCCAGATGGCGCGCCGAACCAACACCCTCTAGCGTCGCGTACAGCCACAGCGCCAGAAATATCCGAGGATCGGGCGGCGGACGCCCAGGCTCACCCTCTCGGGCCCGGATCCGCTCATACAGCGCCGACAAGTCCAAGCTCACCACGAACGCCCAAACAATCCGAGCTCGGTGGTCCGACGCCAACTGGCTCTCAAGGTCCACGCTGTCCCACCTAAGCTGGGATCGCTCCGCTTCCAGATACCGCGCCTTCCCCGTCATTCCCTGCCTCCTAAATCCTCGGCTAGGGAATTACAAATAGGCCCAAACGCCAATTCCTTCACACGCTCGAAAGCGGGAATCAGGGCCGTAAGCGAGCTGTTGCCCTGGATCCCCGCTTTCGCGGGGATGACGAAGGGGAGGGGGTTCCTGTTTACCCCCGCGCCGCATCTGCGGCGAGGCGCTCGGCCAGGGCCGGCATGGCCGCCGCCTCGACATTGGCGAAGGCGACGCGGAGATACTCCTCCTGCCCCGGGCCGAACATGCTGCCGGGCAGCGCCAGCACGTTCTGCTCGTCCGCCAGCCGCCGCGCGACCTGGGTGGCGGGCCGGCCGTCGAAGGGATGGGTGAGATAGGCGAAATAGGCACCGGCACTGACCAGGCGATAACCCAGATCGTTGCGCGCCAGGCTCTTCAGCAAAGCGGCCAGGCGCCCGCGCATCAGGGCCGTGTTGCCGCGCCGCCATTCGCCGAGATGCTCGATGCCGTAGATCGCCGCCATCTGGCCCAGACGCGGCGCGCAGATCGCCACCGTATCCATGGCCTTGGCAACCTCGGCGAGGAGGGCTGGCCCGGCGATGATCGAGCCGACGCGATAGCCGGTCAGGCAATAGACCTTGGAGAAGCTGTAGAGCTGGACCAGCGTGTCGCGCCAGCCGGGCTCCGCGAAGAGCCCGTGGGGCGCATCGTCCGTCGGCAGGAAATCGCGATAGGTCTCGTCCAGCACCAGGGCCAGATCGTGGCGCCGCGCCAAATGGAAGAACTCGGCGATGACCTCCGGCGGATAGATCGCCCCGGTCGGGTTGTTGGGCGTCACCAGCACGATGGCGCGCGTCTTCGGCCCGATCAGCGCCGCCGCATCGGCCGGATCCGGCACGCCGCCGCGCTCGGGCCGTAAGGGCAGATGTCGCGCGGTGATGCCCTGCATGTCGAACCACATCTGGTGGTTGAAGTAGTAGGGGAGCGGCAGGATCACCTCCTCGCCGGCCCGCGCCAGCGCCAGGAGGGCAAGGCAGAAGGCCTGGTTGCAGCCGGCGGTGATGCCGACATCCTCGGCCGCGATGGACGCACCATAGAAATCGCCCATGTCGCGGGCGAGTGCCGCGCGCAGCGCCGGCAGCCCCAGAATATCGGTATAGCGCGCGCTCGCGGCCTCGCCGACGATCGCCGCCAGATGATCGGTCAGCGCCGGCGGCGGCGGGTAGCCCGGCACCGCCTGGGCCACATCGATCAGCGGCTTCTCCTGCGGGAAAGCGCCGCCCCTCGATCCAGCTATGGGCCTCGGCGATCGGCGGCGGCGCGACGGCGGCGAGCAGCGGGTTGAGAGCGAGCTTCATGGGTGAGTTGAACCACAGAGGCACAGAGTCACAGAGAAGAAGAAGAACTGGGCCGCGCAGCGGCCCCAAGAATCAGGGCGAGGCGAATCAGGATCGAGCGTGTTCAGCTCGTTCTCTCTGTGCCTCTGTGTCTCTGTGGTGAATCTTATCTTTCTCACTCCAAGAGCTCCTTCCGATCCCGATAAAGCTCCAGCGCCTCCGGATTCGCCAAAGCCTCGCGGTTCTTTACCGCGCGGCCATGGACCACGTCGCGCACCGCGAGCTCGACGATCTTGCCGCTCTTGGTGCGCGGGATGTCGGCGACCTCGAGGATCTTGGCCGGCACATGGCGCGGCGTGGTGTTGCGGCGGATCTGGGCCGATATCTTCTTCTTCAGCGCCTCGTCCAGCACATGCCCCTTCTGCAGCCGCACGAAGAGCACGACCCGCACATCGCCTTGCCAATCCTGGCCGATGACGATGCTCTCGGCCACCTCGGGCAGCTGCTCCACCTGGCGGTAGATCTCCGCCGTGCCGATGCGCACCCCGCCGGGATTCAGCACCGCATCGGAGCGGCCATAGATGATCAACCCGCCATGCTCCGTCAGCTCGACATAATCGCCATGGCACCAGACATTGGGGAAGCGGGCGAAATAGGCGTTGAAGTATTTCTGGCCGTCGGGGTCGTTCCAGAATCCCACGGGCATGCAAGGGAAGGGCGCGGCGCAGACGAGCTCGCCCTTCTCGCCCACCACGGGCTTGCCGCTGTCGTCCCAGACCTCGACCTGAAGCCCAAGCCCGCGCGCCTGGATCTCGCCGCGCCAGACCGGTCCGGTGGGATCGCCCAGCACGAAGCAGGAGACGATGTCGGTGCCGCCGGAGATCGAGGAGAGGCAGACGTCCTTTTTGATATCGGCATAGACGTAGTCGAAGCTCTCCGCCACCAGCGGCGAGCCGGTGGAGGCGATGGTGCGCATCGGCGTCAGGTCATGGGTCACCCGCGGCTTCAGCGCCGCCTTGGCGCAGGCGTCGATGAATTTCGCCGAGGTGCCGAAGAAGGTGCAGCGCTCGGCCTGGGCGAAATCGAACAGGATGTTGCCGTCGGGATGGAAGGGCGAGCCGTCGTAAAGCAGCAAGGTCGCGCCCGAGGCCAGGCCCGAGACCAGCCAGTTCCACATCATCCAGCCGCAGGTGGTGAAATAGAACTGCCGGTCGCCGCTCCTGATGTCGCTGTGGAGCAGATGCTCCTTCACATGCTGGATCAGCGTGCCGCCGGCCCCATGCACGATGCATTTCGGCACGCCCGTCGTGCCCGAGGAATACATGATGAAGAGCGGATGATTGAAGGGCAGGCGGGCGAATTCGATCGGCCCGGCGGGGTAGGGTGCGATGAAATCCGCTAGCCGCACCGCCTTGGGCAGTTTCCCCAGATCCGGCGTCTCGCTGAGATAGGGCAGCACGATGACCCGCTCGACGCTGGGCAGCTGGGGCAGGCATTCGCCGATGCGGGCCAGGGAATCGAAGCTCTTGCCGCCGTACCAATAGCCGTCGGCGGTGATCAGCAGCTTGGGCGCGATCTGGCCGAAGCGGTCGAGCACGCCCTGGACGCCGAAATCCGGCGAGCAGGAGGACCAGATGGCCCCCAGGCTGGCGGTGGCCAGCATGGCGGCGATGGTCTCCGGCATGTTCGGCACGAAGCCTGCCACCCGGTCGCCCGGCCCGACGCCCGCGGCCTTCATGGCCCGGGCCAGGCGCGAGACCAGATCGTAGAGTTGGCGGTGGGAGAGGCGGCGCTTGACCTTGTCCTCCCCCCAGAAGACCAAAGCATCGGCATCGTCGCGCCGGCGCAGCAGGTTCTCGGCGTAGTTCAGCCGGGCCTCGGGGAAGAAATGCGCGCCGGGCATCCGGCCGGGATTCTCGATGCCCACTTGGCCCGGACCCTCGCCGACAATGCCGGCAAAATCCCAGAGCGAGCGCCAGAAGGCCTCCGGCTCGGCGATGGACCAGCGGTAGAGGGTGGCCATGTCCGCGGCCTCGACTCCCATCTGCCCGACCTGCCGGCAGAAGCGGGTCAGATTGGCGGCGGCGATGCGCCCCGGCGACGGACGCCACAACGGTTCAGTCATTTCTCCCCTTCTCCGGCCCTCATTCGCCGGGAGATGAAATAGGGCCGGCGCGCCGCTGGCAAGCGCCTTCCGCGCCGCGCTATGCTCCTATCGGGGGAAGCGCTGAGAATGAAATACTTCGGCAAGGCGGTGGGGCGAAGCGAGCTGCTCCAGGCGATCATCTGGATGCTGGGGTCGGGCCTCTTCTTCTCCTGCCTCAACGCCCAGATCCGCTATCTCACCACGGAACTGCATCCCTTCGAGATCGCCTTCTTCCGCAATCTCTTCGGCCTCGCCGTCATGCTGCCCTGGCTCTTCAGCTCCGGCATGGCGGGCCTCAGGACCGGGCGGGTGAAGCTTTATTTCTGGCGCACCGCCGTGGGGCTGAGCTCCATGCTCATGTCCTTCTCGGCGCTCGCTTTGCTGCCGCTTTCGCTGGCGGTGGCTCTCAGCTTCACCGCCCCGCTTTTCACGACCTTGGGCGCGGCGCTTTTCCTCGGCGAGACGGTCCGCTTCCGGCGCTGGAGTGCCACCTTGCTGGGCTTCATCGGCGTCGTCATCATCGTCCGGCCGGGCGCTGCACCGCTCGATATCGGCATGCTCCTGATGATCGGCTCGGCGGCCGCCAATGCGGCGACGACCTTAATGGTCAAGCATCTCTCGCGCACCGAATCGGCCAATGCCATCGTGACCTATATGGTCCTGCTGATGACGCCCATGTCGCTGGCGCCGGCGCTCTTCGTCTGGCAGATGCCGCCGGTCTGGACCTGGGCCTTCCTGGTCGGCATGGGGCTCGCCGGCACGCTGGGCCATCTCTGTTATGTCAGGGCGCTGCGCATGTCCGATGCCTCGGCGGTGCTGCCCTATGACTATGGCCGCATGATCTTCTCGGCCTTCATCGGCTATCTCGCCTTCGCCGAGGTCCCCGACCGCTGGACCTGGATCGGCTCCGCCCTCATCGCCGGCTCCGCCATCTACATCGCGCGCCGCGAATCCCAGCTGGCGAAACGGGCGCTGGCGAAGGCAGCATAGCGGCGCGCCCCACCAACTATCGTCATGGCCGTGCTTGTCACGGCCATCCACGTCGGCCCGCGGCTCACTGCCGGGCAGTGTTCGCCGTCAGCGCCAGGCTGGCTTCTCTGTTGGCGTCCAGCGACGTGGATGGCCGGACTTCGCCCGGCCATGACGGAAAGAGAAGTCTCTTTCGGCCTGCCGACGTTACTCGCCCGAAATGCGCTCCAGCACCTGTCGAGCGCGGTCGCGGTGGGTGTCTTTGATATGGGGGAGAATGCTGCGCAGTGCTGCCGCCAGCACGGCGGCGTCGTCGGTGAAGCCGAGGCCGACGATCCAATCGGGCACGATGTCGAAGGGCAGCACGAAATAGGCGATGGCGCCGTAGAGCACGGCCCGCGCCCGCAGCGGCGTCGCCGGATCGATGGCGCAGTAATAGCCGGCCAGAAGCTCATCGGCGAAGGGCAGCCGGCGGGCATGGCGGCGGAGCTTCTGCCAGAACCCCCGTTCGGTGGTCTGGCGGTCGCGCTCCAGCTGCTCGAGCTGGGGAACCGTGAGTTCGCGGCTCATCATCCCCGATAACTGGCCACTTCCGCCTCGCTTCGCAAGACCCTGCCGCTCTGCTAAGAAGACCGCCGTTTTGGGGCAAAGGAGTTGGGCATGGAGATCAAGGGCGAGGCGGCCATCGTCACCGGCGGGGGCTCGGGCATCGGCGCCGACGTGGCGCGGCATCTGGCGAAGGCGGGGGCGAAGGTCGCCGTTCTCGACGTGAACCGCGAAGGGGCCGAGGCCGTGGCCAAGGAGATCGGCGGGCTGGGGCTGGAATGCGACATCGCGAGTGCCGCCAGCGGCGAGGCGGCGGTGGCCGCCGCGACCAAGGCCCATGGCGCCGCGCGGATCCTGGTGAATGTCGCGGGCATCCTCATTCCCGGCCGCATCCTCGGCAAGGACGGCCCGCTGCCCCTGGAGAAATTCGCCAGGGTGATCGAGGTCAATCTCATCGGCACCTTCAACATGATGCGCCTCGCCGCCGCCGAGATGGCGAAGCTGCCGGCGCTGACCGATGGCGAGCGGGGCGTCATCGTCTCCACCTCCTCGGTCGCCGCCTATGAGGGCCAGATCGGCCAGGCGGCCTATGCGGCCTCGAAGGCCGGCATCGTCGGCCTGACCCTGCCGGCGGCACGCGATCTCGCCCGCAGCGGCATCCGCGTCAACGCCATCGCCCCCGGGCTGATCGCCACGCCCATGATGCTGAACCTGCCGCCCGATGTGCAGAAGGCGCTGGGCGATTCCGTGCCCTTCCCGGCGCGCCTCGGCCACGCCCACGAGGTCTCGCGGCTGGTGCTGCATATCATCGAGAACGGGCTGATCAACGGCGAGGTCATCCGCCTCGACGGCGCGCTGAGGATGGGGCCGAAGTAGAAAGAATCACCACAGAGACACAGAGGCACGGAGAAGAAAGCCGAGGTATCACGCCTCGTCGGCGGCCACCCGATGTCTCCGGCCTAATCTTCCTTCTCTGTGTCTCTGTGCCTCTGTGGTTCAACCCTTCTTAGCGGCACGCGGGGTTTTACTTCCGCCGGTTCTCCCGCGAGAGCTGCCATTTGATCTCGGCGCCGGCCCCCATCAGCTCGCCGGTGACGATGACCTGCTGGCTGCGCCGGGGCTCCCCACGCTGGCCGAGATAGATGCTCTCGCCGAGGGCGACCTCGCCGGTCTCGGCGATCCCCGGGGAGGCGACGACCTGGCTGCGCAGGCGGAAGCCCGCCCCGCTGGGCAGGCGCAGCAGCACCGCCTGCTTGTCCTGGGCGAGGCTGGCATTGACGCTGGGATGCAGATGGAAGCGCAGCGTGAAGCCCTTGCCGCCGCTGCCCTCCAGCCGGTCATGGCCGCGCAGATCGGCGCCGTCGGCGCTGAGGTAGAGCCGGCGGTGATGCAGCAGGCCGTAGTTGGGGAGATAGCCGTCATGGCTGGTCTCGAGCCAGAGATTGCCCTCGGCCTCCTCGCGCCGGGCGATGACCTCGCCGGGCGGGCGCGCCAGGCCATGGCCGTCGGGCATGAGGGCGCTGCTGTTGGTGTCGTCGACGGCGATGGTCGAATGGGCCGCCGTCGAGCGCTGGGCCAGCAGCCACTCGCCTTCGGCGGGCTGGGCGCCGCAATTGACGATGACCCGCTCCTTGCCGTGATAGAGCTCGAAGCTGAGGGTGCCGGCATGGGCATGGGAATCGAGGCCGGGCGGCGGCGGCCGACCGGCATCCACCAGCACCACCGCCGATCCGGCGGCGAGGCGATGGAAGCCGCTCTGGGGCGCGCTCGCCAGGGCCTTCGCCTTGGCGTCGGCGCGCAGCAAGGTGAGATCGACGGCGCCGGGGGGACCCTCGTCGCTGTCGTTGAACAGGGCCAGGCCCCCATCGCCTGCCTGGAACATGCGCAGGACCGGCGCCATGCGCTCGATGGCGAGCACCAGCTCGCTCGGCCCCTGGCGCCCCGCGGATTCCAGCGCGATGCGCAGATCGCAGAGATCGCGCAGCACCGCGAGCTGCACGGCGGGGCTGCGCTCGACATGGCCGCCATCGGCCAGAAGCTGGCGCGGCAGGGTGCGGGCGAGCTGCTTCAGCCCGGCGGCCAGCAGCCCCTCATGGCCGAGGGCAAGCGCCCCCAGGATCAGGCCCTTCACCCCGGAGAGCAGGGCCTGGCCGGCGAGGCCGCCCGGCAGCGCATGGGCGAGATGGCGGGTCTGGCGCTCCACTGCCTCGGCGAAGCGAAGCTTGAGGGCGCCATCGCCGCCGGCTTCCAGCAGCGCGGGCTGGGCGAGCCAGGCCGAGAGGCGCCGGCCGATGACGTCGGGGCGCCAGGCGAGCGCCTCCCAGCGCTGGTTCTCCGCCAGCCAGCGCTCGAGGAAGGCCAGCGCCACGGGGGCGGCCGGGGCGCCCAGCGCCATCAGATCGGCCAGCCAGTCGAAGCTGTTGAAGGCGAGGCGCCATTCCTCGCCGGCGCCGATGGGCCGGCCCAGCGGCACGGGCTCGCGGATCGTCTGCTGGGCGAGATGGAAGCTCCCGGTGGCGATCTCGCGGCCGCGGGCGGCATCGGCGGGCCAGGGATCGGCGGGAATCGCCCTCAGGCTCGGCTCGCGCCGCCCCAGCAGGAGGCGGTCATAGAGGCCGCCGGCGAAGATCGGCTGCTTGACGCGGTTGAGGATCCGGCCCCGGAGCACGCCCGCGGGCAGGTCGAGCAGGCGGCGATAGCGCCGCCGCCAGGTGCCCTTCATCGGACTGCCGGAGTCGCGCGCCATGCCTCAGGCGGGCGAAGGAGCGGGCTGGCGCAAGCGCCGGATGTTCTCGGCATAGGCGGCCGGGCCGCCGGTGAAGGTCGCCGTGCCGGCGACGAGCACATCGGCCCCGGCGGCCACCGCCCGGGGCGCCGTCTCGGCATTGATGCCGCCGTCGACCTCGAGATCGATCGCCCGGCCGGTGCGGTCGATGCGGCGGCGGAGCTCGGCGATCTTGTCGAGCTGGGAGGCGATGAAGCTCTGGCCCCCGAAGCCGGGATTGACGCTCATCACCAGCACCAGATCCACCTCGTCCCAGAGATGGTCCAGCACCGCGATGGGCGTCGCCGGATTGAGCGATACCCCGGCCTTCTTGCCCTGGTGCTTGACGAGCTGGAGGGAGCGGTGGAGATGCGGCCCCGCCTCGGCATGGACGGTGATGATATCGGCGCCGGCCTCGGCGAAGGCGGGGATATAGGGATCCACCGGCGCGATCATCAGATGCACGTCGAAGGGCAGGTTGCTATGGGGCCGGAGCGCCTTCACCACCATCGGGCCGATGGTGAGGTTGGGCACGAAATGCCCATCCATCACATCGACATGGATGTAATCGGCGCCGGCGGCCGTCACGGCGCGCAGCTCCTCGCCCAGCCGCGCGAAGTCGGCCGAGAGAATGGAGGGCGCGATTCGGAGCCCGCGGGACATGACGCCTTGGTAACAGCTTGGTCCGGGATTGAGAAGCCCGGCCGGCGGCGAGGGAACCGCGTCCGGGGCTAGGTCCGCCGCAGACGGCAGGCGTAGAACCCGTCCATGCCGCCGCGCTCGGCCAGATGGCAGGGCAGGCTGCGCAGCTCGCCCGCCGGCGTCAGCAGCTCGGCCAGGCCGCCGACCTCCTGGGGCTCGATCGGCATGCGGGCGACCGGCGCGCCTCGGGACAGCAAGCCGGCGATGCGCGCCGGGCCTTCCTCGGGCTGGAGGGAGCAGACGGCATAGACGATCACCCCGCCGGGCCGGGTCATGGCGACGGCGTTTTTCAACAGGCGGTCCTGGAGGCCCGTCAGCTTGGGCAGGTCCTCGGGATTCTTCAGCCAGGGCAGATCGGGATGGCGCCGGATGGTGCCGGTGGCCGAGCAGGGGGCGTCCAGCAGCACCGCCTCGGCGAGGGTCTCCGGCCGCCAGCGGGCGGCATCGGCCTCCACGATCTCGGCGGCGAGGCCCAGGCGATCCAGATTGGCCTTCAGCCGCCGCAGGCGCTGGGGCGAGCGGTCGACGGCGGTGACGGCAATGCCCGCCGCCGCGAGCTCGGCCGTCTTGCCCCCGGGCGCGGCGCAGAGATCGATCGCCCCGCTCGGTGTGCCCAGCAGCTTCGCCGGCAGAGCCGCGGCGGCATCCTGGACCCACCAGCCGCCCTCGGCGAAGCCGGGCAGGGCCTCGATGGCGCCGCTCGACTCGCGGAGGCGCAGGCTGCCGGTCGGCAGGATCTCCGCCTTCAGCCGCTCGGCCCAAGCCGCGGCGTCGGCCTTGACCGAAAGATCCAGCGGCGCCTCCACCAGATGGGCGGCGGCGATGGCCCGCGCCGTCGTCTCGCCATAGGCGGCGGTCCAGCTCTCCGCCAGCCAGAGCGGGGTATTCAGCCAAGGATCGGTCGCCGGCCGCTCGCGGTCCAGCCGGCGCAGCAGGGCATTGGCGAGGCCCTTGTAGCCGGCGAGCGCGCCCAGGCTCGCGACCAGATCGACGGTCTCGCTGACGGCGGCATGGGGCGGGGTGCCGAGGAAGAGCAGCTGGCAGGCGCCCAGCCGCAGCGCATCGGCCACGGCGCTGGCCTTGCCCGGCAAGGGCGTGGCCAGCAGCGGGGCGATGGCCTGGTCGATCTCCCCCAGCCGGCGCAGGCAGGTCGCCGCCAGCATCCGGGCAAAGCCCCGGTCGCGCGGATCCAGCCGCGCCATAGCGGGATGGGCCGCCAGGGCTTCGTCCAGCGGCTTCTTGTGCCGCAGCACGGCTTGCAGCAGATCCAGCGCCACGGCGCGGGCATTCGGTTTGGCCATGGCAGGCTTATGCCTGTCCCGGGCGGCAGATGCCACAGGAACTCCAACTCAGCCGCAGGGCTCGACCTCGAACCAGGCAATGCGGAAGGCGCCGGGATGGAGCAGGACGCAGACGCTGTCGTCGACCCGGACCGCGTCGAAGACCCGGCGCGGCACCTCCACATTCGCCGGCGCTTTGCGCGGCCCCCAGGGCCCGAGGCGAAGATCGCGCTCGATATGCCGGCTGATCTTGTTGACGGAGCGGTCGAGAACGAAGGTCAGGTACATCTTCGGCGGGGCCTGATCGAACAGCTTGTTCGCCAGCACCGTGGCGCCGTAGCCGTAGAATCCCATGACGGGAATGAACAGCAGCAGATAGAGCCAGAGCGCTATCTGCCGCTCGCTCTGGACCCGGCGAATGACGAGCGCCATGACGGCGGCGATGACCGCCGCTGCGAGGAAGAGCCACCCACCCCGCCAGGATCTGGACGTCGAGCACGGCGCGCAAGCCGAGGATGCAGCCGGGCAGCATCAAGGGCACGAAGAGATCGGGCCGCGCGGCGATGTCCTCGGTTATTTCCGGGCTCCGGCGCCACTGCGCCAAGAGGAGGATGGCCAGCCAGGGCAGGAGGGCGAGCAGCCCCATCGCCAGCGGATAGGGACGCGGCGCGATCAGCCCCCAGGCCGATACGGCCACGGCGACAACCGTGAAGAGCTGCGCGGCCCTCCTCCTCGACATCAGAATCATCGCAAGGGGCCGCAGATGTTCGTCATGATTCGATTGGGACCGAGGCGGCCGGCCTCAACCTGCCCGTTGGAACAGCTCCACGACATTGCCCGAGGGATCCTCGCACAGGATCTGGCGGCCGCCGGGACCGGTGACGATCTCGTTGCGAAAGGGGACGCCTTGGGCGCGAAGCTCCCCCACCTGCGATTCCAGATCCTCGACTTCGATCACGAAGCGGTTCCAGCCGCCGGGCTCGGGCTTGCGTCCATCGGGCATGGGCCGGGCCGCGGACGCCCCCGGCCCGGCGAGCCAGAGCGTCAGCTCGCCCCGCCGCGTGATCGCCATGGCGGGGCCGAACTGCTGTTTCAGCTCGAAGCCGAGCCGCTGGGTATAGAAGGCGACTGCCTCATCCACATCGCGCACGAAATAGCGCACCGACACCATGGCTCCCTCCTGCCGATAGCGGGCGAAAGGCCGATGTTATCAGCCCCAGGGGCCCCGGCGCACCGGCGCCTCCTGGCCCTGCGCCGCGGCCATGGCCTCGAGGCGGCGGATGCGCTCCTCGATGGGCGGGTGGGTCGCGAAGAGGCTGGCCATGGTGTAGCGATGCAGCGGGTTGACGATGAACATATGGGCCGTGGCCGGATGGCCCTCGGCGACGGGATTGTCGATGGCCCGCGCGCCGCGCTCGAGCTTGCCCAGCGCGCTGGCGAGCCAGAGGGGGTTGCCGGAGATCTCGGCCCCCTTGCGGTCGGCCTCGTATTCCCGGGTCCGGCTGATGGCGAGCTGGACCAAGGTGGCGGCGATCGGCGCGAAAAGCATGACCAGCAGCCCGCCGAGGGCACCGAGCCCGCCACCCTCGCGACGGTCGCGGCCCACGCCGCCGAAGAAGAAGGCGAAATTCGCCAGCATGCCGATGGCGCCGGCGATCACCGCGGTCATGGTCATGGTGAGGGTGTCGCGGTGGCGCACATGGGAGAGCTCATGGGCCAGCACGCCGGCGACCTCCTCCGGCGAGAGCAGGCGCATCAGCCCGGTATTGACGGCGACGGCGGCATGCTGGGGATCGCGCCCGGTGGCGAAGGCGTTGGGCTGATCGTTGTCGATCATGTAGATCTTGGGCATCGGCAGGCCGGCGCGCTGGGCGAGATCGCGCACCAGGGCATAGAGCTGCGGGGCGCTGGCCTCGTCGACCTCGCGCGCGCCGTACATGGACAGCACCATGCGGTCGGAATTCCAATAGGCGAAGAGATTCATGGCCAGGGCGAAGAGGAAGGCGATGATCATGCCCTGGCGCCCGGCGATGAGATCGCCAACGACGAGGAAGATCCCGGTGAGGGCTGCGAGAAGCAGCACGGTGCGGATATAAGGCATCGTTCCCCTCCCGTTTCCTAAGTAGGAAAGCCTGGGCCGCGGTCAAGTATTGTCCCGGCCGGCCGTTCCTGCCATATGCAGATTATGAGCGAAGAGCAAAAATCGCCTGAAAAGACAACGCCAGACCCCGTCCCGAAGTTGCCGAAGGCGCCGGAGTCCCAGCGGCCGCCGGAATCCCGGCCGAAGGAAATCGGCGGCCCCAAGGGTCCCGAGCCGACGCGCTACGGCGATTGGGAGCAGAACGGCCGCTGCACGGATTTCTGAGCGACCCTCTCCTGGCCGTCATTCCCGCGAAAGCGCCACGGCAGGACGTGTCTCTTGGAACGCTGCCGCTACTTTCTTCCCCCTCCCCTGCGGGCCGTCAGGCCCGCGAGTTGACGGGGGAGGGATGGGGTGGGGGTGGCCGAATTCTCAACAACGCAGCTGATACCGGCGGACTCATACTGATCCGCAGACGCGGATCCGACCCCCCACCCTAACCCTCCCTCGCAAGGGGGGAGGGGATACAAAGGGAGGGCGGCTCGCTTGGGACGCTCCTAGTCGCTACCCCCGGTTCATCCGATTGTCGATGAGGTCCTGCACCACGGCGGGATCGGCCAGGGTCGAGATATCGCCCAGGTTGGAATGGTCGTTCTCGGCGATCTTGCGCAGGATGCGGCGCATGATCTTGCCCGAGCGGGTCTTGGGCAGGCCGGGGGCCCATTGGATCAGGTCGGGGGCGGCGATGGGGCCGATCTCCTTGCGTACCCATTGGTTCAATTCCCGGCGCAGGGTCTCGCTCGCCTCGACGCCGGTCTTCAGCGTGACATAGGCGTAGATGCCCTGGCCCTTGATGTCGTGGGGATAGCCCACGACGGCGGCCTCGGCGACCATCTTATGGGCGACCAGCGCGCTCTCCACCTCCGCCGTGCCCATGCGATGGCCGGAGACATTGATGACGTCGTCGACGCGGCCCGTGATCCAGTAATAGCCGTCGCGGTCGCGCCGGCAGCCGTCGCCGGTGAAGTACTTGCCGGGATAGGCGGCGAAATAGGTTTCGAAGAAGCGCTTGTGGTCGCCATAGACCGTGCGCATCTGCCCCGGCCAGGAATCGGCGATGCAGAGATTGCCCGCGGCTTCGCCCTCCAGCACTTTGCCGTCGGCATCGACCAGCACCGGTTTGATGCCCGGCAGCGGGCGCGTCGCCGAGCCCGGCTTCAAGGGCGTGGCGCCGGGCAGAGGCGAGATCAGGATCCCGCCGGTCTCGGTCTGCCACCAGGTATCGACGATGGGGCAGCGCGCGTCGCCCACCACGTTGTAATACCAGAGCCAGGCCTCGGGATTGATCGGCTCGCCCACCGAGCCCAGGAGGCGCAGCGACGAGCGCTTGGCGCGCTTGACCGGCCCGTCGCCCTCGCGCATCAGAGCGCGGATCGCCGTGGGCGCGGTGTAGAAGATATTGACCTTGTGCTTGTCGATGACCTGCCAGAAGCGCGAGCTGTCGGGGTAGTTCGGCACCCCCTCGAACATCAGCGTGGTGGCGCCGTTGGCCAGCGGCCCGTAGAGGATATAGCTATGCCCGGTCACCCAGCCGACATCGGCGGTGCACCAGTAGACATCGCCCTCGTGATAGTCGAAGACGTTCTGATGCGTCCAGGCGGCATAGGCGAGATAGCCGCCGCTGGTATGGAGCACGCCCTTGGGCTTTCCCGTCGAGCCGGAGGTGTAGAGGATGAAGAGGGGATCCTCCGCGCTCATCTCCTCGGGCGGGCAATCGGGCGAGGCCTTGGCGAGAGCCTCGTGATACCAGACGTCGCGGCCCTCGACCCAGCCGATCTGGCCCCCGGTGCGCCGCACGACGAAGCAGGTCTTGACCGAGGGGCAGCGCGCCAGCGCCTCATCGGCATTGGCCTTCAGCGGGATCTTGCGCCCGCCGCGCAGCCCCTCGTCCGCGGTGATGAGGCAGTTGGAATCGCAGTCCTGGATGCGGCCCACCAGGCTCTCCGGCGAGAAGCCGCCGAAGACGACGCTGTGGATCGCCCCGATGCGCGCGCAGGCCAGCATGGCGAAGGCGGCCTCGGGGATCATCGGCATGTAGATGGTGACCCGGTCGCCTTTCTTGACGCCACGGTCCTTCAGCGCATTGGCCAGGCGGCAGACCTCGCCATGGGCCTCGCCATAGCTGATGTGCTTCTGCTCATGGGGGCTGTCGCCTTCCCAGATGATGGCGGTCTGGGCGGCACGGGTGGCGAGATGCCGGTCGAGGCAATTGGCCGCGACGTTCAGCGTGCCGTCATGGAACCAGCGGATGCGCACCGGCGCGTGATAGTCGACGTCCTTGACCTGGGTGTAGGGCTTGATCCAGTGCAGCCGCTTGCCTTCCTCGCCCCAGAAGCGCTCGGGATCGACGATGGACTCGTCGTAGAGCCGGAAATAGGCGGGCTCGTCGATCCAGGCGTTGTCGGCGAAGCTCTGCGGAATCGGAAAGATGTTGGTCTCGGACATGGCGACGCTCGGGCCTCCCAGGCGGAATTACGCTTGCCTGGAATTACCGCAGAAAGCCTGCCCTGAATCAACCACCGCCGTCGGTCGGGAAGAAGTTGAACCACAGAGACAGAGAGGCACAGAGACGAAGAGGAGGACCCATCCTTCCCGTCTTTTCCGTGGCGCTGTGGCTCTGTGGCTCTGTGGTTAACTTGCTTCTACTGCCGGCGAAGGCACGGGCCGGGCCGGGGGCAGGCCGATGGCGAACCAGTCGACATTGCGCGTCACATACATGACGAGGGCGAGAGCCAGCAGCAGGCCGATGGTGCCGGCGAGCAGCACGTAATCCTCCATCTGCAGCAGGAAATACATATAGGCGTGGACGGCAGCCAGCATGGCGCCGGTGACGAGTCCCGCGCGCCGCGCCACCGTGCGGCCGAGATAGAGCGAGATCATGCCGACATCGACCACGCTGGCGATGGCATAGGCGTAGAGAAAGCCGATCTGCTCGGCGAGCGAGAGGGTCAGCAGATAGAAGAGGCAGATGGAGCAGCCGACCAGGAGATACTGCACCATATGGGCGCGGGTGGCGCGCAGCAGCCCGACCACGAAGATGGTGGCGAAAGTGAGCCCCACCACCAGCACGCCGTATTTCACGATCCGGTCGATCTGCTGATAGGCATCGCCCGGCAGCACGAGCTCGGTCCCCAGCCTGCCGTCATTGACGGTCGTGAAATCCAGCTCCTCGCTGGTCCAGCTCTGGGGATAGTTGCGGGCAAGCGATGAGACCGTCCAGCGCGCGCTGAAGCCCTTGGCATCGATGCGCCGCTCCATGGGCAGGAAATTGCCGATGAAGCCGGGGCTCGGCCAATCCGCCGTCATCTCCAGCGTGGTCTCATTGCCCAGCGGCAGGAACTGCAGCTCGCCGCTGCCGTCGAGGGTGAGATCGAGGCTGAAGGCATGAGCCGTCTCAGCCGCGGCGCCGCTCAGCCTTGCATGCAGCCCGCTGGCGAAGGGATGGCCGCGCAGCAGGCCCGGGATCGGCTGGAGATCATGGCCGTCGAAGCTCAGCGCGAGATGGCGGATGCCGCCCATGTCGCTGATGCCCAGCGCCACCGTCGCCTCGTCCCAGAGGATGTCGCCGGTGGCGATGCCGCGGCCCTCGAAGCTTGGTGCGGGAAGCTTGCCGCTCATATGGATATCGGCGGCATAGACCAGGACTTCATAGATACCCTTGTAGCGCTTCTCGGTCTTTGCCGCGGCGGTGATGGAAAGGCTGTCGGGCAGGAACTGGGCGTAGCGCTTCTCGCTCTCCACCACGGCGGCGCCGTTCACCACCGTCTCCTTGCGGGAGATATAGGGGATCGTCACCACCGGCCCGGCGACGAGCTGCGGCCCGCCCCAGAGCCCGGCGATCGCCGCGGCCACGCTTTGGCTGAGCCCGAAGCGCTCCTCCACCAGGCCGCGGATCATGTAGAGCGGGATCAGCATGATCCCGATCAGGAAGGCCAGGAACAGCACACGCTTAGTGATCTCGAAGCCCGCCCGCCCCGCCGCAGGATCGCCCCTGAAGCTGCCCGGCTCGCTATTGGCGCTTTGCATCTTCCCCTCGGCTCACAGCGACGGCCCTGGCAGCCGCCGGAGGGAAAGCCTGATCCGCGATTGCGGCGGGACTTTGAAAGGGCCGTGGCGTTGTGGGGGCGTTGTCGAGGAAAGCGAACCACCGAGGACAGAGAGGACGGGGAGGGGACGGCGGATTAGTCAACTCCCTCTCCGTTCGTCATTCCCGCGAAAGCGGCAGAGATCCAGAGGCGACAAAGCGGACGATCTATGGCCCTGGATCCCCGCTTTCGCGGGGATGACGCAGGGGGAATAGCGAGCGCTTTCTCCGCCCTTCCGCTTCTCTGTATCTCTGTGCCTCTGTGGTTAATCTTCTCCCACCAACCGCACCTCGCCTCCCGCCACGGCAACCGCAACCGCCGTCAGCCCCTTGCCCTTGCACGGCCCCGCGAGGCAATGGCCGTCCTCGATGCGGAACAGCGCGCCATGGGTGGCGCAGAGGATGTGGCGGCGGTCGAGATCGAGGAACTGGTCCTCGACCCAATCCAGCGGGCCGCCGGTATGGGGGCAGGAATTGACGAAGGCGGCGATCGTGGCGCCGCGGCGCACCAGGAAGATCGCGCGGCCCCCGGGTCCGTCATCGAGCTCGAAGCCGCGGCTGCCGGGATCGGCGATCTCGGCGAGGCGGCAGAGCAGCCGGCCCGCCGCGTCGCTCACGGCTTGACGCCGCCCATGGCGCAGATCTGCTTCCAATGCGCCGCCGAGACCGGGCCGACCGAAAGCCGCGACAGCCGCACCAGCGCCAGATCATGGAAGCGCGGATCGGCCTTGAGCGCGGCCAGGGTCACCGGCGTCTTCAGCGGCATCACCGGCGCCAGGTCCACCATGCCGAAGCGGCCGGTCTTGTCCGCGGGATCGGGATAGAATTCCTTCCGGATCTCGGCGATGCCGACGATCTCCAGCCCTTCGTTGGAATGATAGAAGAAGGCCCGGTCGCCCTTCTTCATCGCCTTCAGATTGTTGACCGCCGTGGCGTTGCGCACGCCGTTCCAATTGGTGTGTCCATCCTTGACCAGTTGGTCCCAGGAATAGGACGAAGGCTCAGATTTCAGCAGCCAGTAGTTCATCTCGGCACCTCTCAGCTTGCTGGAATGACCTTGCGCCAGGGCGTGACGCGCACGCTGGCGAAGAGGCCGGCCTTCCCATAGGGATCGCCGGCGGCAAAGCCATCGGCCGCGGCGCGGTCGGGAAAATCGACGATGAACAGGCTGCCGATCATGCCCTCGCCGGCATCGTCCAGCAGCGGGCCCGCCGTGACGATCTGGCCCATATAGCCCTTCAGAAATTCGAGATGCGCCGGGCGGGTGGCAGCGCGAAGCTGCTGATGGCCGGTCTTATCGAGACAATAGATGGCGAATAGCATGCTGGCTTCCCTCCTGAGAAAGGGCGGAGCCTAGAGGAGTTTCGGGTGAAGCGAAATATTCTCTAGGCGCGAGCGCTTCGTCACCGCTTAGGCGCGGGCCCCGGGTTTCGCCGTCGGATCCAGGGGCCAGCGCGGACGGGGGGCGAAGTCGAGGCCGTCGGTGAGGCCGAGGCGCAGCCGCTCGATCCCGGCCCAGGCGATCATCGCCGCATTGTCGGTGCAATATTTGATCGGCGGCGCGACGAGCGGCAGCCCGCCGGCCTCGGCGACCTCGGCCAGCCGCGCGCGGAGCCTGGTGTTGGCCGCCACGCCGCCGGCCACCACGAGCGCCGTCACCGGGGCCAGGGCCTTGGCCATCGCGATGCCATGGGCGGTCCGGTCGGCAAGGCAGTCGATCACCGCCGCCTGGAAGCTGGCGGCGAGATCGGCGCTGACATCGCCTTCCGCTTCGGCCAGCCGATGGCGCAACGCTGTCTTCAGACCGGAGAACGAGAAATCGGCCCCCGGCCGCCCCAGCATCGGGCGGGGCAAAGGAATGCGCTTGGGATCGCCCGCGGCCGCGGCGCGCTCCAGCGCCGGGCCGCCGGGATAGCCCAGGCCCAGCATCTTGGCCGCCTTGTCGAAGGCCTCGCCGGCGGCATCGTCGATGGTGGTGCCGAGCCGGCGGTGGCGGCCCACCCCCTCGACCAGCAGCAGCTGGCAATGCCCGCCCGAGACCAGCAGCAGCAGGAAGGGAAAGGCGAGGTCATGGGTCAGGCGCGCCGTCAGCGCATGGCCCTCGAGATGATTGACGGCGATGAAGGGCTTGCCGGCGACGGCGGCGATGGCCTTGGCCGTCATCACGCCGACCATCACCCCGCCGATCAGCCCCGGCCCGCCGGTGGCGGCGATGCCGGCGAGATCGCCGAAGTCGAGGCCGGCCTCGGCCATGACCCGGCGGATCAGGGAATCGAGATGGTCGAGATGGCTGCGGGCGGCGATCTCCGGCACCACCCCGCCATAGGGCCGGTGCTCGGCGAGCTGCGACAGCACCGCTTCGGCCAGCACCCGCCGGTCGTCGGCGACCAATGCCGCCGCCGTCTCGTCGCAGCTCGTCTCGATGCCCAGCACGATCATGGCAGCGGAGATAGGGGCTTTGCGTCCCGCGGTCAAATGCACCCTCTGCAGATCAGCGATTGGGACTCTCTGACGCAGCCGAGCCGCGACCGCATGATCTCCTAGGCCTCCCCGTTTCCGGGATGCTAAACCTCGGGTCATGGCGGACACCGGTCCCTTGCGCATCGGCACCCGCGGCAGCCCTTTGGCGCTGGCGCAGGCGAAGGAAGTACAGCAGCGCCTCGCCGCCGCTCATCCCGATCTGGCGCCGGCGGAGATCGCCGTCATCCGCACCACCGGCGACCGGATGCAGGACCGCAAGCTGGAGGAGATCGGCGGCAAGGGTCTCTTCACCAAGGAGATCGAGGAGGCGCTGGTCGAGGGTCGCATCGATCTCGCCGTCCATTCCATGAAGGACATGCCCACCTTGCTGCCGCCGGGCCTGATCATCGGCTGCCTGCTGCCGCGCGAGGATCCGCGCGACGCCCTCTTCTCGCCCCATGCGGCGAGCCTCGCGGCCCTGCCCAAGGGAGCGCGGGTCGGCACCTCGGCGCTGCGCCGCCAGGCCCAGATCCTGGCGCTCCGCCCCGATCTCCAGGTCCAGCTCTTCCGCGGCAATGTCGGCACGCGGCTGGCCAAGCTGGCGGCGGGCGAGGTCGACGCCACCTTGCTGGCGCTCGCGGGGCTGAAGCGACTCGGCCTCGCCGACAAGGCGACGGCGATCCTGGCCACGGAGGAGATGCTGCCGGCCGTCGCCCAAGGCGCCATCGGCGTCGAGATTCGCGCCGATGACGATCGCATCGCCGCTCTGCTGGCGCCGCTGAACGACACGCCCACCGCGGAGCAGGTCGCGGCCGAGCGCGCCTGCCTGGAGGTGCTCGACGGCTCCTGCCGCACGCCTATCGCCGCACTGGCCGAGCATGAGCCGGGCGGGATCTTGCGGCTGCGCGCCCTCATCGCGCTGCCCGACGGCAGCGAGATGCATCGCGCGGAGCAGCGGGGCCCCCGCGCCCAGGCGATGGACTTGGGCCGTGCCGTGGGCGAAGCTCTGCGCGCCGCGGCCGGGCCCGCGTTTTCCGTGATATGGAAGTAGGGCGGCTTTTCCGGTAGGAACGGGCCGACGCCTGCTGCCTTTGTCGAGTCTCGAGGTTCCATCTTCATGCCGCTGACTGCCCTGATCACCCGCCCCGAGGAGGATGCGCGGCCCTTGGCCGAGGCGCTCGCCGCACGCGGTGTTGCGACGGTGATCGAGCCGCTGCTGGCGATCCGTCCCCTGCCCGAAGCCGCTGCCGATCTGGCCAAGGATCTGGCGGGGGTGCAGGCGGTTCTCTTCACCAGCGCCAATGGCGCCCGCGCCTTCGCCGAGCTCTCGCCCCGGCGCGACATCGGCGTGCTGGCGGTGGGCGATGCCACGGCGAGCGCGGCGCGCGGGCTGGGCTTCACGGCGGTCGAGAGCGCCGGCGGCGATGTCCAGGCGCTGGCCCGGCTGGTGAAGCAGCGACTCAAGCCCGCGGGCGGCCCGCTCTTCCATGCCGCCGGCAGCGCCGTGGCCGGCGATCTCGCCGAGATCCTGGCGGCCGATGGCTTCGATCTGCGCCGGCGCATGCTCTATGAATTGGCGGCCGCCACGGCGCTTTCGCCCGAGACCATCGCGGCCCTGAAGCAGGGCCGCATCGATCTCGTGCTCCTGTTCTCGCCCCGCACCGCCGTCAGCTTCGCCGAGCTTGCCCGGGCCGCGGCGATCGACGCCTCGCCGCTGACCGCGCTCTGCCTCTCGCCCGCCGTGGCGACCGCCGTGAGCGGGCTCGCCTGGAAGAAGGTGGCGGTGGCCGAGAAGCCCGACCTGCCCTCGCTGCTGGCGCTGGTGGACCAGGTGCTGGTAGACCAGCCGCAGGTGGATGGCGCCGCAGCCGCGGCGACGGCCGCCGGCGCTGCCTCTTCCCGTGCTTCGTCTTCCGGCGCTTCGACCTCGGTCTTCCCCGCAACCCCATTCACGGCGGCATCGACCATGGAGAGCAATTCGGCGCCCCTCGGCGCCTCGAGCCCGGAGCGGCGGCCATCCTCGTCGCCGGGGGCACCGAACCCCACCCCCTCGGCGCCGGGGGCGCCGATTCCCACAATCGTGCCGCTGCCGCGCCGCAGCGGCGGCAGCGCGCTTCTCGCCGGCCTCATCGGCGCCGTGATCGCCGCCGGGGCGGTGGTGGCGGTGATGCGCTACGCGCCGGAAAAGCTGGGGCTGGCCACCGCGGGGGCGAATCCCGCCGCCGTCACGACGGCGCCCGCGCCGGACCTGGCGCCGCGCCTGGCCGAGCTCGCGGCGCAAATCGAGGCCCTGCAGAAGCAGGTCAGCGCCCTGCCGAAATCCGCCCCGGATCAGGGCGACCTGCCGGCGAAGCTCGCGACCCTGCAGCAGCAGGTGGCGGCGCTGCAGCAGGCGCCATCCGCTGCAGGCGCGCCGGCCGCACTGCCCGACGGAGATCACCGGCCTGCCCCAGCAAGTGGCGGCCATCGATCCCAAGCTCGGCGCCCTCGACCAACGGCTGGGCGCGCTGGAGCAGAAGCTGATCGCCACGCCCCAGGGCGGCTCGGCCGCCGATGTGGCGCGAGATCAAGTCCGAGCTCGACACCCTCGGCCAGACGCTGAAGAGCGAGCAGGCGGCGCTGGCCGATCTCGCCGGGCTGAAAGGCGAGGTGGCGAAGCTCGAGGCGGCGAGCGCCGGCGCCCGCACGGCGGCGGCCGCCGCCGGGCTGGTGCTGGGTGCGACGGAGCTGCGCGCGCGCATCGCCGGCGGTGAGCCTTTCACCAGCGAGCTCGATTCGATCGGCAAGCTGGCCGCCGCCGACCCGGCGCTGTCGGCCGCCGTCGCCGCGCCGCTGGCCGACCTCAAGCCGCTGGCCGAGGCAGGCGCGCCCAGCCTGGCGCAACTTCAGGCGGAATTCCCCGCCGTCGCCACGGCGATCGTCCAGGCCGAGGGCAGCGCTGCCGGCGCCGCCGCGGGCGCCGCCAAGGCCAGCTTCTGGGACCGGGTGCTGGGGCGCCTGGAATCCCTGGTTACCATCCGCCCCGTGGCCGAGGGGGGCGAGGTGACCGGCAATTCGACGCTGGACCGGTTGGCCCGCGCGGAGGACCAGCTCGCCCGGGGCAATCTCCCCGGCGCCGTCGGCGAGCTCTCGGCCCTCACGGGCCCCGCCCATGAGGCGGCGGCCCCCTGGATCGCCCGCGCCCAGGCGCGCTTTGCGACCGATGCGGCGGCGAAGAAGCTGGCGGCCGCCTTGCTCGCCGCCCTTGCCGGCGCGGGAGCCGCGCCGTGACCTTCTGGCGCTGGCTCTTCTTCCTCATCAAGGTCGGCGTGGTGGCCGTGCTGGCGGTCTGGGTCGCCCAGCATCCCGGCCATGTGAGCTTCGTCTGGCTCGGCTATCGCGTCGATACCCGCATCGGCGTGCTGCTCGCCATCCTGCTGCTGCTGCTCCTGCTGTTCATGTTGCTGCATGGGCTCTGGCGCCTGGTCTGGCGCGGCCCGCGCGACCTCGGCCGGTTGCGCGCCGAGCGCAAGCGCCGCCAGGGCTATCGCGCCCTCAGCCAAGGCATGGCGGCGGTGGCGGCGGGGGATGCGGCGGAGGCCCGGCGCCAGGCCCGCCTCGCCAACAAGCTGCTCCACGATCCGCCGCTGATCCTCCTGCTCGCGGCCCAGACCGCCCAGCTCGGCGGCGACGAGACCGCGGCGCGGCGCTACTTCACCGCCATGCTGGAGCGGCCGGAGACCGCCTTCCTCGGCCTGCGCGGGCTGCTGATGCAGGCGCTGAAGGCCGGCGACCGGCGCGAGGCGCTCGAGCTCGCGCGCCGCGCCTATGAGGAGCGGCCGAAGACGGGCTGGGCCATCACCACCCTTCTCGATCTCCATCTCGAGGGCGGCGACTGGGCCCAGGCCATGCCGCTGCTGCTCCAGGCGGGGAAGCTGAAGGCGATCCCCGAGGCCGAGGCCCGGCGCAAGCGCGCCGTGCTGCTGGCGGAAAAGGCCCGCGTCGAGACGCCTGCCACGGCCCTTCCCGCCGCGCGCGAGGCGGTGAAGCTGGCGCCGGATCTGGTGCCGGCCCGGGTCGCAGCTCGCCCGCCTGCTGACCGAGGCCGGGCGCCAGCGCGAGGCGACCAAGGTGATCGAGCAGGGCTGGTCCATGGGACCGCATCCTGAGCTGGCGGCCGCCTACGCGGCCCTCCAGCCCGAGGAGGCGCCGATCGCCCGCTACCGCCGCTTCGAGAAGCTGAGCGCGCTGGCGCCGCGCCATCGCGAGAGCCTGCTGGCGCTGGCCGAATGCGCCATGGCCGCCGGGCTCTGGGGCGAGGCGCGCAAGGATCTGGAATTCGTCGCCGAGGCGGAGCATGGCCATCCCAGCCAGCGCCTCGCGCGGCTGATGGTCCGCCTCGCCGAGGGCGAGCACGGCGATGCCGCCGCAATCCGCCGCTGGCTGACCGCCGCGGCCGAGGCCGATCCGGAACCCGGCTGGCGCTGCACCCGCTGCGGCACGCTTGCTGCGGCCTGGCAGGCCAACTGCCCGCATTGCCGCGCCTTCGATACCCTCATCTGGCAGGCCTCGCCGCGGGCCGCCGCCCCCTCGGTCCTCGTCGCCGGTCCCATCGCCGGCGCGCTGCCGGCGCCCGTGGCCGGTGGTCCCGCGCCCGCCGCGGCAGGGCCCCAAGTCAGCCTGCCCGGCACCGCGACACGGCCCGCCACGCCGGTACCCAATGCCCCCAGCCCCGCGGCCCCGCCGACCGCCCCGGTTGACGCCGCCCGCCTGGTGAACTAGCTTCCGCGCGCTTTTCTCCGCAGAAACTTCCGGCGACAGTGCCCCGATAGCTCAGCGGTAGAGCAACCGCTTCGTAAGCGGTAGGCCGTTGGTTCAAATCCGACTCGGGGCACCAGTTTCTTCAAGCCGCCAGCCGCTGTCAGCGGCGCATTCGACGGCGGCGCAGCCGGACCCGCGACCCTTGCTGAAAACTTCGCAAGGGCGCCTTGCAGCCGATACGCTAGAATGCGCCCGCCATGGCGCTCCTTCTCAACATCCTCTGGCTCATCTTCGGCGGCCTCGAGCTCGGCCTCAGCTGGCTCGTCGCCTCGCTGATCATGTTCGTCTCGATCGTCGGCATTCCCTGGGGCCGGGCGGCGTTCAACATCGCGGTCTACACTTTCTTCCCCTTCGGCAACGAGGCGATCAGCCGCTACGAGCTGACGGGCGAGGAGGATATCGGCACCGGCCCGCTGGGCTTCATCGGCAATGTGATCTGGTTCATCTTCGCCGGGATCTGGCTGGCGATCGCCCATTTCGTCATCGGCGTCGTCTGCTTCATCACCATCATCGGCATCCCCTTCGGCATCGTCCATTTCAAGCTGCTGCGCATCTCGCTGGCGCCCATCGGCCTGGCGGTCGTGCCCAAGGAAGTCGCCGAAGAGGCGCGCCGCCGCAGCGCCGGCTTCCCCGTGGAGCGCCGCCGGCCGTACTAGGCCCGAGCGCACCCGCTTCTCGTCATCCATCGCCGTCTGGTGCTGACCTCGCCACATCCTCGCACGCGTGCCCCATCTCCTCGAAGTTCGCGGCTCTAGGGCAGGCGCTTCAGCTCCGCCGCGGCCGCGCCATAGCTGCGGCTGAAATAGATGAAATTGCTGCGATAGAGATCGCAATCGGCCAGCACCTTGGTGAAGCGCTGCTTCGCCTCGTCCTTGCGCCCCTGGATGAGCGCATCCTCGCCGAGATAGAACCCGGCATCGCAGCCTTGCTGCAGCTGCTCGGCCTTGCTGCCGATGGCGGCGGCCGCCTCGACCTGGGCGGCGGTCGCCCGGCCGCGGAAATAAGCGACGGCCGGCCCCGGCCAGGAATTGACATCGATGGCCGCGGCGGCGCGCTGAAACGCCGCGTCATCCTCGAGGCCGGCCCGGGCGCGGGCGAGATGGAGCCAGAGCAGGAATCCTGCATCGCCGGGATCGCCCGCCTGGACGATGGCGTAATCCTCCGCCGCTTCGGCGAACTTGCCGAGATAGAAGGCGGCCATGGCGCGGTTGGCCCGGGCGAAGCTGTCCTGGGGCGCGATGCGGATCGCCGCATCGTCATCGGCGATGGCGAGCTCGGCCTCGCCCCGCTGCAGATGAACCATGCCGCGGCCGACATAGGGCGCGGGGTTCTGCGGGTCTTGCGCGATCACCGCATCGAAACCCGCGATGGCCTCCTCGGTGCGCCCGCGCACGCCGAGCGCATTGGCGCGCAGCCCCATGATCAGGAGCCGGCCCTTGGGGTTGAGGTCGCTGGTTGCCAGTGCCGCGTCATAGAGGCGGATCGCCTCGTCCCACTGGCCCTGCAGCTGCGCCTGATGGCCGGCATTGGCCAAAGCGACGCCGTCGGCACGGGCCTGGCCGGGACTCACGAGGAAGAACAGCAGCAGAAGCCATCCGAGCTTGCGCATGATCATCGCCTGGTCCCCGCGGCTTGAGGTCTCTCGAGCTTGCGCCGGCGATCTTACGAAACCATGACGCTCCCGTCTTGCCCCTGCTCCCCCTTGAGGGAAGCAACCCGAACTGGTAGAGCCTGCCGCGGCGAGACCGGCCGCCGACAGCATGAGGGAGAGACGCGATGACGGGGGAAGATCTGCATGTTCGCGAGCATGTGCTGGCGGCGCTCGATCGCCTGACCGGTCTGATCAACGCCCAGGACATGGCGGCGCTGAACGAGTTCGATCCCTCGCCCGACACGGTGTTCATCGGCTCGGAATCCTGGGAGATCATCGAGGGGCCGGTGAAGCTCTTCGAATTCTTCGAGACGATCTGCAGCCAGCCCGAGCGCTTCTCCTGGGACTGGCGGCGGCGCAGCGTCTCCTCGGCGGGGAATGTCGCCTGGCTGCTGGCCGATGGCGAGTTCGTCCGCACGGGCCCCGAGGGCGAGGATCGCACGCCCTATCGCGTCACCGGCGTGCTGATCTATTCCGGCGAGCGCTGGCGCTGGCGCCAGTTCCACGGCGCCCAGCCGATCTAGAGCCGTCGGGCGGCGCGCCGCAGCCATGGATCTGATCGTGACCGGGAACGGCGAGGCGCGCTGGGGCGAGCATCTCTGGCGCTGCGCCTTGGGCCCGGTCGGGGTCGCGGCGGAAAAGCGCGAGGGGGACGGCGCGACCCCGGCGGGGCGCTTCGCCTTCCGCCGGCTGCTCTACCGGCCCGATCGCCTGGCGCCGCCGCCCACGGGCCTCGCCTTGCTGCCGCTGGCGCCAAGCGATGGCTGGTGCGATGAGCCCGGCGATCCGCTCTACAACCGGCCGGTCACCTTGCCCTATAAGGCGCGCCATGAGGTCCTGTGGCGCCGCGACGACATCTACGACCTGATCGTCGTGCTCGGCCATAACGACGATCCGGTGCGGCCGGGCGCCGGCAGCGCCGTCTTCCTGCATGTCGCACGGCCCGATTTCTCGCCGACGGCGGGTTGCATCGTGCTGGCGAAGCACGATCTTCTCACCTTGCTCGCCAAGGCGAGCCCCGGCGACGGGATCGATGTGAGGCTTTAGGAGGGCCGGTCCATGGCGGAATTCGTGGTCGAGTTCGGCCAAGACGGACCGCCGCCGGCGGACGGAAGATTGGACGCCGCGGCCTTCCATCGCAATCATCAGCCGATCTGGTCGGTCCTCGCCCCGTTCCTCCTGGGCAAGACGGGCGATGTGCTGGAGGCCGGCAGCGGCACCGGCCAGCATGCGGTGGAATTCGCCGGGCGCAGCCCGGGCATCACCTGGTGGCCCAGCGACTATAATCAGAAGCATCTCGAGAGCATCGCCGCCTGGCGGCGCCATTCGAAGCTTCCGAACATTCGTCCGCCGCTGCGCATCGATCTCCTCGATCCCGCGTGGCGCCTGCCGCCGGACGAAAGCCGGACTGCCGGCGGGCTGCTGGCGATTCTCTGCGCCAATGTCATCCATATCGCGCCCTGGCAGATCGCCGAGAACCTGCTGGCCGGTGCGGCGCGCCAGCTGCGCCCCGACGGCCGGCTGTTCCTCTACGGGCCCTTCATGCGCGACGGGCAGCATACGTCGCCCAGCAATGCGGAGTTCGACGCATCGCTCCGGGCCCGCGATCCCGAGTGGGGCGTGCGCGATATCGCCGATCTCCGCGCCGTCGCCGATCGCGTGGGCCTGCGGATCGCGGCGATCAACGAGATGCCGGCGAATAATCTGACGCTGGTTTTCGAGCGAGTCCCGGGGTAGCAGCAGAGACTCTTCAGGGAGGTGCGCGCCTCGCTCGCTCTCTCTGCGTCATGGTCGGCGAAGGCCGACCATCCACGAGTTTGCTAGCCGAGAAATGGGGTGTCTGACGCCCTTTCCCGATCATCCAGCAGTGAGGGGAACGGCATGATGACCGAGCTTTGCTGCGATCAGCGATTGTGGGGCAGGAAAACTCGTGGATGGTCGGCCTTCGCCGACCATGACGTTGAAAGAATGAGGCTTGTTCGTCGACTGCTTGGGCGCGCCTAGAACATATGCCCGAAGCGCGTGGCCTTGGTTTCGAGGTAACCCTCGTTGTGGCGGTTCGAGGGGAAGACATGGGGGACGCGCTCGACCACGGCGATGCCGAGGCGGGCGAGGCCGGCCACCTTCTCGGGATTGTTGGTCATCAGCCGCACCGATTCGAATCCCAGGCGGCGCAGCATCTCGGCCGCGGGCAGATAGATCCGCTCATCGGCGTCGAAGCCCAGCTGGAGATTGGCCTCCAGCGTATCGGCGCCGCGGTCCTGCAGGCGATACGCCCGGAGCTTGTTGACGAGGCCGATGCCGCGGCCCTCCTGGGCCAGATAGAGCAGCAGGCCGCTGCCCTGGCGCGCGATCTCGGCGATGGCGCCCTGGAGCTGGTCGCCGCAGTCGCAGCGCAGCGACCCCAGCAGATCGCCGGTGAGGCAGGCCGAATGCAGCCGCGTCAGCACCGGGCGGCCGGGCGCCGGCTCGCCGATCACGATGGCGAGATGCTCGATGCCGCCGTCGCCCGGGCGGAAGGTGATGATGCGGGTGGCCTCGGCGCCGGCCAGCGGCACATGCGCCTCGCTGACGGGGACGAGGCTGCGGCTCGCCAGGGTCTCATAGCTCGCGATGTCGCCGACGCCCACGGCCAGGATGTCCTCGGCGGCGGCGAAGGCCCGCCCGTCGCCGGCCTCGGCGGGCAGCAGGCCGATGGCGACGGCGGGGAGAAGGCGGGCCTGCTTGGCGAGCGCGATGGCGGCTTCGGCATAGGCGGCGAGATTGCCGGTGGCGACGCTTGCGAGCGGCAGGCGATGGACGGCGGGTGCGGCGGGGGAAGCGGTGGGATCGGCCAGCCGGCGGAGCAGATCGGCCTCGCCGGCCGGATCGACCGGCAGGACGCAGACGCTGGGACCCCCGGGGGTGATCCGGCTCGCCGGCACCAGGCCGAGGGCCACGGCGCGGTGGGCCGTCAGGGCGAGGAAGACCTTGCTCCCCGAGGCTTCACCTGCCGCCGGGCCGGCCAGCAGCGCGAACAGCCGGGCGAGGTCCTCGCCGTCGCCGGTCTCGGCGGCCAGCACCAGGGCGCCCGCGGCCCCGTCGCCCACCAGGACCGGCGCGCCCCGGCGCAGCTCGGCCATGGCGCGGTCGACGGCGGCCAGGGTCCGGCGCGTCGGCTTGTCGATGCCGGCGTTGGTTGGGCCGGCGTTGGCTGAGCTCGTGCTCGGTGTGGTGCTCTCTGGGGCGTGGTCGGGCATCAGGGGTACTCGAAAGCAGCTAAGGGCCTGCCGGCCGCGCGCAAGGACGGGGGTGCGCGGCAAAACGCAGCGGGAACGGCGGCTTGCGCCCGGCGGGCAGGGGGTGTTATCTCACCTTGCGCATGCATTTCCAACCCTGACGGCGCGCCAAGCCGGCGCTGGCCCGGGTGAACGGCGAGGCGATTCAATGACCTCTGCTGCAATGGACCGCCCGGCGACGAACCGGCGTCTCCTGCTCGTGGACGACGACAAGGCGCTTCGCCAGTCGTTGGCCGAGCAGCTGCGCCTGGTGGAATCCTTCGACTGCCGCGAGGCCGATACCGGCAAGGGCGCGCTCGACGTCGCGGGCAAGGAGCGTTTCGACGCCGTGCTCCTCGATATCGGCCTGCCCGACATGGACGGCCGCGAGGTCTGCCGCCTGCTGCGCCGGGCCGGGGTCTCGGCCCCCATCATCATGCTGACCGCCGCCGATACCGATGCCGATACCATCCTCGGCCTCGATTCCGGGGCCAATGACTACATCACCAAGCCCTTCCGCATGGGCGTGCTGCTGGCGCGGCTGCGCGCCCAGCTGCGCCAGCATGCCCAGAGCGAGGACGCCATCTTCACCATCGGGCCCTATACCTTCCGGCCCGCGGCCAAGATGCTGCTCGATCAGACCGGCAAGAAGAAGATCCGCCTGACCGAGAAGGAAACGGCGATCCTGAAATATCTCTACCGCGCGGGCTCGCGGGTGATCGGCCGCGACACGCTGCTGGGCGAGGTCTGGGGCTACAACGCCGGCGTCACCACCCATACGCTGGAGACCCATGTCTACCGCCTGCGCCAGAAGATCGAGCGCGATCCGACCCAAGCCGAGATCCTGGTGACCGAGCCCGGCGGTTATCGCCTGGTGCCCTGAACCTCCGTCGGGGCGCCGGCCTCCGGCGCGCTTCGGCTCATCCGCAGCATCAGCACGAGCACGCCAGCCACGGCCATCGCCCCCAGCGTCGTGCTGCCGAACAACGGCCAGGCCACGCTCCAGCCGCCGGAGAGCTTGGTGGCTTCCGCCAGCAGGATCGGCCCCAGGAACACGCCGATATTGCGGCCCGTCATGATGAAGCCGAAGGCGGTGGGCGCGCCGGCGCGCCCCATGATCGCGCCCGGCAAGGCGAAGAGGCAGGTCGGCGTGATGCCGGCGCCGATGCCGTAGACCACCAGCAGGGCCGTGCCGGCGCCGATGCTCTGGCAGTAGGGGATCAGCCACCAGACGGCGGCCTGGGAGAGCAGCGCGCCGAGCAGAAGGGCCGCCAGCGGCACGCCGGCACCCAGCAGGAAGCCGGTCAGAATGTTAAATCCCAGCAACACGGCCACGGGCAGCGCATAGGCCGCCGTCGCCCCCATATTGTCCAGGCCCATGACCTCGACCAGATATTGGGGGAGCCAAGTCATATAGGCGAAATATTGCATCGACCAGAGCAGGAAGATCGAGGCGGCGGCAATGAGCTCGGAGCGCTGGCGCGGGCTGATGCGGCCGTGCGCGCGCTCGGTGGCGCCGGGCGTGGCGAAGGCATCGTGGCGGCGGAGCGCCAGGGCCCAGAGTCCCAGCAGCAGCGTGGCGCCGGCGCCGGCGAGCCAGAGCATCTGCCAGCTCGGCAATACCAGCGCCAGGCCCGTGGCGAACAATTGCCCGATGGGAATCCAGGCGGCCATCAGCCCCGTCACGAAGCCGAGATCGCGGCGCGTGGCGCTGCGGCTGGCCAAGGCCGGGCCGGCGATGGCGCCGATGGCGAAGGCCACGCCTTCCAGCCCGCGCGCCAGCAGCACCACCAGCCCCGCCGCGGGAAAGGCCAGCGTCAGGAAATTGCCGAGGATGAAAAATCCGAGGGCGACGAAGAGCAGCGCCAATATGCCGCGGTGCTGCATCGCGCGGCCGATGGGGATGGAGAAGGCGAGGCCGGCCAGCGCATAGACCGCCATGAAGCCGCCCGCCAGCGTGCGGTCCCAGCCATAGGTGGCGATCATGCCGGGCAGCACCGGCGGCAGCTTGAACTGCTGGAAGGCGACGAGGCAGGCGAAGGTTATGCCGAAGGCGACGCCGGTCCAGTCGGTTCGATCACGCTGCATGCGGCTTCCCCAAAGGCCGCCAAAGCTGACGGTTTTGCCCAGCCGATGCAATGGCTTCGCAGCTTCGCGGGGCTTCGCGCTTGCCCAGCCCGGGGGTTTCTGTACTGTTCGTCCGATGTCGGATGAATTTTCCGTTACCTTCTGGGGCGTGCGCGGGAGCATCGCCACTCCGGGAATTGAGTACGAGCGCTATGGCGGCAATACCTCCTGCCTGGAGGTGCGCTGCGGGCCTCATGTCCTCGTCTTCGACGGCGGCACGGGCCTCCGGCCTCTGGGCGAGAAGCTGAAGGCCGAAGGCAAGCTGGAGATCGATCTTTTTCTCACCCATAGCCATCTCGACCATATCGTCGGCATCCCCTTCTTCAAGCCGCTCTACGACAAGGCCAACCACATCCGCTTCTGGGCCGGCCATCTGCTCCCCGATCAGCGCCTGCGCGATGCGATCTGCGCCATGATGGTGCCGCCGCTCTTCCCGGTGCCGATCGAGATCTTCCCCTCGCGGACCATCTTCAACGATTTCAGCGCCGGGGAGACGCTGCGGCTGCATCCGGGCCTGGTGCTGAAGACGGCACCCCTCAACCATCCCAACGGGGCCACCGGCTATCGCATCGAATATGGCGGGAAATCGATCTGCTACGTGACCGATACCGAGCATACCGGACATGGCATCGACGAGAACATCCAGGCGCTGATCGCCGGCACCGATTTCTTCATCTACGACAGCATGTATACCGAGGATGAATACCCGCGCTATGCCGGCTGGGGCCATTCGACCTGGGCGCAGGGGCTGAAGCTCGCCGAGGCGGCCGGGGTGAAGACCTTCGTCGCCTTCCACCACGATCCCAGCCACAAGGATGAGTTCATGGATCGCCAGGCCGAGGCGCTCGCGAGCGCGCGGCCGGGAAGCCTGGTGGCGCGCGAAGGCATGACGCTGACCCCTTGAGCAAGCCGGCTCCCGGCCGCGTCTATCGCCGGCGCCTGGCGCTGGGCCTCCCGACGCTGCTCGGCCTGAAGTCGCGCGGCTATTTCATTCCCTATCGCCATGCCGGCGAGCTGCCGGCGCCGGCAGGATATCCCGCCCTCGAGCCCTGCTTCACCGCCGCGGCGCCCGCGATGGCGCGCCGTCTCGCGGCCCTCCATCGCCTGCCGCAAAAACCGCGGCTGGCGCGCTGGGACCAGGACTGGTTTCCGCGGCTGGATGCGGCCATCGCCTATAATCTCGTCCGCGAGCGCAAGCCCCGCCGCATCGTCGAGGTGGGCTCCGGCCATTCGACCCGCTTCCTCGCCGAAGCGATCGCCGATGGCGGCCTCTCGACCGAGCTCACCGCCATCGACCCGGCGCCCCGCGCCGATATCGCCAAGACCGGCGCGCGGATGATCGCAACGCCCGTGCCTTCCTGCGGCACCGCGCCTTTCGCCGGGCTTGCGGCCGGCGATCTCCTGTTCATCGATTCCAGCCATGTGCTGATGCCGGGGAGCGATGTGGATTTTCTTCTGAACCAGATCCTGCCGGGCCTTCCCGCCGGGGTGCTGCTGCATGTCCACGACATCTTCCTGCCCGACGGCTATCCCGCGGAATGGGCCTGGCGCGGCTACAACGAGCAGCTCGCCATCGCCTCGTTGCTCACCGGCGGCGCCTGGCGCCTCCTCTTCGCCAGCCGCTACGTCGCGACGCGGCTGGCGGTGGAAGTTGCGGCCAGCGCGGTGGCCGCACTGCCCTCCGTGCCGGGCGCCTACGATTCCAGCCTGTGGTTGGAGCGGGTTTAGAAAGTTTCACCACAGAGGCACGGAGACACAGAGGGGCACAGAGAAGATGGATTGGCTTCGTCAAAGGCGAAGCCCAAGAATCATGAGGCACGGAAGGGGAAGAGGAGCCGCGGATGGCTCGTTCTCTCTCTGTGCCTCTGTGGTTATCTGACTCTTCTACTTCGCTACTTCGTCGCCAGCACGTTCAGCGCGATCGACTGGCTGAAGCGCTTGGCGCTGCTCATGTCGTTGAAGAGGCCGAAGGAGGGCACGCGCCGGGCGGTGCTGAAGCCGGCCTGCTTCAGGAAGGCGCCGATGAAATCGGTGGTGAAGCCGACGCGGTTGAAGCGGTCCGGCGCCGCCTGATCGCCATAGATGAGGGCCATCAGCGAGAAGAGGTCGTTGCGCGGGATCGACGGGCTGATCATCAGGCTGCAGAGCAGCTCGAAATCCGGCACGGCCAGGCGCAGCGTGCCGCCCGGCTTCAGGACTCGGCAGGCGGCGGCCAGCGCCTGGGGCAGCTCGTCGCGATAGCTGAGGCGCTGATAGAACCAGCCGGCGTAGATCGCATCGACGCTGTCGTCGGCGAAGGCGTCGAGCGAGCGCGGGTCGGAGACGACATCCACATTCTCCCCCGGTGCGGCCGCCACGATCTTCCAGCCTTCGCGCGCCTCGGTGCCGTTGAGATGCAGCTGCACCCCGCTCACCTGGTTGCGCGCGGAGCGCTGGATCTCGATCTCGGGCGGCAAGGCGGGGAGGTCGAAGCCCGCGGGCGGCTCGCCGCGGCAATAGCGCTCCCAGATCTTGAGATAGGCCTGCTCCAGGTGATAGGCGAAGCGCGCGGTCTGGAACAGCGGCATGGTCTCGCGATTGGCCTGCAGCCGCTCGCGGATCGCGGCCAGCTCCTCGGGATGGTGGGCCAGATGGATCGCGCGGGCGACATAGCTCTCGATGTCGGGCTGGATCATGTCGTCCAGGCCGATCCAATGCAGCATGCTGTTGGAGATGCGGTTGGAGAAGCGGTCGCCCGTCACGGTGAGCAGCGGCACGCCGGCCCAGAGCGCGTCCAGCGCGGTGGTCGAGGCGTTCAGGGTGAGGGTATCGAGGAAGAGCCCGATATGGCGGTGGCGGGCGAAATGCTCGGCCTTGTCGGGCAGCCGGTCGGCGAAGACCAGCCGCGCCGGATCGATGCCGCGCTCCCGGGCCTGGCGGCGCAGGGTCTGGCGGTGGCTGGGCACGCCCTTCACCTTGGAGACCCAGAGCACGCTGCCCGGCACGGCATCCAGGATCCGCATCCAGGCATCGAAGGCGGTGCGGTTGAACTTCTCCGGATTGTTGAAGGCGCAGAAGACGAAGGCGTCTTCCGGCAGGCCGCAATCGGCGCGGCTCGGCGCCTCTTCGGCGATCGGCGAGGGCGAGGCGACGTGATAGCACTCGGGCAGCCGGAGGATCTTCTCCTTGTAGAGATGCTCCTCGCCCCGCGGCACGACGATGTCGTCGGCGATCAGGTAATCGACGAAGGAAAGCCCGAGCCCCCCGGCATGGCCCATCCAATAGATCTGCACGGGGCAGGGGCGGAAGACCATGATCGCCGTGCTCGCCGTCTCCATATAGCCGTCGAGGTCGACCAGGATGTCGATGCCCAGGTTGCGGATGCGCCGGGCGGTCTCGAGATGCGGCAGGTCGCTGAGGTCGTGGTAGTAGTCGACGCCATGGCGATGGCGCTTGTTGTAGTCGGGATCGCCGCCGCGCCGGGCATGGGTGGCGATGGCATGGATCTCGAAGCGCTCGCGGTCATGGTCGGGGAAGAGCTGCAAAGTGACATGGCCCACCGGATGGTCGGCGAAGTTCGGCGTCATATAGCCGATGCGGATCTTGCGGCCGGAGACGTCGGGATTGGCCGCGGCGGGATCGGGGGCGGGCAGCGGCGCCAGCTGGCCGAACTCGGTCAATGATTTCAGATGCAGCTGGTCGATGCGGTCGGTGATGCGCCGCAGCAGCGGAACCGGCACGGGCACGAACAGCGCGCGATAGGCCATATTGGCCAGGATCCGCCATTCGCCGATCCCGGCGAGCTCGCGCTGGAACACCCGCAGCAGCTTCGCCAGCACCGCCTCGCAGGCCTCGAAGTCGCAATCCTGCAGATGGAATTTGATCAGCAGATTGAGGGCGACCAGATTTTCCGGCTCCGCCTCCAGCACCTTGGCCTGGGCCTCGAGCGAGCGGGCGCGGTCGAGGCGCTCGGTCGAGACGGCGAGATTGATCCAGGCCCGCAGCATGCCGGGATCGAGCGCCACCGCCTTCTCATAGGCCTCGATGGCCTCCTGGTCCCGGCGCAGCTGGCGCAGCGCCGCACCCAGGCTGAAGAAGGTCATGGGATCCTGGGGATCGGCTGCGACGGCCCGCTCGGCCATCTCGCGCGATTCGGGCAGGCGGCCGGAGACGCGCAGCAGGGCCGAGAGATTGATCAGCGCCGCGCTATGGGCCGGCGCCCGGCGCAGCACCGCGCGGTAGAGCGGCTCGGCCTGGCGCAGGCGCCCCGCCAGATGGTGGCGCAGCGCCAGCGCCATGGTCGTCTGGTTGAGCTGGCGGATGGCCTGGCGCTGGGTCAGCGGCGCGCCGGGGCTCGGGGCGGCGCTTCCTTCGGCGCCGGCGGGTTGGTAAGCGGGCGCCAGGCGCGGCGCCGGCGCGGCGGCCACCGCCGTCGAAGGGTTATGGGCAGCCCCGACGGCGAGGCCTGGCGCCGGCTTCGCGGCCGCCGCGGGCCGCCCCTGCGGCGCGGCGCCGGGCCCGGATTTCCCGGGGCGCCGCGGGCCGGCCGGCGGGCAGCGGGCGCCGGCGCCTCGGCGGGAACCGCGGCGGTGGAGGGATTGTCGTTCATCGCCAAGGATTATTTGTACGGATCGGCGGCGTCGCGCAAGCCATCGCCCAGGAAATTGAAGGCGAGGACGACGATGATCACCGGCAGCACCGGCAGCATCAGCCAGGGATAGAGGGCGACGACATTGATGTTCTGCGCCTCGTTCAGCAGCACGCCCCAGCTGGTAATGGGAGGCCGCAGGCCGAGGCCGAGGAAGCTGAGGGCCGTCTCGCCCAGGATCATGCTGGGGATGGCCAGCGTCGCCGAGGCGATGAGATGGCTGGTGAAGCTCGGCAGCAGATGGCGGAAGATGATGCGCCGCGGGCTGGCGCCCATGAGCTGGGCGGCGACGCAGAAATCCTCCTCGCGCAGCGCCAGCAGCTTGGAGCGCACGGCACGGGCGAGCCCGGTCCAGTCGATCAGGCCGAGGATGACGGTGATGCCGAAATAGATCAGCAGCGGACTCCAATCCACCGGCAGGATGGCCGACAGCGCCAGCCACAGCGGCACATGGGGGATGGAGCGCACCACCTCGATCAGGCGCTGGGCGATATTGTCGATGATGCCGCCGTAGTAGCCCGCCAGCCCGCCGATGACGATGCCGAGCAAGAAGCTGACCGAGACGCCGATCAGGCCGATGGTGAGCGAGATGCGCGCGCCATAGATGATCCGGCTCAGCATGTCGCGGCCGAGACGGTCGCTGCCCAGGAAAAAAGCAGTCCCGCCTTCGGCCGGGCAGACCAGATGCATATCCCCGGGGATGAGGCCCCAGAACTTGTAGGGCTCGCCATGGCAGAAGAAGCGCAGCTTCTGGATCTTGCTGCGGTCGGAGCTGTAGTCCCGCTTCAGATTTTCCAGGTCGAGGTGATAGTTCAGGCCGTAGACGAAGGGACCGACGAAATTGCCCTTGTCGTCGAAGAGATGCACGCCCTGCGGCGGGGCGAAGATGAAATCGACATGGCGGGTATGAAGCGCATAGGGCGAGAGGAACTCGCTCACGAAGATGGTGGCGTAGAAGATGAGCAGCAGGGCGCCGGCGACCACCGCGAGGCGATGGCGCCGGAAACGCCACCACATCATCCGCCATTGCGAGGCCATGTAGAGGCGCTCTTGCTCCGGCGACATCTGCTCGACGGACATCGGATCGAAAGCCGTCGTCGAGACGAGATGGGGAATGGGCTCACCTTCCGTGCCCGATGCCCGGATCGCGCCGGCCTGATCTCTCCACGGCACGGCCGGTGGCAGCCTCGGCGAAGACCGGCGTGCCGGGCGGCACGGCGCTGCTCATTTTGTGGCGCCGCCGCTGAGGCGGATGCGCGGATCGAGCACCGCCAGGAGCAGATCGGAGATGAAGACGCCGATGACGGTGAGCAGCGCCAGGAACATGAGGAAGGAACCGGCAAGATACATGTCCTGGCTGCGCAGCGCATCCAGCAGCATCGGCCCGGTGGTGGGCAGCGACATCACCACCGAGACCACCACGGCGCCCGAGATCACTTCGGGCAGCAGCGAGCCGATATCGGCGATGAAGGGGTTGAGGGACATGCGCAGCGGATACTTCAGCAGCAGGCGCCCCGGCGGCAGGCCCTTGGCCCGGCCGGTGGTCACATATTGCTTCTGCAGCTCGTCGAGCAGATTGGCGCGCAGGCGCCGGATCATGCCGGCGGTGCCCGAGGTGCCGATGACGATGATGGGAATCCAGAGATGCGACAGCAGCGACCCGACCTTGGCCCAGCTCCAGGGCTGATCGAGATATTGCGGATCCATCAGCCCGCCGATGGAGATGCCGAACCAGATATGGGTGAAATAGAGCAGCACGAGGGCGAAGAGGAAGCTCGGCGTGGCCAGGCCGAGGAAGCCCAGGAAGCTCGCGAAATAATCGCCGACGCTGTACTGGTGCGTCGCCGAATAGAGCGCGATGGGGAAGCTCACGATCCAGATGAAAAGGATCGTCCCGATCGACACGATCATGGTGAGCAGCAGCTTGTCGCCGACGAGCTGCGAGACCGGCAGGCCGTATTCGAAGCTGTAGCCCATGTCGCCGCGCAGCAGCCCGCCGACCCAGGTCAGGTATTGCACGATGAAGGGCTTGTCGAGCCCGTATTCGGCGCGGATGGCGGCGATGCGCGCGGGATCGACCGCCGCTCCCTGGCTGCGCAGCTCCTCGATATAGGTGGAGAGATAATCCCCGGGCGGCGCCTGGATGACCACGAAGACCAGGAAGCTGATCAGGATCAGGGTCGGGATCATGATCCCCAGGCGTTGGACGACATAGCGGAACATGTGCGGGGATCCTACTGGGGCGCCGGGTCGAGCCAGAAAATATCGGGCCGGTAGATGCCGAAGTAATTGCCCGGCGAGAAGCTCCAGATCTCCGCCTTGGGGACGTTATGCAGCCGGTTGGAGATGACGACGGGCTGGGGAACGGCGGCGACGGTGCCGATGGTGTAAACCTGGTCGGTGTAGATCGACAGCATCTTCTCCCAGGCGTCCGTCCGCGCCGCATCGTCCGTTGCAACACCCCATTGGTCCAGCAGATCCAGGAGCTGCGTGACCTCGGGCATGTCAGGGGCTTCGCCCGACATGCCGTGGGTCTCGTGGTACTGCCCCCATTTCGGCCATTCCAGGTCGTTCTGGTCGACGGGGGCCAGCTCCGAGGGGCTGAAACGGGCCGTGGGCAGGCCGTTCTCCAGCCCTGTCCAGACCGACATGATGCTGTCGCCGGCGAAGACGCGGTTACGGAAGACGTCGCGCACGAAGGGCTTGGTGAACAGATGGATGCCGGCCTGGGCCCAGCTGTCCCGGATCAGCTCCAGCACGTCCGATTCCTCCGGCACCGCGCCGGCGGTATCGACGATGATGGTCATCTGCCGTCCATCGGGCAGCAGGCGGAAGCCGTCCTCGTCGCGCTTGGTCAGGCCGACCTCGTCGAGGAGCTTGTTGGCCGCGGCAATATCGAAGGCGGCATAGGCCTGCTGGAATTCGGGCTTGTACAGCGGGCTTTCCGGCAGCACCGAATTGGCGCCCTCCCGGGCCAGGCCGTAGTAGATGACCTGGTTGATCTCATGCCGGTTGATGGCCAGCGACAAAGCGCGGCGGAAGCGCAGGTCGCGCATCAGCTTGCGCCACACCGGATCGCTGGTGGTCAGATCGGGGAACAGAGTGAAGCTGGAGCCATTGCCGGTCTTCCACAGCACGACCCGGTAGCCGCCGTTCTTCTCGCCTTCCTTGAGGAAGGTGTAGTCGGCGAAGCGGATGTCCTTGGCCTGCAGCATGGATTCGCCCGCCCCGGCCTTCGCCGGGATGAGCTTGCCGTCGGCGACGAAGAAGACGACTTTGTCGATATAGGGCAGCTGATGGCCCTGGGGATCGACCCGGAAGTAGTAGGGGTTGCGCTCGAAGACGAAGCGATCGGCCGGGGGCTTGGTCTTCAGCACCCAGGGTCCGAGGGTCGGCATCTTCGGATTGTCGTTCTTGTAGGGGTTGTTCCTCCGGTTGAAGAGCTGCGCCCAGCTTCGCGATCCGGAATCCTTCACCAGCGCCGCCAGCTCGTCCGGCTTGGCGTATTTCTTGTGCAGCTTCTTCAGATATTTGCTGGGGGAATAGATGAAGAAATCGGGGCGCAGCGCCAGCGCCGGCAGGAAATTGGCATTGGGCTTGGACCAGCTGTAGCGGATCGTCGTCTTGTCGATGACCTCGACCTTCGCCGGCTCCCCGTCATGAATCATATCGGCGGGCGGACCGGCCGGCGAGAGCTCGGGATTGTTGGCGATATCCTCCCAGAAGAACCGGAAATCCTCGCTGGTGAAGGCCGAGCCGTCGGACCATTTCTGGCCCGGGCGCAAATGAAAGGTGAAGATCCGCCCCTCCTCGACATCGAAGCTTTCGAGGATATTGGGGACGAGCTTGTACTGGGCGTCATAGACCACGAGCTGGGCATAGCCATAGGTCACGAGATAGCGCGTGTCCTTGGCGGAGGACATCAGCATGGTGAGCTCGCCGCCGTAATTGCCCGGCACCTGCCCGGGCCATTCGAAGCCGGCGACGCCGGGGGCGGCCGGCAGGCGCTGGGCGATGGCGGGCAGGCTGCCGTCCTTGACCTGGCTCTCGAAGAACGGCACCTCCTGATAGACCGGCACCTCGGCGGCGGCGCTCACGGCGCCCAATAGAAGGAAGAGCCCGACGAAGGTGAGGACTCGCCTCATGCCGCGACCAGCGCGCGTCATGCTGCGACCAGCGCTCGGGCAGCGCGCACGAAATGCCCGTCGCCGACATCGACCAGCCCGGGGCGCTCGGTCTCGTTCACGGTGAAGGGCGCCGGCCAGGCGGCCGGCTGGGAGGCCTTGCCTTCCATCAGTTTGTCGAAGGCGAGGCGGTAGTCGGGATTGGGCTCCGGCACCGCGGTCAGCAGCGCCTTGGTGTAGGGGTGCAAGGGATTCTTGAACAGCACGCCCGAGGGCGCCACCTCGACGATGCGCCCGGCGCACATGACCATGATCCGGTCGGCGATATAATCGACCACCGCCAGATTGTGCGAGACGAAGAGATAGGTGAGGCCGAGCTTGGCCTGGAGATCCTTCAGCAGGTTCAGCACCTGGGCCTGGATCGAGACGTCGAGCGCCGAGACCGGCTCGTCGCAGAGCAATAGGTCGGGCTTCAGGGCCAGGGCGCGGGCGATGCCGATGCGCTGGCGCTGGCCGCCGGAGAAGCTGTGGGGGTAGCGCTTGAGGAACTGCGCGTTCAGCCCGACCAGCGACATCAGCTCCTTCACCACCTCCTTGCGCTCGGCGGAGGTCCCGATGCCGTGGATCACCAGCGGCTCGCTCAGTATGTCGTAGACCGTCATGCGCGGGTTGAGCGAGCCGAAGGGGTCCTGGAAGATGAACTGGATGTGGCGGCGGAATTCGGTCAGCTTGTCGCCCTTCAGATCCAGCACATCGACGCTTTTGCCGTGGTCGTTGAACAGGATCTTGCCGCTGTCGGGGGTCAGCGCGCGCATGATCACCTTGGAGAGGGTGGTCTTGCCGCAACCGCTCTCGCCCACCAGCCCCAGGCATTCGCCGCGCTTGATCTCGAAGCTCACATCGTCGACGGCCGTGATCGTGCCGGCGGGGCCGCCGGCATTGCGCACGCGGAAGCGCTTGGTGATGCCGCTCACCTGGAGCAGCGGCCCGGCGGCATCGGCGCCCACCGGCCAGGCCGGGGGTGCGGCGATCATACGCCCCGAGGGCGGCGGAATCTCGCGCAAGGGGGTCAGCCGCTCGCCCGGCTCCATATGGAAACGCGGCACGGCGCGCAGCAGGGCCTGGAGATAGGGATGGGTGGGATGGCGGAAGATGTCGTCCAGCGTCCCGCTCTCCATCACCTTGCCGTGGTACATGACCACGACTTCCGAGGCCATATTGGCGACGACGCCCAGGTCATGGGTGATGATGAGCAGCGCCATGCCGAGCTCGGATTGCAGATCCTTGATCAGCTTCAGGATCTGGGCCTGGATCGTGACGTCCAGCGCCGTGGTCGGCTCGTCGGCGATCAGCAGCGCCGGCCGGCAGATCAGCGCCATGGCGATCATGGCCCGCTGGCGCAAGCCGCCGGAGAGCTCGAAGGGATAGGTCTGCGGCGCCTTGGCGGGATTGGGAAAGCCCACCAGCCGCAGCATCTCGATCACCAGCTCGCGCCCGGTCGCCGCATCCGACCTTGCGATGGAGATGCAGCGCCTCGCCGATCTGGTCGCCGATGGTATGGATCGGCGAAAGGGAGGTCATCGGCTCCTGGAAGATGATGGAGATGCGCCCGCCGCGAATGGCGCGCATATCGGCGGCATCCTGGGGCAAGGCGGCGATGTCGATGGTCCGGCCCTTGGCCGCCGGATCGCTGAACAGGATCTTGCCGCTGCGGATGATGGCCGCGGGCGGCAGGATTCCCATGATCGCCTGGCTGAGGACCGATTTGCCGGAGCCGGATTCGCCGACGATGGCGACCGAGCCGCCCACGGGCACGCGGAAGGAGACGCCGCGCACGGCATCGACCTTGCCGCCATGGACGTTGAAGGAGATCGCCAGATCCTCGACCGACAGCAGATCCTTCATCGAGCCTGCTCCAAGGCGCCGGCCGGCTCGGGCAGCACCACTTCCATGGCGGCGAAATTGCTGCGGGTCGTGGGGTCGAGCTCGAGGCCGCGGGTGGCGGCTGCATCGGCGGCCAGCCGGGCCAGGGTCTCGAAGCCTTCGATATGGGAATCGATGGCGAGCGATCGGCCGCGGGATTTCAGGCCAAGCGTCATCCAGCCGTCCTTGCGGTTGCGCCGAGCCGAGTAATACCGAAGCGTGAGCCCGTCCAACTCCTGCCACTTCATCTGGCGCACCGGTCCCCCCCTGACCGTCAGCCCCTCTGCGTCGGCCAGAATACGCATTCGGTGCCGGAACGCCGTGCGTATGGTGAACAGCACGAAGATCGCCGTCAATGCACCGCATATGACATCTATATAGATGGCAGATGACGCCAGGATGATGAGCCCGATGGACATCAGCGTCCCGGCCCCGCCGAGCAGATAGTCGGCGAGGATGCGGTTGGTGGGGTAGCGATATTCCTTCATGCCGCGGCGAAACCTATTCCAGGGGCGAAGATATCCCTGGCCGAACGCCATTGCACGGCCGGATGTTCGGCCGTCCGCGCCAGGAATTCGGCCGTGAAATCGAAGGCCGCGTCCTCCAGCACCAGATGATGCGTCAAAAGCCCGGTGGGCTCCGCAGCCGCCGCCCGCCCCTCACGCCGGGCCGCGAGATGGCCGACGGTCCCCTCGATCGCGGCCTCGCGGCCGATGAAGCCCCGGCCGCCGCGCCAATCCACGATATCGACATGAGTATTCACCTGGAGGATGCCTCTCCGCCATGAAGCCGCCTCCGGCGGCTGGAATCCCTGGGTTGAAAGCCCGCGATAGCCCTCGCCCGCCAGAAGGTCAATGACAGGTTCCGCGATCCGGTTCCAGGGCGGCACCAGCACCGGCAGGGCCTGGGTCCCGAAAGCGGCCGCGAGCAGCCGGGCGCCACGGCGGAGCTCCTCGCATACCGCAGTCGCGGGGCGGGCGGCGCCCAGCTCCGCTTTCTTGGCCGTCGGCGGCTCGTGGTTGCGATGGGCATAGCCATGCTGCAGCACGTCGACCTTCCGGCCGGCGAGAAAGCCCGCCAGCTCCGGCGCCATCTCGGCCGGGATCACGGCAAGCGCGATCGGCTGGGACCCGAGGCCGAGCAGCCGGTCGAGGGCGGGGCTGGGCGCGACCGCGTCGTCGTCGCGCCACCAGAAGCTCGCCGTCCCCGGCGCCCAGCGATCGAGCTCGGCCGGCGAGCCTTTGCCATGCATCTGTCATCTCAGCATCCCGGCGAGCTGGCGCGCGGTCTCGGCCGCGCCGTCGAGATCCAGCGCCCCGGGCTGCGGCCGGGGCCGGCGAAGCGCTGCCTCGATGGCCGCGGCGAGGCGGGCGGGCTCGATGGGCGGCTCCATCAGGCTGAGCAGGCCGCGCTCGGCCAGGAGGCGGGCCCGCAGGCTCTGCTCGCTTTCCGCGCCCTCGGCAAAGGGCAGGACCAAGGCGCGGGCCCCGACGGCCAGGATATCCATGACCGTATTGTAGCCCGCCTGGGACAGGGAGAGGCGCGAGCGCGCGAGCAAGGCGGGAAAGTCCGAGCGGAAGCGCTCGACCGTGACCGCCGGCCGGCGCGCCGCTTTGCAGCCCGGCGAATTCCGCCGCCGGCAGATTGGGCCCGGCGATCAGCCGCCAGGGCGCATCGGCGAGGCTGGTGGCCGGCCGGGCGGCCAAGGCGGCGCGCAGCAGCGGCCCGCCGACGGCCCCGCCGCCGGCCGAGACCAGGACCTCCGCGCCCTCCGCCGCCGGCGTGGCTGGGGCAGCCGCGTCGGCGACATAGCCGGTATAGAGCCAGGCGATCGGCGATCTCGGCCGCGCCGGGAAATGTGGCCTCCAGCCCCACCAGCCGCGGGTCGCCATGGACCAGGACCCGGTCGACCAGCCGGCGCACCACGGCCACGGTCTCGGCGATGCGCTCGGGCTTGCTCTTGGCCACCAGAATGTCGCGCAGCGAGACGGCGGTGGGCAGGCCCCGCGCCTTGGCGGCCTCGAGCAGCGGCAGCAGCTCGAAGGCGAATTGGCGCCGGCCGAAGGGAAACATCTCGACCAGGACCAGATCCGGGTGCTCGACCTCGAAGGCGGCGAGCAGCAATCGCCGGCGCCGGTCGCGCCAGACATCGTCGATCGGCCGCCCGTCCTGGTCGAGGATCGCGGAGAAATGCACATCGGCCGCCACCGCGGGCGGCAGCTGGATCAGCTCGCCCGCCCCGATGTCGATCTCGCCCGCCGGCGCCCCGCCGGAGACGAACCGCAGGTCGAGGCCCGCCGCCTGGATCGCCCGGGCGATGAGGGCGGCGCGGCGCAGATGGCCGATGCCCAGGAGATGCTGGACGTAGAACAGGACCACGGGTCTCAAGCTTTATTCTCCAGCGGCAGGTTGAGCTGCCGGAGCGAGGGCGTGCCGTCCTCGGCCAGGGCATAGATATGCAAGGCGAAATCCGCCAAGGCCTGCGGCGGCTCGCCCAGCATCGGCCAGCCCGTCGCCAAAGCATAGATCGCCCGGATCACCGCCTTATGGGTCACGGCCAGACGGTCGCGGCCGTCGCGGCCGATCTCGGCCAGCAAAGGCCGGATCCGGGCCTGGACCTCGCGCGGGCTCTCGCCGCCGGGGGCGCGGAAGTCGAGGCCGCGGCCCTCGTTCTCGGCCATCGCCGGCCCCAGCTCCGCCCGGAGGTCGCGCAGGCGGCGGCCTTCCCATTCCCCGAAGCTCATCTCGGTCAGCCGCGCCTCCACCGGGGCCTCGCCATGGCCCAGCAGAGCGGCGGTCTCCCGCGCCCGCAACAGAGGGCTGGTCAGCCAGGCGAAGCCGGCGACCTCGGGCGCCAGCCGCCAGCGGGCGACGGCCTCGCGGCCCTCGGGCGACAGCGGCAGGTCGGCACGCCCCTGGAGGCGGCGCGCCGCCGTCCAGCTCGTGGGGCCATGGCGCAGCAAAGCGAGCAGCGCCACGGTCAGGCCCCCCCGGGGCAGGTTTCGCCGCAGGCTTCGACCAGAGCCTGGTCGAGGATCGCGGCCGCGGCGGCGATGTCGTGGTGCCGGCGCACCTTCTCGGCGGCCGCCACCGCCATGGCGGCCCGCCGGGCCGGGGCGACGATCAAGGCGCGGGCAGCCGCCGCGAAGGCGCCCGCCTCGCCGGGCGGCGTCAGCAGGCCGGTGATCCCGTCGGCGACGATCGAGGGCACGCCGCCCACGGCCCCGGCCACCACGGGCAGGCCGGCGGCCTGGGCCTCCAGCAACGCCATGCCATAGGCCTCGTTCACCGCGGGCCAGAGGCAGAGGTCGGCGGCGGCGTGGCAGCCGGCGACCTCTTTCTCATCGAGGCGGCCCAGATAGCGGACCCGCCCGGCCCCGAGCGGGGCCAGCGCCGCCTCGACCTCCGGCCGGGCCGGGCCATCGCCGACGAGCAGAAGCTGCCAGTCGAGATCGAGGAGCGCCGCCAAGCGCCTGGCCCAGGATCCGGTAGGAGGCGAGCTTGTCGCCGGGTCGCATCATGGCGACGGTGAGCAGCCAGGGCTTGCCCGCGTCCAGCCCATGGCGCGCGGCGATCGTCCGGCGCGCCGCCGCGCGGGGGCCGGCGAGGCGGCCGAATTCCGCCAGATCGAGGAAGGCCGGCAGCTCGACCAGGCGATGGGGCAGGGCGACCAGGGGCTCCAGCCCCTCCCGGTCCGCCGGGTTGATGACGAAGACCCGCGCCGCCGCCCGCAGCGCCGCGGCGGTGGCGTCATGGCCCAGGGCATGAGGGCCGCCGGCGCGCTTGCCGGCGACGGAGGCCTCGGCGACCAGATAGGGGATGGCGAGCGCCCGGGCGATGTCGGGTCCCAGCCAATCCGGCGCCTTGTAATAGAGGTGATAGGTGAACCAGGCCGCCGGGCGCTCGGCGGGCGGACGGGCGGCATAGAGGGCCAGCAGCGCGTTGCGCTCGACGGCGGCGGCGGCCGGCCACCTCCGCTGGTCGCGCGCCCTCGGCCCGGCGGCTGGCGAGCCGGCTGGCGAGCTCGACCTGATGCCCCGCCTTGTTCCCAGGCCTGGACCAGCAGCTGGGCCATGCGCCGGTCGCCGGAGGGGACCGGATGATCGGGCGGCTTCAGCGGGGCGTAGAAGGCTAGGCGCATGCAGGCGCCGTTGGCCGGAGCTTGGCGGCGAGCTGAGCGATGCCGGGGGCGAAGCCGAAATCGCGGAGGAGCCGGGCCTGGCCGGCGGCGCCGAGCCGGGCGCGCAAGGCCGGGATCGGCGATCAGCCGGCCGATCGCCGCGGCGAGGGCGGCGGGGTCGCCGGCCGGAACCAGAAGGCCCGGTCTCGCCGTCGATGAGGAGCTCCTCGATGGCGCCGGCCCGGGTGGCGACGCTCGCCAGCCCCTGGCTGGCCGCCTCCATCAGCACATTGGGCAGGCCGTCGCGGTCGCCGTCGCGGGCGGTCCGGCTGGCCAGCGCGAAGAGATCGGCGGCGCGCAAGGCCGCCAGGATCTCGGCCTGGCTCTGCGCGCCGCGCCAGGCGATGCGCCCGGCAAGGCCGAGGCTCTCGGCCTGGGCTTTCAGGGTCGGGCAGCAGCGGGCCGCCGCCGATATGGACGAAGCGCCAGGCCAGATCCGCCGGCAGCAAAGCAAGGGCGGCCAGAAGGTCGTCGAAGCCCTTCTTCTCCACCGCCCGCCCGATGGAGAGGATGACGACGGGATCGGAGGATTGGCACCCGTCGCGGGGCGGCCGCGGGTCTGTGGGGGCAGGGAAGCGGGCGAGGTCGAGGCCGTGGCGGACCAGGGTCACCTTGCGGGCGCCGGATGCGAGCGAGCTCAGATGGGCAGCGCCGACCGCCGTGCAGGTGACCAGCCAGTCGCAGGCGGCGAGCTTCTCCCGCTTCTCCCAATCGGGCGTCGTCCAGATGTCCTTGGCATGGGCCGAGACGCTCCAGGGCTTGCCCGTCATGAGGGCGGCATAGCGGGCGACGGAGGCGGGGGTATGCAGGAAATGGGCGTGCAGCCGCGCGATGCCTGCCGGCAGCTCGGCCGCCAGCACCAGCGCCTGGCCGAAGCGCCGGCCGCGGTTGGACGTCGGATCGCGGCGGAGGTCGGCAAGCCAGGCCTTGAACGCGGCGCCATAGCCCGGCAGGCGCCGCGCCCGCCACCAGCCGGCCAGCACCCGGCCCGGCTCGCGCCAGAGATATTCCGGCAGATAGGTGACCGGCGCGCGGATCTCGGCGGTGATGGGATGGGTCTTGCGGTCGGTGGGATGGCGCAGCGACACGATCCGGATCTTGAGCCCCGCCTCCTCGAGCCCGCGGATCTCCTGGGCGATGAAGGTCTCCGACAGCCGCGGATAGCCCTTCAGCAGAAAGACGATCTCGCCGGGGCTGGCCGGAGTGTGTGCCGATTCGTTCACCCGCCGGATGCCAAGCCCGAGGCCTTGCGCCTCGCTCGCCCCCCTTCAGCAGCTTCTTTCTTCCCCCTCCCCCTGCGGGCCGTCAGGCCCGCGCTTTGACGGGGGAGGGCCGGGGTGGGGGTGACCGTATTCTCAACCATGGCTGCCGCTGCAGCACTGACGCCTTACGATCCGCGGACGCGGATCCGACCCCCCACCCTAACCCTCCCCCGCAAGGGGGGAGGGGACACAAAGGGAAGCCGGCTCGGCCTGAATTCATACCAAATGCTTTCGCGGGAATGACGACAGTGAAAGAGCATGCGCCGCCGAAATCAGCGGCGGGCGCGGCGGCGGGCCACGGTCAGCTGCGGCCGGCGGCCGCGGGCGAGCCATTTGTTCACGAGACGCTCGACATTGAGCTGGCCGTCCAGCAGCCCGGGCACGACCACCTGGGAGGGAAGCTGCTGCTGCGGCAGATGGCGCAGCGCCGTCGCCATCGACTTGGGGTCCTTGACGTCGTCCTCCACCAGCACGCGGCAGAGGCCGAGCTCCTGGCCGCGGGCGGCGCGGATATATTGCTCCATGCGCGGCTTGGTGCGCGGGACGATGAGGGCCCGCTTGTCGAAGGAGAGGATCTCGCAGAAGGTGTTGTAGCCGCCCATGGCGACGACGCCCACCGCGCGCTCCATCAGGGTCTCGAGCTGGGCGTCGAAGGTGATGGCTTCGACCTTCTTCAGCTTGGCGGCGCGGTTGAGGAACTCCAACTGGCGCTCCGACTGCATGAAGGGCCCGAGCACGAGCAGCGCGGGCAAGGGCATGGCCTTGTCATGCTCATAGGCCCGCAGCACCCAGTCGATGATCCCCTCGCCGTCACCGCCGCCCCCGGTGGTCACCAGGATATAGGGCCCGCTGATCTTCTTCAGCGGCGTCGGCGGCAGCGGGGTATGGGGCAAAGTGCGGCGCAGGTAGCCGGTGTAGGTCATGCGCTTGCGCACCGATTTCGGCAGCTCCACCCCTTCCAGGGGATCGCAGATCTGCGGCAGGCCATAGACCCAGATGTCGTCGTAGAGATCGCGCAAGGCGGGGACGACGTTCTTGCGCTCCCATTCCGGGGCCAGCAGGTCGGGATCGTCCATGACGTCGCGCAGGCCCAGGATCAGCGGCACGCCGCGATCCTTCAGCATCCAGAGCGTGTTCTCGATCTCGCCCCGGAGGCCCAGCGGCTCCTTGTCGACGATGAAGATGTCGGGATTAAAGATGTCCGCGGTGTGATGCATGATCGAGCTGCGGATCTGCAGCGTCTGATCGATGTCGATATGGAGGTTGAGGGAGGTGTAGTCGCCGTTGCGCAGCTTGATGACCCCGGGGACGCGCACGAAATCCACCCGGGCGCGGAAGTCGAAGCTGCCGATGATCGGCGAGCCCGACATGATCAGGACCGAGAGCTCCTTGTCCTCCTGCACCAGGGCATGCGCAATGGAACGGCAGCGCCTGAGATGCCCGAGACCGAAGGTATCGTGGCTGTAGATCAGTATCCGGGCATCCCTCATGCCGGCTTCTCCGCAGCGCTCCGCCTGTCCCTGGTATCCCATTTTTCGAGGCGGGACTATGCCATGGGCGCCCGGCGGGCGGATAGAGAAGATTCCATGGCATCCGGGCCCTGGGATAAACCCGCCGGCGGGCAATGATGTTCCCGGCCATGGTCGTTCCGTCCGCCGCTGAGATGAGCTAGTGTAGCCCCCCAAAGCCCTTGGGAACCGGGGCCGGCAGAGGCAATGGAACGCAATCTTTTCAAATACATACTGAAGCACAGCATGCGCGATCAGGTGTTGATCCTGATCGTGGTCGCGGTCTCGCTCGCCTTCTATTACGTGTCGCTCGATCTGCCGAAGACGATCGTGAATGCGATCCAGCATCTGACCGGCCATCCCGAGAGGATGACCACCTTCATGCATCTGGAATTCGGGCTGCCCGGCTTCCTGGGCGGCGGCCGATGGCTGCTCTTCGACGGATTCCATCTCGGGCGGGAAGCCTATCTGATCGCGATCTGCCTCCTGTTCCTGGTCTTCGTGGTCATCAACAACTGGTTCAAGATCTACATCAACACCGCCAAGGGCCGCATGGGCGAGCGCATGCTGCGCCGCATGCGCTACGAGCTCTTCGACAAGGTGCTGCGCTTCCCCCAGGCCCAGTTCCGCAAGGTCAAGCAGGCCGAAATCTCCACCATGATCAAGGACGAGGTGGAGCCCCTGGGCGGCTTCATCGGCGATGCCTTCGTCCAGCCGGCCTTCCTCGGCGGCAATGCGCTGACGGCCCTCTATTTCATGCTGCAGCAGAGCTTCTGGCTGGGCGGCGTCGCGGTGATCGTCCTGCTGGTCCAGGCCGTGGTGATCCCGAAGCTCCGCAAGAAGATCCTGATCCTGGGCAAGGCGCGCCAGCTGACGGCGCGCACGCTCGCGGGCCGCATCGCCGAATGCGTCGACGGCTCGGTCGAGATCCACGCCCACGACACCTCGAACTACGAGCGCGCCGATATCGTCGAGCGGCTCGGCCGGATCTACCAGATCCGCTTCGAGCTCTATCAGCGCAAATTCGCGGTCAAGGGGCTGAACAACTTCCTGGCCCAGGTGACGCCCTTCACCTTCTATCTCCTGGGCGGGCTGCTGGCCTTCGCCGGCCAGGTCGACCTCGGCATCATCGTCGCGGTCATCAACGCCTATAAGGATCTGCCCGGGCCCGGTGAAGGAGCTGATCGACTGGGATCAGCAGCGCCAGGACGTCCAGATCAAATACGAGCAGGTGGCCGAGCAGTTCGAGCCGGAAGGCATGCTGCCCGAGGCGCTTCAGGCCCTGCCCAAGGAGCTGGCGCCGCCGCTGGCCGGTGACATCGCCCTCAACACCGTGATCGTCGCCGACGACAACGGCGTCAAGCTGCTGGACAGCCTGAGCACGACGATTCCCGATGGCGAGCAGGTCGCCGTCATGGGCGAGTCCGGTTCGGGCGTCGAGATCCTGGCCCAGGCGATGATGCGCCTGCTGCCCCTGACCGCGGGCGGGATCACCGTCGGCGGCCATGATCTGGCGGTCGTGCCGGAGTCCGTGATCGGCCGCAGCATCGGCTATGCCGGGCCCGAAGCCTATTTGTTCCCCCTCAGCGTGCGCGAGAACATCATCTATGCGCTGAAGCACGCGCCCCTGCGCCCGGCGGTCTATGACGATGCCGGGCGGAAGGCCCGCGACCTCTTCGACCGCGAGACGCGCCGGGCCGGCAATCCGGTGATCGACATCACCGCCGACTGGATCGACTACGAAGCGGCCGGGGCGACCGACATGAGCAGCCTCGACGACAGGATCATCGAGACCCTGGCGCTGGTCGAATTCGAGGATGACGTCTATCAGTTCGGCCTGCGCGGGACCATCGACCCCCTCGCCCAAAGCGACCTCGCCGCCAAATTCATCGAGGCCCGGGTCGACCTGCGCCACCGCCTCGCCGATCCGGCGCTCTCCACCCTGGTCGAGCCCTTCGACGTCGACCGCTACAACAAGAACATGTCGCTGGTGGAGAACCTGCTGTTCGGGACCCCGGTCGGGCCGGAGCTGCAGCCCGACCGCATCGCGCGCAATCCCTATCTGCTCAAGGTGCTGGCCGATGCCGGCCTCACCGAGACCCTGGCCGATGTCGGCCGGCGCATCGCCGAGACCATGGTCGAGCTGTTCGCCGATCTGCCGCCGGGCCATCCCTTCTTCGAGCAGTTCAGCTTCATCTCCGCCGAGGATCTGCCGGAATACCGGGCGCTGCTGGGCCGGCTGGGCAAGGCTTCCGTCGCCACGCTGCCGGCGGAGGACCGCAACCGCCTGACCTCGCTCGCCTTCCCCTATGTCGAGGCGCGCCACCGCCTGGGGCTGATCGATGCCGAGCTCGAGGCCCGGCTGCTCGAGGCCCGCCACGCCTTCGCCCGCGGCCTGCCGGCGGCGCTGAAATCGGCGGTCGAGTTCTACGACATCGACAAATACATCGGTGCCGCCTCGGTGCAGGACAACATGCTGTTCGGCCGCATGGTTTACGGCCAGGCCCAGGCCGCCGCGCGCATCGGCAAGCTGATCGGCGAGGTCCTGGACGAGCTCAAGCTGCGCGGCGCCGTGCTGCGCATCGGCCTGGAATATCAGGTCGGCATCGCCGGCAAGCGCCTCTCCCATGTCCAGCGCCAGAAGCTTGGCCTGGCGCGGGCGCTGCTGAAGCGGCCGCATTATCTGATCATCAACGAGGCGGTCTCGCTGATCGATACGGTCGGCCAGGCGCGGATCCTGGCCAACCTCCTGAAGGCGAGCGAGGGCCGCACCGTGATGTGGGTGCTGCGCCATCCCCGGGACGCCGAGGCCTTCAAGCGCCTCATCGTCATGAAGGACGGCCGCATCGCCGAGCAGGGACCGCCGAAGGAGCTCCTGGCCCGCAAGGCCAAGGTGGCCGAGGGGATGGCCGCGCAATGAGGGAAGACCGATGAGCCTCAACGATGAAGTCGAGATGCTGCGCAAGATCCAGCTCTTCGCCAAGGTCGAGCCGGCCAAGCTGAAGCTGCTCGCCTTTACCAGCGAGCGGGCCGTGTTCGAGCCTGACGAGGTCCTGTTCCACCAAGGCGACCAGGCGGATGCCGCCTATATCATCGTCGATGGCGAGGTGGCGGTGGATGTGGAATCGCCAGGCGGCGGGCGCATCAGGGTCGCCCATCTCGGCCGCGACGAGATCGTGGGCGAGATGGGCATCATCGGCGATGTGCCGCGCAACGCGACGGTGACGGCGATCGGCCGCACCACCACCCTCAAGATCACCAAGGATCTGTTCTTCCGCCTGGTGACCGATTTCCCGACCATGGCCGTGGAGCTGATGCGCGTGCTGGCCAGCCGCGTCGAGCATACCAATGCGCTGCTGCGCGAGTGCCGGGACAAGCTCGCCGCCGTGAACTGACGCGCTTCCGGGTAAGCCAATCCATCTCAAACGTCATTCCCGCGAAAGCGGGAATCCAGGGCGACCGGCGAGGTCCCTGCATGTCGCTCTGCATATAGAAAGAAACCCCGCATGAGCCGTCTCGACAGCATGATCCGCCGCCTGATGATCCAGCGCGCCAGCCTCGACTGGGCGATGGCGCAGGTCGCCGGCCTGAAGGGCCCGGTGCTGGAGTTCGGACTGGGCAACGGCCGCAGCTACGATCATCTGCGCGAGCATCTGCCGAACCGCGACATCTATCGTCTTCGACCGCCATGTCGCCGCCCATCCCGACTGCATCCCGCCGGCCGACCGCATGATCCTGGGCGATTTCAACGACACCGCCCCGGCAGCGGCGAAGCGCTTCGCCGGCCAGGTGGCGCTCATCCATGCCGATGTCGGCAGCGGCGACCACGCCGCCAGCCGCGCGCTCGCCGCCGGCCTGGTCCCGCATTGGACCGCCATGCTGGCCGACGGCGGCCTGCTGATCGCCGACCAGCCCATCGAGGCCGACGGCCTCGAGCCCCTGCCTCTGCCGGAAGGCGCGCCGGGCCGCTATTTCATCAGCCGGCGGGTCAAGCGGTAGGTCTGCTAAGAAGAAGCTCACCACGGAGTCGTCACGGAGGACAGCGGAGCGGCACTCCGCTCGCGGCTCGTCAATCTGGCTTCGCCAGATGACGGCGGCAATGTTCGAGTCAGGTCCCAGATCATGGTCGGCGAAGGCACGACCATGACGGCGTAAGGACGGCAGCCGGGGCCGGTCCGGGGCGAGCGGCTGGTACCCTCTCCGTGCCTCTGTGGCTCTCGTGGTGAATGCTACGATGAGCGGCCGCTGCACTAGCTGATCGGACGTCGGCCTCACGCCAGATCCACCATGACAGGCACATGGTCCGAGGCCTGGGCCCAGCCGCGGGCGTCGCGCAGGATGCGGGCGTCGGCGACATCGGGGGCGAGCGCCGGGGTCACCCAGATGTGATCGAGGCGCCGGCCGCGATCCGACAGGCTCCAGTCGATGGCGCGATAGCTCCACCAGCTGAACAGCTTCTCGCTGGGCGGGATGATCTTGCGCACCGCGTCGACCCAAAGGCCCGCTTCCTGCAGGCGGCCCAGCTTCTCCACCTCGATGGGCGTGTGGCTCACCACCGACAGCAGGCTCTTATGCGACCAGACATCGGTCTCCAGCGGCGCGATATTGAGATCGCCCAGCATGATCATCTTGCGGCCTTCGCGCCGGCTCTCGGCGAACCAGGAGGTCGCCTCGTCGAGGAAGGCGAGCTTATGGGCGAACTTCACATTGAGCTCGGGATCGGGAATGTCGCCGCCGGCGGGAATGTAGAAATTGTGCAGCTCGATGCCGCCGGGAAGCTGGGCCAGGGCATGGCGGCAATCCTGCTTCTCGCACCAATCCCTGCCGTCGGGCATCTCCAGCTTCAGGCGCGAGAGAATGGCCACGCCGTTGTAGCCCTTCATGCTGCGCAGATGGATCTCGCCATAGCCCAGCGCCCGGATCGCATCGAAAGGAAAATCCTGCGGCTGGGCCTTCACCTCCTGCAGGCAGATGACATCGGGCTGCCATTCGCTCGCGAGCCGCGCGAGGGAATCCAGGCGCTGGCGGACGGAATTGACGTTCCAGCTGACGATCCGCATCATGCCATTATTCAGTTATATTTCAATATGTTAACAATTCCAGATGTCCAGGAGATCGACACCGGAACGGAGGGTGGTCACTTCGTGGTTCACTATGAGGGAATTTGTCAGGGCATCCAAGCCGCGCGACCAATCTCGAAACGGCTTATCGTGTCGAAGCGGGAGCGGCACTCGGTGAGTAACCAATATTTGAGCCTTCAGGTTGATATGGGAGCAGCGGCGAACCTGCCAAGGGCACAGGGTCCCGCACCGCGGGCGGGCCGTCCGAGACCCGTATGATGGAGCTGCTCACTGTTCTCTGCCTGATATTCGTGGCGTTGGGTACGGTGCCGACCCTGGTGTCCTTCGCCCAGTTCGTGATGGTAGGCCTGCACGGCATCTGGAACCACTACCCGAAATGCGCCGACTACACGCCGCGCGTGGCTTTTGTGCTGCCGGCCTGGAACGAAGCCGACGTGCTGGGCTCAAGCATCGATTCCTTGATGCAGATCGACTACCCGGCCGGCGCGTGGCGAATCTACGTCGTTGACGACGCCAGCACCGACCATACGCCCGAAGTCATGCGCGAGAAGATGGCGCAGTATCCCGGCTCGGTCTTCCATCTGCGACGCGAGAAGGGCGGCCAGGGCAAGGCGCACACGCTCAATCACGGCATCAGGGCAATTCTCGACGAGAACTGGGCCGAGGCCGTGATGATCATGGATGCCGATGTGCTCTTCGAGCGTCTGACCCTGCGGCGCATGGTCCGCCATCTTGCCGACCCTGAGGTCGGGGGCGTCACGGCCTATGTCAAGGAAGGCAGCACGCCGGCCAACCTGCTGTCGCGCTTCATCGCTTTCGAGTACATCACGGCCCAGGCGGCGGTGAGGCGAGCCCAGAACGTCATGGGTGCGCTCGTCTGCATGGCCGGCGGCGCCCAGCTGCACAGCCGTGAGAACCTGCTTGCGATTGGCGGTGCCATCGACACCAGCACCCTCGCCGAGGATACCTACACGACGTTCAAGACGCAGCTCGCCGGGCGGCGCGTGTTGATTGACGCCAACGCCATTGTATGGGCCGAGGAACCCGACAGCCTAGCGGCCCTGTGGAAGCAACGCCTGCGTTGGGGCCGCGGCAACCTGCAGATCACGGCGGCCTTTCGTCATCTGTGGTTCACCAGCGGCCGGCTTGCCGCGTTGGGCGGCGTACCGTTCGGCGTTCTGTGGTTCAGCGCGGCTCTGATGCCATTGTTCATGATCCTGGGCGCGGTGGGATTGGTCGGTCTCTATTTCCTGTGGGCGCCCTGGGCGGAGGAGGCCTTCGCCTTCCTCTGGGGTGCGACTTTCGTCATATATTTGTCGGAGACGCTGTTCTGCTTTGCCATCGATCCCGTCGCCAGCCGCAAATGCTGGTTCGAGGGCGTGATCTTTCCCGGCCTGGTGTCACTCGCCATGATGGCAGTCGCGGTCTCGGGCGTGAAGATCATCGACTCGACCGACCGGCTGTCGCCCGGGACCTGGTCGTGGGGCCACGCGGCCGCGTTGCTGATCCTCGCCTGGACGGGCCTCTCCACCCCGGTTGCTTGGCTGGTTTATCGCATCGACAAGGCCGGTGCGCCCAAGTGGCTGCGCAACTCGCTTCTGGTGCTGGTCGGGTACGGCCCGCTGTTGTGCGCCATAGCCTTTGCGGCGATCATCGCACAGCTGCGCAAGGCCGACCTGAAATGGGACAAGACGATCAAATCGGGCAAAGCCAAGATTCCGACCTGAAGTCGGCAGCGAGCGCTTTCGCCCGGTTGACGGCTGAGGACAGACGGCAAGAGAAACGGCTGTTCTGGAGCGAGATCGGCATTGCCGCCGTCGTCGCCTCCTTGGTCGCCGCCTATCTCATCCTGATGTAACGCCGTCGAGCTCAATGATTTCACAATTGGCAATCGGCTGCGCCGTCTCGGCGGCCCGGTAGCCCTTCATCAGCTCCGGCGTCGCGGCGAACGACCCGCCGCGGCTCAGCAGATAGGCGCGAAAGAACTGGCCGTGCCCCACAGCGACCACGAACCCTCCGTCGACCGCCGACAGTCGACGGTGAAAGTCGCGAAGCCTCGTCATGAAGGCGGCGAAGGATTCGGCGTCCGGGCCATCGAGATAGTCGGGGTCGCAGCGGCGCCAATAGGCCTCGATCCACGGCCTGCGGATCTCCGGCGTCGTGCCACGGCAGCGTTCGGGGCTGAGATAGGTCAGCTCCTGGATCGGCCAGACCTCGCAAAGCGAACCCGGCCAACGCTCGCGGATTGGGCCGGCCGTCTCCTTGGCCCGCAGGAACGGCGAGACGATCAGAAGGTCGGGCTGCCTCTCGACGCGGCGGGCGAGCTCGCGGGCCTGCCGATGCCCGAGGGCCGTTAGCGGCACCTCCTCATAGTCGGCCGACGGCAGACCGGCGTTCGCCGTGCTCTGGCCGTGGCGGATCAGCCAAATGACCGCTGGCGGCATAGCGCCTCCCATTCCCGGGGCTCGAAATAATGCTCGGTCCAGTAGCGCACCACCATCAGTTCCTTGAACGGCATCAGCTTGTCCGGCACAGGCCGGCCCATCAGCTCGTCCACCATCAGCTTGGGCATGTCGATACCGGCGGCGATGGTCAGCGGCAGGGTGCCGGGGAAGCGCGGATTGACCTCCAGCAGTTTGAACACGCCATCGGCGCCGCGCTTGAACTGCACGTTGGCGATGCCGCGGATCCCGATGATTTCGGCCGTGCGAATGGCCGACTGGATCACTTCGGGCTGGTTGATGGTGCGCGACGCAACGGCAATGCCGGAATCGATCTTCATGCGATCGCGCGGAACGGCGGCGATGACCCGGCCGTCGCGCCGTACATAGACATCGACCGAATATTCCTCGCCCGGCAGATACTCCTGCAGCATCACCGAGCCGTCCTTGGGCTGCTTGTCGAGGTCGGCACGGCTGTTTATCTTCGCGACACCGCGCGACCCGGCACCCTCTCGGGGTTTGGCGAAGCGCGGAAACGCATCGATGCGGGCGGCCACTGCTTCGGTCAGCGGCTCGTTGCCGGGAACCGGTACCTTGCCTTGGACGGCCTCGATCAGGAGCTGCTTGTCGCGGCAGATGCGCAGGCATTCGACGGGAGAAATCGGCAGTGCGATGCCGTCCGATTCGAAACGGTCCCGCGCCGTTGCCACCGGCCCCAGCTCGGCGTCGACGGTCGGCAGCAGGGCCGCGATGCCCCTTTCCGTGCAAGCGCGATGGAGCGCTGGAACCAGCTCCGGTGCGTCGCCGCGCGGTATGATCAGACGCCGTTCCGGCGGCACGAGATAGAGGCCGGCGGCCAGGGGGTCCATGTCGGCCATGTGCAGTTCGTGCTCGGCCGACAGGCTCTTCCAGACGCTGATGGCTGCGGCACCGCCGGCGCCGGTGATCAAGATGCGCATGCTTCGCTCCATCGGCCGGTGCTTCTCACCGTTGACGCACCGCGCGGTTGTTCTTGTGCTAATCCTCGGGGGGATCGAACGCCGCTTCGCTGTCGCGCTGGCGGACGATGCGCAGAGGCTCCGCCAGCACGTAGCCGGCAAAGCGGCCCCAGTAGCGCGCTGTCGATCTGGCATTTTTGCTGACCGCTGGCGCCAGATGGCACAGCTGCGAGGACAATCCCCAGCGGCAACAGAGCGCCGCAAATCCTCCTCGCCGCCGACCTGTAGCTTAGTAGGCGTAACCAGAGGGACAACTCCCCGCTCCTCCACTGCCTCGGGAGGGTAGCTGCGCCGACTGGTAATTGCAAACCTCGCGCCCTTTCATCGGCTTGAGCTGCCTGAGACCGGTGACTTTGAAGGTGCTGTGACCTGGCGCTCGATCATGGCGGCCATTGCGGAGCTACAGCGTGGGAGGCTGGACGGAGAACGAGTGAGTTGATGACCAAGCAGCCACCCGGCTTCCGCTGCGTGCTGTGCATCTGTTTCACGAGCGAGGCGCCCACTGCCACCTTACCCCAAGGGCGACCCCGAGGCCGCCCTGGGCCTACTCTCGGTAACAGCCATACTCCTGCCCCGTCATCTGTGGATCAGATGATAGGCCTGCCGCCACGTGCGGGGATCCTGCCGGCGTTATGGAAGCCGGTGGGACTGCACCGCGGATTGAGCAAGTCCCCCGGCGTATGAAGTGCAGACGGTAGTGACGGCAGACGGGTGACGGTCAGGGTCGTTATGCCGAGGGAACGGTGAAGGCCACCGCGGGACCACCGGCCTGTCCATGTACCCGGTCGCCAGCTGACCGAAGCTCTTGGCTGCCGCGCGCTCGATGCTGGCCGCCAGGGCGACGGGGCGTCGCATCATGTCGAATTCAAGTTGACGATGCGCGACGGCGGAGGTCTTCGGCAGGATTACAAATCGGTGGGATGACGAATGGGCTGGCCGTCATATCGCGGAAAACGGAGCCTGAAAAAGTGAACGCCCGGCCAGGGGAGGACCGGGCGTTCGAGCAGTTCCTTGCGGAGTCCTTCATGGTGGGGGAAACCACTTCGGACGATCGTGGCCGTTGCGGCCTCGACCACTGTATGGAAGTTATCTGGCCCTCTCCCGCAGGAATTCAAGGGTGCCCCCGACAAAGGCCATGCCCTGTTTACAGGGCTGGATCATAGAAACGGCATGGACGGCCGAGGATGGGTATTTTCCCTTATTCTTGCTCGACTTGGGGCTGCTTGCGCAGCCCCGGTGGCAGCGCCCGGCTGTAACCGCCAGTCCTAGGCAGAAAGTCCTAATCCGGGAGGGTTAGCTGCACGTCCCAGGCTGCAACCCTAAGCGGCAAGGCCTCGGGCCGCGCGCTGCTCGGCGCGACGCCGAGCGGCATCGCCGAAGGCGCGGAACAACGCCACCGAGACGGGGTTCTGCAGCACCCGCCATTCGGGGTGCCATTGCACGCCGAGGGCGAAGCTTCGGGCATCGCTGACGCGCACGGCCTCGATCACGCCGTCCGGCGCGCGGCCCTCCACGGCGAGGCGCTCGCCCAGGCGGTCGATGGCCTGCCAATGCAGGCTGTTGACCTCGATCCGCCGGCTGCCGACCAGGCGCGCGATCTCGCTGTCGGCGGCGAGCTCCACGGCATGGCGCGGCCCATATCTTTCCTCCATCTCGCCCTGCGGGGCGCGGTGGTCGAAGGCGGCGGGCTGCTCATGGACGCGGGTATGCAGCGTGCCGCCGAAGGCGACGTTCAGCTCCTGGATCCCGCGGCAGATGCAGAAGAGCGGCAGGCCGTCCTCGACCGCGGCGCGGATCAGCGGCAGGGTCGTGGCGTCGCGCTTGGGATCCTGCGGGCTGTCGGGCCGGTCGGGCGCCCCGCCGTAGAGATCGACGGCGACATTGGAGGGGCTGCCGGTGACCAGGAGCCCGTCCAGCCGGCGCACGAGATCGCGGGGATCGAAGGCATCGCCCAAGGCGGGGATCAGCATCGGCAGGCCGCCCGCCCCGAGCCCGACGCCGGTGATGTATTTCTCGCCCACCATATGGAAGGGATGCCCGTCCAGCTCGCGCGCGCAGACCGGGATGCCGATGAGCGGGCTGTGGCTGTCGAACTTCATGATGGCTCCCGCAGGCATTGCGACAGTCCTTTGCTACGGATTCGTTGCTTCGGATTCATGTAACAGCGAGGCGCTTGCTTGGCAATGTGGCGCCAGCATTGCGCGCCTTGCTTGGCAAGGCGAGGGGGGCCGGACATAGTCGAGCTCATGTCCGACCTCCTGGCTTACAAGGGCGCCCTGGTGGCCATCTGGCTCGTGGGGCTTTTCCTGGCGGAGCGATTCTGGCCGGCCGCCCCCTTGCCGGCGGCCGTCGCCGGGGCCCCGCTCGCCCGGCTGGCGCGCAATCTCGCGCTGGCCGCGATCAACTTTCTGTTATCGCCCTTGGTGATCCTGCCCCTGACGGCGCTGGCCGCCGGCCATGCCCTCGCCTGGCGTCCGGTCTGGTGGCAGGGCTGGCCGGGTCTGGCGCTCGATCTGCTGCTGCTCGATTTCCTGATCTATTGGTGGCACCGGGCCAATCATCAATGGCCTCCCCTCTGGCGCTTCCATCTCGTCCATCACCTCGACCGGACCTTGGATTCGACCAGCGCGCTGCGCTTTCATTTCGGCGAGGTGCTGATCTCGGCGGCCGCCCGGGCCGGCGCGATCCTGCTGCTGGGTTTTCCCTTGCTGTCGATCATCGCCTTCGAGACCCTGCTGCTGATCGCCACCATCTTCCATCACTCGAACCTGCGCCTGCCGCGCCGGCTGGAAGCGGCGCTGTCGCGCCTCGTCATCACCCCCTCGATCCATTGGGTTCATCACCACCGCCGCCGGATCGATACGGATTCCAACTACGGCACCGTCTTCAGCTTCTGGGACCGCCTGTTCGCCAGCCGGAGCCGGGCGCAGCGTTCGCCCGAGATGGAGATCGGGGTCGAGGGCGCGGAGGAACTGGCCTTGCCCGGCCTGCTCCTGCGTCCGGTGAAGGCTTAGCTACAGATTGGGCAGCGGCCGGGCGATCTCCGGCACATGGGCCCGCGACAAGCTGGGGCGGCCCACCAGCAGCGCCATGCCGATGACGATCCAGGCGAGGACCGCATAGGGCCAGAGATTGTTGGGATAGGCGGGCACCGGATAGACGCTGTTGTAGAGCGGCCAGATCAGCACCAGGGTCCCCAGCAGGCCGAGCAGCGCCCAGAGCCGGTGCTTGGCCTTCAGCGAGACCGCCAGCACCGCCCCCGTCACCCCCATATAGACGAGGATCAGGCCCAGCGTGCCGATGGTGCCGAGATAGTCGTAGTAATTGGCCGCCCCCACGAAGGGGGCCCAGAGCGCGATCCCCAGGAGCGACAGCCCGCCGCAGAGCAGCACGGCGAATTTGGGTGTGCCGCTGACCGGATCGACATCGCCGATCCTGGGGCCCAGGCCCTTCGCGGCCGAGGGCGAAGAGCATGCGGGCCGCGGCGCTCAGCGCACCCAAAGTGGCGGAGAAGGCGCTGACGGCGGCGGCGAGATCGACGGCCACGGCGAAGTCGCGGGAGATGAAGCGGATCGAGAGGGTGTTGAGCGGCGCATCGGCATTGCTCAGCGCCTTCATCTGGTCGAGCCCATAGCCCATGACCTGGGCATAGGAGACGAAGACGAAGAAGGCGCCGGCCAGCAGCACCGTGCCGGCCATGGCGATGGGGATGTTGCGGCGGGGCGAGAGCGCCTCCTCGCCCAGAGTCGCCGCCCCTTCGAAGCCGGCGAAGGACAGGGTCGTGAACACCAGGGCATAGCCGACGCCCGACCAGCCGTCGAAGGCCGGCGCGGGGTGGAAGGGTTCGAGCGACAGCCCGGTGGTGCCGCTGATCTTCACCAGGATCACCACGCTCAGCACCAGGATGGCGGCGATGGAGAGACCCTCCAGGAGCAGCATCAGCCGGGCCGCGAGGCGGATGTCGCGGCAGACGCAATAGATGGCGAGAACCAGGGCCGCAGCACTGCCCACCAGCCCCTGATGGGGCAGATGCAGGCCGCAATCCTCCACCGCCGCATCGACGAAATTGCCGACCAGAGCGCAGGTGGCGCCGATGAAGGCGAGATAGCCCAGGAACATCACCCAGCCCGCCATGAAGCCCCAGCGCCGGCCGAAGGCGGCGCGCACATAGGCATAGGCCGAGCCGGCATGGGCGAGGTCGCGGCTGAAGGAGACGAAGGAGAGCCCGACCAGGATGATCACCACCGTGCCGATGGCAAAGGCGAGCGGCGTCGCCGGCCCGGCAGCACCGGCCACCAGCGAGGTATTGAAGGCCACGCCCAGGGTCGGCCCGATCATGGAGAGCGAGACGCCGACGGCCTCGAGCAGGCCGAGCTTTCGGGTGAGGGCGGGCATGGAAGGCGAGCGTCCTAGGGGGCTTCGGGCATGGGAGACAGGGTGCAGCCGGGCGGCGGCGGGATCCCGGCAGCAGGCGGCAAGCGCCGCAACGCTTCTGCCATAGATGGCATCCCACTGCCGCTCGCTGTTGAGATCTCCCGGCGGCATCCAATGGGAATGGGGGAAGAGCTTGCCCCACTCGTCCAGCCCCTCGGTCGGCGCCGCGCCGACGGCCTGCAGCATCAGCCGGCGGCAGGAGTTCATGCTGCCGATGCGATGGCAGGCCGTGCAGGCGTTGTCGCGCGTGGCGATGCTGCGGGGCGGGGGCCAGGCCTTGAAGGCCTCGCCGATGTCATTGGCATATCGGCCGAAGGGATCGGCGGGGAGAAGGCCCGTCTGTGCGACGAAGGGGCTGTAGAGGAAGGGGCCGGCGTCATGGCAGAAGACGCAATTGGCCTTGGCCGTCTCCGCCGGCGGGGTCCAGAAGTCCCGCGCCCGACGTCCCATCGCCGGGCGAGGGCACATGGCGCCCGTCGAGGCCGCGCTCGGGCGTCCGCGGCAGCGGGCCCACGGCGTGAAACCAGCAGGTGCTGCCGCTCGCCACGCCATGCAGCACCACATCGACCTCGTCAAAGAGATATGTCCCGGCCGGCCGCAGGATCTTCTGCCGGCAGACCGCCGAGATCTGCGCCGTCGAATCATCGCGCAGCTTCAGGATCCGCTGAATGGGGCAGGCATTGCCCGTCGGTCGTCTCCCCCGGGATCGGCGGGATCAAGGAGGGCCGGTCGCAGCTCATGCCCGGCGCATAGCTGGCCGGGGTCTTGCCGTCGACGGTGATCGGAATCTCCGTCCCTTGGGTGCAGTCGAAGGCGGGGACGGCGGCGATCCGGGCCGCGCATTCCTGGGCATAGCCCGTGATGTCCTCGCCGCGCGCCGAGCCCCAGCAGAGGGGAAGCAGGATCACGGCGAGCAGGCCGGCAAGCCTCACGGCGCCAGGCCCAACTCGGCCAGCACCACGGCGCGGATGGCGGCGTGGTAGCGGACATAGCCGGTGCAGCGGCAGATATGCGCGCCGCAGGCTTCCGCGATGGCGGCGTCGATCTGGTCGCGGCCCACCGGCGCCTTTCGCAGACGGTCGAGCAGGATATGGGCCGCCATCAGGAATCCCGGGGTGCAATAGCCGCATTGGAAGGCGAAATGGGTGAGGAAGGCTTGCTGCAGGGCGTTGAGGCGCGCCGGGCTGCCCAGGCCTTCGACGGTCATGACCCTCTGGCCGTCCAGCTCGACAGCCGGGGTCGAGCAGGCGACCACGGGCAGCAGCGGGCTCTCGGCGCCGGGCTGCACCGCCACCGTGCAGGCCCGGCAGACACCGATGCCGCAGCAGAATTTCGTGCCGGTCAGGCCGAGATCCTCCTGCAGCCAGTCGAGCAAGGAGAGGTCCGCCGGCACGCTGCGGCGATAGAGCGTGCCGTTGATCGTCACCGCGATCGCCTGGTCGTCGTCCGCCATCAGCTCAGCGCCTTTCGAATCTTCTCCGGCGTGATCGGCAGATCGCGGAAGCGCTGACCCGTCGCATGGGCCACCGCATTGGCGATGGCCGGCGCGATGGGGCAGAGGACCGCCTCGGCGATGCCCTTGCCGGTATCCTCCACGGCGGGCAGCAGATCGAGCCCGATCCTGCCCAGGGGCATGTCGCCCCAGCGCGCCACATGGTAGCGATCGAGATTCCAGCGCCCGCTCCCGGCGCCATCGCCCAGCAGCGGCAGATCCTCGAGCAGGGCATAGCCGATCCCCATGGCGACGGCGCCCTCGGATTGCCCCTCGACGAGGTCCCGCTGGATGATCCGCCCGGCATCCAGGAAGGATTGCATCGCGGTCACCGCGACCCTGCCGGTCCGCCGGTCGATCTCGACCGAGGCGAGCGCGCCGGAGGAGGCATAGAGGCTGCGGCCGTAGTTCGCCGAGCCCGCGGGCGGCGGGGTGGTGTTCGCCCGCTCATGGATGGCCCAGCCCGTCTCCTGCGCGCGCCGGGTCGAGAGGCCGTCCAGCGGGCAGCGCCGCGTGACCCCGTCGATCACATACTCGGCGCTCACCCAATCGCCCTGGGAATAGGCATGCACCATCATGGCGGCGAAGCCGTTGTCGGCATGGAGCTGGCGGGCGATCTTCGCCAGGGACAGCGGCGGGAGCTTCGGGGCCGTCAGGCTTCCGTCCTGCCAGCGGGTGTTCTGTCCGAGCGAGGCCGGGGCGATGCCCCAGAGCTTGCAGGCCGCCGGCAGCAGCCCCGCCTCGAACAGCAGACGCGCGGCCTGCTCGACGACATGGACCTGATGAAAGCCGGTCAGGCAGGCGCTGGAGGATTGCATGAAATCCGCCGTCCAGCGCGGATCGTCCCAGGGATTTCCCGGCGGCGTCGTATCCGACTGCAGGCCGAGGGCGGCGAAATGCGCCGCCGCCCCCATCTCGACCGCCTGCGCATTGGCGCCGAGATGGCGCGACGTGCTGAGGGCGAGGGAGGTCGCCGAGCCATTGCCCATGTCGATGCAGTTCGTGCGCACCGTCAGCCGCCCGTCGGCGCCGATGGCGACCTCGGCCATGACGCCGTCGCTGCCGGTGCCATAGGCCTGGTTGGCGAGCGCGAATCCGACGCCGTAGAGCATCGACCCCGAATCCCTTGCCCGCTTCGTCGCGGCGCGATCGGCCCAGAGCGGATGCGCCCGCGCCCGCGCGCAGATCTCCGCCAGCCGCATGTCATGGATCAGGGGCGCGCCGGTCACCGTCCGGTCGCCGGTCAGCAGCAGATTGCGCTGGCGCAGCTCGATGGCATCGAGCCCGAGCGCGCCGGCCGCCTCGTCCACCAGGCATTCGATGGCGTAGAAGGCCTGGGGACCGCCGAAGCCCCGCATCGATCCGGCGACGACGCCCGCGCTCGGCACGGCGGCGGCATCGATCATGACCTTGTCGAAGCGATAGCTGCCGCCGCCGGTGAAGGCGGCAAGCTCGGCGACCCATTGGCTGTAATTATTGGCGCCGCCCGCCTGCAGGCTCATCCGGCTCTGGATCGCCTTGAAGCGGCCCGCGGAATCGACCGCCAGGCGCTGCTCGATGCGGCTGCCGAGCTGCTTCAGCCCGGCGGCGAATTGCTCGAAGCGGTCGCTGGCGATCCTGACGGGCCCGTCGGCATAGGCGGCGGCGAGCGCCAGCAGCAGCGGGAAAGGCCGAGGTGTCGCGGCCGCCGAAGCCGCCGCCGGGATAGCAGGCGTTGAGCACCACCTTGGCGAGGCGGATCGGGCAATCCGGGGCGCCGAAGAGGCCGAGGGTGTTGGCGATATCGCCATTGGTCGATTGGGTGCCCAGGACCAGATGCAGGGTCGCGCCCGCCGCCCCCGGCTCGAGCCAGGCCAGGCCCGATTCCGGCTCCATGAACATCGGGTCCAGCACCTGGGTCCCGTAGCTGCCGGAGAATTGCCGCAGCGCCGGGTCGTCGAACACCGACTCCATCTTCGCCCGGAGCGCGCGCGCTTCGGAATCGGCGGGCGCCGGCGGCTCGGCATAGGGATTGCTAGGGCCGTTGCGGGTCTGGGAGAATTCCTCGACGCCGTCCGCAACGGACCGCGTGATGTAAGTGGCGGGCGGAAAAGGCTTGGGCGGTGGCGGCGCCGGCGCTGCGGCGCCATAGCGGACGACCGATTCATCGAACTGCAGCTGACGCTGCGCCCGGCGCCAGGTCGCGAAATCCCCAAAGATCAGGATCGCCACGGGCTGGCCGAAATAGCTCGGCGCCTGGCCGGCCGGCACCAGCAGCCCGGGCGTGCCATTGGCCAGCGCCATGGTGCTCTGGGGAAGGAGGATCTTGTCGGCAGCCAGATCCGCCTGCTCGATCTTGCGCAGCGGTTGCAGCGCGGGCGGCAGGCTCGAGAGATCGATGCCAAGGAAGACGCGATCGACGGCGGTGGCGCGCAGCACCATCGCGACGCGCTCGCGCGCCGGCCAGCCCGCCATGTCCCGGGCCCGGAAATCGCGGCCGTAGATCTTCTGGCCCGTCACCTTGGCGGGCCCATCGATGCGCGAGCGCGCAACGCCGGGTCCCGCGGACCAATCATGGGCCGGCGCGGCCTCGGCGAAAGCGAGCTTGTTGAAGACGACCGTGAGGGCAGTACCCCCGATCGTCTGCAGGAACTCGCGACGGGTGGGAATGAAGAAGCCGCTCATGAGCTGAGAGCGGACGATAGCACAGCCGACTTCGCGCTGTGTGTGCGCGACTCCCTATGCCGTCACCTCGGCGAAAGTCGAGGTCCAGGGGCGAGCGGCGGAACGGCGGCGTAGAGGCGCGCTAGCCCTTACCGCCGCTGCCGCCGCCGCGCATCTTGCGGGTCTGGGGCGTGGCGAAGAGGTCGTTGGGGAGCTCGGCGCCGAAGACAGCGTCCTGGAGCGCGATGGCCACTTCGGTGCCGCGGGAATCGCGGATGATCCATTGCTTCAGCACCAGCGGATCGTCGGCGAAGGTGAGGGAGGCCTGGCCGGCATCGGGATTGGCGGTCTGGTACATCGAGAGCCGGATGGCGCCGGGCGAGCGCTCGATGGCGGTCACGGTGATCTTCGGGCTGAAGTCGATGGTCTGCTGCACCAGGAACCAGATCGGCGTCTGGTCCATGGGGATCTGGGTCAGCTGGTCGAGATCGCTGTCGTAGTAATCGACCCAGGTGCCGTCGGAGACCAGCAGCACCGGCACCGGCGGCTCGTATTCGACGCGGAGCAGCCCCGGCCGGCGCAGATAGATCTTGCCGAAGGAGAGTGCCCCGCCGGAGGCGACCTGCTGGAAGCGGGCGCTCATGCTGCGGATGCTGTCGAGATAGGCGGCCACCCGCTTCAGATCGGCCTGATCCTCGGGGGATAGCTGCATCGGCGTATCCACCGCCCAGGCGCTGTGCGCGCCCAGCACGCCGGCCATGGAGATCAGCGCCAGGCTGCCCAAGAGGCGGCGGCGGGTGAAAGTGCCGAAGGCGGGCATCTCGGGCATCGTCTGAAGCTTCTTGTTCATTCCATTCCGTCGCTGTTCCGGGCCAGAACCTCGCGCTTGCCGACATGGTTGGCAGGGCTGACCACGCCCTCCTTCTCCATGCGCTCGATCAGTCGGGCCGCGCGGTTATAGCCGATTTGCAGATGCCGCTGGACGAAGCTCGTCGAGGCCTTGCGCTCGCGGGAGACAAGCTGGACGGCCTTGTCGTAGAGGTCGTCGCCGCTGCCTTCCTCGCCGCCCAGGCCTTCCGAACCCTCGGGCTCCTCTTCCTCGCGGGTGACGTCCTCAATATAGGCGGGCGTCCCCTGCTCTTTAAGGTGCCGCACCACGGATTCGACTTCGCCGTCGGAGACGAACGGACCATGAACGCGCACGATGCGCCCGCCCTGGCCCATGTAGAGCATGTCGCCTTGGCCCAGGAGCTGCTCGGCGCCGGGCTCGCTGAGGATGGTGCGGCTGTCGATCCGGCTGGTGACGTGGAAGCTGACCCGGGTCGGGAAATTGGCCTTGATCGTCCCGGTGATGACGTCCACCGAGGGGCGCTGGGTCGCCATGATGATATGGATGCCGGCGGCCCGCGCCATCTGGGCCAGGCGCTGCACCGCGGCCTCGATATCCTTGCCGGCCACCAGCATCAGATCGGCCATCTCGTCGACCACGACCACGATGAAGGGCAGAGGCGAGAGGTCGAAGGCCTGCTCCTCATAGATCGGCGCGCCGGTCTCGGGATTGAATCCGGTCTGGACCTTGCGGGTCAGGGTCTCGCCCTTGGCCGCCGCCTGCTCGACCCGCTGGTTGTAGCCCTCGATATTGCGCACGCCGAGCTGGGACATCTTGCGGTAGCGGCCCTCCATCTCGCGCACGGTCCATTTCAAGGCGACGATCGCCTTGCGGGGGTCGGTGACCACGGGCGCCAGGAGATGGGGAATTCCGTCATAGCCGGAGAGTTCCAGCATCTTCGGATCGACCATGATGAATTTGCAGCGGTCCGGCGGCAGGCGGTAGATCAGCGACAGGATCATGGTGTTGATCGCCACCGACTTGCCCGAGCCGGTGGTGCCGGCGATGAGCAGATGGGGCATGCGGGCGAGATCGACGATCACCGGTGAGCCGCCGATGTCCTTGCCCAGCACCAGCGCCAGCTTCGCCGCCGTGCGCTCGTAATCCTCCGACGCCAGGAGCTCGCGCAGCCCCACGGTCTCGCGGATGCGATTGGGCAGCTCGATGCCGATGACGCTCTGGCCGGGGATCACCGCGATGCGCACCGAGACCGAGCTCATGGAGCGCGCCACATCGTCGGCGAGGCCGACCACGCGGCTGGTCTTGGTGCCGGGCGCGGGCTCGAGCTCGTAGAGCGTCACCACCGGCCCGGGGCGGACCTTCACGATCTGGCCCTTGACCCCGAAATCCTGCAGCACCGATTCCAGCAGCCGGGCGTTCTTCTCCAGCGATTCCTCGTTCACCTTCTGCGCGCCGCGATCCTTGGCCGGCGGATGCAGCAGATCCAGCGGCGGCAGGGAGTATTCCGCATTGGGCACGAGATCCAGCGTCGCCTGGCCCGCCTTGACCGCCCGCTTGCCGGGCCGCGGACGCTGCTTCTGCGGCTCGACCAGCGGCTCGGCCTCGACACGGACCGCCCGCGCCGGAGGCTCGGGCGTCACCGGCGGCATGAGGGAGAGAGGCTGGTCCTCTTCCTCGTCTTCCGCCGTATGGTCGTCGAGAGCGGGCTCCATGCGCCGCGCCTCCTCATAGCGCTCGGCGCGCAGCTCGGCCGCCTCCTCGGAGCGCCGGGGGCGGAGCCACCGGACGATGGCGCTGGTGCGGGTCGAGACCTCGCCGCTGGCCGCGGCGAGGGCCTTGCCCGCCTGGTGATAGCGCCGCCAGGAGACGCCGAGGGCGAAGTAGTAGAGCGGCAAGGCCAGGACCAGGCAGACGAGCTGCAGCACCCAGACCGGCGCCAGCCCCATGGGCAGGAGACCCATCAGCGTGCCGCCCCCGAACAGAAGCTGGCCCAGCGCGCCGCCCAGGCTGACCGTGAAGGGCCAGGCGCCCGACCAGGGAACGAGCCCGAGGCCGATGGAGGTCGCCAGCAGCGAGGCGGGCAGCAGCAGCAGCCGCAGCCACCAGGGGCTGGGCGGGCGATGGCGGATCAGCTTCACCGCCCAGACGGCCAGCGCCACCGCCAGCATGAAGCTCGCCAGCCCCAGGCTCTGCAGCGTGAGATCGGCGATATAGGCGCCGGGCACGCCGAGGAGATTCTGCACCGGCCCGTCGGTCGCGAGATTGAAGGAGGGATCGCTCCGGCTCGCCGTCAGCAGGGCCACCAGATAGGCGCCCGCCAGGACGAAGAGAACAATGCCGAACACCTCCTCGAAGCGCCGGCGCAGGAAGACCCGGGTCCCCGCCGGCACGAAGGTGGTGGTGGTCTGGTCGGTCATTGCGCCGCCGCCACGTCTTCCTGGGAGTCGGGGGCGAGCACCTTGACCAGCCGGGTCAGGCCTTCCTCGACCACCTCGGGCTCATGCACCAAAGCGACGCGGATATAGGGCGTGCCGGGATTGCGCCCCTCGGCATCGGGCCGCGCCATATAGGCGCCGGGGAGCACGCGCAAGCCCGCCTCGGCCCAGAGACGCTTGGCTGCGGCCTCGCCGTCGCCCACGTCCAACCAGAGAAAAAATCCGCCCGCCGGTGCGGTGAAGCCGAAGCGATTGCCCAGCAGGCGCTCCGCGATGGCGAAGCTCCGGCGATAGCGCTCGCGCCCCGCCTCGACATGGGTCTCCTCGCGCCACAACGCGGCCGAGGCGGCGAGCGCCGGGAAGGAAGGCGCGCTGCCGCCGAAATTCACCAGCTGGGTCACCCGCTTGATCAGGCGCCGGTCGCCGGCGATGAAGCCGGAGCGCAGGCCCGGTGCCGCCGAACGCTTGGAGAGGGAGTGCAGCACGATCAGATTGTCGAGCCTGCCCTCGGCCACCTCCAGCGCGCCGGCCGGGGGCTGGCCGCGGTAGATCTCGGCATAGCATTCGTCGAAGGCGATGGCGAAATCATGCTTGCGGGCAAGCCTCACCCAGCGGGCGAGATAGTCGCGCGACGCCACGGCCCCTTGCGGGTTGGAGGGCGAGCAGACATAGGCCAGAGCCGTGCGGGCGAGCGTCGCCTGATCCACGAGCTCGGGCTCGGGCAGGAAGCCATTGGCCGGCGTCGCCGGCAGGAAGATGGGCTCCGCCCCCGCCACCGCCGCCGCCCCGGCATAGACATGATAGAAGGGGCTCGGCATCAGCACGGCGGGCCGCGGGCCCTGGCCCTGCCATTCCGGCACGGCGGCCAGCGCCAGATGGAACAGCGCCTCCCGCGTCCCGGCGCAGGGCATGATGTCCTGGTCCGGGTCGAGAAAGCCCTCGGCCAGATGATAGCGCCGCTGCAGCCAATCGCGGACGGCGCGGCGGAAATCCGGCGTGCCGGCGGATTGCGGATAGCGCGACCACTCGGCCTTCTGGCGCTCCAGGATCTCGGCCAGGAAATCCGGCGGGGCGGCCTGGGGCTCGCCCACCGAAAAAGCCAGCACGGGCCCGCCGGGTGTCACGCCCTCCAGCAGGGCATTCAGCCGGGTGAAGGGGTGGAATTTCAGCAGCGAATCGAGCCGGTCGGTCACGGCGCCCAATCAGTCGTTATACCGACGGCGGGCAGGCACTCGCACCGCCGGCCGATCGACTCGGCCGGCGGTGCGACAGCGCGCCGTCGGGACAGAACATAAACGACTTTACCGGCTTGCGGCACCCCTCCCTGTAAAGGGTGCCGGGCCGGCTAAGCCGGCCCGCCCTTCTTCGCGCTGAACCTTAAGCCACGGATTCCCCGTGCTGCGTGATGTCGAGGCCTTCGCGCTCCTCGTCTTCGGTGACCCGGAGCCCGATGGTGACATCGATGAGCTTCAGCAGGATGAAGCTGACGACGGCGTCATAGACGATGGTGACGGCGACGCCATAGAACTGGGTCAGGACCTGGCCGGGATTGCCGTCGATCCAGCCCACCGCCGCCTCGGCGCCGGTCACGGCCTTGGTGGCGAAGACGCCGGTCAGCATCGCCCCGATGATGCCGCCGATGGCATGGACGCCGAAGGCATCGAGGGAGTCGTCATAGCCGAGCGCGTTCTTCAAGGTGGTCGCGGCGAAGAAGCAGAGCACCCCGGCGACGATGCCGATGACCAGCGCCCCCGTCGGATCGACGAAGCCCGAGGCGGGAGTCACCGCCACCAGCCCCGCCACCGCGCCGGAGATGATGCCGAGCACGCTGGGCTTCTTCTTGGTCATCCATTCCGTGAGCATCCAGGCCAGCGCCGCGGCCGCCGTGGCGATCTGGGTCGTCGCCATGGCCATGCCGGCGCGGACGTCGGCGGCCACGGCCGAGCCCGCGTTGAAGCCGAACCAGCCCACCCAGAGCAGCGAGGCGCCGATCAGGCTGAGGCCGATATTGTTGGGGTGGAAGGGCGTCTTGCGATAGCCGACCCGGGGGCCGAGCACGAGGCAGGCGACCAGCCCGGCGATGCCGGCGTTGATATGGACCACCGTGCCGCCGGCGTAGTCGAGCACGCCGAGGGTGCCCAGGAACCCGCCGCCCCAGACCATATGGGCGATAGGCGCATAGTCGAAGATCAGCCAGAGACCGCAGAAGGTCATGATGGCGGAGAATTTGATGCGGTCCACCACCGATCCCGTCATCAGCGCCGGGGTGATGATGGCGAAGGTCATCTGGAAGCACATGTAGACGCTCTCGGGGATGGTCGGCGCCAGCGGGCTCGCCGAGGTCACCCCCATGCCATGGAGGAAGAAACGGTCCAGGCTGCCGATGAAGCTGCCGCCGCTGGTGAAGGCGAGGCTGTAGCCGATGACCATCCAGAGCACCGTCACCAGGCAGGTGACGCCGAAGCTCTGGGCCATGGTGTTGAGGATGTTCATCTTGCGCACCATGCCGGCGTAGAACAGCGCCAGCCCCGGCACGGTCATCATCAGTACCAAAGCGGTGGAGGTGAGCATCCAGGCCGTATCGCCGCGATCGAGCGGGGGCGCGTCGGCGGCGAAGGCCGGCATGGCGATGAGGAACAGGGATCCCGTCAGGAGCGGGAGGAGCAAGCGCAATCTGGTCATGGCGAGGTCTCCAGTGGAATGACTCCCTGTCCCCTGACAGCAAGACTCGTGCCAAGACGCCTCGGAGAAGCTCCGGCATCGATTCGGACCGAATCGCGGCGAATCCCAGGGCGGCCTGACCGCGTTCGCGCCGCTCTGCCCGGATTGCCCACAAATGAGCAGCCGCGCGACAGCCTGGCGCTTTACAAGCCGGCGCCCCGGCCGGAGGATCGGGCCATGAGCCCTTCAGAGCCCCCCGGCGTCGATATCAAGCACGGCATCGATATCAAGACGGATGTGCTGATCGTCGGCGGCGGCATGGTCGGCATGGCGACGGCCATCGCGCTCGGCGGGGCGGGGCTCGAGGTGCTGGTGGTCGACGCCGAGCCGGCGGCCGAGCGCGAGGGGGCCGGCTATGACGGCCGTTCCTCGGCCATCGCCTTCGCCTCCCAGCAGGCGCTGGCCCAGCTCGGGATCTGGGCGGGCATGGCGCCGGAGGCCGAGCCCATCCTCGATATCCGCGTCTCCGACGGGCGGCCGGGCCGGCCCGCCGCCCCGCTGTTCCTGCATTACGACCATCTCCAATCCGGCCTCGGGGCGCCCTTCGGCCATATCGTGGAGAATCGGGTGATCCGCCGGGCGCTGGCCGCCCGGCTGGCCGAGCTGCCCAATGTCACGGTCGTGGCGCCGGGGCGCGTCGGCGAGGTCGAGCGCCGGCCGGGCCATGTGGCGGCGCGGCTCGAGGACGGACGGCAGGTCCGCGCCCGGCTTCTCATCGCCGCCGATGGCGCCCGCTCCAAGCTGCGGCAGGAGGCGGGCATCGCCGCGGCCGAATTCGCCTATGGCCAGACGGGCATCGTGGCGACCGTCGCCCATGCGCTGCCCCATGGCGGGGTGGCGCATGAGCATTTCCTGCCCTCGGGCCCCTTCGCCATGCTGCCCATGACGGATTATGAGGGCCGCCACCGCTCCTCCATCGTCTGGACCGAGCGGCGCGAGCTGGCCCCGAGCCTGCTCGCTCTGCCGGATGGGGAATTCGCGGCCGAGATCGAGCGCCGCTTCGGCCTCAGCCTCGGCCGCATCGAGGTTCTGGGCCAGCGCTGGTCCTATCCGCTGCGCCTCATCCATGCGGCGCGCTATGCCGATCACCGCCTCGTCCTGGTGGGCGATGCCGCCCATGCCATCCATCCCATCGCGGGCCAGGGGCTGAACCTGGGCCTGCGCGATGTGGCGGCGCTCGCCGAGGTGATCGCCGATGCCTTCCGCCTCGGCCTCGACATCGGATCCTCTGTCGTCCTCGATGACTATCAGCGCTGGCGCCGCTTCGACGCTCTGCTGCTGATCGCCGTCACCGACAGCCTGAACCGCCTCTTCTCCAACGACCTCGCCCCCTTGCGCCTCGCCCGCGACCTCGGCCTCGCCGCCGTCCACCGCCTGCCGCCGGTAAAGCGCCTCCTCATGCGCCACGCCATGGGCGCCGCCGGCCCAAGGCCGCGGCTGCTAAGAGGGTTGCCGCTGTAGGCCATCAAGGAAGCAGATTCACCACAGAGGCACAGAGTCACAGAGGCAGAGGGAGAAGAAGTGGCGCGGGTCTGCTTCCCAGAAACGCGCGTCAACTCTTCTTGCTTCTCTGTGCCTCTGTGCCTCTGTGGTTCCCCTTCCTAAGCCCGACCCCACCCAATGCCATACCATTGCCAAACCAACTCGGCTTGACGGCTGTCCGGCCGGCGAAGATGATTACCCGCAATAGAAGATGGCGCCCGGCAAGAGGCCGCGCGCCACGCGAATAGGGAAGCACACAAACGGGAGACTAAGGGCATGAAACCATTTTCTTTGACGGCGAGGTCGCTCGCCGTCCTCGCCTTGGGGGTCGCCGTCGGGATCGGCGCGGCGCGGCCCGCGGCGGCGGAAGTGCCGGAATCCAAGGACCCCATCAAGATCGCGCTCATGGATTGGACGAGCGTGAACCTCAACGCCCATATCTACGGCGATATCCTGAAGAAGCTCGGCTACAACGTCGAATATGTGACGGCCGACTATCTCTCCAGCCTGACCACCGGCCTCACCAACGGCGATGTCGATATCGGCCTGGAATATTGGGACACCACGGCCGGCGATGCCATGAAGGCCTCGGACGCGACCGGCAAGACGATCCGCGTCGGCAAGCTCGGGCCGAAGGCGAAGGAAGAGTGGTGGTATCCCATCTATATGAAGGAGAAATGCCCGGGCCTGCCGGACTGGCATGCGCTGCTGGATCCGAAATGCGCCGAGGCCTTCTCGACCGCCGACACCGCCCCCAAGGGCCGCTATCTCGGCGGGCCCGTGACCTGGGGCGGCTTCGACGACGAGCGCATCGCCGCACTCGGTCTGCCCTTCGAGGTGGTCCATGCCGGCACCGATGCGGCCATGTTCGCCGAGCTCGATTCGGCCGAGGCCCGCAAGGCGCCCATCATGCTCTGGATCTATTCGCCGCATTGGGCGCCGGCGAAATACGAGGGCGAGTGGGTGCAATTCCCGGAGTTCACGCCGGAATGCTATGCCGACAAGAAGTACAACTGCGGCAAGCCCCATGGCGAGATCTGGAAATATGCCTGGGGCGGCATGAAGGACAAATGGCCCACGGCCTATAACGTGGCGAAGAACTACAGCTTCGACGCCAAGGAGCTGGGCCTGCTCGCGGGCGAGGTGGACCTCCATAACAAATCGCTCGACGACGTCGCTGCCGCCTGGGTCGACGCCAATGAGGCGAAGTGGAAGGGCTGGGTCTCGACGCCGTCGAACTAGGAAGCGAGCCGCTTACTCTCCACCGTCATTCCCGCGAAAGCGGGAATCCAGGGGCCACACGCCCTGAAGCATCTAGGTTGCCCTGGATCCCCGCTTTCGCCGGGATGACGGGTGGAGAGGGTTCACTACCCGACATCAAGGCGGATAGACGCATGCAGGATGTCGGCGCAGCCGCCGCTGCCTCGCTGAACAACAACACCGGCGGCCGCACGACCAGCCTCAGCTGCCGCGGCCTGTGGAAGATCTTCGGCCATGGCGCCGAGGAGCTGCTGCGCCATAACCCCCATCCCGATGCCGAGACTCTCGCCGCCGCCAATCTGATCGGCGCCGTGCGCGATGTCTCCATCGAGGTCACCGCCGGCGAGATCTTCGTCATCATGGGTCTCTCGGGCTCCGGCAAATCCACGCTGGTGCGCTGCCTCTCGCGGCTGGTGGAGGCCACGGCCGGCGAGGTCATCTTCGAGGGCCGCGATCTCTTGCGCGCCGGCGAGAAGGAGCTGATCGAGATCCGCCGCCACAAGATGGGCATGGTCTTCCAGCATTTCGCGCTGCTGCCCCATCTCTGCGTCCTCGACAATGTCGCCTTTCCCCTCTCGGTCCAGGGCGTGAGCCGGGCCGAGCGCGAGAAGCGCGCCCTCGAGGTGATCGAGCTCGTGGGCCTGCGCGGCCGCGAGGGGCATTTCCCGCGCCAGCTCTCGGGCGGCCAGCAGCAGCGCGTCGGCATCGCGCGCAGCCTGGCGGTCAGGCCCCAGATCTGGTTCCTGGACGAGCCCTTCTCGGCGCTGGATCCGCTGATCCGGCGCGAGATGCAGGACGAGCTGCTGCGCCTCCAGGGCGTGCTGCACAAGACGGTCGTCTTCATCACCCATGATTTCCACGAGGCGATCAGGCTCGCCGACCGCATCGCCATCATGAAGGACGGCGCCATCGTCCAGATCGGCACGCCGGAAGAACTCGTGCTGCATCCCGCGACGGATTACGTCGCCGAATTCACCCGCGACGTCGAGCGGGCGCGCGCCATCTCCGCGCGCTCCATCATGCGGCCGGTCAAGAGCGCCGGCGCCGACTCGCCGAAGGTGCCGGCCAAGGCCAAGCTCGCGAGCTTCGCCGGCGATATCGTGGGCTCGGCCCAGCCCTTCGCCGTGGTCGAGGAGGATGGCCGCATCCTGGGCGAGATCTGGTCGGATCAGGTGATCGAGATTCTCGCGGGGCGCGAGCGGAGCCTATGACGCTCGCACCCATGACTTTCGTCCTATGACAATCGCCATATCCTCGCCGGTCGGGCAGCGCCGCCAGCTCGGATGGGGCCTCGCCTGGGCCGCGGCCTTCGCGGTGGCCCTCGGCCTCTATCTCCTGCGCGACCGCTTCCCCTGGATCGCCACATATCCCGTCGCCTGGATCATCCCGGTCGCAAACTGGATCAACGCCGCCATGGGGCCGGCGACCGATCTCCTCTTCGGCTTCACGCGCAGCATCACCGCCTTGCTCGCCATGCCGCTGGATCTGGCGATGAATTTGCTGAGCCAGGGCTTCCAGTTCGGCGACGGCGCCTCGGCGGTGAATATCCCGCGGCTTTCCTGGCTGGGCGTGACCGCGGCGGTCGCCATCGCCGGCCATGCGCTCGGCGGGCGCAAGCTGGCGCTGGGCACCGGGCTCTGCTTCCTCTATCTCGCCTTCTTCGGCCAGTGGGACAGCGCCATGACCACCTTGGCGCTGATCGTCGTCGCCGTGCCGCTGGGCGTGCTGCTGGGCCTCTTCCTGGGGATCCTGGGCTATCGCCATCCCCGCTTCAACCGCGGGATCCTCATCCCGGCGCTCGACATCGCCCAGGCGACGCCGCAATTCGCCTATCTCGTGCCGATGCTGATCTTCTTCGGCAACAACCCCGTCTCGGCCATGCTGGCGACCCTGATCTTCGCCGTGCCGCCCATGGTGCGGGCGACCACCTTGTCGCTGACCCAGGTGCCGGCCGAGCTGCAGGATTTCGGCCGCATGGCCGGCTGCACCAAGCGCCAGCTGCTCTGGCGCGTCTTCGTGCCCACGGCGCGGCCGCTGCTCATGGTCGGCGTCAACCAGGTCATCATGATGGCCCTCAACATGGTCATCATCTCCTCGATGATCGGGGCCGGCGGCCTCGGCCTCGACGTGCTGCTGGCGCTGCGCGCCCTCAAGGTGGGGGCCGCCGTCGAGGCCGGCATCTCCATCGTGCTGCTGGCGGTGGTGCTCGATCGCCTGAGCCAGGCCGCCGCGGTGCGGGCCGCCAGCGCCACGGTCTCGGGGCTGGGGCGCGGCTGGTGGCGCGATCATCTGCTGCTGGCGGCCGCCATCCTCGCCGTCACCACCGCCCTCAGCCCCTATGTCCCGGCCTTGGCGAGCCTGCCGAAATCCTTCACCGTCACCACGGCGCCGATCTGGGATTTCTCCATCCGCTGGATCACGGTGCATTTCTTCGACGTCATCGAGGCGGGCCGGGTCTGGCTGCTGATCCATGTGCTGAAGCCGGTGAAGATGTTCCTGCTGGCGCTGCCCTGGCTGGCGAGCCTGATCCTGCTGACGCTGGCGGGCTATCGCCTGGGCGGGCGGCGCCTGGCGCTGCTGATCGCGCTGCTGACCGCGGCTTGCGTCGTCTTCGGCCTCTGGGACAAGGTGATGACGACGCTCTATCTCTGCGCCGTCTCCACCATCATCGCCTGCGCCATCGGCCTTCCCATCGGCATCCTCTCGGCCGCGCTCGCACATCGCCGACAGGATCGTGACCGTGGTGGTCGACACCCTCCAGACCATCCCCGCCTTCGTCTATCTCATCCCCGCGGTGATGCTGTTCCGGGTGGGCGATGTGGCGGCGATGATCGGCATCGTGCTCTACGCGCTGACGCCGGCGATCCGCTACACCAACCATGGCCTGCGCCAGGTCCCGCCGGCGCTGATCGAGGCCGCGACCATGTCGGGCTGCACCCGGCGCCAGCTCCTCTGGAAGGTGCAATTCCCTTTGGCTTTGCCGGAGCTGCTGCTCGGCATCAACCAGGTGATCATGCTGGCGCTCTCCATGGACATCATCGCCGCCATGATCGGCACCCGCGATCTGGGCCAGGAAGTCTTCAGCGCGCTGGCCACCGCCAATGTCGGCCGCGGCCTGCTCGCGGGCCTGACCGTCGCCTTCATCGGCATCATCGCCGACCGGCTGATGGGCGCGTGGAGCGACAATCTGCGGCGCGGTTCGGCGCGGTCTGAAGATTCACCACAGAGACACAGAGGCACAGAGAAGAAAGAATTTCTGACCCGCGCCTGCTCCGCCGGGCGGTGCGCATGCTCTTGAAGCGGGAGAGGGTGGCCGCCGAAGGCGGCCGGGTGAGGGCGGAAAGGGCGAGGCCTTGCCCGCTTCCTGCTTCTCCCTCGCCTCCCGAAGGGGGGAGAGGGCCGGGGTGAGGGGGTCTCTCAGGCCAGTGAGCTATCGGACAAACAGGCGGCCTTTGGTCGAACGCGCATCGCTTTGCTGACATTTGTGCGGCGGAAGCGCCCCCTCACCCCGACCCTCTCCCCCTTCGAGGGCGAGGGGAAAAGAGCGGGCGCGTGTCAACAATCCTTACTTCTCTGTGCCTCTGTGCCTCTGTGGTGAATTTTTCTTCCTACGGATTTCCCCGCGTCGAGAACTTCAGCACCTTGTACCCGTAGCTGGTGACGCCCTTCTCCGGATCCGGCGTGCGGAAGGTCTGATGCGAGAAGATCGTGTCATAGGCCCCGTCGCGCAGCGCCGAATCCGGCACCACCTCCAGCGGGCGAAAACGCGTGATGCTCCTGCCCCGCGACATAAGGCGCGTTGGCGATGGCGTTGTAGGAGCAATGCAGCAGCGTGCGCGGGCGGTCGCTGGTGTTGGCGCCCGAGGCATGCAGGGTGTTGGCGTGGAAGAACACCGCATCGCCCGGCGCCATCTCGCAGGCCACCCGCTCATGGCTGGCGAGGATGCGCGTCAAGCGCTCGGGATCGACGCCGCTCGCCTTGCCCACCGCCTTATGGTCGATGCGGCCCAGGAGATGCGAGCCGCGGATCAGCTCGACGCAGCCATTGGCGCGGTCGGTGCGGTCGACGGCGATCATGCAGGTGGTCATGTCCGGGGCGAGGCAGCCCTCGTCGTACCAATAGCCATAGTCCTGATGCCAATCCCACCGCCCCGCGCTCGCCGGCTTCTTCATGGAGAGCTTGGAATGCCAGTGATAGACGGGCTTGCCGATCACCTCCGCCGCCCCCTCCACGAGACGCGCGAGGCGCGGCAGCACGCTGACGAAGTCGCCGCCCAGCTCGGTCCAGGTGACGACCTCCTGCGGATTGCCCTGGCTATCCGCCAGCGCCCAAAGCGCGCCCTCGAGCTCGGGATCGGCCAGGCAGGCGCTGGCCAAAGGCTCGATCTCGTCGCGGGCGAAGAAGCCGGGCAGGACGAGAAAGCCGTCGCGATGATAGGCGGCGATCTGATCGGCGGTCAGACGTGTCATGGCAATGAGCCAGTTCTCTATTCCGTCATGGTCAGCGAACACAAGCTCCCTCTGCGAATGCCGGGGAAGCCGGACCATCCACGAGTTGCTTTGTGCGGGCCGCTCCACCGTAAGACGTGGATGCTCGGGACAAGCCCGAGCATGACGACTTGGGGTGAGGGCGCCGCAAGCACATAGCAACTCACAACCACTTCGACGGCAGCAGATCCGTCTCGAAGGGAAACGTCGAGAGCTGCTGATACCCCGTCTCCGTGATCAGCACTTGCTGCTCCAGCTTCACCCCCTCGTCGCCGCCGACCTCGCCGATATAGCTCTCGATGCAGATGGTCATGCCCGGCTCCAGGATGCCGTCATAGCCCGAGCCCTTGAGGTAATCCTCGACATAGAGGCTGGCGGGATATTCGTCGGCCAGCCCGACGCCGTGGAAGACCACGGAATAGCGGTTGGGCTGGAAGCTGGGCGGGAGCTGGAAGCTCTTCTCGGCGAATTCGCGGAAGCCCATGCCGGGCTTCAGCAGATCGAGATTGGTGTGGATATGCTCATAGGCCATGCCGTAGAGGCGCTTCTGCTCGGCGCTCGGCCGGCCGGGGCCGCAGAAGAAGGTTCGCGACAGGTCGGAGCAATAGCCATAGGGGCCGATGAGGTCGGTGTCGAAGGTCACCAGCTCGCCGGCGCGGATGATGCGGTCGCTCGATTCCTGGAACCAGGGATTGGTGCGCCCGCCGGAGGACAGCAGCCGCGTCTCGATCCATTCCCCGCCCAGCGCGATATTCACCTGATGCAGATGCGACCAGAGCTCGTTCTCGGTGATGCCGGGCCGCAGCATCTCGCGCATCTTGGCCATGCCGGCCTCGCAGGCCGAGATGGAGACGTTCATGCAGGCGATCTCGTCGGCGGATTTGATCGAGCGCGCGAGCTCCACCACCTCCTGCCCGTCGAAGATCTGGATCCCGGCCTGCTGCAGCAGGTTGGTCCCCAGCGGCTCCAGCTTGTCGATGGCGACCCGCTTGTTGCCGCCGCCGCTGCGCGCGATCAGCTCCAGGATCTCCGCCGCCCAGACCTTGGCGATTTCCTCGCTGCGCGGGCCGGCGTTGAAATAATACCAGCCGCGGGCGGGCCGGACCTCGGCGATGGTCTCGAGCCCGTCGGAGAGATGCTCGCAGTTATGGAAGTCGAAGAGGGTGATCGGCCCCTCGGTCGGGATGTAGCAATAGCGCGTGGCGTTGTGCAGCGCCCAGACCGCCATGTTCCGGCTGCCCGTGGCATAGCGCAGGTTGATCGGGTCGTAGAGCAGCAGGCCGGCATAGTCGCGCTTGCGCATCTCCGCCCGCACCCGCGCCAGGCGATAGGCGCGCATGCGCTTCATATCGGGCTGGGCGACGCAATCGAGGAGGCCCATGCCCACGGTGTCGCGGGCGGTGGCGATCTTGGATTTGGGATCGGGGTGTTTCGGCGGGGTGCTGTCGGGCGCCATGGAAGGACTTCTCCGGCTGATGCTGCCGCCCAGTCTCCGCCGGATATGCCGCAGCCGTCCAGCGGCGAAGCGACCCCCGCCGGCTCATTTTCGCCAGCGGCAAACATCGCGCCCGTGGCCCCACCCCCACCCCAGCCCGCCCCCATCAAGGGGGCGGGGGAAGTAAGGGAAGGCTCTCGCCGTAGCGTCCCCGCCCCCCTTGTGGGGGCGGGACAGGGTGGGGGGTGTTGTAGGAAAAGAAATTCACCACGGAGGACACGGAGTCATGTTTCACCGCAGGGGTAGAACGCCCGGTCACCTCAAGCTCTTCTCCGTGACCTCCGTGCCTCCGTGGTGAATACCCGTCTCAGCCCCGCCGCGCCGGCTCCCGCGACAGGCCGCGCTCGGCCAGGGCCTTCAGGTAGTTCCCCCAGAGCTCGTCCTGCTTCAGGCCGAGCTCATAGAGATAGCGCCCAGGAGAAGATGCCGGTGTCATGGAGGTCGTCGAACTTGATCCGGATGGCGTAATTGCCCACGGGCTCGAGCGCGAGAATCCCCACATGGGCGCGGCCGGCGATGATCTGCTTCTGGCTGGGGCCATGGCCCTGGACCTCGGCCGAGGGGCTTTCGACGCGGAGCAGCTCGGCCGGGAAGCGGAAACGGCTGCCGTCGTCGAAATCGATCTCCAGCGCCTTCTCCGCCTGCTTCAGGCGGATCTCCAGCGGCCAATGCGGGGCGCCGATGCCGGGGCTCATGTCGCTGTTTCGGAAGAGGAAAAGGCGGGGAGGATGACGCCTACTTCTCCCCCATCTCCCGCGCCTCGTCGATCAGCATGATCGGGATCCCGTCGCGGATGGGGTAGGCGAGGCCGGCTTTGCGGCTGATCAGCTCCTGGGCCGCGGCGTCGTATTCCAGCGGGCCCTTGGTCAGCGGGCAGACCAGGATCTCCAGCAGCTTGGGATCGACCTTGCCGTCGGCCATTGCCAACTCTCCCTAATGCCGGACTTGCGGGGCGTCGCCGTCGCCCTTGGCGAGTGCGGCGCTCTCCAGCAGCGCGATCATCACCCGGGCGCGCTCGCTGGGGGAGGGCGCCTCCAGCAGGATCTGCTTTTCCGCCGCCTCGAAGGGGCAGAGCATGGCCAGCGACACGATCAGCCGGTCGTCGGCCGTCTCCTCGATCGCCTTCCAGTCGATGCGCACGGGCTGGTCGGCGAAGAAGGCGCGCAGCGCCCCGATCAGGCGGATGCGGTCGACGCTCATGGCCATGGGCTCGAGATCGGCGGCATAGGGCGTCCAGTCCGGCACCACCTTGCGGAAGCCGTCTTCCAGCGGCAGCTCGCCCAATATGGCGAAGCGGCAGAGGCCGGCCAGCGTGATGAGATAGCGCCCGTCATCGGTCTCGGCGAAGGAGACGATGCGGCCGGCGCAGCCGACCTTCTGCACCTCCGGCTGCAGCCCCGGCGCCTCGGGATCGCGCGGCTGGACCATGCCGATGAGCCGCGCCGCCGGCCAGCGCCGCCCGCGTCATGGCGAGATAGCGCGGCTCGAAGACATTGAGCGGCAGCCGCCCGCCGGGCAGCAGCAGCACCCCCGGCAGCGGGAAGATCGGCAGGGTCGTCGGCAGATCGGCAAAGGCCGGATCGAAGGGCGATGGCCGCCCACCTGTGCGCCCGGCTTTGCCCCGGGACCCTCCGGCTTCGGTGTCTTGCTCAATTCGGCTCGGCTCAACGGAACAGCAGCGAGGAAAGCCGCCGGCGGCCCGAGAGCGTCAGCGGATGGGCGGGGCCGAGAGCCTCGAAGAACTTGACCAGCTGCTTGCGCGCGGCCTCCTCGTTCCAGGGCCGGTTGTGCTGGACGATCTCCAGCAGCTCGTCCAGCGCCTTCTCCTGCTCGCCCGAGGCATAGAGGGCCAGCGCCAGGTCGTAGCGGGACTGCCAATCCTTGGGATCGGCCGCGACCTTGGCCTGCAGTTCGCCGAGCTGGCCGACCGCGCCGGCCGATTGCTCCGCCAGCTCCAGCGCGGCGGTCGCCTTGGCGACGGCCGGCGCCACGGCCGTCTCCGGCAGCTTCGGCGCCGGAATGCGCGAGAGCACCTCGCGCGCCCGCTTCAGCTCGCCGGCGGCGGTCAGCGCCTGGGTCAGCCCGGCCAGCGCCGGCGACATTGGCCGGCTCATGGGCCAGCACCTGGTTGAAGATGGCGCTCGCCGTGCCATGGTCGCCCGCCTCCAGCGCGGCCTCGGCCTGCTCGAGGGCCTCCTCGACCGGGGAGGGGCCGAGCTCGGCGCCGCCCAGCTCCGCCAGCTTGGCGACGAAGCTCTTGATCTGGCTCTCCGGCACCGCGCCCACGAAGCCGTCCACCGGCCGGCCCTGGAAGAAGGCATAGACCGCGGGGATCGACTGGATGCGCATCTGCTGCGCCAGCGGCTGGTTCTTGTCGACGTCGATCTTGACCAGGCGCACCGCGCCCTTGGCCTCGATCACGGCCTTCTCCAGCGCCGGGCCCAGCGGTCTTGCAGGGGCCGCACCAGGTGGCCCAGAAATCGACGATCACCGGCACCGTCTGCGAGGCCTCGATCACATCGGCCACGAAGCCCTTGGTGTCGCTGTCCTTGATCAGGGTACCGGCGCCGTTTGCAGCACCTTCGCGCGCCGCGCCGATCAATTGATCCATGCTCATTTTGCTATCCTCTTCTGGCCTCTAACATGGTCCCAGCCGGCCCCCGCGGCAAGTCGGCGCCGCCCTGCCATGCGACCCGACCGCGCTCTCGCCGGCTTGCCACAATCCCTCGCCCCCCGAACTCCCTATAGCCCCCTCGCCCCCCGACAGGGGGGAGAGGGTGGGGTGAGGGGGTCTCTCCAGCGTCGAATTCAGGGTTATATAGCCCCCATCCCGCCCCGGAAACCCCAGCGCCCCTCAACCCAGATCCATCACCTGCGGCTCATGCCCGCAGGCCTCGATGAACCGCAGCAGGTCCCGGGGCGAAATCGCCGTCGTCCGGTCATTGGTCAAGGGATGCACATTCACGGGATCATGGGCCAGCAGCCCGGCATCGATCACCACCCGCACCTCCTGCCCCCGGTCGTTGATCAGCCCGAAGGGCGTGACGGCCCCCGGCACCACGCCCGAGATAGGCCATCAGCCGTTCCGCGCTGGCGAAGGAGACCTTGCCGGCCCCGAGCCGCGCGGCGAGCGCCTTCAGATCGATCCGCCGGTCCTCCTCCGCCACCACCAGCCACATCGCCCCCTTCTTGTCCCTGAGGAACAGGTTCTTCACATGCCCGCCCGGCAGCTCGCCCCGCAGCGCCTTGGCCTCCTCCACCGTGAAGACCGGGGGATGGCTGACGGTGCGGCAGGCAATGCCGAGCTCCGCCAGCCGGGCGAGGAGCTGCTCGGGCGTGGTCGGCGGGGTATTGGGCGGGGTGGCGGCGGGCGCGTCGGGCGCGGGATCGGGGCTGTCGGGCATGGCCGCAGGGTTTAGCCGAAGGCGCCAGCCGCCTCAAGGCCTGGGCCGCTCCGGGCCCGCTATAACCCCCGTCATTCCCGCGAAAGCGGGAATCCAGGGCCCCAGGCCCCGTCGCCCGCCCTGGATGCCCGCTTTCGCGGGCATGACGGCATAAAAATCTGCGCGCCCACATGTGATCGCCTGCCCCATGCCAACCTCCCGGCAGCCGGTGCCGGCGCGGGGGTTGCAAATCCGAGATCGGCCAGTATGATCCGGCCTCCAAACGCCAGGAGCGCGGGCGTAGCTCAGGGGTAGAGCACAACCTTGCCAAGGTTGGGGTCGAGGGTTCGAATCCCTTCGCCCGCTCCAATTTCTCCAAGTAATATCAAACAATTAGAGCCTGCCGTTTAGGTCCACTTTCTGCTTACATGGCAAGTTCGGTCGGCCCAATGTAAGCTCCTTGTAAGCGGCCGAAAGCTGATTATCGGATACAGGGACGGGCGCCAGAGGGATTTGTACCTCCCGGGTTCGATTTCCATGTGCTCGATAAGGGCCGTTGGCGATGTGACAGCGCCCGACTTCCGGAGTTGCATTCAAGGGGAAGGCGAATTGGATAGATGCGATTGGTTCAAAATCCAGTCTGATGACAGTGTGTCGGTTCGATTCCGACCGCCGCACCACTCACTCAGGATGGCATCGGGCTAACGACGGCATCCGCCGGACAACGGATGGAGAGGACGACCGAATAGGCCATCGAAGAGCAGCGTCACGGGCAATCGCATCACGACGATTCCCCAGACCTCGGTCTGATAAAAATACGAGATTTCAAAGCGTCCCTGCAGCGCATTGCCCAGGAAGTGGAGGTATTGCCTCCACAACGGCAGGTCGAGGCCGCAGCTGCCGTCTCGCATACGCCGATGAGTTCGGGGTTGCCCGGCTCCCGTGACCGCCCGATGGCAGGGTCGCCCGGAATAAGGCGGACCAAGAGGAAGACGATGAAGCTTATCCCGAGCAGAACCGGCAAAAACTGCAACAATCTGCCGACAATGTAGCGGATCATGCTGCGCTAACTCCGCCGTCGATCGTCAATGCGCTGCCGCCGGTAGGCGTGCGAATCGCATCCAGTTACCCGCACCGCCGCCGCCGCACAGCATCTTGCGCTCCGAGAAACTACCTGTAATTTTTGCCGGCCTATTTCTCAATTGTCCACAATTAATTTGTCTGCTAGACGAGTAGCCATGACAGCGCTTCGTCCTATCAGAAAGAAAAGCGCCGAGGTTGAAGCGGCGGACGCACTCCGCAATCACGTGGTCGGGGGTAGTGCGCGGCCGGGGGAACGCTAACCGAAGCACGGCTCTCAGAGGCGCTCGGCCTTTCCCGCACGACCATCCGCACGGCTCTTCATCAACTCGCCAATGAAGGCCTTGTGGTCCAAGTACCTTATACGGGATGGGCGGTGACGGCTTGAGCAGCGCCGACGCGTGGGAACTCTACACCCTGCGCGGAAGCCTCGAAGCGCTGGCCGCAAGAAAATCCTGACCGAGAGTCTCATTTCCACAAGCAGGAGCAACTGCAGCGCGCTTTGGATGCGCTGGTTCTGGCATGTGAAAAGGACGACGAAGTGGCGGTTGTGGACCGCGACTTTAGCTCATAAGCTAGTCGTCTCTCTATCAGGCCATCGCCGCTTGACCGAACAATACAGGCTGATAGAGCACAATCAGGCTCTACATAATTTGAGCGATCGGGCTGATGCCCAGTCGTGAAGACATTATCGAGACGCACCGTCCTATCGTGGATCGATCGTCGCGGGCAATGCTCAGCTGGCCGAACGAATTCTGCGCGACCACAACGAGAGCGCCGGGCGAATCCTTGTTGAATTCTTTGACAGTCGTGGCAAATTATCCGCGGATTTGGATGCGAAAGGGACAGCCCGTCGCCTGACACGAACGCGCGTCAAATGACCTTGGTTCGCCGACCTGTCCGCCGCGCTCTCATGGCAAGGATGCATTCGTTCAGCTGGCGAACACGCTCTCCCAACAGAGAGCGATGAATGCCCAGGATGTTTTCCAGTGAGCCTGAGCTATCATGAGCAAGAACCCAACCGGCAATGAATCAATGCCCTCATTGCTGCACCTCTCGAGGAACAGCAAGTGGCGCGCATCGCCGCCGTCGCGCCGGACCGTGTGAACGTGCTCATGAGCCGAGTTGTACCGACCATTCGATATGCAGCGGATCATCAGGGGATTCCGCCGCAGCTTAGCAGCATGACCAGGCTCGCTGGCGGGAATTGGTGGCACAGGCTGACATCATGTTTGATTTCGATTGGATGGCGCCCGAGAAATTGTCGACGGCGGCGCCGACGCCTGCGCTGGACCCAGACGACGAGCGCGGGGATCGGCGAGTTCGTGCAACGGCACAAGCTGCTTCGAAGCTTTCCATTCTCTTAACGACGGCAGCCGGCGTTCACGCCAAGCCACTGGCTCAGTTCGCGTTGTTGGGCCTGCTCTATTTCTGGCGAGACGTTCCTCGCCTCCTCCGCATGCAGAAAGCACATAAGTGGGAGCGCTATGCCAATCGCGATCTTGCGGGTCGGCCATTCTGATCATTGGCCTCGGCGGCGTAGGCAGAGAACTCCGCGCGCCTTTGCTGCTCTGGGTTTGGAAGTGTGGGGAACCAAGCGATCGGCGGATTCTATCGCGCCAGTAGGTGTCGCCAAAATCATCGTCCATAATGATATTCTTGGGGTTCTCCCCACGGTGGATGCCTTGGTACTGGCCTGTCCGCTGACTCCCGCGACCCGCCATATGATCGGAGCTCAGCAACTGGCGGCGCTGTCGCCGTCCACCATTCTCGTAAACGTCGGACGCGGCGGCCTTATCGACGAGCCGGCGTTGATTGACGCACTACGAAACGGGAGATTGGCAGGCGCGGCGCTGGACGTTTTCGAGACGGAACCCCTGCCGGAAGAGAACCCGCTTTGGGACCTGCCGAACGTGCTCGTGTCACCTCATTCCGCGAGCACCGTCAATTCCGAGAACGGGCGCATCGTCGACATCTTTGTCGAGAATCTTGGTCGCTTTCTGTCGGGACAGAAACTGATCAACGTATTCAGCCGCGAACACGGCTACTAAAGCGCGCCGGCCGCACAGCCCGATCAGGAACACGCGGGATCAAAGGATGCGTGTTCCTTTTGAATGGAATGCCGGAGATCGTGGCGCGCTCGGTGGGATGATCGAGCGCTGGCCAATCGAAATCCGGGGGCGGCGGTTCAAGCGCTTCATTTCCCCGATTTGCTTGACCTTTCATATCGCTCCCTGGTTTCCTCGTTCATCGGATACAGCCCTGGCAATGGGCGACCCCGCTTAATCTCGCTCATTATCCACTCTTCCATCCGTTCCTGCTCGGGGCCGAGGCCAACCACATCATCGACCAACGCCGCCGGAACGACAACCGCACCGTCATCATCCACGACAATCATGTCGTTTGGAAATACCGCAACCCCACCACACCCAATCGGCTCCTGCCAACCGACGAAGGTCATCCGGGCGACGGAAGGTGGTGCCGCATAACCATTGCACCAGACCGGTAGCCCTGTCGACAAGACGCCGGCTTTATCCCGAACGACACCTCGGTTACGAGACCCGACACTTTGCGCTCGGCCATTCTCGCGCAGAGAATGTCTCCGAATATACCTGCATCCAGCGTGTGGCCGGAATCTGCCACCGCCACGCAGCCCTTCGGCATCGCCTCAATCGCAGCTCTGGTAGAAGTAGGAGACGACCATAATTCCGGCGTTGCCAGGTCTTCCCGAGCGGGAACGAAGCGTAGCGTAAACGCCCGCCCGACGTGACTGTTTCGTCACCTATGGGACGCCAAATATTCCAACGACTTAGCCCCGGAGTTGGCTGGCCTGCTGCCGACGTACGGCAGAAATACGGCAAAGTGGGAGTGCCACGGTCCTCATTTCGTACGCCAGAACACCCGAGACGTGCCGGGCTCTAACTGTCGCGACTGCGCCTGGGTTGCGGGCAATGGTCCTCTCCCAGTGCGCGAACCTGTGCAGAAAACCCGGGGCTACTCTTTCGGCTTCCCCCGCATAACGGCTTCGCCGGCCCTTGAACGCCAGCTGCCGTACCCGCGCCACAAGCTCCCGCCACGCCTGTGCGTCGGGTCTCGCCCGCCGCAAGGAATGAGCTGGCTGAGACCCGGCAGCAGCTCTCGACCGCCGGCTACCAGGCAATTCCTGTTCCGTCGAAATTGAGGAAGCAGCCGGACTGCGCCGGCCCCAGGCGCGGCAGAAGCTCGATCAGGGCCTCCGCCCGATCTTCGGCGGCGACAGGTGCGCCCGCGCCGCCCATATCGGTCCTGACCCAGCCCGGCGTGACGATGGCGATGACGAAGTCCTTCGCCCCGGGCTCCTGCGAGAGGCTGCGCATGGCGGCATTAAGGGCCGCCTTGGAAGCGCGATAGCCGGTCGTCCCGCCGTTGCTTTCGGCGATGCTTCCCAGCCGGCTGGTCAGGCTCACGACCTTGCGCCCTCCTTTTCGGAGCAGCGGCAGCAGGCCAGGGTCAGCCGCATGGTGCCGGTGACGTTTACGTGGAAGATCTCGGCCCAGCCGTCGGTGTCGCGGGGGCCTTCGGGCGGCTCGCGTGCGCCGAGCAGCCCGGCGCAGTTGAACAGCAGATCGAGAGACGGCGTGGCGGGATGCGATCGGGCAGGCTGTCGATGGAGGCGGCATCGGTCAGATCCAGTGCCACCGGCCGGACGTCGCCGGCAAGTTCGGCGGGCAGCCCGGCACCGGGCTGCCGGGCGGCGGCCCAGACGGTCCAGCCGCGCCGGGCCAGGCCCCTGGTCAAGGCCAGCCCCAGGCCCCGGCTCGCGCCCGTCACCAGGACCGACGGCATCTAGCTCTCCCGGCGTCTCGGCCTTATAGGCATTCGCCTCCACCTCGATCAGCATCTCCGGCCGGAGCAACTCCCCCTGATAAGCGCTGGAGATGAAGCCGCAATTCGGCAGGAACTCACGGATGACGGCGTGAACCTTCCGGATGTCCTGACGATCCCGGATCGTATAGCGGATCTGGAAGACGTCATCGAGGGAATAGCCGGCCGCCTCGCAGACGCTTCTGATGTTGAGGAAGGTGAGGCGCGCCTGCTCTTCCATCGTCGGAGGCAATGCCCGCTCGAAGAAATCCCCCGGCAGATAAGTCAGCGCCGAGGTCCCGGAGATGAAAGCCAGGGGCCGATGCGGACAGCCCGGTCGAAGGGGCCGACGGGGGCCGCCAGGGCGCCCGGGTTGATGGAAATCCTGTTCATGGTCGCTCCTCGGTCCAGTCGATATCCGCCAAGTCGGAATCGCCCTGTTTTGCTGTTTTTACTTTGCTGTTTACACTCTAACCGCCGACGGTGTCGCCGCCGTCGTCCTTCATGGATTTCACGGCTTCGTCGTAGATCTGATCGACCACCATCCGCTTCAGCTCGAGGAAGCGGGCGGTCTGTCAGGATACGGTGGTCCCGGGG
>CAVWQS010000013.1:0-74418 GCA_963757155.1 uncultured Alphaproteobacteria bacterium
AAGGCTCTTGCACCCAAAGTCCGGTGCATTCGCGCCAGGGCTGGTCGGCCATGGGAGTCCGGGGATCGCATCGACGGCGCAGCGAAGCTCGCCCTGCATTGCAGGTCCATTTCCGACAATCACGGCGGTGAATAACCTCACTCGGACGACGGCCGGATCGCCATCAGCGGAAGTGGTGCCAGCGCAGCACGACATTGACTTCGGTTCGCCTGCGCCGGCGCACGCAAACTGCGACTAGGTGCCGGGGCGTAGGCCTCAACTGCGCGAACAGCCACGCGTCTCCGCTGTCGAGGAGTTGCGGATCGATCTCAACGCGCGGCGGTCGATTGGCCTGGATGGTAAACCAGAAGCGATCAAGCGGGATTGCGAGCCCCAAACCGCGCGCCTTGATATAGCTCTCCTTCAGCGTCCAGTAGGCGAAGAACCAACTCGTCTGCTCGGCAGTCGTTAAGAGGCGCAGCGCCTGCGCTTCGCGGGGCGCCAGGAAATGGTCGAAGTTCTCAGTGGGTTTCGTCCGCGCGAGCAATTCGACATCGACGCCGACGTCCACCTCGCGGGTGACAGCACAGACGACGAGCCCCGAGGTATTCGAGAGATTGAAGCGCAGCTCGGATTTTGGACCCGCAATCTCCGGTCGACCATGAGCGTTGGCAAGAAAGGTCCAAGCGTCGGGCGCGACGGATTCGTAGCGCGACAGCACTTGGCGAACCAGCACGCGCGTCGCGAGGAAAAGCAGCCGATCACTGTTAAAATGAAATCGACGCAACCGCTCGATTTCTTCCGCGGTGAGGAGTGCATGAGCGGGCTCGATTAAGCCGTTGCGCTCGAGTTCACTGGGATCAGCGCACCATACATGCACCTCGTCGTCACCGGGGAAGTGTAGCGTGGTGGTCGGCATTTATCCGTGAAGCCTCAACAAGATGACGCCTGAGCCGAGTCTGCTGATAGTTGGCATTGCACCGATGCGCCGTGAGCTATGTGTCACTTATAGCGGAAGAGCCAATGCGGCGCTTGGCTGAAGTGAATGCGCGAAGCGTCGTCGGTGGTCACCTGAGGGGGCCTGTTGGTGAATTCGATCCGGCAGCGCCGAACCGCACCGCCCGCCTTGGTGTCGCCGCTGATACCTCAATCTATCGGGCACAGCGCTTGGTGCTTTCGGGTATGATTTTGCCCGCGTTGGGCGGCTGTCTCCGGTCGGGCACCAGACTCTGTTGGGGTCTACGCCTTGGCCAGTGAATAACGGAGGTGTCAGATGAGCCTGGACATAGTCGTGGTGGATCAACCACCGGATAGGGTGTTTCAAATGCTTTGGGCGCCACTTGTCCGGTTCAATGAGGAGCGAGCCGGAAACGCAAAGACCGAGACTTTCGCGATATTGCTGTCGGAACCTGCATCAGACAAAGTGGTCGGTGGATTGTGGGGGCGGTCGCTGTGGGGCTCGATATACATCGACGTTGTATTCGTCCCGGCGCATCTACGTCGGAACGGAATTGGTTCGATGATCATACGACGGGCTGAAGCGGAGGCAATCCGCAGGGGATGCCACGGCATCTGGCTCGATACCTATGCTTTTCAGGGAGTTCGGCCTTTTTACGAACGGCTGGGCTTCATCGTGTTCGGCGTGATTGAGGGCCCACCTCCCGTCTTTCCTCATTTCTTCTTGAGAAAGGATTTATAGATATGGAGGTAGGGCTGTCCGGAGGGCCACCTCGGGGGCGAGAGCGCGAGTCCTTCAGGGCGTCTCCGTTCGGAGAGGATGCGGATATGCATAGGGCACGTAGCCCGGCTTGGCCGTTAGCCAGTAATCACGATTCTCCCTGAGCCAATAGTCGATGCCATGGGGATCGGGAGTCGGCCGCTTGTAGACATCGTCTCCGGAGGAGACATTGTCCCAGACGAAGAGAGCGTCTGGATTGCCGATCTGATCCAATGCGGGATAGGTGCTCAGGGGACGAGTTGGCGGCGGGCGCTCCACGACGAGGTCGACCCCGTGAGTGACTCCGCGCCAGCTATTTCCCCAAACGACGCCGCTGCCGCCCCGGATACTGACACCGGCCCATCGCTCGATCGAGTTGCTAACGGTGTTTCTATAGATCTCGACGCTGTGGGTCCCGCGTGGCCAGGCGGGAGAGAGGCCGTGTGCGTCAAAGGCCCCTGCATCTTGGTAATTGTCCACGACCGTGTTGTAGCGCGCTACGTAATTGGCACCGTTGGATGATGTGACGCAATGGCGATTGCGAGAAAAGTAATTGTCCTCGACGAAAACCGCATTGAAGCTGCCAAGCGTTGCCTTCTGGTGCCAGCTCTTGGGAGAGCCGTCGATCGCAACGCCATATCCCAGATATATATACCAGTTGTCGATGAATTCGTTGTTGTAGATGACCCCGTTCGGCTCGCCCGGCACCGAGCCGGCATCGCCCTGGAATTCGATCCCGGCCCGCAGGAATTTGGTAAAGCGCGAATCGAATATTTGAACGTTCTGAGCGGCTCCGTAGATCACCAGGCCTTGGTCCCTGACGGTCGTCACGACTGTCGTCCGGTTGGTTCCCTGGAGCGTGGCAAGCCTTCCTTCGAGCGTGATTCCAGAGAATTTGAAGGGCTGTCCGGTCTTGGCATCGATGGTGAACATCCCGTGCCATTCGCTCAAATTGTCGCTCTTAATGAGGTAGGTGCTGTCCCGGCCGGCTCCCTTGATGTAAATGCCGTCGGGCGCGAAGACCTGCCCTGTGAAATGGAATGTTCCCGCCGGAATAGCGACGGTGTCCCCCGTCTTCGCCAAATTGACGGCAGCCTGAATGTCGGCGGCCAATCCGCTGCGGGCGCTAATCACGGCCGCACTAGCCGACGTGCTGACCCCCCCAAGGACAAGGGCCGCCCCCAACGTCCAAGAAAGGGCGAAGCTGCTGCTTTTGGTGGTCCTCAGTATATTTGAACTGAAATCCACCGGATGGCTGGCTCTAGCCCATCTCGGTATCATATTAAATTGGTTCCAATATCTGTCGCAAAGGGAACCGATATGGGTCCAATGTCTCGCCGTAGGTTTCTTCTGTCCACGGGCGGCCTCGCCGGCTGCTGGCCAGCCTTGTCGCTTGCCAATACCTCCTCGGCTGACCCCGGACTAGGTGGCATCGCTGCCTCGCGCGGACTTCTATACGGCAGTCTTGTGCGCGGCACCTCGTTGAAAAACGACATAACATACTCCGCCGTGCTTGCACGCGAATGTCGCCTTTTTGTCTCAGCCCTGGAGATGCAGTGGCATAACGTGTCTCCAACCCCGATTTCAACCGACTTCTCCCGGGGTGACGCCGTCTATTCCTGGGCATACGACCACGAGATCAAGCTTCGGGGCCATGCACTAGTCTGGCATGGCCAAGCGCCTGATTGGTTCGCCGATCTGCCTGACAGAAACGCTGCGACACAAGCGTTGCGCGACCATGTCCACGCCATGTGCAGCCACTTTGCCGGCCGCATTCACTCCTGGGACGTCGTCAATGAGGCCATCCAGACCAACGATCGCGCGGACGGCCTGCGTAAGACTGTATTCCTGGAAAAGATCGGGCCCGACTACCTGGACATTGCCTTCCGCACTGCGCGGGAGGCGGACGGGCACGCGCTGCTAACCTTGAACGAATTCGGCGTGGAATACGACGATTCGGACGGTCGCAATCGTCGGCGCGCGATGCTTGCCATCATCGACGGATTTAGGCGCAGGAACACGCCCATTGACGTTATCGGCATCCAGAGTCATCTCGCCACCGAAAACGACGTGAAGCTCAATGATCAGAGCCTCGCTGACTTCCTTAAGGAGATTTCGGATCGCGGCCTCAAGATCATGATCACGGAGCTGGACGTCGTCGACCGAGCATCTCCTTCGGATATTCCTTCGCGGGACGGGGAAGTCGCGGCGCTCTATCGGCGCTACCTTGATGTAGTACTGGACAACCGAGCCGTCATCGGCGTCGTCACCTGGGGACTAACCGACAAAGATAGCTGGATTACCCGCGGCGATCTTGCGAATTTCCGTCGCGCCGACGGTCTGCCTGCCCGCCCACTGCCGTTGGACGACCACTATCGCCGCAAGCCGGCCTATGATGCCGTCGCCGAGGCCTTTCGAACTGCGCCCCTTCGGTGAGCCTCTGCCGTGTAACGCCCCGTCCGATAGGCTCCGTTTTTCTCGCCCCTCGGGCCTCAGATCCCCAGCCCCAGCTTCCGCCCCTCATAGATCGCCGCCGGCGCGTGGCGCGGGCGCCAGGCAATCGCCGATGGCGGCGAAGGCGCTGCCGCCCTCGCGCAGCTCATCGGCAATCTCCGTATCGGCCCGGTTCACCGTGGCCAGCACGAGGGTATCGAAATCCAGGCGCTGCTCGCTGCCGTCCAGCAGGTCGCGGATGGTGGCGCCGTCGCCATGCCAATTCGTGATGACGGATTCGGTGATGGTCTTGACGCCCAGCTTGGCGAGGCGGGCGCGCAAGGGGATGTCGGCGCCGGTGCGCACCAGCTCGCGGCCGAGATGGGCGTCGGGGGTGATGATGGTGACCTCATGGCCCTTGTCGGCGAGCTGCCAGGCGGTGCCGAGGCCGCGCCAATTTCCGACATCGTCCAGGACCAGCACGCGCTTGCCGGGCCTTGCCTCGCGGCGCATCACCTCCTCGACGGAATAGACATTCGGCTGGTCGACGCCGGGCAGGCTCTCGACTTCGCCCATGCCGCGCTGGAAGCCGGTGCCCGCGGGGCTGGAGCCGGTGGCGATCACCACCTCATCGGCGCCGAAGGCCTGGATCTCGGCGGCATCCATGGGGGTGTTCAGCATGACGCGGACCTGGAGCTTCTCGAGCTGGCCCTCATACCATTGCAGCAGATCGAGGATCTGGGCCCGGCGGGGCTGCATGCCGGCCAGGCGGAACTGCCCGCCCAGCTTGTCGGAGGCCTCGGCAAGCGTCACCTGATGGCCGCGCTCGGCGGCGACCCGCGCCGCCTCGAGCCCCGCAGGCCCGCCGCCCACCACCAGCACGCGCTTGCCTTTCTTGGCCGGCGCGAAGCTATCGCCGCCCCATTCGAACTCGCGCCCCGCCGAGGGATTGACCAGGCAGCTGATCCAGTAGTCGCGGGAGCGCCGGCCCCAGCACATCTGGTTGCAGGAGATGCAGGGGCGGATATCGCCGACGCGCCCCTCCCGCGCCTTGTTGGCGAGATGGGGATCGGCGATCTGGCCGCGCACGACGCTCACCATATCCGCCTGGCCCGAGGCGATGACGTAATCGGCGTTCTCCGGGGTGCGGATATGACTCTCGGCCTGGACCCGGACGTGCTTCGCCACCTGCTTCAGCGCCTCGGCGAAGGGGGCGCCCAGCTTGTCCTCATAGACGAAGGGCGGAATGATCTTGGTGAAGTCGAAATAGCTGCCGGTGCCGCAGGTCACATAATCGTAGAGCCCGCGGGAATCATGCCAGGCGAGGATCTCCTGCTGATCGGCGATGGAGAGAACATCGGGCCGGGTGATGTCGACGCTGATGGCCATGCCGAGGATGAAATCCTCGCCGGCGAGCTGGCGCATGCGGGTCAGCACCTCGGTGGAGAAGCGCATGCGGTTCTCGAAGCTGCCGCCGTAGCGGTCGGTGCGCCGGTTGGAGTAGGGGGACCAGAACTGCTCCAGCAGCGCGTTATAGGCGGCCATGATCTCCGAGCCGTCGAAGCCCGCCTCCTTGTCGCGCCGTGCCGCCTGGCCGAAGCATTCGATCAGCTCGGCGATCTGGGCCTCGCTCATCCGGTGGCTGCCGTCGGAATCATGCATCGAGGGCAGGCCCGAGGGCGACCAGGCGGCATCGAAGCTGTTGTCCCAATCGCCATGGGCGCCGACGTGATACATCTGATGGATCATCACCGTGCCATGCTCATGGCAGGTATCGGTGATCCGCCGGAAATGGGGAATGACCGCGTCGCTTTCGGCCAGGAAATTGCCCCGGGTCAGCACCGCGGCCTTATGGACCGGCGCGGGCTCGATGACGATCATCGCCGCCCCGCCGCGGGCCCGCTCGCGGTAATAGCCGAGGTGGCGCTCCGACGGCAGGCCCTCGACGCTCATATTGGCGGTATGGGCGCCGAAGTTGAGGCGGTGCTTCAGCGTCTTGTGGCGCAGCTTCAAGGGCTGGAAGAGATGCGGGAAAGCCTGCTCGGACATAGCGTCGGGACCCCGTTCGACATGGAGGGCCGATCTTAGGGGCTCGGCCCCGCCTTCGCTATGGGGGCGCTATGAGGGATGCTCTTTCCAGTCCCTCGCCCCCCGGACGGGGGCGAGGGGGGAAGAACGCCGCGAAGAATGCGAAGGGCGCGCTGCGTGCTCACCCCATCCGGGTGAACTGCATCTTCCAGTTGATCTCCCAGCTTGCGCCGGCATCGGGTGAAAAGGCCTGTTCCCAGCGGGCCGTGGTCGCCGTGATCTCCGACCAGATGAAGCGGACGCGGATCGGGCGGCCGCGCAGGGTCTCGTCGGCATAGAAGCTGCCCACGCCCTGTTCGAAGCGGCCCACGACCGGCGGCTCCATGCGAGGATTGCGGCTGTCGAACCACCAGATGGACCAGAGCTTCGCCTCGGCATCGAACATCCGCAGGCTGGCGCCGCGATAGGTTCCACCCGGCAGCTCGATGACATTGTCGTCGACATTTCCCAGCCCGCCGAGCAGGGGCTTCATCTCGCTCATCCCAGCGAATTCGTCCCATTGCGTATCGCCTTCGAGCCGCCGCTGCAGCCGGCGATGGGCGACCCGCCAGCGGCCATGGAGAACGTCGAAGTCGGCGCGGCCATCGGCGGGGCCGCGGGTTTCACGGTCGTCGGTCACAAAGGGCGTGATGGGCATGGTTTCCTCCTGGAATGGGATGAGGAGGGAGGATAAGGGGCAATTCCTGACAGGATGCGTCAGGATTTATTGCTAGACTTGCGGCCATGCGCGCCAGCCGCCTTCTATCGATGCTCATCCTGCTCCAGCTCCGGGGGCGGCTGACGGCCGATGTCCTGGCCGCCGAGTTCGAGGTCTCCCTGCGGACGATCTACCGGGATATCGATCATCTCAGCGCCGCCGGCATACCGGTCTATGCCGATCGCGGCCCCGGCGGCGGCTTCCGCCTGCTCGACGGCTACCGGACGAAGCTGACCGGGCTGACGGCGATGGAGGCGGAAGCCTTGGCCCTCGCCGGCTTGCCGGGTCCCGCGGCCGATCTCGGCCTGGGCGCGGCTCTGGGCGCGGGGCGGCTCAAACTGTTGGCGGCGATGCCTACGGGCATGAGGGAGGGCGCCGGCCGGATCGGGGATCGCTTTCATCTGGATCCCCTGAACTGGTACCGCCGGGCCGCCGCGCCGCGACATCTCACGGCCATCGCCCAAGCAGTATGGGCCGATCGGCGCCTGCGGATTCGCTATGAGAGCTGGTCCACGACCGTGCGCCGGACGGTGGACCCCCTCGGCATCGTCATGAAGGCGGGCGAATGGTATCTGGTCGCGCGGGTGAGCGGGGGCTATCGCACCTACAGGATCGCCAAGGTGCTCGACCTGGAGATGCTCGACGAAGGTTTTCAGCGGCCGGCCGGCTTCGACCTTCCCGCCCATTGGCGTCAGGATCTCAAGCGCTTCGAGGCGAGCCTGCACCGCGGCGAGGCCGTCCTGCTTGTCTCCGGCGCGGCGCTCTCGAGGCTCGATCGCCTCGGCGCCGATATCGCCGAGCCGATCATGGCGGCTCTGCCCGATGCGAAGGGCTGGCGCCGAGCCCTGGTCCCGATCGAGGGCATCGAGCAGGCGGCGGCCATGCTGCTGAGCTTTGGCGCCGAGATCGAGGTGGTGAGCCCGCCGGCGCTCCGCCGGCAATTGTCCGAACGCGCACACCAGGTGCTGGCGCTCTACCAGGACGATGGCGAACCGGAGCGACGGAAGAAGCGCCGGCCGTCGATGTCTTGATCAGGCCATCGATCTCGTCGAGGGCGCTGGACACGGCCGTCACGGGAATGCGTGCGATCTCGGGGCCGCCATAGGGCAAAGCCGAGACAATCCGGACCGGGCCGCCCACGGCTTTCCAGCGTTCGGGATTGCTCGGGCCGAAGAGGCTGACCAGCGGCGTGCCCGTTGCCGCGAGCAGATGGCCGATGCCGGTATCCATGGCGACGGCCGCGCTCAGCCGCCCGCCGACCGCCAGCGTCAGACGGACATCCGTCAAGGTCTCCCCATTGCTGCTGGCCGGGAACAATGCCTGGGGCAGCGCTTCGCGCAGGGGTGCCCGCAGATCCTGCTCGTCGGGGCCCAGCAGCATGACGGGCATCCAGCCGCGTTCCTGGATCCATTTGGCGAGGCCGACGAATTGCTCGATGGGCCAGCAGCGGGTCCGCGACGAGGCGCCCGGCGCCAGCCCGATATAGCGGGGCCCCGGGGGCAGCAGCGCCGCCGCCGCCGCCGCGATGGAGGCGGGGAGCTCGATCTCGCCGCTGCCGTCGGGCGGACAGCCGGTCACGGCCTCGAGCAGCATCATGAGCTGGCCGAGCTTGTGCTTCGGCCGCGATCCCCTCGGCCGCCGGCTGCAGAAGAGAAAGCCCGGGCTTGCCGCCTGGTAGCGCTTCGTACGCATCGCGAGCTTGGTCATCATGATCACGAGGGAATTGGTTCGATGATCGATGACCAGAGAGAATCGCCCCAGACGCTGCAGGTTACGGAATGCGGACGAGGAGGGTCCGCGGATATGGGCGTCGACGATGACACGATCGACATAGGGCCGCGCGATCTCCGCCATCACGATGCGATAGGGGCTGTCGCTTTCCGAGACCACCCAGGTGATCTTCTCCTGGGGATAGGCGCGCTTCAGCGCCCGCAGAAGATACAGTTTGGAGAAACCGTCGCCGAGGCCTTCCCGCTCATTGAGGATGGCAATGCCCAGTCCGGGCTCCGGAAGGGGATTGGGCTCGCAAGCGGATGCCGGGCTGCCAGGAAGAGAGCCGCGCATGCGGCGGCAATGTAGCCGATAGGCCGGCGAGCGTCTGTCCCCAATATCGGATAGTCCACCGGCTCCGCGGTAGGCGGGCGAAAAACCGGTTGCAGACGAGGTCGCGCCCATGTCCTTCTTCCGGCCAGCCGATCCATTCGATGAAGGGAATGCTGAGATGAAAAAGCGCAAGCTCGGAAAATCCGGCCTGGAAGTGGCACCGCTGGCCTTCGGGGGGAATGTCTTCGGCTGGACCACGGATGAGGCGACCTCCTTCGCGCTGCTGGATGCCTTCGTCGATGCCGGTTTCGATCTGATCGACACCGCCGATGTCTATTCGGCTTGGGTGCCGAGCCACAAAGGCGGGGAGTCCGAGGCCATCATCGGCAAATGGCTGAAGAGCCGCGGCGGACGCGACCGGGTCGTCATTGCCACCAAGGCGGGCTGGGAGATTCGCGACTTCGGCAAAGGCCTGTCGAAGGCCCATGTCGTCAAATCCGTCGAGGCCTCCCTTGCCCGGCTGCAGACCGACTATATCGACCTCTACCAATCTCACATCGATGATGCCGCGACGCCCTTCGAGGAGACGCTGGGCGCCTATGCCAAGCTCATCGAGCAGGGCAAGGTCAGGGCCATCGGCGCCTCCAACCATACCGCGCCGCGCCTGGCCGAAGCCTTGAAGGTGAGCGCCGAGAAGCATCTGCCGCGCTTCCAGAGCCTGCAGCCCCTCTACAATCTCTACGACCGCGAGGGCTTCGAATCCGAACTCCAGCCGCTCTGTCTCAAGGAGGATATCGGCGTCATCCCTTATTACGCCTTGGCGGCCGGCTTCCTCACCGGCAAATACCGCAGCGAGAAGGATCTGGGCCAAAGCGCTCGGGGCGGGGGCGTCGGCAGCAAATATCTGAACGAGCGCGGCTTGCGCATCCTGGACGCCTTGGACAAGGTCGCCAAGGCGAAGAGCGCCACGCCCGCCCAGATCGCCATCGCCTGGCTGATCGCGCGGCCCACCGTCACGGCGGCGATCGCAAGCGCCACCAGTCTGAAGCAATTCGCCGAGCTTCAGAAGGCTGCGACTTTGACGCTCGATGCCGATGCCACGCGCCAGCTCGACCAGGCCTCCGCGGTGGACGCGAAGGCCGCCGCCACCTCCTGACCTCAGGGCGGGCCGAGCAAACTCACGGAGCTCATCATCCCATGCAGAAGAAGGCGCGACCCAACCGCGAGCCCGGCTTTTCCACGCGGGCGATCCATCTGGGCTACGACCCCGCGACGGAGAAGGGCGCGCTGACGCCGCCGATCTTCATGACCTCGACCTATGCCTTCGAGAGCGCCGAGGCGGGCGGCGACATGTTCAGCGGCGAGCGTGCCGGCTATATCTATGGCCGGACGCGCAACCCGACCCAGTCGCTGCTCGAGGAGCGGATGGCGAGCCTGGAGGGCGGCGAGGCCGGACTCGCTCTGGCCTCGGGCATCGGCGCCATTTCGAGCCTGGTCTGGACCTTGGTCAGCGCCGGGGAAGAGATCGTCATCGATCATACGATCTACGGCAGCTCCTTCGCCTTCTTCACCAAGGGCCTCAGCCGCTTCGGCATCACGACGCGTCTTGCCGATCTGACCCGGCCGGAGACGCTGGAGCCCTTGCTCAACGACAAGACACGGCTTGTCTTCTTCGAGACGCCGGCCAATCCCAATCTCCGGGTCATCGACATCGCGCGCATCGCCGGCATCGCCCATGAGGCCGGGGCCACGGTCGTGGTCGACAACACCTTCGCCTCACCGGTCCTCCAGCGTCCCCTGGAGCATGGCGCGGATGTGGTCGTCCATTCCGCCACCAAATATCTCGGGGGCCATGGCGATCTCCTGGGCGGCATCACGGTGGGCAAGGCAGATCTGATCGGTCGCGTCCGCGGCACGGGGCTGCGCTGGATGACGGGAGCGACGATCTCGCCCCTCAACGCCTTCCTGATCCTGCGCGGCCTCAAGACATTGGAGATTCGCATGGCACGCCATTCGGCTTCGGCTCTTGCCGTGGCGGAGCTGCTCGCCGGTCACGAGGCGGTCTCCCAGCTCTCCTATCCCGGCCTCAAATCCTTTCCGCAATACGATCTGGCGAAGCGCCAGATGTCGGCGCCGGGCGGCCTGATCGCGTTGGAGCTCGCCGGCGGCATGCGGGTGGGCCTTGCCTTCATGAATCGCCTGAAGCTGGTGACCCGCGCCGTCAGCCTGGGCGATGCCGAGACCCTGATCCAGCATCCCGCCACCATGACCCATGCGAGCTACAGCCCAGAGGAGCGCGCGGCGCATGGCATCGGCGACGGGCTGCTGCGCTTCTCCATCGGGCTGGAGAATGTCGACGATATCCTGGACGACATCCAGCAGGCCTTGGACGCGGCCTGAGGGTTTCCTAGATCAAGGGGTAGGTTACGAATCTTGGAGGCGGCGATGAGCAAGCCCGCGACGACCGATTGGAAGTTCGATGGCGTGAAGGTGATCCCTGGCGACAGCCTCGACGCCAATACCGCCCAGACGCCGGGCATGAACCGCGCGGCGGCGATCAATTTGGCCCGGGTCGGCGCCCAGAAGATCTGGGCGGGAACCGTGCACATCCATCCCGACGCCAAGACCGGCGCCCATCATCACGGGGCGCTCGAGAGCGTGATCTATGTGGTCAGGGGCCGCGCCCGGATGCGCTGGGGCGAACATCTCGAATATACCGCCGAGGCCGGCCCGGGCGATTTCATCTATATCCCGCCCTATGTGCCGCATCAGGAGATCAACGCCTCGAAGGATGAGACCCTGGAATGCGTGCTGGTGCGCAGCGACAACGAGGCCGTGGTGGTGAACCTCGATATCGAGCCGGTGGAAAAGCCCGAGACGGTCCCCTGGATCGATCCCATCCATAAGCAGGGGTGATCGGGGATTTGGGCGGGAGGGGATGCCGCCGCCGGTTGGGTTGGGGGTGGACCGGCGGCGGCGAATGCGCCAGGGGACGAGGGGGCTGGCGCATACTCTGTTGCGGTTCGCCTTGGCGTCCGCAACGAAACTCGTGAACCTGCCTTCAGCGCCTTTATGTCAAAGCAGCGGCAGCAGATATCCCGCCAGGCCGCCGAGGGAGAGAACGATCGCTGTCGCTATGACGAGCGTGAAACGCATCATGGCTTTGCTCCTGAGGATCAGGGGTGAAGCCGCCATCGACTGCATATGCAACGCGTCTAGATAATCAGAGGGGAGCCGGCCCGTGCGGTGTTAAATTTGGGCCGGTATTTGGAATCTGGCTAAGCGCTGAACCTGCGCTGACGGTCAGAATTGTTTTTTGTCAGTGGGATATCTGCTTACGGTCATCTGCTATGACAGCTGCAGAGATAAGCCCGCCGGCCTAATAGATCTGGGGAACCCGCCCGCCTGGTCGCCCGTGTCAGGCGCTCTCTATTGCGGCAGACCTTCGACGGCATAGATGCGGAAATTTGCGTATTTGTCCCCCACCTTCTTGGCTGCCTTATAGGCCGCAGAATCGAACGCGGCCTTTGCCTTTTCCATGTTCTCGAAGACCATGATGGCAATGCGCCCTTTGGGTGGCTCGCCGTAGAGGGCCGCACTCTCGCCGCCGCGAACGATATATTTGCCGCCGCCCTCGGCAATCGCCTTCATTGCGGCCGGCACATACTCCTTGTCGTAGGGCGTCAGGTTCGTCACCTCGATCTCGGCCACGACATAGGCCGGTGGTTTGGCCTGGGCATGGAGCGCCTGAACGGCAGCCGCGCCGACCGCAAGGCCGGCCAAGACAGACAATGCGGCGGTGTAGCGCGTCTTCATCATTTGCTCCTGCTGACCTATGACGACCGGCGGTAAATCTTAGAGCAATCGAACTCGGCCGACACCACTATCCCCGGCGAATGGAAGGATCCGCGCGCGACTCTAGGCAGTCGCCATCCCTCCGAGCGCCCGTAAGCGTCGCAGGCGGTGAGGGGGAATGGTGCCCGGAATGGCGGATTTCTGCGGAGATCGAGTGGTGGGCGCTGTAGGGATTGAACCTACGACCCCACCCGTGTGAAGGGTGTGCTCTCCCGCTGAGCTAAGCGCCCGAGGTCGATCGGCGCGGCTCTCTTACGGCGGCCCCGACCCGCTGTCAACGGCCGCTCTCAAAGCACCCTTGGCCGGCAATGCCGTCTTGCCCTGGGGCCGCCGAGGTCCTAGCCTGTACTTATCCATGAAACCCCTGCATTTGATTCCGGCCTTGTTCGGCCTTGCCGCCATCGCCTTCGCCGCCACGCCGGGCGCGGCGCAGCCTGCCCCCGTCAAGCTGCAATACACCGGCTATCTCGTCGATTCCCCGGTGCTCGACGCCCGGGTGGAGGTTGCCCGCGACGCCGAGGGCGGGCCCTATCGCATGAGCCTCTCGACCGGGCTCGTCGGGGCGCTGGGCGACATGGTCCCCTTCCATTTCAAGGCCTCCAGCCTCGGCCAGGATGAGGAGGTCGGGCTGCAGCCCTCCAGCTATCACAGCGAGACCTCGATCTATGACAACCGGCAGAGCGTCGCCTTGAGCTATGGGCCCGACGGCAGCGTCACCCTTACCGACGACCCGCCGACCGAGGAGGGGCAGGATGCGGTCGCCCAGGGCGGCCTCACCGGCACCGTCGATCCTTTGAGCGCGGCGCTGGCGATCATCGTCAAGGTGAGCGGGCAGGGAAGCTGCGCCGGCAAGTTCCGGATCTTCGACGGGGCCCGCCGCTACGACCTGTCGCTGTCGCCGGCTCCCGAGGGGCTCGCCGTCCCGCGGCTGCCGGTGGCCCCCAAGGCCAAGGCGATGGCTTGCGATGCGGCCGTGGATCTCGTCTCGGGCTTCCCCCAATACGCCATCAATGCCGGCATGTATCCCACCACGGCACGCTTCTGGCTGGCCCGGGGCGTCGTGGGCGCAGCACCGGTGCTTCTGCGGCTGGAGGCCGAGAGCGGGCTCGGCAAGATGCATTTCGATCTGCGCGCCGTTCTTCCCTAGGGAAAGGACTCCAGCGCCGCCGGGATCTCCGTGAAATCGGCCAGCAGGAGATCGCCCCCCAGCGCCGCGGCCTCGATTTCCCCATAGCCGGACGGCAGCACCAGCACCGGAATGCCGGCGGCCTTGGCCGCGGTCACATCGTTGATGCCGTCGCCGATCATGACCGCCTGCTCGGGCCCGGCCGCCGATCAGCTTCAGCCCCGCCAGGAGATGCGCCGGATCGGGCTTGCGCGCCGGCACCACATCGCCCCCGGCCACCCCATCGAAATAGCGGGCGAGGTCATAGGCCTCGAGGATCTGAAGGCTGGGCAGCTGGAATTTATTGGTGCAGACCACCGTCCGATAGCCCTGCTCGCGCAGAAGCTCGAGCGTCTCCGGTACCTGGGAATAGACCCTGGTATCCACCGTGGCATGGCCGAGATAGAGCGCGCGATAACGCTCGAGCAGGGATTCATAGGTCTCGGGCTCGAATGTCGCCCCGCCGGCCTGCAGCGCACGTGCGACCAGCGTGGGGGCGCCGTCGCCGATCAGCCCGCGCACGGTTTCGAGCGACAGCGGCCCGCAGCCAAGCTCCGCCAGAAGCTCGTTCAGCGCGTAGGCGAGATCGGGGGCGCTGTCGATCAGCGTGCCGTCGAGATCGAAGATGAGACTGCTGCGGGGGGCTGCCATAGTCCTGTCACAAGTGTCTGATGTGCTGGGGGACGATAGGGGACCAGCCGAATTCGGTCACGGCCCTAATCTGCCAGCTTGGAGACGGCAGGCCACTGTGGCAGTTTGCCGCCCAATTCTGTCGGGAAATCAGGAGTAAGAGAAAGCCGATCATGGCCAATTCCACCACCGCCGCCATCGTCCTTGCCGCCGGCAAGGGCACGCGGATGAAGTCCGATTTGCCGAAGGTGCTGCATCCCATCGCGGGTCGGCCGATGATCGGCCATGTGCTGGCGAGCCTGGCGCCGCTGAATCCGGCATCGGTGGTCGTCGTGGTGGCACCCGGCATGGAAGCGGTCAGCAAGGCGGTGGCGCCCCATCCGAGCGCCATCCAAGCGGAGCAGCTCGGCACCGGCCATGCGGTGCTCGCGGCCAAAGAGGCGCTCGGCCAGGCGAGGGCCGCGAGCGACAAGTCGCCGGGCGACATTCTCATCCTCTATGGCGATACCCCCTTTATCTCGACCGCGACCTTCGAGCGCCTCCTGGCCCGGCGCCGCGCCGCCGACCGTCCCGCGGCGGTGGTGCTGGGGATGCGGCCCGCCGATCCCGGGGAATATGGCCGGCTGATCGCCGACGGCGAGGGCCGGCTGGAGGCGATCGTCGAACATCGCGACGCCACGGCAGCGCAGCGGGGGATCGGCCTCTGCAATTCCGGCGTCATGGCGGTGGATGGCGCGCTGCTCTGGGAGCTCCTGGCCGAGGTCGGCAACGACAATGCCAAGGGCGAATATTATCTGACCGATATCGTCGCGCTGGCCCGCCGGCGCGGGCTCCTCTGCGCTGCCGTCGAGGCGCCGGCCGAGGAGCTCATCGGCATCAACAGCCGGGCGGAGCTTGCCACCGCCGAGGCCCTGCTGCAGGGGCGTCTGCGCGACCGCGCGATGGCCGAGGGCGCGACCTTGATCGATCCTGCCAGCGTCTGGTTCAGCTTCGATACCCGCCTGGGGCGCGATGTCACCATCGGCCCGCATGTCATCTTCGGACCCGGGGTGGAGGTGGCGGATGGCGTGGATATCCGCGCCTTCTCCCATATCGACAGGCGCGCGGATCGAAACGGGGGCGGTGATCGGCCCCTTCGCGCGGCTCCGGCCCGGCAGCGTCATCGGGGCCAAGGCGCAGGTCGGCAATTTCGTCGAGACCAAAAATGCCACCCTTGCCGCCGGGGCCAAGGCCAATCACCTGACTTATCTGGGTGATGTCAAAGTGGGTGCGGGCGCCAATGTCGGCGCGGGCACCATTACCTGCAATTACGACGGCTTCGGCAAATATGAGACGGTGATCGGGGCGGGCGCCTTCATCGGCTCCAACAGCGCGTTGGTGGCGCCGGTCACGGTCGGCGAGCGTGCGGTCGTCGCCGCCGGCAGCGTGATCACCCAGGACGTGGCGGCGGACGCCCTGGCGGTGGCGAGGGCACGGCAAGTGGAGAAGCCCGGCTGGGCAAGCCTGTTCCGGGCGAAGATGCAGAAGTTGAAGCAGAGCAGGAGCTGATCCCATGTGCGGCATCATCGGCATTCTCGGCAGGCAACCCGCGGCGCCCCTTCTGGTGGATGGGCTGAAGCGTCTCGCCTATCGCGGCTATGATTCCGCCGGGGTCGCGACCCTGGTGAACGGCCATATCGACCGCCGCCGTGCCGAGGGAAAGCTGACCAATCTCGAGGCCCTGCTGGCGAGCTCGCCGCTGCCCGGAGTCGTGGGCATCGGCCATACCCGCTGGGCGACCCATGGCCGGCCGAACGAGACCAACGCCCATCCCCATGCGACCGACCGTGTCGCCGTCGTGCATAACGGCATCATCGAGAATTTCCAGGAACTTCGCGACGAGCTGATCGCCTTGGGCGCCAGCTTCGAGACCGAGACCGATACGGAGGTCGTGGCCCATCTCCTGACCCATGAGCTGGAGCACCAGCGCACCCCCGAGCAGGCGATGGACAAGGCGATGGAGCGCCTGAAGGGTGCCTTCGCCTTGGCGGTCATCTTCGCCGGGCGGCCGGACATCATGGTGGGCGCCCGGCGCGGCGCGCCGCTCGCCGTGGGCTTCGGTGAGGGCGAGATGTATCTGGGCTCCGACGCTTTGGCCTTGGCACCCTTCACCCAGCGCATCGCCTATCTGGAGGAGGACGACTGGACCCTGCTGCGGGCCGACGGCGCCGCCTTCTTCAACCAGGGTCGCCCGGTCGAGCGGCAGGCTCGGGCAACGGCGCTCTCCGGGGCCATGGTGGGCAAGGGCAATCACCGGCATTTCATGATGAAGGAGATCTGCGAGCAGCCCGCGGTGATCGGCGAGACCCTGCAGTCGCTGGTCAATCCGCTGACCCGCCGGACCTCGCTGCCCGCCCTTCCAATCGACCTTGCCACCCTGGAGCGCCTGACGATCATCGGCTGCGGCACGGCGTTTCTGGCCGGCAGCGTCGCCAAATACTGGTTCGAGCAACTGGCGCGCCTGCCGGTCGAGCTCGATATCGCCTCGGAGTTCCGCTATCGCGCGGCACCTCTGCCGAAGAACGGCGCCACTTTGGGCATTTCGCAATCGGGCGAGACGGCCGATACCCTGGCGGCCATGCGCTATGCCAGGAGCCAGGGCCAGAAGCTCCTGGCCGTGGTCAACTCGCCCGAGAGCACCATGGCACGGGAGGCAGATTGCGTGCTGCCCACCTTGGCGGGACCGGAGATCGGCGTCGCGTCGACAAAGGCCTTCACCACCCAGCTGGTCGTGCTGGGGTGCCTTGCCATCGCTGCCGCGCGGGCGCGCGGCGCCATCGATGCGGCGCGCGAGGCCCTGCTTGTCCACGCCATGGCGGAGGTGCCGGCGCTGGTCACCGAGGTGCTGGCCGGCGAAGCCAAGATCCGCGCCGTCGCCCATGAGATCGCCGAGGCCCGGAACGTGCTCTTCCTCGGCCGGGGCGCCACCTTCCCGATCGCCATGGAGGGTGCCCTCAAGCTGAAGGAGCTCTCCTACATCCATGCCGAGGGCTATGCCGCCGGCGAGATGAAGCATGGGCCCATCGCCCTCATCGACGAGGACATGCCGGTGATCGTCGTCGCCCCGATGGATGAGCTCTTCGACAAGACCGCGTCCAATCTGGAGGAGGCGGCGGCCCGAGGTGGGCGCGTGATCCTGATCGCCGACAAGGCCGGCATCGCACGCCTCGGGCGCAAGGCCGCCCATGTCATCGAGGTGCCGGCGGCCGATCCCTTCGTGGCCCCCATCATCTACGCCGTGCCGGTGCAGCTCCTCGCCTATCACGCCGCCGTTGCCAAGGGCACCGACGTGGACCAGCCCCGCAATCTCGCGAAGAGCGTGACGGTGGAGTAGGGCCGAATTCTCCTCTCCCGCTTCGAAGCGCGGGAGAGGGAAATAATCCTAGCTGAAGCCCTCGTAATGCAGCTCCAGCATCATGCCCACGGTCATGTGGTAGAGCTGGTGGCAATGCATGATCCATTTGCCGGGGTTGTCGGCGTCGAAGATCACATCGACGGTTTCTTTGGGGGGCACCAGCACCGTGTCGCGCACCGCGCCCTGGAAGCGCCGGCCGCCGATTCCCACCACCTGATAGGAATGGCCGTGCAGATGGATCGGGTGCGCCATCATGGTGGTGTTCTGGTAGGAGAGCTCGACCCTCTCGCCCTGCTTCAGGGGCAGCGGCGGGTGCTGCGGATAGGGGATGCCGTCGAAGTTCCAGGCATAGCGGCTCATATCGCCTTGGAGCTTCACGACGAAGCGCCGATCAGCCTTCCGCTCCGCCAAGCCTCGGACGGGACTGAGCTTCCCTTCGAGTTGAAGATCCAGCACCGGCCCCGCTGCCCCGCCCGCCGACGCCAGGCGTGCGACCGCGGCGCCGGGGCTCGCCAGAATGATTCCGGTGCGGGCGGTCGTACCCTCCTGCAAGGCGAGGATGGGAAAGGCCCCGCCTTCGGCCGGCAGCTCGACCAGAAGGTCCAGACGCTGGGCCACGGAGATGGGAAAGCGGCGGCCCTCCACCGGTTTCACGCCCTGTCCGTCGACGGCGATCAGGGTCGCGCCGAGCGCGCCCGTGTCGATGGTGAAATTCGTGCTGGCCGCGCCATTGATGAGGCGCAGCCTGACGCGCCCGCCCTTCTCGACGGGGAAGACCTCGGGATCTTCCAGGGTTCGGCCATTGGCGAGGAAGGCGTCGTAGTCGACATCGTTCAGATCGGGCTTCATGCCGCCCTGACCCATGCCGCTCATGTTTCCGTCGCCCATGTTCATGCCTGATCTGTTCATGCCCGACATGTTCATGCCCGACATGTCCATCCCGCCCATGCCCGAGCCGTTCCTGTTCGAGCCGCCCATGTTCATGCCGGCCATGCCGGTACCGTCCATGCCAGTACCGCCCATGGCCATGGCACCCATGCCGGCGGAAGCGCCCGTGCTCTTCGTCAGATCGGCCAGGATCTCCTCCGGGCTGCGGAAGCTGAAATCATGCAGCAGGACCACCACCTCCTGCCGGTCGAGGGCCGCCTCGGCCGGATCGTGGATGATCAGCGGCGCGGCGGCGAGCTGCTGCTCCTGCAGCCCCTGATGGGAATGCATCCAATAGGTTCCCGGGGTTCTCAGCGGGAAGCGGTAGCTGTAGCTCGATCCGGCGGCAAGCGCGGGCCCGGAGACGCCGGGTACGCCATCCTGCTGCCAGGGCGGCGTGAGGCCATGCCAGTAAATCAGCGAGGCGACACCGGCCTGGTTCTCCAGCGTCACATCGAACGCATCGCCGAGGCGAAACTGCAGCCCCTCCTTGCCATCCGGACCCAGAAGGGAGAAGGCCTTGGCCGCCCGGCCTTTGACCTCGATCTGGCGCGTCCCGATCACCAGCCTTGCGGGGGCGTCGGCTCCGGCACCACCGCGCCCGGCCAGCGCCGTGGTCAGTCCGGCCGCACCTGCGCCGATCAGGAAATCTCTGCGATTCAACATAGCGCGCCTCGTTCGTTCCGGAGAGATGCGGGCGGAACCTGCCCCCTCCACCTGCTGTAAGGTCAAGCCCCGGCAAGATTCGGTGTTGACCTTCCCCTGGCGGAAGGGCTCAGCCTCTCCCATCCCCACGTCAATGAAAGTAACTATGGCATGTTGAATTTCCAGGTCGAGGGCATGAGCTGCGATCACTGCCGCAGCGCCGTCACCGCGGCGATCCGAAGGGTGGCGCCGCGGGCCCGGGTGGAGGTCGATCTGGATTCCGGCCAAGTGACGGTGGCGGAAGCCGGCGACCGGCAAGCCGTGGCGGCGGCAATCCGCAGCGCCGGCTATGAAACCAGATGACCCCTAAACGCCGACGCAGGCCTGGCCTTCGACCGGCATGCGGTCCGGATTGCCCGGCCGGCGCTCCGTCGTATAGGCGTTCAGAAACCACTCCCCATTGATCCCGGGAATGTAGAAGGAGAGCTGGTCCTTCTGGTGGAAGAGGGCGAAGCAGGCAGGCTTGCCCTGGTTGAAGGAATCGTAGCGATAGCAGACCAGATCGTCCTGGATCCACCAATGGCCGGCGTAGGTGCAGTTCTCCTCCTTATAGGCCGTCCTTCCGTCGGGGGATTGATATTCGGCCCAGGGTTTCCCGCCGGGATTGTAGCGGCCGTACAAGGTCTGATCCGTCAGGAGCTTCTCCATCTCCGCCCGCTGGGAGACGCGTTGGCTATCGGGCGGCGGGCTTATCTGGGGTTGGCCTACGTCCGGATGGCCTGGCTCTGGCGGGCCAAGTTCCTGGCCCAGGGCCGCGCTCGAGACCGCGAGCCAAAACCCTGCCGCCAATAGGGAATAGACAAATCCGGTCGGCGCCGCGGCGCGCTTGGTTCGATCCCTGTTCATCATCTCCAACTTGCGAAGCAAGCATGGCCAAACCATGTTCCAGCGGCGGCATTTTGATGCCGCCCGGCCCCCGGGCAGGGCCGGTTGCTCTTGCCTTGACCGCCGCTATACTGCCCGCGACCCATTCCCGACAACCGGTTTCTCCCGCGAGGATCACCATGCAGCAAGCCGCCAAGAAAGTTTCCGCTCCCGTCCTGCCGCTCAAGGATCCGAGCCTGTTCCGCCAGCAATGCTACATCAATGGCAAATGGGTCGATGCCAATTCCGGCAAGACCATCGACGTCAACAATCCCGCGACCGGCGAGATCCTGGGCACGGTGCCGAACCTGGGCGCGGCCGAGACGCGGCGCGCCATCGAGGCGGCCAATGCCGCCTGGCCCGCCTGGCGCAAGAAGACCGCCAAGGAGCGCGCCAATATCCTGCGCAAATGGTTCAACCTGATGATGGAGAACCAGGACGACCTCGGCATGCTGATGACCGCCGAGCAGGGCAAGCCGCTGGCCGAGGCCAAGGGCGAGATCGCCTATGGCGCCTCCTTCGTCGAATGGTTCGCCGAGGAGGCCAAGCGCGTCTACGGCGACACCATTCCCCAGCATCAGCCCGACAAGCGCATCGTCGTGATCAAGGAGCCCATCGGCGTCGTCGCCGCGATCACGCCCTGGAATTTCCCCAATGCCATGATCACCCGCAAATGCGCCCCGGCCCTGGCGGCGGGCTGCCCGGTCGTGATCAAGCCGGCCTCGCAGACGCCCTTCTCGGCGACGGCGCTGGCCGAGCTCGCCCATCGCGCCGGCATTCCGGCGGGCGTGCTCAATGTCGTCACCGGCTCGGCCACGGCCATCGGCGGCGAGATGACCAGCAATCCCATCGTGCGCAAGCTCTCCTTCACCGGCTCGACCGAGATCGGCAAGCTGCTGATGCAGCAATGCGCCGGCACGGTGAAGAAGGTCTCCATGGAGCTCGGCGGCAACGCGCCCTTCATCGTCTTCAACGATGCCGATCTCGAGGCCGCGGTGGAAGGCGCCATCGCGTCGAAATACCGCAACACCGGCCAGACCTGCGTCTGCGCCAACCGCCTGCTGGTCCAGGACGATGTCTATGACAAATTCGCCGAGATGCTGACCGCCGCGGTGGGCAAGCTGAAGGTGGGCGACGGGCTCAAGGGCGAGACCTCCCAGGGCCCGCTTATCGACATGAAGGCCGTGGAAAAGGTCGAGGAGCATATCGCCGACGCCGTGAAGAAGGGCGCCAAGGTGATCGCCGGCGGCAAGCGCCATGAGCTCGGCGGCAGCTTCTTCCAGCCGACCGTGCTGGCGAACGTGAACACCCAGATGGCGGTGGCGCGGGAGGAGACCTTCGGCCCCGTGGCGCCGCTGTTCCGCTTCAGCACGGACGAAGAGGCGGTGCAGATGGCCAATGACACCGAGTTCGGCCTGGCGGCCTATTTCTTCAGCCGCGATCTCGGCCGCGTCTGGCGCACCGCCGAGCAGCTCGAATACGGCATCGTCGGCATCAACACCGGCATCATCTCCACCGAGGTCGCGCCCTTCGGCGGCGTGAAGGAATCCGGCATCGGCCGCGAGGGCTCCAAATACGGCATCGAGGATTTCCTCGAGATCAAATACCTCTGCATGGGCGGGATCTAGGACCGTCTACCGCCCTTCCGGCCCCGTGTCGGAAGGGCGAAGTTTCTCTGTCGTCATTCCCGCGAAAGCGGGAATCCAGGGCCGCATGCTCAGGCCTCGCCAGTCGCCCTGGATACCCGCTTTCGCGGGTATGACGAATATGAGTGGCGGAGCGCTTTTCGCGAGATCACGACAGAGGCAGTTCAGCTTGATCAGAAAATGCGCTGAATGACCGACATGATCTCCGTCAGCGGGCTCGTCTTCGACTATCCCGGCACGCGGGCCCTCGACGATGTCGGCTTCACCCTCGAAGGCGAGACCATCACCGCGCTGGTCGGCCCGAACGGCGCGGGGAAATCGACGCTGCTGCGCTGCATCGCCGGGCTGGATACGCCCTATGCCGGCGAGATCAATGTGGCGGGGCTCGATGTCCTGGCCCAGCCGCGCGACAGCCATCGCTGCATGGGTTTCCTTGCCGACAGCTATGGGCTCTATGACGATCTGACGATCAAGCAATGCCTGCTCTATCGTGCCGCCTCGCTCCGCATGCCGGCGGATGAGCGGGCGACGGCGGTGCAGCTTGCCGCCGAGCGCCTCGCCATCGCCGACCGTCTGCGCCAGAAGGCCGGCACGCTCTCCCGCGGGCTTCGCCAGCGTCTCGCCATCGCCCAGAGCATCGTGCATCACCCGCCGGTCCTGCTTCTGGACGAGCCAGCCTCGGGGCTCGATCCCGAGGCCCGGGTCGGGCTCGCCGAGACCCTGCTGCGTCTGAGGGAGGAGGGGATGACCATCATCGTCTCCTCCCACATCCTGAGCGAGCTCGAGGATTACTCGACCCATATGCTGGTGCTGCGCGGCGGGCGGCTGGTGGAGCAGCGCGCCCTGGGCACGACCAGCGACGGACGCGGGGCCGCGGTCACGCTTCGCCTGGCCCGCCACGACGACCGGCTCGAAGCGCTGCTGCGGTCCGAGCCCTCGGTCGGCCAGCTGATGGTCGAAGGGCTGGTGGCGCAGTTCCAATTCGCCGGCGATCCGGCCGAGCGCGCCATGCTGCTGCGGCGTCTCATCGCCGCGGAGCTGCCCGTCGCCGATTTCGCGGCCGAGCGCGAGAGTCTGCAGGATCTCTACATGAGCGGCGTCGGGGCGCCGGAGAAGACGCCATGAACCCGGAGCTGCGGCGCAATCTCTGGCTGCAATTCTCCCTCACCCGCCTGCTGCTGGCCCCGGTCGCGATCGGAGCGCTGCTGACGCTCACCTGGATCGTCAGCGATTCGAGCCTGGCGGCGGTCGCCGAGGTGGCTCGGGCGATGTATTACCTATTGGTCGTCCTCTGGGGCACGCGCCGGGCCGCAGATCTGGTGGCCGAGGAGATCGCGGGCGGCACCTGGGACGGCCAGCGCATGTCGGCGCTCGGCGCCTGGCAGATGAGCTGGGGCAAGCTTCTCGGGGGCACCAGCTATGTCTGCTATGCCGCGGGCCTCGCCTTCCTCGCGCTCGTCGGCTGCTATTGGGCAACCGGCATACCGCCCTGGCAAAGCGGCCAGGCCATCCAGCTGCTGCGCCTGCTGGGGACGGGCGCCCTGGCCCAGGCCGTTGCCATGCTGGTCAGCCTGGCCCTGCTGCGCCGCCTCGCCATCCGCCGGCGCCTCGGCGTCTCTCTCAGCCAGGTCGCCGGCATTTTGGCGGGGCTGGTGGCGTCCGGGCAGCTCGATGGCGGCGTTGTGGCCCTGTTTCTGCCCGACATCGCCTGGTATGGCCGGGTCTGGGACGGCGAGCTTTTCTCTTTGGCGACGCTCGGCGTATTCCTGGCCTGGAGCGTCTTCGGCATCTATCGGCTGATGCGCGTCGAGCTCAAATTCCAGAGCGGCCCCTGGGCCTGGCTCGCCTTCGCCTTGTTCCTGATGGCCTATTGCGACGGCTTCCTCTACGGCTCGATCCAGCTTGCAGGCGGCGCTCTCGGCGCTTGGCTGATCCTTCCCTTCCTGCTGGTGTCCGCGCTCACCTATCTCGCGCTTTTTCTCGAGCCCAAGGATGTCGTTCACTATCGCTGGCTGGGCGCCGATCTGGCCACGCATGCGTTCCGTCACGCCTGGGTCCTGCTGCCGCAATGGCTGCCGGTCTATCTCCTGACCTTCGTCTGCGCCGTCGTCCTCTGCTTCTCCCCCGAGCTGGGGAGTGCCGGGCTCCGGCTGCTCTCCGGGCCCTTCGTATCGATGGAGGCGCTGCAGCATGCGCGCGGCCTCTCCCTTTATCCGCTGGTCATCGTGATCTATCTTCTGCGCGATGTGCTGCTGGTGCTGTTCTTCAATTTCGGCCATGGCGGCCGGCGCGGCGATGCGACCGCCTTCATCATCCTCTTCCTCGCCTATTTTCCCCTGACGGGAATACTGGTCTCTCTCGAGATGGTTTCTCTGATTCCCATACTGGCGCCCTATCCCCTGGCGCCGCCGCTGATCAGCTTCGCCGCCGGGCTGGTCGAATGCGCCGCTTTGGCCTGGCTGGTCTATCGCCGCCTGGCGCTGGCCGGTCGCTTCGCCCCCGCCATGGCTTGAGGCCCGCAGCCGGCGACCCCCAAAGGAGATCCCGATGGCCAGCTACGACTATGATCTCTTCGTCATCGGCGCGGGCTCGGGCGGCGTCCGGGCGGCGCGCGTCTCCGCGGGCTATGGCGCCCGGGTCGCCATCGCCGAGGAATATCGCGTCGGCGGAACCTGCGTCATTCGCGGCTGCGTGCCCAAGAAGCTGCTGGTCTATGGCGCCCATGTGCGCGAGGAGATCGAGGATGCCGCGGGCTATGGCTGGACGATCCCCGAGGCCCGTTTCGACTGGGCGAGCCTGATCGCCAACAAGGATCGCGAGATCGACCGGCTGGAAAGCATCTATCGCAGGGTGCTCGACAACGCCAAGGTGACGCTGATCGAGGGCCGGGCGCGATTTGCCGATGCCCATACCGTCGTTATCGGGAACAAGCGGATCACCGCCGACAAGATCCTGATCGCCACCGGCGGCTATCCCGTGCGCCTGCCGGGCTTCGACGAGCAGAACAGCATCAGCTCCAACGAGGCCTTCTATCTGGAGAAGCTGCCCGAGCGCATCGCCATCGTCGGCGGCGGCTATATCGCCGTCGAGTTCGCCGGCATCTTCAATGGCCTCGGCAGCGAGGTGAGCCTTCTCTATCGCGGCGAGCAGATCCTGCGGGGCTTCGACGACGATCTGCGCCATGGGCTGGCGAAAGAGCTCACCCGCAAGGGGATCGATGTCAGGCTCCGCGCCGTCGTGCATCGCATCGAGCCCGCGGTCACGGGCTGGCGCCTGCATTTCGGGGACGGCGCTACCCTGGAGGTGGACAAGGTCATGGCCGCAACCGGCCGTCGCCCCAATACCGGGGAGCTCGATGCCGGGCTGGCGGGGGTCGAGCTCGACCATCACGGCGCCGTCGTCGTCGATGCCTATTCGAAGACGAGCCGGGAGAACATCTACGCCATCGGCGATGTGACCGATCGCCTGAACCTCACGCCGGTGGCGATTCGTGAGGCCATGGCCTTCGCCGATACGGTCTTCGGCAACCGGCCCTGGGCCATGGACCATGACGGCGTGGCCTCGGCCGTGTTCAGCCAGCCCCCGATCGGCACCGTCGGGCTGACCGAGACCGAAGCCCGCCGGCGGCATGCCGAGCTCGATGTCTACAAGGCGGACTTCCGGCCCATGAAGCACACTCTCTCCGGCCGGCAGGAACGGACGCTGATGAAGCTGGTCGTCGAGCGGACGAGCCAGCGGGTGCTGGGGGCCCATATGCTGGGGCCCGATGCGCCGGAGATCATCCAGGCGATGGCGATCGCCGTGAAGCTGGGCGCCACCAAGCAGCAGTTCGACGAGGCGGTGGCAATCCATCCGACGGCGGCGGAGGAGTTCGTGACCATGCGGATGCGCGAGCGCGATCCGTCCGACGCCGGGCAGGTGCCTTGATCTGGCGGAGGTCTTCTCCTAGCTTCGCGGAGATGTTTCGGGAGGGGGCGATGATCGCGAAGGGAATATGCCTGGTGCTGGCCGGAACCCTGCTCGCGGCGGCGCAACCGGCCTTGGCCTATGATTGCAGCGATCAGGGCATGATAGACCAGCTGAACGACTATCAGAATGCCCAGCCCAAGGCCTCGGGCATGTGCCAGAGCGCCCAGCTCCAGATCAAGGTGATGAAGAAGCAGATCGAGATCATCAACCACTGCCCCGGCTCCGACCCCAATGGCGACAGCCGCTGGCAGGCGCTGGAATCGATCAAGGCCTCGCAGAACACCCTGGATACGATGTGCACTAACTGAAGGGGCTCGCCGGCGCCTCCGTGCCCCCTTCCGTCATGGCCGGGCGAAGTCCCGGCCATCCACGTCGTGGAGAGCCGAGAAGGCAGCCGCCGGACTGTAGATCACCTGTTACCGTGCCTAAGTAACGGTGGATTGTGGCACGGCCCGACGTGGATGGCCGGGACTTCGCCCGGCCATGACGGTTCTAAGAGCGGAGGCCGGGGCTTGGTTGAAATATGCCCGTTTCGGGCGTATAGGGTCGGGCTCGTTTGAGCCAGAGGTAGAGCATGGCGGGCAAATGGAGTCCGGAGAGCTGGCGGGGCAAGCCTGTCCAGCAGAGCCCCGATTATCCCGATCCGATGAAGCTGGAGGCGGTGGAGAATCGGCTGCGCGGATATCCCCCGCTGGTCTTTGCCGGGGAGGCGCGCCGGCTGATGGAGACGCTGGGCGAGGTGGCCGAGGGCCGCGGTTTCCTGCTTCAGGGCGGGGATTGCGCCGAGAGTTTCGCCGAGTTCAGCGCTAACAACATCCGCGACACCTTCCGCGTGCTGCTGCAGATGGCCGTCGTGCTGACCTTCGGCGCCGCCTTGCCGGTGGTGAAGGTCGGCCGGATGGCCGGCCAGTTCGCCAAGCCCCGCTCCGCGCCCATGGAGACGATCGGCGGCGTCGAGCTGCCGAGCTATCGCGGCGACAATATCAACGGCATCGAGTTCACGGCCGCCGCGCGCATGCCGGATCCCGAGCGCCTGGTCCAGGCCTATAACCAGTCGGCGGCGACCCTCAACCTGCTGCGCGCCTTCGCCCAGGGCGGCTTCGCCGATCTGCACCGGGTACATCGCTGGAATCTCGATTTCGTCGCGGACAGTCCGCTGGGCCATCGCTATGCCGAGCTGGCCGACCGTCTGAGCGAGACGCTGGATTTCATGGCCGCTTGCGGCATGACGGCGGAATCGACGCCCCAGATCCGCGAGACCGAGTTCTTCACCAGCCATGAGGCGCTTCATCTCGCCTATGAGCAGGCGCTGACCCGCGTCGATAGCCTGACGGGCAAGTGGTACGCCTGCTCGGCCCATATGCTGTGGATCGGCGATCGCACCCGCCAGGCCGACGGCGCTCATGTCGAGTTCATGCGCGGGATCGAGAATCCCATCGGCCTCAAATGCGGGCCGACCATGGAGCCCGACGATCTGCTGCGCCTCATCGATCTGCTGAACCCGGCCAATGTGCCGGGGCGCCTGACCCTGATCGCCCGCATGGGCGCCGACAAGGTCGAGGCCAAGCTGCCGGCGCTGCTGCGCGCGGTGAAGCGCGCGGGGGCCAAGGTCGTCTGGTCCTGCGATCCCATGCATGGCAATACGATCAAATCCTCCAACGGCTACAAGACCCGGCCCTTCGACCGGGTCCTGGCCGAGGTGCGCGGCTTCTTCGCCGCCCATCAGGCCGAGGGGCTACATGCCGGCGGCGTCCATGTCGAGATGACGGGCCAGGACGTCACCGAGTGCATCGGTGGCGCCAAGGCGGTGACGGAACAGGCGCTGGCCGACCGCTACCACACCCATTGCGATCCGCGGCTCAACGCCAGCCAGGCGCTCGAGCTTGCCTTCCTCATCGCCGGCGCGTTGAAGCAGGAGCGCGTCGCCCAGGGCCGGAAGATCGCCGCGGCGTCTTAGGTTTTTGGCGCCGAACGGGGGGAGCATGCAACCGAGCCCAGACGAAATACCGGCTTGGACGGATCACTACTTCCTGCGCACGAAGAAGGCGATCGAGCGTTTCGGCGACAAGACCGTGACCTATGCGGTCTTCATGCGCCGGCCGGTGATCTCGGCCCCGCGGCTGGCCGTCGACTGGCTGAACGAGATCGCCGCATCCCGTAATACCCGCTTCACCATCGACCTGCGCCTGCCCGAGGGCAAATGGGTCGGTGCGGGCGTGCCGATCATGTATCTCAGCGGCTCCTTCCGCCATCTGGTCGATCTCGAGACGATCATGCTGCAGAAGCTGGGACCGGCCTGCGTCGCCGCCTTCAATGCCTTCACCATGTGCGCCGATCTGCCGAAGGTCGCCTTCCTCGCCATGGACGCACGCCACTGCGCCGGGCTGGAGATGGCCGAGATCATGGCCTATGCGGCCAGCGTCGGCTCGGCCCGGGCTAAGCGCAAGGTGGGCGCCAAGGGCTTCGTCGGTAATGCGACCGAGGCGACGGCCCATTACTTCGGCCGGGAGCACGCGCTGGGCACCATGCCCCACGCTCTCATCGGCTATGCCGGCTCCACCGTCGCCGCGGCCGAGATGTATCACGAGACCTTCCCCGGCGAGGACATGACGGTGCTGGTCGATTATTTCGGCCGCGAGGTCAGCGACTCCCTCGCCGTCTGCCGGCGCTTTCCCGAGATGGCGGCGGCGGGGCAATTGGGGGTTCGCATCGATACTGCCGGCAGCCGCTTCGTCGAGGGCCTCGATCCGCCGGCCTCCTATGCCGTGCTGGAGCGCCATGTGCCGGAGGCGATCCGCGGATATCGCAGCGAGGCGGAGTTGCGATATCTCGTCGGCGCCGGGGTTTCCGCCGCGGCCTGCTATCATCTGCGCGACGCCCTCGACGCCGAGGACTTTGCCAAGGTCCGGCTCATCGCTTCCTCCGGCTTCGATCCCGCCAAATGCCGGGTGATGGCCGAGGCCCAGGCGCCGATCGATGTCGTCGGCACGGGATCCTTTCTGCCGCAGCGTTGGACCGAAACCTATGCCACGGCGGATATCGTCGAATATGACGGCAAGCCTTTGGTCAAAGTCGGCCGAGAGTTTCTCCTCAGGAAGTAGTCCGTTTCAACGGAAAACATGGCGCGCTTCGACTGGAAGAAGATTCAACGCTGGGTGATCGGCGCGCCGCGCGACCCCATGCATCGCGAGCAGCGCGAGGGCATGCTGCTCGTCGCCTTTCTGGCCTGGATCGGCCTGGGTGCCGACGGCCTCTCCTCGGCGAACTACGGGCCGGAAGAAGCCTTCCTGGCGCTGGGCATCCACAGCCATCTGGCCATCTATCTGGCGCTCGCCACCGCGCTGACCGTCGTCATCATCTGCCTGGGCTATGTCCAGGTGATCGAGCTCTTTCCTTCCGGGGGCGGCGGCTATCGCGTCGCCTCGGTGCTGGTCGGCCCCTATGCCGGGCTCGTCTCGGGCTCGGCCCTCATCGTCAATTTCATCCTGACCGCGGCACTTTCGGTGGCCAGCGGCGTCGATGCGCTGTTCAGCCTTTTGCCACTGGATTGGCAGACCTGGAAGGTGCCGGGTGAGATCATCGTCATCATCCTGCTGACCATCGCCAATCTGCGCGGGGTCAAGGAGCTTCTCTTCCTGCTGCTGCCGATTTTCGTCGGCTTCCTAATTACCCATGGCGGGCTCATCGTCGTCGGCGTGATGGGCCATGCCGGCCGGCTGCCGGGCCTCATCCCCGAGACGCTGCACGAGACGGGCGCCCTTGCCGGCCAGATCGGCTGGTGGGCGGTGATCGGCATCGTGCTGCAGGCCTTCGCGCTCGGCGGCGGCACCTACACCGGCATCGAGGCCGTGTCGAACAACATCCACATGCTGCGCGAGCCCCGGACGGTCACCGGGCGCTGGACCATGACCTATATGGCGATCTCGCTCTCCTTCGCCGCCGGCGGGCTGATCCTTCTCTATCTCCTGTGGAACGTCCATCCGCAATATGGCCAGACGCTGAACGCCGTCACCTTCCGCCAGATCCTCAGCCATTTCCTGGGTTCCGATTCAGTGGCGGCGGGCATCATGCTGCTGGGCACCCTCAGCGTCGCCGCGGGCCTTCTCTTCGTCGCCTCCAACACGGGCTTTCTCGGCGGGCCCGCGGCGCTGGCCAATATGGCGATCGATCGTTGGATGCCGCATCAATTCGCCCATCTCTCCAACCGCCTGGTGACCCAGAACGGCGTGCTGCTGATGGCGGCGGCCGCCATTGCGATCCTTGTGATCACCCAAGGACGGGTGGACAAGCTGGTGGTGCTCTACTCGATCAACGTCTTCATCAGCTTCGTGCTCTCCTTCACCGGCCTCAGTCGGCACTGGCTGCGGCGGCGCATCGGCGAGCCGCGCCGGCCTTTCCGGATCTTCGTCGCCATCTTCGGCTTTCTGCTGACGGCGACGATTCTCATCGTCACCACCATCAATAAATTCGCCGAAGGCGCCTGGATGACCGTCGTCATCACCGGCTGCATCATCGCCGCGGGGCTGATGATCCGCCGGCATTACGATGCCTGCGGCCGGCTGCTCTCCCAGGCCGATGCCTTGTTCGCGACGACGACGCGGGCCGTGCCTGCGGCCGAGCCGCCGCCGCTGCGCCGCGACAAACCCACCGCCATCTTTCTCGTGGGTGGCAGCCTGGGCACCGGCATGCATACGCTGCTCGCGACCCGCAAGCTCTTCCCCGAGCATTTCTCCAATTACGTTTTCATCCGCGTGGGAGAGGTCGATTCCGACAGCTTCCGCCATGCCGGGGAGTTGGAGACGCTGCGCCAGCGCGTCGACGAATATCTCGCCCAATTCGTGAACTACTGTCACCGCCGCCAGCTGGCGGCCACCGCCTATGGCGGGGCGGCAGCGGATGCCACGGCGGAGCTGACGCAGCTTCTCGACCGTGCCTTGGTCGAGTTTCCCAACAGCATGGTCTTCGCCTCCCAACTCGTCTTCAAGAACGAGAGTTTTCTCACCCGGCTGCTGCATGGCCAGACGCCGCTGATCATGCAGCGCCGGCTGCAGAACCGCGGCATCCCGATGCTGATCCTGCCGATGAAGCTGTAGGATTTCCCCTTTCCCCCGATCCGGGGGCGAGGGGACTAGAGGACGCCCGGCGCCAGCGCTGCCTGCAGCAGGATGTCCTGCGGCTCCTCATGGCCGAAGCCGGTGAGAAGCTCGGTCTCTCCCGCGGAAATATTCTCCACGCTATGCAGAAAGGCGACCGGCACGAAGTAGATGTCGCCGGCGCCGACCTCGAATTGATCGACCTTGTTGCTGGGCCGCATCACCGACAGCTGCGCGCGGCCGCTGAGGACATAGCCGATCTCGGCGCAATTGGGGTGCCAGTGCGGCGCCTCCGCGGCGGCGGCCCGCAGGAGCAGCGATCGCAGGGAGAGCTTGTCGAGGATGGAAAACTCTTCCGCGCTCGCGATGCGCGCAAGGGCGCCGCCCGCCCGGAGCACGGGATCGATCATGGCGAGGCTGATGCGGTGCGGGTTGGCTTTTCCGCCGTGCTCCGTCCTCGGTGCCGCGGCCTCCATCTCGCCGGCGATCTCGGCCAGACCCTCAGGCACAATCTCCGTCGGCCGTTCATGGCTGAAGGTCAGGAGCAGCTTCGTCTCGCCCTCCGCCAGGTTCTCGACCTGCTGCAGGAAGCCCTGCTGGATGAAGAAGACGTCTTGAGGCCCGACGATGAAGCTGTCCCGGATCTGGCCGGGACTGCAGATCGTGATCCTGGCCTCGCCCTCCATGCAATAAGCCAGGGTATGCGCATTGGCCTGCCAGGAGGGCCCATGCCGGCCAGGGGACGCCAGGGTCAACAACTCCGCCGAGAGCCCATCCAGGACGGGCAGACAATCGGCGTCCACCCGCCGGCGCCAGGCGCCACCGGCGAGAAGCTGTGGCCGAGCTTCGCTCAAATGGAAGAGATGCGGCGAGGACGCCATGGCCGGAGCCTGTGCAAGGTCATCATTACGCCGGGGTGACGATAGGCTTCGACGGCTCGGGGGTTTGGAAGGAAATGCGCTGACGTGGAATGCTCTTGTCACAAACGCACGGCGGCGAAAGCTGGCGACTCCCAATTTGCTGGATCGAGGCGCAGGATCGCACGATCTCTTGGTCTGCGGACGAGCCGGCGGATGGAGGTGCATATGTTGTCACAGGGCGTGGCCGGCAGGAATCCGAGCTTCCTGGATCCCGGGGATTTCCCGCAAAGCCTGTCGCGCGCCTCGGCCTTCGATCGGATCCTGCATCGCGAAGAGGGCCTCTACATTTCCCATCACGGCTACGCCGATGCCGCCTTCCGGGTGGAAGGCTTCTCGCATAATTGCATTTCCATCCAGCTAGCGGGCCGCGCGCGCCATACGCGCCAGGTGGGCGGGCGCCAGGGCTCCGGCACATCCGTGGCGGGCAAGGTCTTTGCGACCTCGGCCATGACACCCATCGTCTGGAGCTGGAACAGCCCGGCCGAGATGATCAATGTCTGGATCACGCCGGAGCGCCTGAACGAGGATCTGGCCGAGGAGGATGATCGCTGCCGCGACCCTGTCGAACTGGTGGACCGCTTCTGCATCGACGATCCGTTGCTGGCTCAGCTCGGTATCGCGCTCCGGGCCCAGAGCAGCGAGCCGCGCCCCTTCTGCCGCCTGATGCTCGCCGGCCTGGTCTCGACGCTGGTGGCGCATATCGGGCAGCACCATTCCAATCGGGGGGCCACGATCCGGTCGGCCAGAAGCGGGGGATTGTCGCCCGCCCATCTGAAGCTGGTGCTGGACCATATCGACGCGCATATCGCCGAGGAGGTTGGCCTCGACGAACTGGCGGCTCTGACCGGGAAGAGCCCCTGCCACTTCCTGCGCTGCTTCAAGCAATCGACCGGCATCTCGCCGCATCGCTATGTGACGCGGCGCCGGATCGACCATGCCTGCGAGCTTCTGACCGCCGGCCTGCCCCTGGTGGAGATCGCTCTGGCCTGCGGCTTCGCCGATCAGTCGCATTTCGGCCGCGTCTTCCGGCGGGAGCGCGACCTGACCCCCATGGCCTACCGCCGCCAGGCAGCGCATTAGCCACGGTTCGGCTCAGCGATTGGCCTCTTGACAATCTAATACGGACGACCGTATTAAGAGATCATGCCGAAGCCCTCCCATCGGGAAAAGATCCTCACCGAAGGTCTCCGCGTGGTGCATGAGCGGGGGTTTGCGGGCGCCAGCGTTCGCGACATCGTCCAGGCCGCCGGCGTGCCGCAGGGGTCCTTCACCAATCACTTCGCCTCGAAGGAAGCCTTCGGCCTGGAGGTGCTCGACCTCTATTTCGCCCGAGGCTGCGAGCTCATGCGCGAGACGCTTCGCAATGACGCCCTGCCGCCGCTCCAGCGCCTCGGCGCCTATATCGATGCGACCAAGGACCGCCTCAACAAGAACGGCATGCGAAGCGGTTGCCTCTATGGCAATTTCACCGCCGAGGCCAGCGACCACAGCGAAATCCTCCGGCAACGGCTGGTCGAGATATTTGCCGAGGTGCAGGCCTCCGTCGCCTATTGCCTGAGGGCCGCCAAGGAGGCCGGAGAGCTGTCGCCGAGCCTCGACTGCGATGAGATCGCGGCCTTCATCGTTTCCTCGCTGCAGGGCGCCAATCTCCTCGCCAAGGCCGCGCGCAGCCCGGTGCCCGTCGAGCGTTTCAAGCAGATCCTCTTTTCGACCGTCTTGCGCTGAGTGCCTTGCTTGGTCTGTGTCGATGAAACATCGTTCCTTGTCATAATACGGACACCCATATTTCAATGAGCGCCTTCGTCGAAATCCCCGCCAGTGGGCTCGAACCCGCCGAAGAAGCGACCTTGCTGAGCATCGCCTCGGCCAAGGCCCTTGAGGAGCCCGGCGCAAGGTCAGACGCGGCAGCAATACTTCCGGCCTTCCACGCGGCGCCGCTCTATTGGCTGGCGCTTGGGACCTTTGCGGTGGGGACGGAGGGCTTCATGATCGCGGCGCTCCTGCCCGGCATCGCGAGCGATCTCTCGGTCAGCTTGCAGGCCGCGGGGCAGCTCGTGACCGTCTTCGCGCTGACCTATGCCCTGAGCTCGCCGCTGCTGACGGCGCTCACCGGCAATGTCAATCGGCGCCGGCTTCTCATCCTCTCCATGGCGGCTTTCGCCGGCGCGAACCTCATCGCGGCGCTGGCCTCGGGTTACTGGTTCCTGCTTGGCGCGCGGATTCTGCTGGCCCTCTCGGCAGGCCTCTATGTGCCCAGCGCCAATGCGCTCGCCGGCGTGCTCGTGCCGCCGGAGCGGCGCGGGCGCGCGCTCGCCATCGTCGGCGGCGGCATCAGCCTGGCGGTTGCCATCGGCGTACCCATGGGTGCCTTTGTCGGCAGCCATTTCGGCTGGCGCATGACCTTCCTCGGCGTGGCCGGGCTGGCGGCCATCGCCTTGTCGGGGCTGCTGATCGGCCTGCCGCGCGGCATCGGCGTGGGGCTGCCCGCGACGAGCTTGGGCGAGCGCTTGGCCGTCGTCCGCCGGCCGGGTGCGTTTCCTGCCCTCATGGTCACGACGGTCTGGGCCCTTGGCGGATATGCCGTCTACACCTTCATCGCGCCGCTCCTCACCGGGGCCATCGGATTCAAGGGTGCCGGGATCGGTTATGTCCTCTTCCTCTGGGGCGCGGCCGCCTTCGTGGGGCTCTTCCTCGGCGGCATGGCGAATGACAAGTTCGGCGGCCGCCGCGTGATCACCGTGGCCCTGCCGGTCATGGCGCTGGCCCTCATCAGCCTGTCGATTTCGGCCCGCTATCTGTCCGTTTCAGAGGCGCTGCTACCGGTCCTGATCGCCATCGGCATCTGGGGCCTCACGGGTTGGGGCTTCTTCCCGGCCCAGCAGGTGCGGCTGATCGGCATCAGCGGGCTCCGGGCCGCGCCGGTCATCCTCTCCCTCAACGCCTCCTTCATGTATCTGGGCTTCTCGCTCGGCGCCCTGCTGGGCTCCTTCACCCTGACGCGGGGCAGCGTCGCCGATCTCGGCTGGGTGGGCGGGCTCTGCGTCTTGGCGTCCTTCGTTCTGTTTCTTGCCACCCATCACAGGTCTGAGAGGAGCGCCACGCCATGACAGCCAAGCCCATCAAGCTTCCCAGCGTCGATCATCCCATCACGGTCGCGCCGAATCCGGGGCGCGTCGTCGTCTCTGTTGCGGGACGTGTCATTGCCGATAGCCGGCATGCCCTGACGCTGCGCGAGGCCGCCTATCCCGCGGTCCACTACATCCCGCGCGGAGATGTCGACATGACGCTGCTGCAACGGACGGATCAGGCCACCTATTGCCCCTATAAGGGCGATTGCGCCTATTACAGCATTCCCCTGGGCGGGGCGCGCTCGGCGAATGCCGTCTGGACCTATGAGGCGCCCTATGCCGCGGTCAGCGAGATCAAGGACCATCTCGCCTTCTATTCCGATCGTGTCGATGCGATCGAGGAGAAAACCTGACCCTCAAACTGGTGCAAGAATCGTCCAAGCGTGCCCCGGCCCAATCGGCAACTTGCCGCAAGAATCGACCAATTGTGATTGTCGCGTTCTAAACCTCTCCGAGCCACGCCGATCAAAGTGACGGTGGAGGCGAACCAATCGGTGCGGAATCGCTTTAGCCATGGGTGGTTGCGCTCCGGCCCGGGAACGGAGATCTCCTGATGACCGTCGTTGATGGGGTGGATGATCTGGTCGGTGCGGCCGCTTGGCGGCCGGCAACGGGCGGCGCGAGCCTTGCCGAGGTCAACAACTCGATCGCGATTCCGCGCCATGGCAGTACCTGGCGCAAGGCTTTGGCCTTTGCCGGGCCCGGCTTCGTCATCTCCGTCGGCTATATGGATCCCGGCAATTGGGCGACGGATCTGGCCGGCGGCTCCGCCTTTGGCTATGCCCTGCTGTCGGTCGTGCTGCTGTCGAATCTGATGGCCATGCTGCTGCAGGCTCTCAGCGCCCGTCTCGGGATCGCCACCGGCCGCGACCTGGCCCAGGCCTGCCGCGACAGCTATCCGGCCCCGGTGGTCTTCGGGCTTTGGGTCCTCTGCGAGATCGCCATCTGCGCCTGCGACCTGGCGGAAGTCATCGGCACCGCCATCGCGCTCAACCTTCTGTTCGGCATGCCGATGCTGCTGGGAGTCTGCGTGACGGCACTGGACGTCTTCGTCATCCTCCTGCTGCAGCGTCACGGCTTCCGCCAACTCGAGGCCTTCGTCATCACGCTGGTGGGGCTGGTGGCCGCGGGCTTCCTCTTCGAGATCGCCATCGCCCAGCCCGTCATCGCCGATGTGATGGCGGGCTTCGTGCCGCAGGCCCGGGTCATCACCGATCCCGCCATGCTCTATATCGCCATCGGAATCCTGGGGGCGACGGTGATGCCCCACAACCTCTATCTCCATTCCTCCATCGTGCAGACGAGGCGCTACGAGAGGACGCCGAGGGGCCGGCGCGAGGCGCTGCGCTTTGCCGTCGCCGATTCGACCTTCGCCCTCGCCACCGCCTTCTTCATCAATGCGGCGATCCTGATCATCGCGGCGGCCACCTTCCACCAGCAGGGGCGCACCGATGTGGCGGAGATCCAGGATGCCCACCATTTGCTGGGCCCGCTGCTGGGCGTGCCGATCGCGGGCGTCGTCTTCGCCTTGGCGCTGCTGGCGGCGGGCCAGAACTCCTCGGTCACCGCCACTCTGGCCGGCCAGGTGGTGATGGAGGGTTTCCTCGATCTCAGGATGCCCGTCTGGCTGCGGCGGCTGACGACCCGCGCCATCGCCATCGTCCCCGCCATCATCGTCACGGCCATGAGCGGGGAGAAGGGGCTGGCCCAGCTCCTGATCCTGTCCCAGGTCATCCTCAGCCTGCAGCTTCCCTTCGCGGTCATCCCGCTGGTCCTGATCACCCGCGACCGCGCCAAGATGGGCGGGCTCGCCAGCCCCCGCTGGCTGACCGCTTTGGCGGGGATCGTCGCGACGGTCATCCTGGCGGCCAATGTGAAGATGGTGAGCGATTTCCTCTTCTAGCCGCTGCTCTGGTCACAGCGGGGGCCATGGCCGCCGCGCGGGTCGGCCATGCCCGCAATTGACAGCAGGGCGACCTCCGCTAAGTTGGCCGCCATGACGCAGGAACTCGCCATCGCTCTCGCCCAGATCAACCCCACCGTGGGCGACGTCGCGGGCAATCTCATCAAGATCCGCGACGCCCGGGCCAAGGCGGCCGCGCTGAAGGCCGATCTCGTGGTCTTCGGCGAGCTGGTGCTCTCCGGCTATCCGCCGGAGGATCTGGTGCTGAAGCCCGCCTTCCAGGCGGCCTGCCGGGCCGCCATCGAAACCCTGGCGCGGGAGACCGCCGATGGCGGGCCGGCCATGCTGGTGGGCTCGCCCTGGGTCGATGGCGGCAAGCTCTACAATGCCGCGCTGCTGCTGGCCGACGGCGCGGTGCTGGCGCAGCGCTACAAGGTGGACCTGCCGAATTACGGCGTCTTCGACGAAAAGCGCGTCTTCGCCCCGGCCCCGCCCCAGGGGCCGATGAATTTCCGCGAGGTGCGCCTCGGCGTCATGATCTGCGAGGATATGTGGACGCCGGAGGTGACCGAGACCCTCAGCGAATCCGGCGCCGAGATCCTGCTGGTGCCCAATGGCAGCCCCTATGAGCATGCCAAATATGACGAGCGCATCCAGCTCGCCGGCGCCCGCACCGTGGAATCGAACCTGCCCATCATCTATGTCAACCAGATCGGCGGGCAGGATGAGCTGGTCTTCGACGGCGCCTCCTTCGCCCTCGATGCCGATGCGACGCTGAAGGCCCAGCTCCCGGCCTGGCAGGAGGCGGTGGCGCTCACCCGCTGGCGGCGCTCCAACCGGGGCTGGCATTGCGCCGAGGGCGAGATGGTCGAGCCCCGCTTCGGTCTCGCCGGCATCTATCAGGCGATGATGCTGGGCCTGCGGGACTATGTGGAGAAGAACCGCTTTCCCGGGGTCGTGCTGGGCTTGTCCGGCGGCATCGATTCCGCGATCAGCGCCGCCGTCGCCGTCGATGCGCTGGGGCCGGCGCGGGTGCGCGCGCTCATGCTGCCCTCGCCCTATACCAGCCGCGACAGCCTGGAGGATGCCGCCGCTTGCGCACACGCGCTGGGCATCCGCATCGACACGATCTCCATCGAGCCGGCGATGCACGCTTTCACCAGCATGCTGGCGCCGATCTTCGACGGCCGCGCCCCCGACACGACCGAGGAGAACATCCAGAGCCGCGCCCGCGGCGTCACCTTGATGGCCTTCTCCAACAAGCTCGGGCATATGGTGCTCTCCACCGGCAATAAATCCGAGATGTCGGTGGGCTATGCCACGCTCTACGGCGATATGTGCGGCGGCTATTCCGTGCTGAAGGATGTCTACAAGACCACCGTCTATGCCCTCTCGCGCTGGCGCAACGAGGATCTGCCCATCGGCGGGGTCGGGCCCGCGGGCGTCGTGATCCCGGAACGCATCCTGACCAAGGCCCCGACGGCGGAGCTGAAGCCCAATCAGACCGACCAGGATTCCCTGCCGCCTTATGACGAGCTGGATGACATCCTGGAAGGTCTCGTCGAAGGCGAGCTGACCGTGGAGCAGATCATGGCCAAGGGCCACAGCGAGGCCACCGTGCGCCGGATCTGGCGCATGCTCGACCTCGCGGAATACAAGCGCCGCCAGGCCCCGCCCGGCGTCAAGATCACCCGGCGCGCCTTCGGCCGCGACCGGCGCTATCCCATCACCAACGGCTTCCGCAGCTAAGATGAGCGCTCGCGTCCGCTTCGCGCCCAGCCCCACGGGCCGCATCCATGTCGGCAATGCCTATATCGCGCTCGCCAACTGGCTCCATGCCAAGCGCGCCGGCGGCTGGTTCCTGCTGCGCTTCGACGATACGGATCGCGAGCGCTCGACGACCGAATTCGCCGCGGGCATCGAGACGGATCTCCGCTGGCTGGGCCTCACCTGGGATGCGATCGAGCATCAGTCCGATCGCTTGGCGAGCTACGACGAGGCCGCGGAGCGGCTGAAGGCGAGCGGCCGCCTCTACGCCTGCTACGAGACGCCGGAGGAGCTGTCCCTCAAACGCAAGCTGCAGCTCCAGCGCGGCGCGCCGCCGGTCTATGACCGCGCCGCGCTCGCTTTGTCGGCGGCCGAGAAGGCCAAGCTGGAGGCCGAGGGCCGCCAGCCCTATTGGCGCTTCAAGCTCTCCGGTGGGCGCAGCGCCTGGAGCGATCTGGTGCGCGGGGCTCAGGACATCGACGAGGCGAGCCAGAGCGATCCCGTGCTGGTCCGCGCCAACGGCAGCTATCTCTACACCTTCACCTCGGTGGTGGACGATATCGCCTTGGCCATCAGCCATGTCATCCGGGGCGCGGATCATGTGACCAACACGGGGGCCCAGATCGAGCTCTACCGGGCGCTGGGGGCCGAGCCGCCAGCCTTCGGCCATCTGCCGCTGCTGACCGACGCCACGGGGGCGGGGCTTTCCAAGCGCCTGGGCAGTCTCTCCCTGGCCGATCTGCGGGACGAGGGGATCGAGCCCCTGGCGCTCGCGAGCTATCTCGCCACCGTCGGGGCCGGGGCGCCGGAGCTCAGGACCAGCCTCGCGGCCCTGGCCGCCGATTTCGACCTGGCGCGTTTCGGCGGCGGCTCGCCGCGCTTCGATCCGGCCGAGCTCTCCCATCTGAACGCCCGCCTGCTGCGGCAGTTCTCCTTCGCCGAGGTGGCCGACCGCCTGCCGCCCGGGACCAGCGAGAAACTCTGGCTGGCGGTGCGCGGCAATATCCAGCGCCTCGGCGATGTCGAGATCTGGCGCCGGATCTGTGAAGAGCCGGTGGCGCCGGTGATCGAATGCCCCGAATTCGCCGCCGGGGCCGCGCTTCTCTTGCCCGAGGAGCCCTGGGACGAGGGCACCTGGGGCCGCTGGACCGCCGCGGTCAAACAGGTGACGGGCCATAGCGGCCGAGGCCTCTTCCATCCCTTGCGCCTGGCGCTTACGGCGCGGGGGGATGGACCGGAGCTCAAGCTTCTGCTACCGATCATGGGCCGCGCCCGGGCGCTTGCCCGGCTGCAGGGCGCAACCGGCTGAGGCCGAGGAGATTTGGGATGGCCAGAGAGATGCGGAGCTGTTGTCGGGAGATCTGAGACGGGTTCTGTCTTCTCCCTCCGCCATCCCTCGGTGCCGCCCATGTCCATCCAGCTCTACAATACGCTCACCCGCCGCAAGGAGCTTTTCCAGCCCATCGATGCCGCCGATGTGCGGGTCTATGTCTGCGGGCCGACGGTCTACGACTATGCCCATATCGGCAATGCCCGGCCGGTGGTGGTCTTCGACACCCTCTACCGCCTGCTGCGCCGGACCTATGGCGCCGGACCATGTGACCTATGTCCGCAACATCACCGATGTCGAGGACAAGATCATCGCCGCCGCCGCCGAGCGCGGCGAGGCCATCGCCGATCTGACCCAGCGGATGACGGCGGTCTATCACGCCGATATGGGCGCGCTGAACGCGCTCGCCCCCGATCACGAGCCGCGCGCCACCGCCTTCATCGGCGAGATGGTGGCGATGATCCAGACCCTGGTCGATCGCGGCCATGCCTATGTCGCCGAGGGCCATGTCCTCTTCGACGTGCCCTTCCATGCCCGACTATGGCGAGCTCGCGCGCCGCTCGCAGGACGACATGATCGCCGGCGCCCGGGTCGAGGTCGCGCCCTACAAGAAATATGCGGCCGATTTCGTGCTCTGGAAGCCGAGCGACGCATCGCAGCCGGGCTGGCCCAGCCCTTGGGGATTGGGCAGGCCGGGCTGGCATATCGAATGCTCGGCGATGGCGGAGGCCAAGCTCGGCGTCACCTTCGACATCCACGGCGGCGGCATCGATCTGCTCTTTCCCCATCACGAGAACGAGATCGCCCAGAGCCGCTCAGCCCATGACGGCGCGCCCTTGGCCCGCGTCTGGATGCATAACGGCTTCGTCCAGGTGAACGGCGAGAAGATGTCGAAGTCCCTGGGCAATTACTTCACCGTCCACGAGCTGCTGGAGGAAGGCTATCGCGGCGAGGCGATCCGCCTGGCGCTGCTGGCGGCGCACTACCGCCAGCCCGTGGATTTCACCCGCGCCGGCTTGGCGGAAGCCTCGGGCCAGCTCGACCGCTTCTATCTCGCGCTCGAGCGGGTGATCGATGTCGAGGCCGAGCCCGGCGAGCCGCCCGCCGATCTTCTGGCGGCGCTGGAGGACGATCTGAACACGCCGCTGGCGCTGGCCCATCTGCACGAGGCCGCCACCCGCCTCAACAAGGCGGAGCGGGCGAGCGAGCAAGTCGCCGCCAAGGCCAGCCTGCTGGCCGGCGCCGATCTCCTGGGCCTGTTGAAGCAGCGCCCGGCGGAGTGGCTCCAGGGCGGCAAGAAGGGCGGGCCCGAAGCCGGCGAGATCGAATCCCTGATCGCCCAGCGCATCGCCGCCCGCAAAGCCAAGGACTTCGCCACCGCCGACCGCATCCGCGACGAGCTGGCGGCGGCCGGCGTGGTGCTGGAGGATGGGCCGAAGGGGACGAGCTGGCGGCGGGTTGGATAGCCAGGGCGTCACAGCTAGGCAGCGGTTCCGCCTTTCGAGGTGACCGCTTAGCGCCCCGCTCTTCTTTGTGGTAAGTTGTCGATACTTGCAACCAGGGAGCGGGCGCCGAAAGCTCGCCGAAGGCGCAGCGGCTTCTCTCAGCTGGGGGATAGGGCCATATGATCATGAATTGGCGTCGGAGCATCGCTGCGATCGTGGCGCTGGTGGCGCTCGGGGGAACTGCGCAGGCCGATATTCTCACGGCCGGGCCGCTCTATGGCGGCGCCGGGCAACTCAACGGAAAAGTGATTTGCTGGCTCTTCAACACGGGCAGTAGCACCGTAACGGTCTCCTCCCGGCAGATCTTCAGCACGGACGGCGGCTTTACCAATCTCTCGGTGACACCGACGAGCGATGGATGCAGGAAATCCGCTCGGCGCAGAAAAGGGTTGTCAGTTTTCGGCACCCACCGGGGGGGCGGCGGTGGCCTTTACTTGCCGAGCAGTCATCAGCGGCGCCGAAGAAAACGTCGGCGGCACGATGCAGATCTTGAGCCCGACCAGCCAGCTCTTGGTGTCGATTCCCATCAAGAAGTGAGGGCGAAGAGGACCATCCATGGGGTCAGAAATCATGGGCCTGTTTCGCAATCTCCTCGGCCGGGGCGCGGCAGCGGATGCGCCGGCTAGGGCCGAGACGGCCACCGAGTACAACGGCTATCTCATCCGTCCCGCGCTGCGTCGCCAGGGCTCCGGCTGGCTGATCGCGGGGTCGATCACCAAGGCGTTTTCGGATGGCGTAAGAGAACATCACTTCATCCGCGCCGACACCTACATGGACCACGCCGAGGGAGTCCTCTTCTGCATCCAGAAGGCTAAGCAGATCATCGATGAGCAGGGCGATCGCATTTTCGGCCCCGCGTGATGTCGGCGGTGATCTCCGTCATTGACCGGAACAGCGAACCGTCACCGTAGCAGAACGGTCTGCCGATCCTGGATCAGCCTGCCGAAGAGGCCAGGAGCCGGAAGGTGAACTGGTCATTGTAGTTGTAAGGGGAGAGGTTCGGGTAGACCGGTACCGCCGGCGACGTGCCGAACTCATTTGTCACGCGGACGTCGACCGTGCCAACTCCCTGCGGTGCCACGGCGGTGATCGACGACCCATCCGCTGCGACCCTTGCCCAGAGGGCCGGGACGATGCCGAAATCGACAACGCTGCTCGGCGAGAACGTCACACCCTTGGGCGGCGTTATGGTGACCGTCGTGTGACCGTTCCATTGGCCGCTCGTCGGGCTGATCGCCGCGACGACCGGTGCCGCGGGGACAGCGTCGGGGCACCGAGCAGGCTGAGATAGGTGTTGTTGTCATGCTGGAACCCGACCTGCACTTCAAACTTCTGCATGTCGGTCTGGGCCCCGGGCGGATAGGTGTTCAGGAAGATCGGTGGAGCTTCCGGCATTCAGCGGTGGCTGCTGGGTCGGCTGGACGTAGGTGTTACCGTTTGTGCCCGCGGCCATAGACTTGATCATCGCGCCGATGGCGTTCAGCGGGGTCGCGGTCGGCCCCGGCCCCTTCGGGGTCGTGTCGGACGCCGGGTAGAACGGGTTCGTCTTGTGGTTGTCGACCAGCGACGTCAGGGTTGCCCAAGCATTGGGGACGAGATCGTATTTGTTCACGACGCATTTCGCAGACGGGAATTGCGTGTTGAAAAAGCTCGCGAAATTGCTGTCGCCGGCGGTAGGTGCCGCAAAGGTATAGGGAGAAACAAATGATGTCGACGCGATCCCCGCGGCGGCCAGGAACAGGCTGACCGTCGTGACCATCGCTCCCCCGAGGCTATGGCCAGTTACATACGAGCGGCGCCGGAGCGGCGGCCCGGGCGGCCATCAGGACCGGGACGAGCTCGGTCCCCATCGTGAGGTCGGTGAAGGCCTCCATTGCCCCTTGGGAGATATTGCTGAGCGTCCCCGTCGGCGGCATGCCGCCGGCCCCGAACGGGAGCATCAGGCCGACTTGCATGTCCTCCGAGCTATCGATCGGCGAGCCCGCCATCGTGCCGCGCAAGGCGAGCGCATAGGCCCCATTGCTGGCGTTGAAGGCGAGATAAGCGAGGTTCGCCCGGCTATCGGTGAGGCCGACCCAGATTGCGGTCCAGCTATTTCCCGTGGCGAGGTTCCCCTTGGCGAGCTGCGCGTTGATGCCCCGGAGAATGCGCGCCGCTTGCGCGTCCCTCGCTTCGCCGGAGGGCCGCTCGGTTGCGCCCGTCGCGGCGAGCGCGGCAAGCGTCATCATCACCTGCGTATCGGTGTAACCCGCCATCGGTGTATCCCTCTTCCGGTACCCCTGGACTAATTGTAGCCGTTTTCTTGGTGGCTTACAAATGGCTGATCGAATATCTTGAATAGTTGCACAAAGCCGTGTGGTCAGACGCCGAAAATGTGCCGGCTGTCCTCGCGATTTACTAAATTTTTACTAAGCATCTGAGTGGGAAATAAGCGAACCACCTGCCCCAGCAAAGCCGTCATGCCCGGGCTTGTCCCGGGCTTGTCAGGGCTTGTCCGGGCTTGCCCCGGGCACATTGAAGGGGTGGGTCATGTCATCAAGATGACCCTATTTCGGTAACGATCATCCAAGTATTCGATACTTCTCGATGCAGGCGGCTAGGTATGTCCGGCCCAGCAGTTTCGCGCAGGCGGCTCCGCGGCTCTTCTCACCGCTTCTGATAGGGGTGGAAAATATAGTCCTTCGCCTTCACGATCGTATGGCAGGCGAAGCCGCAATTATTGCCGCTGCCATCGGGCGCGAAGCTGTCGGAGGCAACGGTATAGTTGAACAGGGCGTATCCCCATCCCGCGCTGTCGGGGAATCGCTTGCTGTCCTTCTCGATGAAGAAAGACATTCTTCAGATTGTCCGGCACGTTCACGGAGAAGGGCGCCTCCGTGCTCTTCTTCTGGGTCCACTGGATCTTCGCGATCTTGGAGCCGTCGGGGAAAGGCTTGCCGTTGCCGGGAACGCCGGCCCGGTAGGCGTCGATCATCGTCGGATTGGCGACGATCACCTTCAGCACTTCATCGGTCTGCAGCCACCGACACGACTTGCCAGTCTTCGTATCCCCTGAAGTCGGAGAAGGCGAGCCCGTTCGGCACTTGCAGCGCGTACTTATCCTGCGCGGAAGTGGCCCCGCCGCCCAGAATGGCGAGCGCGACCGCCAGGATCGCCACGGGCCAGAATCGAATTCTCGTCATGCTCATTCCCCTCCGCGATTGGCGAGTCAGCTTCAGTGGCCTTCGCCGAGGGAATGTAGCAAAGGGTGGGCGAGACACGGAAGCTGAGCTAACCGAACCGAGCGAGCTAGGCCCTGAGCGCCTCCGGCGGCAGGAACTCGTAGTCGGTATAGCCCTCCGGCCCCTCGGCATAGAAGGTCGACGAATCCCATTCATTGAGCTTCGCGCCCTCGGCGAAGCGCCGCGGCAGATCGGGATTGGCGATGAAGAGCTTGCCGAAGGCGACCGCATCGGCCTCGCCCTTGGCCAGCACCTCCTCGGCGGTCTTCTCGTCGAAGCTCTCGTTGACGATATAGACGCCGCCGAAGGCCTTCTTCAGATCGGGTCCCTGCCGGTCCGGCGCCAGATGCTCCCGCGCGCAGATGAAGGCGATCTTCCGCCGGCCGAGCTCGCGGGCGACATGGAGGAACAGGGCCGCTGGGTTGCTGTCGCTCATGTCATGGGAATCGCTGCGCGGGGCGAGATGCATGCCGACGCGATCGGCGCCCCAGACGGAAATCACCGCATCGGCGACCTCCATCATGAGCCGCGCGCGATTCTCGATGGAGCCGCCATAGCCGTCGGTCCGATGGTTGGCGCCGTCATGGAGAAACTGATCCAGCAGATAGCCGTTCGCCCCATGGATCTCGACGCCGTCGAAGCCGGCGGCCTGGGCATTCTCCGCGCCGCGCCGGAACGCGCTGCACGATGCCGGGGATCTCGCTCGGCCTCCAGCGCGCGGGGCAGGGGATAGGGCCGCACGGGGCGAAGCAGGCTGACATTGCCTTTCGCCGCGATCGCGCTGGGCGCCACCGGCGGCTCATTGTCGAGAAAGCTGGGATCGGAGATCCGGCCGACATGCCAGAGCTGGAGGAACATGCGGCCCCCGGCCTCGTGAACGGCTGACGTGACCTGCTTCCATCCCGCCACCTGCTCGGCGGACCAGATGCCGGGCGTGCCGGGATAGCCGACGCCCATGGGCTCCACCGAGGTCGCCTCGCTCAGGATGAGGCCCGCCGACGCGCGCTGCGCGTAATAGGTCCGCATGAGCGGATTCGGCACCCGGCGCGTGCCGGCGCGGCAGCGGGTCAAGGGGGCCATGAGGATCCGATTGGGCAGCGTCAGGGCGCCGAGCGCGAGCGGGTCGAAGAGGGTCGGCATCGTCGTCTCCGATTCTGTCATGACAATCAGGCTGACCTAATATTTGTAGTTGGTCAGCCATTCGCGAAGACGTCTCCTGCGCCCGAGGCTGAGGCGAATGGTCGCGGCAGGAGGTGCTTATCGCCCGCGGGGGGATCGGGGATGCCGGCCATCGGCGTTGACGCCATGGCGTGGGCCAAGTAGGAACCCCGGCATGTCCAGCGATGACAAGCGCGTCTATATCTTCGATACCACGCTGCGTGACGGCGCCCAGACCCAGGGCGTCGATTTCGGGGTGGGGGACAAGCTCGCCATCGCCCAGGCCCTGGATCGCCTCGGGGTCGACTATATCGAGGGCGGCTGGCCGGGGGCCAATCCGACCGACGATGCCTTCTTCGCCCAGCCGCCGGCCCTGAAGACCGCCAAGCTCGTCGCCTTCGGCATGACCCGTCGCCCCGGCCGCAGCACGGCCAATGACCCCGGCCTGGCCGCGCTGCTGGGGCCGCGCACGCCCGGCGGTCTGCATGGTCGGCAAGTCCTGGGATTTCCATGTCGATGTCGCGCTCGCCATCGAGCGCCATGAGAACATCGCCATGATCGAGGAGAGCGTGGCGTTGGCCGTCGCCCGCGGGGCGGAGACCATGTTCGATGCCGAGCATTTCTTCGACGGCTACAAGGCCAATCCCGGCTATGCCTTCGATTGCCTGAGGGCGGCCGAGCGCGCCGGCGCCCGCTGGCTCGTGCTCTGCGACACCAATGGCGGCACCTTGCCCCATGAGGTGGAGCGGATCGTCGGCGAGGTGACGGCCCGGATTCCCGGCAGCAAGATCGGCATCCACACCCATAACGACACGGAGAATGCCGTCGCCAATAGCCTGGCGGCGCTACGGGCCGGCGCGCGCCAGCTCCAGGGGACGCTGAACGGCCTGGGCGAGCGCTGCGGCAATGCCAATCTCGTCTCCCTGATCCCGAGCCTGGCGCTGAAGACCGATTTCGTGATCGGCATCTCAGCCGACAAGCTGGCCCATCTCACCAAGCTCTCGCGCCTGCTGGACGAGCGGCTGAACCGCGCGCCGCTCCGCAGCGCCGCCTATGTCGGCGAATCCGCCTTCGCCCATAAGGGGGGCTTGCATGTCTCCGCGGTGGAGAAGGATCCGCGGACCTATGAGCATGTCGATCCGGCGCTGGTGGGCAACCGCCGGCATGTCGTGGTCTCCGACCAGTCGGGCCGGGCCAATATCCTGGCCCGCTTCCGCGACATCGGCCTGGTAGTGGAAGCCGACGATCCGAAGATCGCCACATTGGTCGAGACGGTGAAGGCGCGGGAATATGACGGCTATGCCTATGACGGGGCCGAGGCCAGCTTCGAGCTCCTCGCCCGGCGCGCGCTGGGCAAGGTGCCGGAGTTCTTCAAGCTCGCGCGCTTTCGGGTGATGGACGACCGGCGCTGGAATGCGCGCAGCGAGCTCGTCACGGAATCCGAGGCGACCATCACGGTCGAAGTGGGGGAGGAGCGGCTGATGACCGTCGCCACCGGCAACGGTCCGGTGAACGCCCTGGACACGGCGCTGCGCAAGGCCCTGCTGCCTTTCTATCCCGCGCTGGAAGATATGCGCCTCGTCGATTTCAAGGTCCGCATCCTCACCCCCAATGACGGCACCGAGGCGGTGACCCGGGTGATGATCGAGAGCGCCGACAGGGAAGGGGAGCGCTGGACCACCGTCGGCGTCTCCACCAACATCATCGATGCCTCCTTCAATGCGCTGCACGACGCCATCACCTGGAAGCTCTTCCGCGCCGGCGCCACGCCGTCCGTCGCGCCGGCTTAGAGCGGTGTCGGATCCAAGCAGTCACGGCTCGCTCTCTCCACTTCGTCATTCCCGCGAAAACGGGAATCCAGGGCCGTCATGCGTGGTCTCGGACAAAAGGAAAGTAATTCACCACGGAGGCACGGAGGCCACGGAGGCGATGTCGTGCCTCTCCGTGCTCTCCGTGCCTCCGTGGTGAATGTTACTTTCTTCCGTAACACTGCGGGCGCGATGGCCCGTGCAACGAAGCAAGCCGCCTGATGGCGGGCACCGACCGCAAGCGGGCCGCCGTGGGGGCGGGGCCGGCGATCATCCTGGTCGAGCCGCAGCTCGGCGAGAATATCGGGGCGGCGGCCCGGGCCATGCTCAATTGCGGCCTCACCGATCTGCGGCTGGTGAAGCCGCGCGACGGCTGGCCCAATCCCAAGGCGGTGGCCAATGCTTCCGGCGCCGATTCCGTCATCGAGGCGGCCCGGCTCTTCGACACGCCGGAAGCGGCAATCGCCGATCTGGAGCGGGTCTATGCCACCACCGCGCGACATCGCGGCATGATCAAGCGGGTGGTGACCCCGCGCCGCGCCGCAGCCGAGATGCGCAAGCGCATCGGCGCGGGCGAGGCCGTGGGTGTCCTCTTCGGGCCTGAGCGCATGGGGCTGGTGAATGAGCATGTGGCGCTGGCCGATGCCGTGATCTCCGTCCCTCTCAATCCCGGCTTTGCCTCCCTCAATCTCGGCCAGGCGGTGCTGCTGCTGGGCTATGAGTGGTTCCAGGCGGCGGACAAGACGCCGGCCAGCGAGCTGGTGACCAATGAGACGCGGCCGGCGGTGAAGGCCGAGCTCCTCAACTTCTTCGAGCATCTGGAGAAGGAGCTCGACGATTGCGGTTTCCTGCGCAATGCCGAGAAGCGCCCCAGCATGGTGCGCAACATCCGCAACCTCTTCCAGCGCACGGGGCTCACCCATCAGGAGATCCGCACCCTCCACGGCATCGTCGCGGAGCTCGCGACCCATCGCCAGCGGCGGAAGCGCGGCTGAGCGGTCGCCGCTATCCCGGCAGCGAACAGATCCTTTGACGTAACCCATTGAAATATCGAGCTAGTCCGAGCTTGACAGCCGTCGGATGCCCACTATAGTGCGCCCACTTCCGAGCTGAGGGCGTCGTGCGTCCAAAAGGATCGTGGCGCCGCCCCGCCGCCGGGCTTTACCGGGCCGGACACTCGGGACATGAAACACAACCGTTGAACACGGAGTTTACCAAGCGATGACGAAGCGCGCCGAATCCAAATACAAGATCGATCGCCGTCTGGGCGTCAACCTCTGGGGCCGCCCCAAGAGCCCCTTCAATTCCCGCGAATATGGCCCCGGCCAGCATGGCCAGCGCCGCCGCAAGCCGACCGACTACGGCACCCAGCTCATGGCCAAGCAGCGGCTCAAGGGCTATTACGGCAATATCGGCGAGCGTCAGTTCCGCCGCATCTATGAAGAGGCCGCGCGCCGCAAGGGCGACACCGGCGAAAACCTGGTGGGCCTGCTCGAGCGTCGTCTCGACACCGTCGTCTACCGCGCGAAATTCGTGCCCACGGTCTTCGCCGCCCGCCAGATCGTCAATCACGGCCATATCCGCGTCAACGGCAAGCGGGTCAACATCCCGTCCTACATGGTCAAGGACGGCGATGTGATCGAGCTGCGCGAGAAGTCGCGCGAGCTTGCCCTGGTGCTGGAAGCCGTGTCCTCCGGCGAGCGCGACGTGCCGGGCTATATCGATGCCGACCACAAGAAGATGCGCGCCACCTACCTTCGCGCGCCGGGCCTGGCCGACATTCCCTATCCCGTGCAGATGAACCCCGCCATGGTGGTGGAGTTCTACTCCCGCTAAGCCATCGGCCTGTTCCAGACCGCAACACAACGACCGCGCCGGACCCCGGCGCGGTCGTTGGCTTTTGGGGGAAGGCGAGACGGGGATGGCCACCCTCTTCGTCATGGCCGGTCGGCCTCGCTCTCTTTGCCGTCATGGTCGAGCGGAGCCTGCCCCTGCGAAGGCAGGGGGCCGACCATCCACGAGCTTGCAAGCCGCAGGGCTGTGTTATCGATCATCCCGCGAGACCGCAGGTCAAGAATCCACCACGGAGACCCCGGAGTAGAAAGAACCTCCGCGACCTCCGTGCCTCCGTGGTGCAACTGTTCTTGACGGTGACGGGGCCGGGACGATTGCGAATTGCGACGGAGCACCGCGTCCGAGATGGGCAAACTCGTGGATGGTCGGCCCCCTGCCTTCGCAGGGGCAGGCTCCGCTCGACCATGACGGCTGAGGGAGCGAGGGACAGCGTAAAACATCTCTATATGATTTCGCTAGCCGGGGAGGGGCGGACATCATGAGGCAGGCGATCAGGGTTGCGACCGCGCTGGGGATTCTGGCCCTTGGCAGTCTTCTCATCACGCCACCGGCCAAAGCCGATGATTATCCCGCCGGCAATCGCAATTCCATGTGGAGCGATCCCGCCACTTATATGATCGGCGCCTTCCGCCATATGGGCGAGATCTATCCCTCGCGCCCCGTGCGGCGCGCGGGCCCGATCTCCGATTTGCCGCGGGGTACCCCTGTGGCGGCGCCCGCCTATGACGATGACGGCACGACCCGCCCGCTGGAGGATTACTTCGAGCGGGCCCGCGTCACGGGCTTCATCGTGCTGAAGGGCGGCAAGATCGTCTTCGAGCGCTATCGCCTCGGCGCCGACGAGAAATCCCTCTTTCCCCCCGAACCTATATAATCATTGGTATATCTGGCTTTCCAAGCTTCCCTGGTATGGTTTATGGTATGGTTTCTGCATCACCCGGAGCTATGGCCATGAAGCCGTATCGTCGCGATCCCAAGTTGCCGCCATACGTTAAAGAGCGCCGCGACCGAGGGCTATATGCAGTCCTCGAAGTGCCTAAGGATTTGCGGAAGGCCATGCGGCGGGACCGCTTCATCAAAAGCTTGGCCACCGAAGATCGCAAGTTAGCCGCACCTAGGGCGATGGCATGGGTGACGGAATGGCGGAAGCTTATCGCCGCAGCTCGACATGAACCGCCGCCCGAGGATGACGCTGCCTATTGGCGCAAGGCCCTACGCATGGCCAAGACGCCGAAGGAACGTGAGATGCTCGAATGGCAGATTGACGACAAAGCCTGGGAAATTGGGGACCACACCGACCCCAAGGCGGCAGATTTCTATTTCCGTGCGACTGGCCGGATTACTCCGTTCGCCGAACACCTTGACGATTGGCTAAAGACAAGCTCCTTCGCCCGCAAGACGGTGGCCATCTATCGGACTGACGTGCTGCGCTTCACCCAGGTTTTTCCGACAACCCAAGACGTGACCAAGCAGGGCGTCCGCCAATGGGTAATGGCGCTCATGCAAGAGGATGGCCTGAAGGCTGGCACCGTGCGGCGCATCATGGCCAGTGTCCGGGGGTACTGGCGGTATCTGCAAAGCCTGGAAGTGGTGTCAGATGATGCCGACCCGTTCGCCAAGCTTGAAGTAGCGCGCCATAGCAAGCGGCAGCCGGCACATAAGCGCAAACCATACGAGCCTAAGCAGGTGCGGTTGCTACTGGCGGCAGCTCAAGCCGATGGGCCGCTATGGGCAGCGATAGCCGTGGGGATGTACAGCGGGGCCAGGCTAGAGGAGATCTGTTCGCTCAAGGTGGCCGATGTCTCCCTGCGCGATGGCTCATTCAAGGTTCTGGCTTCCAAGACATCGGCGGGGGTAAGGACCGTGCCTGTCCATTCCGCTCTCAAGCCCATCCTCGCCAAGCTCATGCGCGAGAGCAAAGACGGCCATGTGATCGGCGGGTTGAATGCGAACAAGTATGGCTATCGAGGCCCGCAGATAGGCAAGCGTTTCTCGGCAATGAAGACGGCCATGGGGTACGGCGCCGATCTAAATTTCCACAGCTTGCGCCGCACCGTGGCTCACCAGCTAGAAGAGGCCGGCATACCCGAAGGCGTGTGCATGGACATCCTGGGTCACGACAAAACAGACCATATGAGCTACGGGAGATATAGCGGGACGGTATCGCTGGCAGTAAAGCGGGAAGCCATCGAACGCTTGAGCTACGGCAACACCGTCACCGTACGCCGCTAGATAGCCCCGTACCTTCGATTAGCCAGCGCTACAGAGGCAACTCGGCCATGGGGGTGGCGGCAGGTAGCCGAGAGAGCTTGACGGTACGGTGACTGAGAAAAGAAAACCCCCGACTGCATGCAACAAGCCGGGGGGAGGTTAGATAAGGGGTCGCCGAGACGGAGGTGCCCCGGGACATCTAAAAGTTGGTGGTTCAGGCAGGGGAGGTCAAGTCGAGGTCGTATCAAGGCCAGGGGCACCCTACGGTGGGTGCTGCTTAGGCAGGGCAGGGATACCGCACAGATAGGGGCCCATTGGCCATTAGCGACGCAGTAAGGGCCTCGGTTGCTACAGCAAGGCTTTTCCGATGCGCAACCGTTTCCCGTTGCCAGGCTCTACCGCTGCCCCGCTGGCATCTCGGGTCGACGGTGAGTTTGCTTTGTAAGTCGAGGCTGCCGAATAGATATCACGTATGCCCCGGCTACCGGAGCTGTACGGCTATCCCGAAGGTAAGGTTGAGACTGGCTTACGGCGCGCTGGAGACGATCATGCTTCCACAGCGTTCCAAGACGGCTAGCCTGTTGGCGTTTTGTTTGACCAGCTCAGGTTGCCCCAGGATCAGGTTGTCCGCTGCCTCCAAGACTGCCGCCCCGACAGCCACCTTTAGTCGTTCCCGTTCGTGGCTCACGGCCACAACTTGGGCGCTCCAGAACTCCTCAGTGCTGATGTTCGCACTAATCCACGCTCGCAACCCCTGGGGGCGGCATTGATCATCTAAAGCCACCCCGGCGGGCGGAATTGACACCAGCGCCACGAGCCCCACGAGCACAAACACCGCCATCCCAACCGCGCTCTTCCATTGCATCGGACCTTTTCTTCAACCCCTCGCGAGTCGCCGTAAGCTCAACACGCCCGCTTCCTGCTAGGCCGATGCTTCCGGGCGATTATCCTACCTCCGTGAAACCACTGGCGACGCTACATGGGTGCCCGCACCCCCTAAATGCCCCACACCTTCAGGCGCACCGCGCTTTTCTTTGCGTTAGGACCAGAGAGCGAAGGCTATGTGAAGTTAGCCGCGAGAGCTTCGACGCCGCCACCGTATATGCGGGGACCAATCGAGACGGGGAGGTTCGACAGATGAGACGCCATGGATCGCTTCCGCTGTGGTGGTGGTGGCAATAGCCGCCAAGACTTTTGACCAGGATTCCGCTGCCTCATATGTAGCCCCACCGTACCTGCTAGATGGCCCCCACAGCTTCGATTAGCCGACGCGCCAGAGGCATCTCGCGGTGGCTGTGGATTTTGTAGATCAGGGCTCGCCACCTGTTAGCCATGGCCACCCGCTTAGATCGCAATTATTCCAAGAGACCAATAGCCCTCGAACGAGTGGCCGCCAAGGATGACCCCCCTAGGGTTGGATGGCCCTAGGTTCCCAAGGCAAGGTGGTCACTCACGGAGCTGCCGCAGATCATCTCCTTCCCCTAGGTGGTCTGCGGTGGCTCTTTTTAGTTTCGGATTCGCAGCCCACAAAAGAAAAGCCCTAGCGAGGCGAGGGCATCCCAGGGATTGGCCGTTGGGAGATCCACCGCGAGAGCTTCAGTACCGCGCGATGACGGTGGCAAACCGGTCTAAGGCACGTTCCCGACCAAAGTTTGATCACGCAATGGTAACTTGAGGCGGCCCTCTTTGGGATCACGGTTGCAGCGTTGGGGAGTCCCCCGCTCCCCAGGGGCCACTGCCCATCACCTCCACCCCCAATCCCCGGTGAGACCGCAGTGGCCCCAACTCTTTCCCCCTTTAAAGTCACTCGTGGCAGCCCGGGGCTAGTGTGTACTCGCACATCTGGTAAGGGGAGCACCGGGGGGTGCCGCTGAGAAGCCAGCAAGGAACACCTGATCGAACCCAGGTAGCTCTTTCATGGCTTCTCAGCGCTCCCCCGGCTCAACCGCCGCAGGCTGGGGACATTCGGAGTATGAAGCGAGAGCGGGAACGTGAGCGGAAACGAGAGCGGGAACGTGAGCGGGAAAGAGAGCGGGAACATCCCCACCTCGGTGCGACCTATAAGATTACCTGCATGAACGACAGGAGCTACGGGATCGAGGTCGCAATCCCTGACGCGTTCCCCGCCACGATAACAGGCCTGGCCACCAAAGAGGATGCTGAGCGCTGGATAGAACGCCACAGAAGTGAGATCGCTAAGGGCTTACCGCAGCGCATAAGATTCAACGCGGCGCGCCCGAAAGCCTAAGGTATTTCGAGTATCGCCGGAACCATCTTGTTGGGGTGCCTTCCTCCGACATGGCGGAAAAGCCATCGCGGTTAGCGGCAAGTCTAGTCTGCATTCCTCTCTGAGGCCAAGCCGCCGCCCCCTTACGCCAATTGAGGCTCTCCTACCTCTGCGCTGACCGGTGGTTAGGAAGAGGCCTCTGGGAAATGTTCGCCATCCTGCTCTGGGTGGCGATGTTGGCAGCACTTGTTGTGGCCATTTACGAGTTCTTGAGTGCGGTTCACGGCTGGCAGCCTGATTAAATGTCTGCGTCCTACCTCTCGCCAGGCTCAACCGGACTGCTTAGCTACCGGGACACGTCGCGGCCAAATTTCCTAGGGGTAGGCTGATCCTGAATTTAGGATCCACGTCGCTGGATTCCGTTGGATCGCATGGTCAATTATTGCCACCGCAGCACCGGGCCAGACAGCTCCCCGAGCCGACAGTTTGTCTAGCTCCTTCCTGATTGCAGTGGGCGACACTACCGCGTCCCGAGGAAGTGCGTTGTACATACCTCGCATCTCGCCCCAAAGGTTCCATCCCTGCTCCCATTTCGATGTAAGTTTTGGCGCGAAGCGACGTCGTACCCATGCAACAGCAAACCATACGAGGTTGAGTGCCAGCCACCCCGCCGCAATAACAAACCACCAGCCTCCGCGACTGAATTCCAGCGAAAGCCATATAGCGATTCCCGGAAGGACAAACGCTGTAAACCATCCTAGGGAGCGGTAGAAAAACTGCCGCTGTTTTGCCTCTTTCTGCATAGCGCTCAAATCACCTTTATGTGTGAGCGATGACAGCCAACTATATCCATCCGACGCGGGAGCTTTATTTTTCCAATCCACAGCAAACCCTACAATTTCCGCATAGAGGAGTGCGTCGAATATCATCCACTCGAATCTTCCAAACTCAAGCCATGGCCGTTGAATATAGCGAGCGGCAACGTCGCTCAGTTCCTCTTTGTCAATGGTCCGTAGTTGATCACCGGGAATGCTGGAGTACAGGGCGCCCGTGGGGTCCGTGTGTGTCCATAGACGGCAGAACTGTCGCGCCCATTCCTTCCGTTGCTTTTCGTCGGCTTTTTCGTCTGGCTCATTCCGATTTGTCACGTTGACCGCATCGCGAAAGCGATGAGCAAGGTCGATCGCATCGGAAAGACGAGCATCCGCGCCTTCTTCGACCTCTGCCACCTTCGCTGATTCTTCGAGGCTAAGCCGCGAGAACTCCTCGAGCAAACTGCTGAAGGCGCTCCATCGCTCCCCGTAACATAGGCGCTGAATTTGCTGGTTTGCGGAACTTTTAAGGTAATCGTACTGGCCACTCATGGGCGCTTTTCCCCTCTCGCGACACTATCGCGGAGCGTCCTTCCGACACTCAAAACGGAATGTCGTCCAGCTTCAACGTTAGATTGATCGTGGTGTCGAGATTTCCTTTTGCAGTACTCACGCGAATAAGCACAAAGCCGTTTAACTTATAGCTATCCTCCAGTACTTGGCCTAGGTAGGTGCTTGCGAGGAGTTTCCGGCCTTCTAGCCACATGTCCGCCTGAGGACGGGGTGACCCGTCTCACAGTATGCAGGTATCGAGGGTTGCGCTGGATAGGCCGGCGCCGGGCCTCATGCATAGGAGACGGGTCATGGATCAGGTTATCACCTACGTCGGCCTGGATGTGCACAAGGAGACGATTACGGTGGCGCTAGCCGAGGCGGGCAAGCGAGGTGAAGTACGCGAATATGGCAAGATCGCAAACACGCCGGCTGCTCTGAAGGGGCTGGCTACGAAGTTGGCTCGGGGCGGGCATAAGTTGCGGTTCTGCTACGAGGCGGGACCTTGCGGCTACGGCATTCAGCGGCAACTGAGCGCGGCAGGGCACGGATGCGTCGTCGTCGCGCAATCGCTGATTCCACGCCGGCCCGGAGAGCGGATCAAGACCGACCGGCGGGATGCGACCAACGTCGCCAAGCTGCACCGGGCCGGTGAGCTGACCCCGGTCTGGGTTCCGGATCAGGCTCATGAGGCAATCCGCGACCTGGTGCGTGCGCGGCTGGCGGCGGTGCGTACGCTGCGTCAGGCCCGCCAACAGCTGTCCGGCTTCTTGCTGCGCACGGCATCACTACAACCGGCCAACTTGGACGCTGATGCACCGGCGCTGGCTGGCGGGATTGCGGTTCGAGTGTGCAGTGCATCACGTCGTGCTGGAAGACTGTATCGCGGCTGTCGAGGCAGCGACGGCACGGCGTGACTGTCTGGAAGCGCACATCGAGGCGGCGCTGGTAGACTGGTCGCTCGCCTCGGTGGTGCGCGCTCTGCAAGCGCTTCGCGGCATGGCGCTGGTGGCGGCGGCGACCCTGGTCGCTGAACTCGGTGACATCACCCGCTTCGCCAATGCACGCCAGTTGATGGCCTATCTCGGTCTGGTACCGTGCGAGCATTCCAGCGGTGGCACGCGGCACCAGGGTGGCATCACCAAGGCCGGGAACGGTGCGGCGCGGTGGATGCTGATCGAGGCCGCCTGGAGCTATCGGTTTCCGGCCGGATCAGCCGAGAACAGTTGCTGAGACAGGAGGGCTTGGCCAAACCAATCCGCGACACGGCCTGGAAGGCGCAGGAACGGTTGTGTCGACGGTATCGCAAGCTCGCCGAGCCGGGAAGCCGCCGACCGTGGTCACCACCGCGATCGCGCGCGAGCTGGCGGGGTTCGTTTGGGCGATCGCCAACCAGACGCAGCGCACCGGCATCTGATGTGCTGAGGCTGAAGCTGCATACAACGGCACGGAGGTCATCACTCGCATCGACGCATCCAAAGCTGAGCAAGGCTGGGGGCACGGTCGCCGCAAGGAGAACCCTCGTTTCACTAGCTTGATCTGTGCCCACCCGCCTTTTGCTAGACGTGGCACGGGAGAGCGCAAAAAATGACGTAATTGCTTATCGTCCCCGAGATCTGCGGGGGGCCGTTGGGCACTCGTTCTGGTCTTGGCGGTAGATCCACCGTGGACCTGTATAGAGATATATTGCATCAATGTCAGGAGATTGGCTTTTACTTTTATTGTGCAAATCTAGCAGGAGTGTTACGACTGCTGTCGCTGTTATTTTATCTTTTTCTAAAATGCCGGTTGCTGACTTTAGTTCAACCGAAATCGGGTCTCCACGAGCTTCCAATTCTGTACGCACCACATTCAAATCGGACGCAAGTTTGGCCTTTAAATCACCGATGAAGTCGTAGACGATGTGCCGATGATGCATTAGATCAAATGGTATGTCGGCTGCATTCTTTGTGAGAAGTATGCACAACTTTGACTTTGCGTGGCTGTAACCTACCTCATAGAAGACGTTTGGATTTCGGCCACTCATGTCGGCAATTACGAGGTCGGCAGCGTCAATCTGATTGTATATCCGCTGAAGAATGCCTTCTCGGTGAAACACTTGCTCGTCGACGCGCTGTGCAATCATTCCGGCGCTATCAACCGCTGATTTGATGCCCAGATTGTACGTGTCGTCATGCTCCTTGCTGAATGGCATCAGCACGAATGCGAACGGCTTCTCACTCATATGCACTTACCCCTACGTATTGGTCGTCCCCTGTGGGAGGATAAGGATTGTATCGGAGCTGAGGCGTCTATCGCGATGGATTATCTCGCCACTCGCTCTGAGCTACCGGCGGGCATTCGTGGATACCAAAGCGCCCGGATTTTCTATTTCAAATCCAAAGGTGGGGCGGCGCCTACGCAAATAGCGGGACCGGTACCGGCGGGGCCCAGCAGCTCCTCGCGAGCCTACGAATTCAAAGACGATTCTCACCAGTCCGACCCCTATCGCTCTCGATCACGGCCCTGATGTCATCTCCACAGCTTCATCTTCTCAGGCACCTTTGCAGTGAGGTTGGCCAACTCGTGTTCGGGAACCAGATTGTCCTCCCTAGCGCGCCTTAATGCCTCTTCGGCGAACTCACCGTCTAAGGGACCGTGCTTGCGCTGAGGAATCGCTATCGCATAGGTCTTTAATCTGTTGCCGTGTTGATCGCACACAGCGACGTTGCGGGTCTGCACAGTAAGTTTCCTGTTTTGTGGTTGAAGGAGGGGGGGTACCTAGGCCTTTGGGCGTTTCAAGCGTCCCCGCGTACCAAGCCCGGCTTTCTTCGCGAGCTGGCTACGCTTCTTTGCATAGTTCGGTGCGGTCATCGGATAATCCGCAGGCAATCCCCAGCGCCGCCGATACTGGTCGGGCGTCATATCGTACGAGGCCCGCAGATGGCGTTTGAGCGACTTAAACTTGCGACCATCTTCGAGGCTGACGATGTAGTCAGGCGTCACGGACCGTTTGATCGGAACTGCGGGCTCAGGAAGTTCTGCCGGCGTCCCATTGATTCTCAGCTCATCGAGGACTTGGCGGACGCTTTAAATCAACGGGGCCACGTCCGATGATGGCGTCTTCTTGCTTGAAAGCTGTGCAGCGACGACTTGAGTCACAAGCGACAGCAATTCTCCTGCGTTCATATCTTCGGGCATTTCAGTTTCCTGTGTTGTCGGGTGGGTTCTGATTTAGGCAAAAGTAGGAGCGTCCACAAGTGCCTAGGCCCATGTCGCAAGCAGATTGTTCCCTGGAGTTACTCTAGCGCTCTTCGTTTAGCCTCGCGTGCAGATGCTTCCCGGTCCTGAAGTAGGGGATGACCTTGGGCGAGACTTCGACTGTGGTGCCGGTTCGTGGGATCCGTCCGGTACGCGCCTCGCGGTGCTTGACGAAGAAGACGCCAAAGCCTCGGATCTCGACGCGGTCTCTCCGGCTAAGTGCATCGCCGATCGACGTAAAGATGGTTTCGACAACGCGCTCGACATCGCTATATCGTAAATGGGGGTGCAGCTTTGCGACCTTTTCGATTAGCTCCGACCTTAGCATAGCAATCCCCCGTCGAGCGGCTAAGCTGCTGTAGTCCCGAATATCCCGCATCCTATTGAACTATATGATTTTCTCAAGCTTTCCGATTAAGGGTGAAGAGGCGGGTAAGACGGAAGCGCCGGCTACGGTTAAGCGACGACGGGCTTAGTTTCCGCCTGAGGCACAGCGTCCGAAAGTTAGCGGTAAAGCACCTCGACCTTATGCCAAGGAACACCGTGAAGTGCCGCGAACTCTATCGCTACAGTCTCCGCCTCGACGCGGCTAACGACCGTCTTTTCCGCCAACGTGTGCGCCTGCCCGTTTTTCTCCAGGACAACTGCCAAGGCGTATCCGTTGGTCGCGGTGGCGACTGTCGCTCGAACAGTAGCTACATTGGCCCTTGGATTCACACGAAATCGGAAGCGTCGGGGGCCTCGGGATTTCTCTGGGGTTGTCGGTGTAGCGAGAGGGAGTTTGGCACGCTTTGGCGTTTGCTGCTCAAGCCGTTCTGCTATAGCAGTCTCCCTCGCCGCGAGTTGCATATACATCGCGCGTGAGTCGGGGTTTCGGGACCTGGAGGCCTGCAGGCCAAATCGCTCAGCTCGCGCTCTATGAAGGCGGACTCGATTGTTGAGTATACTAGCTGTCACAACTTCTTTGGCGAAAGTCATGATGTTGGCTCCTGTGCCTCGCCAGAACGGTTGACCCCGAAGCCGCGGAGAGCGCCGGCTCTTTGGGGGGACAGGCGCTTCCGCGGCATCAGCCTACACGGGACGCAGGGGTGCGCTCGCATAGTCTGGGGCTGTTCAGGTTCTAGGAGACCTGATTAAGCGACACCCATCGTAATATTCCGGCGACAATCAGAAATTTGGCCATTGGGTGATCGACCCCTACACTTATGGATATTTGAAGACCGCGGCTTCTTGTCAGAACATGGAAAGCCACAACGATTGGCACCTGAAAGGAAGCGCGCAACGCCATGCGAAGGGACCGGATGACCCGACGGACTGGCATCGGGATAACGGGAGTGGCTCTATTGGCGTCTTGCACGTTCATATTGGGAGCGTGCGCTAAGTCACCGACCGAGGCGAAAGCCGTCGCCGCTAGTCCCCTCTCCACAGGATATGACGCAGGGGGCTATACGATAGTGACAACGCCTCCTACCGGCCCCTAGCTCTCGCGCAGACGTAGCCCTGCTGGGCTTCTCCTAGAGACCAAGGCTTTCTGACGCCGCCAGCGACAAGGGCGGTAAGGGTAACACGGAAGCGCCGGCTGCGGCTAAGCGGCGGCGGGCCTAAGAGTTCGTCAATAGTCGGCCGATGCTGAGGGGCCCCCGAACGTCTGCCAATCCCCATCAATGGCCATGTCGTCGTCCAATGAAGGCAAGGAAAACTACCTTCGGGTGATCCTTGGCGCAGCGGTCCCGAATAGAAATAGCTTCGGCAATGGTTTGCACGCCTCGAACGTAGTAGCGGTTGCCTTGGTACTCGGCGAAAACATGGAACGGACTGCTGGGCAGGCTTGCGAGCGTTGTGGGGTAGATCATGGCCGGCTCCTAGGAGTGCACTTGGCCGAACCCTAGGCTGCTGCTGATTAGCAAGAGAAGTCCGCGGCATTAACGTGGCGTAACGTCTCACGCCAAACCCACCGTACAGCCCGAAGCGCCGCAGCAATGCGCCGAACTACCCAGACAGGAGATGATGGCTGTGGCCCAGCCCTGGCAAATCTGGAATGGGCCGTCGAAGGCGCTGGGGCCTACTTCCGCAGATAGAGTTCGTAGCGGATTGTTGGCGCGTCGAACTGCACCTTCTCCATTCACTCAGGAAATAGTGCTGCGTCACTGGCTCATCGAGGGGCTCGTCGAACGAGAAAGTACCGGGGGTATTCGGCAGCTTGTTAAGAGCGGCAAGCGCTGCTTCCTTATCTTGATGGATTCCCAGGTCCCAGCATCTGTAGTCATGGCCGTCCAGCTCGTCCTTGTATTCGGCCTTGTAGAACACCCGTACCCTCCCCCGTCGAGACTGTCAGAAGGGACAATGGACCCGCTGTCCTAAGAATGGAATAGCACGGCCTTGGCGCCATCGATGCCAAGCAAGCGGATCGGCATTGAACACTTGAGCTATCGGCGAGGGACGGTGGCGCAGAAATGGAAGAAGCCGGCGCTTTGATTGGCTGACAAGGCCGCGCCGGCTTCGGATTTTACGAAAGGAAATCATGAACATGCCGGCAACCACTCCGACCCCTTAAGAGTAGCCCAATCCGCCTTATCTCGTCAAGCGAACACACAATCGTGATGGGCCATGGGATTGACTGGCGCGGATATCTCGGTTTCTAATCCCAGCGGGGCGTTCTGGGCGCGTTGACAATTTCGTAACCTATGGTATTCTAACAGGGCCTCGATCCATTAGGTCGAGCGTGCTTTGCGAATTGTCGCGAGTACATTTTTACTCCAGCGGGACAGACAAATCTCGCAGGGGGCAATTTGAACAAGGAAATCATTTACCATGTCACAGACAACAAGCCCGAAATCCGTCTCGACCCCCGCCCATACACGCCAGCCCGCCGAGGCATCACGTGATGCCAGCTCAGTGCCGGCGAATGATCCCATCACAGGCTTTGCGGCTGCCGAAGCGCAAGTCGCGGCTATCTTTGGCTCGGCCGATGTCGTTATCCGCATTCGCGCAATCAATCCTCTCAAGAACAGGGAGGAGCGGGACAAATCAGTCGAATTGCAGGGGACGTTGGCAGAGCTTAGGGAGCGCCTCGAAACCCTGACCGCTGCCGGCTATAACGGCTATCTGATCCCTCAACCCCATCGGCCACCCTCTGGCACACAGATTGCCGATGCTGACGTGACCGGCATCAATTGCCTCTTCGCCGACGGTGACGAGACCGATCTGCCGGCCGAATGGCACGTGCCGCCCAGCTTCATCCTAATTCACCCCACGACAGGGCGCTGGTGGGCCTTCTGGCTCGTCAATAAGGAAACATTCCCCCTCGCCGACTTCGACCCGATGCAAAAGCGTATCGCGGCGAACTACGGGAGTGATCCCAGGGTGTGCAACCCGGGGCGCATTGTCAGACTGGCCGGCTTCGACCGTTGGAAGAAGGGCGAGAACTTCGGCCCCTACGACTTCTTTGCGGGCACGATGGATACGACCGACCATTTTCAGCACTTGGGACTTCCAGCGTTGTCTGGCGTCTCCAGCCCCAAGAGCACTGACGGGGTAATCGACTGGGACAATGCGCGCGCTCACGCCAACAATGAACGGGCGCCCGAACTTGATGCGGTGATCATCCCTTGGGATTTGCCCGAGAATGTCGCCCTGGCCATTGAATGGCTAAATGCCGAGGCGCAGGTAGCGGTCCTGGGGAGCCAAGGTAATAACACCGCATACGCTACCGCCGCCAAGATGTGCAGCCTTGGCCTATCCCAGAAAAAAGCTTTCGAGGTTTTGCTGAAGCATTGGGCGCCGAAGTGCGAGCCGGCATGGACAAATGACGTGGACCCCCGAAACGAAAAGAAGCTGCGGGATATCGTCGCTAACGCCTACTACTACAACAAGAAGCCACCGGCAGGGCATACGCCAGCCTACCATGCGGCCAAGCTGGGCTTTAAGCCCGTCGAAGGCGCGGAGAGCGAGCCTGCCGCCGCTAACGGTGAGCTGGCGAAACCCGACTGGCTGTTCAACGGCCCCGCCTTCGCAAACCAGCCCCAGCCCCAATGGATCATTCCAGGCATTCTCGCCAAGGGCGACTATTCCATTGCCTCCGGGCGTTCGCAGGCAGGCAAATCGTTCTGTGAGCTCGCGCTAGCGTTGTCTGTCGCCACGGGTGAGCCTTGGCTAGGGGAACCGGTCAAGATCACGGGGCCGTCTTTCGTTGTCGTAGCCGAAGGCCAGCCCCGTCTTTGGCCTGATGTTGAAGCCTGGTGCGCGGTTCACGGCGTGAAGCCCGAGAGCTTGCAAGACAAGTTTTTCATCATCAACCGCGCAGCCCGCCTGAATAGGCCCGAGGGGCAGAAGATGCTGGACGAGGCGCTGCGCTACATCGAGCAGACCACCGGCAGGCTCCCGACCTATGGTCATTTCGACACGCTGCGGGGGAACATGACCGGTAGTGTCTCTGACGAGAAAGACGCCGGCGCCGTTCTGGAGGAAGTGAGCAAGCTTCAAGCCCGGGGGATCGCGGTCACGCTGATCGCACATCACGGGCGCGGCCATGATGAGACAAAGGGCTGCACCGAGTGGGAGGATGGCGCAGATGCCGTTCGCCGATATGACGGTACCGTTAGAGGGCGCGACACTAAAATCAAGCTCGCGAAGGTCAAGGCGGCCGAGGATGGCTGGTCTATCGCGGTGACGTATAGGCAGCCCGACGGCCATGCGACGTTGGTTGCTGCTGGTGGCACCGTTGAGGGCCGAAGTGACGCACCGGCAGCCGGCGCCAATCCTGCGGAAGCTGCTCAAACTCGCGCCGAGGGGTCAAAGCACGATCCCAAGCGGAACAACAATCCCTTCACCCTTACGATGATCGACAAGGAACTGGCGAAAATCCTTAAGAGCAATCCTACGCATCCTTGGTCGGCATCGGAACTGGCCGATGCATTGGAGGGATGCCCCAACATCGACCTTAGCGCCAACACTCTCCGCAAGACGCAGCTTCCTAAGCTCAAGGCGGATAAGGCCATGCACGCGCACCGCTGCTATTTGCGGGACACTACCAAGAGGTGGAAGTGGAAGGAGCCCGACGGTTCCCATTGGAATGCGTCAGAGGCTGCTTAGCGATGAAGCGGAAGTCGGTCAGCGGAAGTCGGTCAACAGTCGGTCAGCCCAGGCCATTGACCGAGTTGCTGACCGACTTAAACCGCAGAACTCCGCCATTTGTGCGACTTGCTGACCGACTTGTTTTTGCAGTGTGTAAGTACCCCTTGGGGGGATACTACACACACTAACTGCCCGAACGATTTTTGGTTTTTACAACCCGACCGTACCCCTATCCATGGCCAACAAGAAGGAGTGACCGCCGCCCGCAGAACCGCATAGAGACCCGAACGACCGATTACGCCGACAACATTTCAGCCAGCATTGCCGAGAGGGAATGGGAGGATGCCAGCGACCGATTAGTTAGGAGATTTGACGTGGCTACCAAGATTGATCGAAACGAATGCGTAGAAGTCCGACACGATGGTTATCACTGGCCGGAATTCATATACGCCCCCCTGGCCAACATCATCGACATCTACTACGACGCCAATTGCGATTGTGAGTGCACCTGCTGTGACGAATGCTGCCAACATGATCAGATCGAGATCAAGTACCGCGTCCCACCCTTCGGACCGTTAAGGCAGCGTCATGACCTGGATGGAGACGGCAAGCCCTTTGTTCACGATATGCGGCCCATCCGAACTGGACTAGCAAGCCGACGTGACCTGCGGACTGCCGGGGAGCTTGTGGCTGCCAGGAAGGCCAGGGAGAAGGTGACCCGGCACTAAAGCTTGATCGGTCGGTGCCGGCGTTTTGGCGAGCTGCGGCTTCCCTGAGACTGCCGGCACCCCTCGATCCCCTATCCCATGGCCCCGCATTCGTTCGTCAGGGCTACCGGAGCAACGCCACAACGGAAACAATGAGCGCGATAAGCGCCGCGATGGCCGCAAACCAGGACGCGTTCTTTGCGCTGCGGGCTATTCGGTTGGCTTCTTCGATGGAGTTTATGTGGCGGGTTGCTGCCGCGTCTGAGCGTTCCTGTTCTTTGCGGCGTAGCCATTCTTCGGCGAGTAGTTGCTTGGGTGAGCCCGGGCCCCATTCCTTCATTTGAACCCGAAGCTTGACTTTATCCTCCCCGAGCTTTTCAAGGTCAGGCCAGAACGTTTCCTCGTTGAAAGTCTCCATGATCCCCTCACATGCGCCGGCGCAGCATAGTCACGATGGCCAGCCTAGCCTATCCCCGGGCGCCATGGTGTACGGCGGGTATCCAGGGACCCTGCCAGGATTCGCCAGGAAGAGCGCCGGCACGTCAAAGGCTCCCGATGTCGCCCTGCCCCCCGGCATGCCCCCACAGCCTCACCGCAAACTCGCCTGGCAGGTGCTCGAATGGCGGGTCAATTGGGCTGGGTATTTGCGCGGACGCCCCCCTGGCCACGGTCATAGCCGTAATTACCTCAATGAATATCTCGTAAGTCTTTGAAATACCTTCTATATTTTTTCTCAGAACGACATTTTCGAGGCCGGCCCCCTTTTCCTGATTTCCCAAGTTTATGCAGCTATATCAGTAGGTTATGTGATACCGGGGTTGCCCCGAAAGTTTCGGATTTTATTTCAAAGGGGGAAAGGTGTCACAGGAGTTAGCTGCCGGTACCATGCCCCGGAAGCCCGATCCACGGAGGCGACCATGGTGAGACATCGAGGCCGAGGCAATCCCATGGTGCAAGCCGGCGTGACTATCGAGGGAGGGTCGACCAGGCCGATCAGCGCATAGACCCGCATGGCCATGGCCACGGCTGGAAATGGATACGGCGGAGCCCGTCCGCCATACTTACCGGTAAAGCCGATAACCCTGGGATCGCAGTGGCCTATCCCTACCCACGAATGTACCCACAAATCGCAATGCTCCCAAGGTCAAAGGAAGCCCCGCCCGCTAATGCAGTCGGACGAGGCAATGTTGGGTGGCGATGGGATGCTTTTTTGACCGGCCGGTGATCCCCAGCAGCCAGTGTGTGGAGAGTACTCTGATTCGCGGCTGTGCAAGCAGGGCATCCTCACGGCTGGAGAATTTCAGACGGGCCAAAGCTGTGGAAAACCTATTTACGGCATCGTCCAGATCAATCAACACCAGCCCCAAGCAAGGCCCGGCAGGCGAGAGGTGTGATAAATATATCACAGTTTGCCTCACTATCCCTCAACATCCTGTGGTCTTTGTCGATCACGACCATAGGGGTGGTAGCAAATGAGTGTTGCCTCCGGGTAGCCGGCCTTCAATACTCCCTCTGCGAACCCGCCCGGTAATTCATTCGCGCCTCGTGAGAGGTAACGGCTAGCCGCTTAGCCGGCGATAGGAGAACGGCTCCGTAGCCAGCGTGAACTGGCGAGGAAATTCGATGCGGGGAACCAGAAAGGAAAGCCTAGATGAATACGTTGGAGATGGTTGTCGTGACGCTCACTTGCGCTCACGTGATCATCGCTCTTTTGCATTATCTGAAAGGGTAATGCGGGGGCTACGGTGTCCGTCCTTTCGGTCAGCGGGACTGAAGGGACGGCGCCGCAAAAGGAAACCCCGCCAAAGCGTGAACTTCAGCGGGGCTATCAAATGCTTGAGAAAGCCTAGGTCTACGTTCGAGGACAAATACTTAGGGTAAGTTACGGAATTCCGCAACCCCCTAAACGGCCAAGTTAGGGATAGCCCCGGCTAGGCCAGGAGATGAGCTTGGCCGGCGCGACCCTTCCCTAGTGCCTTCTGCCTACGGTGGCGCAGGGTTTCGGCCAGCTCGGCTTCCGCCTCGGCGTGCTCCTCGAATTCCCACAGCCACCGCTCGCTTCGATTTCCTACGGCGTTGCGGTAGCGGATGATTTGGTCAACAGGGATGATGGGCTCATTCATCGTCGCCAGCCTTGTGCGCGATAGCAGCCTGGGGCTTGGCCACGGTGAACTCGACATCGGTGCCGTTGGCCACGCGAGACCTTCTGCGATTGCGCTTGGCAGCGGTCCTGATGATCGACAAGGCGACGGATAGGCTATTCATCGTCAGCCTCGGGCAGGTAGCCGTTGACGCGAATGGGCAACTCGACCGCCTTACGCCAAGCCAAGTCTTCGGCTATCGCGGCTTTCTCATGCTCTGCGGCTTTCTCTAGCTGCTTTTCGAGCGCGCGACCCTGGGGCACAACTTTGCCATCGCGCTCGAAGCGAATGATGTTGCAGTCATCGCGGTACTGGCCAGTCGGCAAACCTTCCCGGCGCTTGGCCATATACGAGGCTTCCAATGCCTTGTGATCGAGGTTCCGCTGATGGATACGCGCCATCGTGGCCGCAGCTTCTTCGTCATCGCGGGCATGGCCCCTGACAATCGGGTCAGGCCGGCTATCGACCTTAGCGGGTTCGGGCTTGGGCTTCGGGGCGGTCAGAGCGGCAAGAGTCTCGCGGAGCGCGGCCAATTCGGCGGCAAGGGCTGCCTGGTCTGCAATCAGTTTCTCGGTGAAGTTCACGATAAAAATCTCCAAAATGAAATTGGGTAATGGGTAATGGGTAGGCTTACTGAAAGCGTCGCATCTCATCGGCACGAATCGGCACCGCGAACAGCAGCCTGGCCAGTATCACGGTAATGGTCTCGGCCAGCTTCATAGGGTTGCGGCGGTGGCGTTCAACGGATCGCGCAGGATACCGATGGTCTCATTGGCAGCGGCTAGTTGTACCGCCAGCGTCTGGCTGGCGTCGGCAATGCGGGGATGGGGCCGGCAGGCTTGGTTCGCTCGATCATGGGGCCACTACCGGGCGCTCTGGCCACCTGGCGCGGTTTTGGGTCGGGCGGAAGTTGATAGGCTCGATAGGTCGCTCACTTGGATCTCCTATGTTGGGATGTCAGGGCAGTCGCCTTGATGGTCGGGACAGTGGCGGGACGGTGGCGGTGATGATGGACCGGGGCGGGAGTTGGCCCAATGCGCAATCGTCTCATGAAGCAGCTCGGGGAAGTTTTTCGCGACCATGGCCATCTTGGCGCGATCACCGCCTCTGACCTTGGCCAGCATATGGGCGAGATGAACGCGGCGGGGATCGTGGGGGACGGTCAGGTTGCTCATGTGCCGAGAGCCGTCTTCTTGGCCGTGTAGCCGCTGCCGGAAATTCCTAGCGGCACTACCCCGGATGTCAGAGCAGTCGAACCTGAGGCAGCAGCCCGCGTAGCCTGAGTGGCCGCAGCTACAACAGCAGGGTCCACGGAAGTTGGAGGCCGGGTGGAAGCACGGGGGGTGGGGGCTTTGGAGGCCCGGAGAACATGGCGCCCATGACTAGGCCGCGTCCTTCTCGATCCTGGCCACGATGGCATTGATGTGATCGGCTATGGCGCGGACGCCAGCCTGTACGTGGCGCTTTTTCAGCAAGTTAGCCGCGCTTCCCTTGGACCTGTAGCCGGCCAGTCTAACGGCGGCTGTTGGGGCTGCCCCGGCTCCCAGATAATTCAGGAACGCAAGCTCCCGCTCAGATCCTCCTGGTCCATGGCCAAATCCTTCGTCTCGACCCTGGTCGGCTTCGCGCTTGCCGACGGGAAGATCCGCAGCCTCGACGACCCGGTCAGCGACTATCTGCCGGAGTTGAAGGGCTCCGCCTATGACGGCGTGCCGATCAAGGCCGTGCTGCAGATGTCCTCGGGCGTGGCCTTCACCGAGGATTACGTCTCCAGCGTCTCGGATTCCGACCGCATGTGGGACGAGGCCGTCCAGTACAACAAGCAGCCGCTCACCAATTTCCCCCGCGATTCCAAGCGCGCCGTGCCACCCTTCACCCGCTTCAACTATGCCGGCGTGGATACGGTGGTCCTGGGCTGGCTAGTGTCGCGCGTTACCGGGAAGAGCCTCGCCGAGGATCTCTCGGCCAAGCTCTGGGGTCCGCTGGGCATGGAGGCCGATGCCGATTGGATGACCGACGGCCGCGGTCCCCGGGCGAACGAGATCGCCTTCTGCTGCCTGGACGCCGCCTTGCGCGACTATGCCCGCTTCGGCCTGTTCATGTCCCGGGGCGGCAGCTGGCAGGGCCGCCAGCTCCTGCCCCGCGCCTGGGTCGATGCCGCCACGCATTCGGATCGGCCCCAGGTCCAGCCCGGCAAGCTCTATCCCGGCTATCCCCTGGGCTATCAATATCAATGGTGGGTGCTGCCGACCGGGCCGGAGGAGATCGGCGGCTTCGAAGCGCAGGGCATTTACGGCCAGTTTCTCTATGTCAATCCGGCCGAACAGGTCGTCATCGTCGTGACGAGCGTCTGGCCCAAGCCCTGGGACGATGGGCTGGAGTTCGAGACCTATGCCGTCTTCGACGCCTTTATAAAGGCGCTGAGGTGACGGATCGGCATTAAAGCGCCGGCCATCGCTACGAACCCTACCGATCCGTCATCCCGGCGAAAGCCGGGATCCAGGGGCCACACAGCTCGGTTGGAAGGAAAGGCCGCGTGGGTGGGGAAAATTTCGATCAAGTGTTTTGATTGAAGCGATGGAAGCCATCCGCAGCGACGGGACCGTCAGTCATCCTGTAGTCGCATTGTCCCCCGTGCGGGTCTTGTTACCTTTCGCCAAACATTTGTTCGTCGCTGCCATCTCGCACGCGATCCGGTTGCCGCTCTTGGCGTCCGAGACCGGCAAGCCAGCACTGCTGGCGCTCACGATGGCGACCGAAGCGTCGGCGCATTCGCGCCAGTTCTACGACGGCGCCGGGAAGCGCATCGGCAGCGCGACGACCGACAGCAGCGGCACGGTCACGAACTACGACGCGCGAGGCAAGGTCATCAGCCGCGAGATGACGACGGGCAACCAGACCACGATCTACGATGCCAGCGGCCGCAACGTCGGACGATCAAGCGGCAAATGACTGAACCGCTCACGCACCTGACGACGCCGGGCTCGAGCTCATATCCGTCTCGGATCATCGCCTCGGCCGATGCATGGAGTGAACGAAGTTAAAGGCGGATCGAGATTGACGAAGGCCCGCCATCGCAGCGTAAACTTGCTGGATGGTCCGTCACTGTATTTTCTGTGATCGAGATGTCGATGCCTGGCTCCCGTTCCACATCACGGAGAAGGACGTTTCGCCGTTCCTATGGAAGACCGGGATCACGGGCTCGAACGTGAGTCGTCTCTGGTGCCCGCATTGCCGCTCTTCCGACAGGGAGCGGCACCTGAGGCTCTACATGGACAAGCTGGCGATCTGGCCGGTCTTCGACGGCGCCGCCGTGCTTCACTTGGCCGCCGAGCCGTCGCTGCGCTCGATCATCCTGGGCCGGAAGCCGCGCCTGTATGTGATGGGCGACTTGGTGCCGCATTCGCCCGACGTCCACAAAATCAACATGGAAGCACTTCCTTTCGATGTCGGGTCCCTCGACGTGGTGATATCGAACCACGTTCTCGAGCACCTCGAACGCCCGCTTATCGCGTTGTCGGAAGTTGCTCGCGTGCTCAGGAAGGGCGGACGCTTTGTCTGCCAGACGCCGTTCGCCGCGCGGCTCTCGCACACCTTCGAGGACTTGAAATCTACAATCGCCGGATGATCGACTGTTTTTCTACGGACAGGACGATCACCTGCGTCTGTTCGGCGCCGACATCGAATATTTGATCCGTTATGCGGGTTTTGCCGGGCGCCTGTGGCAGCATGACGAACTGCTTTCAGCAATCGACCCGGAAGAACTGGGAGTCAACGAACTCGAGCCGTTCTTCGATTTTGTTCGTGAGTAAGCGGTGACTGAACGAGCGCACGAGAGAACGCGCATGTGACGCAACCGACCTCCCGGCCGGGTGCACCTTGATCTCGTCGCGCCAGCCCCACACTGAAAGCGGAACGGCCGGGGGAAGCTGGGTGGGTTACGGCGCCTTCTCCACGGGATAGAAGGAGCGGTAGCCGCGACCGCTGTCCTTCTCCACCGCGCTCACGATGACGCCGGCGAAGACCTCGGCATATTCGGGAAAGACGCGGGCGAAATCCGTCATCAGCCGCTTGCTGCGCGCTTCCACTTCCTGGTCGTCCTTCCAGTCCGTCGTCTGCCAATTGATCATGAGATAGAGCTGCTGCCGGACGCCGACGGGACCGACGGCGAGGATCGTGTAGGTCTTGTCGCCGAGATGCCAGGTGAGGGTGGTCTTGCCCTGCAGGGCGCGGGGCGGCTTCAACTCGGCTATCTCCGCCCGCAGCTGCGGCCGGAGGGCGAGCTCGAGATCGGGGCCGCGCTCGGCGAGATTGTCGGCCGCGCCATAGAGCAGAGCGGCGTCGAAGCTATGATGGCGCTTGGCCTGCTCGCGGCCCATATGCCAGAGATCCGCCGCCGATTTGCCGATCATCTCCGTCATGCCGAGATAGATATTCTGCACCTGCCAGTCCTGGCCATGAATGAGCCAGAGCACGAAGGTGAAGCTGTTGCCCGCGATGTCGCCCTCGATCAGGAGATGGGCCTGGAGCGCCACCGGCTCGACGGCGACGGTCACATATTCCTCCGGCAATCCCACGGCGCCGCAGGTGACGGTCTTGTCCGGTCCGCCGGCGGGGTCGGTCACGAGATAGGCATGAGCGACATGCAGGCCCTGGACGGCGCCATAGGATTTCCGCGCCCCGGCGACCATCTGGGCGAATTGATCGGCCGGCAGCTGGCTCTTCATCGCCGCAGTGAAGATGTCATAGGCGTCCTCGGCTCTTCCTTCGAGGATCGCCTGCACGAAGCTGAGCCCGGTGGCGTCGATGGCCGCCCGCTGGTCCCCGGGGATGGCGTTGTCGACAAGGCAATTCTTGGCGGCCTCGATCGGCGGCGGGGTTGATTCGGCGACGGCCGGCGCCGCCGCCATGAGGGCAGCCGCGAGGCAGCATATCGCCAGGCGCCCTGAGGCGATAATGCTCACGCGCGAACTCTCATGGGGACCCTGATCAATGCCTCGCCGGAAAGGCAGCATTGTCGGGAAGAATGGGCGGAAGGCAAGGGAGCGGGAAGCAACTGTGCAAATTGTAATCCTTGACCGCGGCCCTCGGTCGAACGGGGTGTCTAGCGGAATGGGTGTATCAAGATTTGCCGAGCCAATCGGATGGCATAGGTGCCGTCCGATAGATCCGTCACGAATAGAAGGAATTCCTCTCGGGTCGTTCCGTCAGGGTCCCTCAGGAAGTACACATAGACCTGGGTGGGCCGGCCCTCCATTTCCATGGATTTCGGAGGCTGCTCCGTCACTGTGGCATGTCTGGAAGCGGCGGCCCATACGGCCAGATCAAGGTGGTAGAACGACCCGACCGCCGTGGGTGGGATTGTGTATTGCCTCCGAATGGCGCAGGTGTGATAGGGCGGCTTTTCGACGGTGAGCAAGTATTTCCTGGAGGAGGCCTGCCCGATCCAACCCTCGCCCGGATCGGGTCCCAGAAGGTGGCGGAACTCTGCCTCGGTCATGGGCGTCAGATTTTTCTCTTTGGCATAGCTCTCGACGGCGCTGTCGTCGGGGAATCTTTCGAGACAAGGTTCCCTGAACATGTCGAGGAGCTCCCCGGCCGCCTGCTTCTCCGCCTGTGTCGGAAGCTTGGCTGGCGGAGTCCAGTCGCTGACAACTGTAAACGTCTCGCCTCGCGGGCTGGCGCTGCAGGTGGCGAGTGTCAGAAGAAGGGCCAGCGGTAGAACAAGGCGCATCAAGCGCCTATGAGAGCGCGCGGCCATTGGAAGATCCCCCGAACCATTCCCGTCGGACGGGACGCTACCATTGCGCTAGCAAGCCGGCAATATTTCGTGCCGAAGCGTTTCGATTTGGGAGGGAGGACTATTATTTTCCAGGGAAAGTCATGGCGGGGATTGTTTCATGACGCTGTCCCCGGCGCCGGAAAGCGCTGCTTCATTGTAAAGGCCAGCGGATTGGGGCCCTTGCGCGCCAGGAGGCCCAGGCGCTGACGCGCTTCCTCGACCGTGGGCCGGTGTCTCGCGCCGATCCACCACAGCGCCACGAAGGGACCCTCTGGCTTGGCGAACCACTGCCGGCGCTTGGCCATGACCGGGGCATGGGCGGTGCGGTAGACGAAGTCGAACAGGCGATCGGCATTCTCCCACACGCTCATGTTCACGATGACGTTCTCGCCGAAGGGGCGCAGCGAGGTCGCATCATTGCCCTCGCCCTTGAGGCGCCAGATGAAGCCGGGCGCTTCCTCGGCAAGCTCGTTGATCCGGTCGAGATTGGCGACGAATTCCGCCAGGCGCGGATCGTCGAGGGGCGCCAGAAGCGTTGCGACGTTGATCTGCGCGAGATGGAATTCCTGTGGGACAGTGCGTTGAATCATGAGGGCTGTCTCGCCGGGCGGTTGAGCCCCAGGGGTGGTTGGCCCAGCGTGCCGAGGTTACGTGAAAGTGTCTACTTTACACTGCAACCTCTTAGTGATTGATGGGAATTTATCATTGTATATCAATAACTTAGAAAAATTCGATAGCCAATAGGGTTCTACGGTGTATCACATGGGTAACAATAGGCGAAAGTCTAAGTGATGATTGGCTCCTCAAAGGCCTCGCAAGCTCGACCTCCCTTACCTGCCCAATCTAGCCGGCGCCAATGGCGCCATTCTACCCGTCTGCGGCGCGGGCAACCGGTCTATTCTGGCAGCCCATCACGATGGAATCTGAACCCGACACCCGCCCAGCGACGGTCGAGGAAGCGCAACGCAACTCCTGGACGCCCTCGTCCACTGCAAGCTCCCGCCCAGGAACGCCGATGTTCGGTTCGTCCTCGAGATGCACTGCGCAGCTCAGGATGGGCACGCGATCATGACGGCAGGACGCCGCGCCTACCTCTGGCGGATCGCCTATCGCTACCAACTCCAACTACCGCCAGAGCTCTCCAGAATAGCGGAAGAGCAACAGGCGGCATCCAGACGCCACCTAGCCTCGAATAGCTATAGGTCAGCCAGTTGGCCTCATGCGCCACACATGTGCCGGCAACGTCTCGTGGAGTATGATCTCCGCCGGGTTGGGCCATCTCTGGGAGGCGGCCATGCTCAGCTTTGAACCCGAAAATATCGTTTACGACCGCGCCGAAGGCCTGATGCGCTTCTTCGCGGCCGATGGTGTTGTGCTCGTTCGGTGTGGCATTTCAATAGCGGCCTTGGCCCAGCTGGAGGACGACGCGCTGGCGGGCCCCCAGGCGATGGTGATCACCTACCATCGGAATCGAGAACTTATCCAAGACATTTTGGAGCGCAAATACCAAGCGCGTCAGTTTGAGCGCGGCGGCAGTGTGATCGTTCGGCTCGATGATGTCGCCGCGTAGCTTCCATGACACGCAACGCACAAGAGAAAGCCCCGCTCGGACGAGGGAAGGCGGGGCTTAGGGGATGCGAATGCAGCACATCTATAGGCTCTTGCCCGCAACAAGCCACTCAATGCAGTGTGGGACAACGGACAAATTAAGGGCCGCTCACCTGGACTGAGAACCGTCTAGCACTCGGGAATACTGTTCGCCACGTCCCAGTTCGCTTTGGGACAGAGCTTTCTGCCACGTTCGGTCAGAAACATTTCTTAGCACGACGTACGGCAAACCATCGACGCCCGCATACTGAGAAACAACCTCCCAG